>JAVWLU010000008.1:0-103006 GCA_036637795.1 Clostridium sp. | reverse complement strand
GATTTTTTTCAAATACACAAAGGGGACGTATCATAATTGAAAATTTAAAATTAAAGGGGTTGTATCAAAATGATTTATCATTTTGATACAGCCCCTTTGCAAATTAAAAGTGAAGTCACGGAAAGCCTTTCACCATTAAGCTCTTCCATTTCCAATAAATACAGCAGCTAATGTTCCTGGTCCACCATGTGATCCAACAGCTGTTCCAATATAGTTTATAACTACATCTTTAACCTTATTTTCTTCTAGTATTAATTCTTTTAAAGATTCTGCTTCTGCTAAACAATCAGCATGGCATATAAAGATAACTTGATTTTCTATATTTACAGATTTCTCTTTTACTTCATTTGCTAAGTATCTTAAAACTTTCTTTTTACCTTTTATTTTAGTTCCTGGTAACAAAGCTCCATTATCATCAAGACTTAATGTTGGCTTTATATTTAATAACCCTCCAACTAAAGCAGTTGCACTTGAAATTCTCCCACCTCTTTTTAAACATTCTAAATCATCTATTACTATTGCATGATTTATATTTGACCTATTATTTGAAAGCCAAGTAACTATTTCTTCTTTAGTTTTTCCTTCCTTAACCATTTCTGTTGCATAATAAACTAATGCACCTTGACCTAATGATACTGAAAGTGAATCTATAACTGTCACATCAGCATTTGGATTTTCTTCTAAGATTGACTCTTTTGCTATATTAGCTGAATTATATGTACCACTTAAAGGACTTGCTATAGTTAAACATATTACTGAATATCCTTCGTCAGTATATTTCTTAAATGCTTCTTCAAATTCATAAGCATTCGCTTGTGCTGTTGTTGGTGTAGCACCTTCTCTTATTTGATCATAGAACCAATCGTATTTTAGAGTTTGTCCTAAATCATCATTTATAAAATCTCCTGTTATATTTACCTTTAAACATACTACCTCTATATCATTTTCCTTAACATATGAAATTGGTAAATCACATGCTGAATCTGTTAAAATCTTTATTTTATTCATATTAAATTCCTCCGCAGTTTATTATTTTTAATCTATCATTTGTATTTAATTAGCTTATAAACCTAACTGTATTTTTCTTTATTTAATTTGTATAAACATAATATCATATTTTATATTTACTTTCAAATAATTTGATAATCAAAGTATATTTTTAATATTTTGTTCATATTTAAAACAATCCATTGGCTAAGTGTAATTTATATATTCCTCAAAAGTTCATTTTGTAAATGTGCGAAAGTTTAAGCGAAATAGAAATCAAATATTTCTTTAAAATAAATTATAATGGGATAAAACCAACTGGTTTTATCCCATTATAATTTTATAAATCCAAAGGACTTATTTCCTCATCGAAACTTGCTTCACTTTAGCGTAAACCTTGGGTTTACCCTTTATCCATTAAACTCGCTCTTCTCCAATAAATGCTGCAACTAAAGCTCCTGGACCTCCATGACATCCAATTGTACTTCCAATATAATTTATCATTACACCTTTAACTTGATTTTCTGATAATATTATTTCTTTTAATGCTTCTGCTTCTTCTAAGCAATCTCCATGACTTATAAACACAACTTGATTTTCTAAGTTAATAGCCTTTTCTTTTACTTCATTTGCAAGGTATTTTAATACTTTTTTCTTTCCTTTTATCTTTGTACCAGGTACTAATCTACCATCATTATCAAGACTTATTGTTGGTTTAATATTTAATAATCCTCCAACAAGAGCTGTTGTGCTTGATATTCTACCTCCATGTTTTAAACATGTTAAATCATCTATCACTATTGAATGGTTAATGCATCTTTTATTTGATTCTATCCAGTCTATAATTTCATTTTTACTTTTTCCTAATTTCAACATATCATTTGCATAGTAAACTATTGCTCCAAGCCCTGATGTTACTGATGTTGAATCTATTACTGTAATATCTGCATCTTTATTTTCATCTACAATTGAATCCTTAGCTATATTCGCAGAATTATATGTTCCACTTAATACACCAGCTAATGTAATACATATAATTGCATATCCTTCATTAGTGTATTTTTTAAATACTTGTTCAAACTCATATGCATTAGCTTGGGCTGTTTTAGGCATAACCCCTGTTCTTATTTGCTCATATAACCAATCATACTTTAATGTTTCGCCTAAATCATCTTCCATAAATTCATCATTTATATTTACTTTTAAACTAACTACTTCTATGTTATTTTCTCGCACATATGATAATGGTAAATCACATGCTGAATCTGTAACTATTTTTACTTTCATATAATACCCACATCCCGTTCATAATTTATTCACAATATATACATATATTATACCTTTTTCTATTCTCTGTATATATTATGCTCAAATTTTCAGAAAAATCTCACTGTATTATACTTGTAAAGCTTTTAAGTTATATTTTTTTATTATTTAATTACAAAAAAATACTTTATTATAAGTAAAATTAAGAAGGCGTATCAAAATAATAAAATCATTTTGATACGCCTTCTTTAAAATATATTATTTATTTGCGATTAAAATTTCTCCAGTCATTTCTGCTGGTACTTCTAATCCCATTTCTTGTAACATTGTTGGAGCTATATCAGCTAGCTTCCCTGGTTTAAGTGTTTTTCCATCAGTGTGGTTTGCAACCCATACAAATGGAACTGGTGATGTTGTATGTGCTGTGAACTCTTTTCCTGTTGAGAAATCGATCATTGTTTCAGCATTTCCGTGGTCAGCTGTAATAAATACAGAACCATCTAATTCTAATACTTTATCAACTACTTTTCCTAAACATGAATCTACAGCTTCAACAGCCTTAACTGCTGCTTCAAATACACCTGTGTGTCCAACCATATCAGGGTTAGCATAGTTTAATATAACCATGTCATATTTATCTTCTGATAATAATCCGATTAACTTTTCAGTTAACTCTGGAGCACTCATTTCTGGTTGTAAATCATAAGTTGCAACTTTTGGTGAAGCAACTAATGCTCTATCTTCGCCTTTGTTTGGTTGTTCTTCTCCACCATTGAAGAAGAAAGTAACGTGAGCGTACTTTTCTGTTTCAGCAATTCTTAATTGATTTAATCCCTTATTAGCAACATATTCACCTAAAGTGTTTGTGTAGCTTTGAGGTTTGTAAGCAACTTTAACGCCTTCTAATGAAGCATCGTATTGAGTCATTGTTACAAATGTTAAATCTAAAGTTTCTCTGCTGAATCCTGTGAATTCTTTATCGTTAACAGCTCTAGTTAATTCTCTAGCTCTATCTGGTCTGTAGTTAAAGAATATAACTGAATCTCCATTTTGAATCTTTCCTACTGGAGCACCATCTTTTTCAATAACAACTGGTAAAACGAATTCGTCTAATTTGTTGTCTGCATAAGATCTTTCCATAGCTTCAACTGCAGATGTAGCTTTTTCGCCTTCAGCTAAAACCATAGCATTGTAAGCAAGTTCAACTCTTTCCCATCTGTTATCTCTATCCATAGCATAGTATCTTCCTGAAACTGTAGCAATTTCACCTACTCCGATTTCTGCCATAGCTTCTTGTAATTGAATTATAAAATCTTTACCTGATGATGGAGCAACGTCTCTACCATCCATAAAGCAATGTACATATACTTTATCTAATCCAGCTTCTTTAGCTAATTTTAATAATCCTTTTAAGTGATCTATGTGAGAATGAACTCCACCATCAGATAAAAGTCCCATTAAATGAAGTGCTGCATTCTTTTCTTTAGCATTGTTAACAGCTAAATTTAGAGTTTCATTTGTAAAGAAATCTCCATCATTTATAGCTTTAGTTATTCTAGTTAATTCTTGGTATACAACTCTTCCTGCACCAATATTTAAGTGACCAACTTCTGAGTTACCCATTTGACCTTCTGGTAATCCAACTGATAATCCACTTGCATTTAGTAAAGTATGAGGATACTTTGCCATTAAGCTATCATAATTTGGTTTGTTTGCTGCTTCTACAGCATTTCCTTCTGCATTTGGTGCCATACCAAATCCATCTAGTATCATTAACATAACAGGTTTTTTATTAGCCATAATTCCCTCCAAGTTATCTATATTTTAAACATTCTAATAATATCTTTCTTAAATGCCTTCTCCATTATACTATATCTATTAAAATTGAACAATATCGAGGCTTATGTAGTAAACATTAACACAAAAATTAATTAGTTTTATCTCAAATTATTTAATAATAAATAGTTAAAATCTTATTTAAAACAAAATAAAAGTAGCCTTTATGTTAACTCTTTTAACATAAAGGCTACCTAAGTCACAATCAAATAAATAATAACCCATTATGTTAGTCTATTATCTATTTTCATGTTCCTAAACTAACTAAAAGTTAACGATTTGTGAGAAATCAGTAGCTACTAAGCTAGCTCCACCAACTAAAGCACCATCGATATCTGACATAGCCATTTGATCTTTGATTGTGTTTGGTTTAACTGATCCACCGTATTGGATTCTTACTTTATCAGCAACTTCTTTTCCGAACATTTCAGCAACAACGCCTCTAACAGCTGCTATTGTTTCGTTAGCTTGTTCGTTTGTAGCTGTCTTACCAGTTCCGATTGCCCAGATTGGCTCATAAGCAATAACAACTTTTTCAGCTAATTCTGGTGATAAACCTTCTAAATCAGCTTTGATTTGAGCTCCAACTACAGCATTAGTAGTTCCGTTTTCTCTTTGCTCTAAAGATTCTCCACAGCAAAGGATTGGAGTTAAGTTGTGTGCGAAAGCAGCCTTAACTTTTTTGTTTAGAGCTTCATCAGTTTCGTTGAAGTACTCTCTTCTTTCACTATGTCCTAAAACAACATAGCTAACTCCCATAGCTTGAAGCATTCCTGGAGCAACTTCTCCTGTGAAAGCTCCTTTTTCTTCAAAGTGCATATTTTGTGCAGCAACTTTGATGTTTGTTCCTTCAACAGCTTTTAATACTGCATCTAAGCAAACGAAAGTAGGACATACAACTACATCACAAGTAGCATCCTTAACTAATTCTTTTAATTCATTTATAACTGTAACAGCTTCTTCTGGAGTGTAATGCATCTTCCAGTTTCCAGCGATAATTGGCTTTCTCATTATAAAACACCTCTTAAATTTATTTTAGTGAAAAGTTAAAAGTGAAGAGTGAAAAGTTAATACCTCTTCTCTCTTCTCTCTTATTTCCTAATTATTTATTGTTTAATGCTTCGATTCCTGGTAATAATTTACCTTCTAAGAATTCTAATGAAGCTCCACCACCTGTTGAGATGTGAGTCATTTTATCTCCGAATCCTAAGATGTTAACAGCTGCAGCTGAGTCTCCTCCACCGATAACTGTTGTAGCATCTGCATCAGCCATAGCTTTAGCAACTGCGATTGTTCCTTTGTTGAAGTTTTCGAATTCGAATACTCCCATTGGTCCATTCCAGATAACAGTCTTAGCATCTTTGATAGCTTCAGCATATAAAGCTTCAGTCTTAGGTCCGATATCTAATCCCATGAATCCAGCTTCGATGTTTTGATCAGCAGTAACAACAGCTTCTACATCAGCAAAAGTGTTAGCAACTCTGTGGTCTACTGGTAATAAGAAGTTAACTCCCTTAGCAGCAGCCTTTTCGATCATTTCTCTAGCGTAGTCTAATCTATCAGCTTCAACTAATGAAGTTCCGATTTCATATCCTTGAGCCTTTAAGAATGTATAAGCCATTCCACCACCGATGATGATAGTGTTAACTTTATCTAAAAGGTTGTTGATAACAGCAATCTTATCTGAAACTTTAGCTCCACCTAAGATAGCAACGAAAGGTTTAACAGGAGTGTTTACAGCTTCTCCTAAGAACTTTAATTCTTTTTGAATTAAGTATCCACAAACAGCTGTATCAACAAACTTAGTTACTCCTTCAGTTGAGCTATGAGCTCTATGAGCAGTTCCGAAAGCATCATTAACGTAGATATCACATAAAGAAGCTAATTCTTTTGATAATTCTTCGCCATTTTTAGTTTCTTCTTTTCTGCATCTTGTGTTTTCTAATAAAACAACATCTCCATCGTTCATTGCAGCAACAGCAGCTTTAGCGTTAGCTCCAACTACTTCTTCGTCTCTTGCAAAAACAACTTCTTTTCCAAGCATTTCGCTTAATCTTGTAGCAACTGGTGCTAAAGATTTTGAAGCATCTTTTCCTAAGTGTGAGCAAAGTATAACTTTAGCTCCGTTTTCTACTAAGTACTTGATTGTTGGAAGTGCTCCAGTTAATCTATTTTCATCAGTGATAACTCCATCTTTTAATGGAACATTGAAGTCACATCTTACTAATACTCTTTGACCTTTAACAGCAATATCTTCTATTGTTTTCTTATTGAAGCTCATTCTCTTTCACCTCTTAAATTATTTTTTCATGTATTCATATATTTAAAATGGCCTGACTTGTAGCCATAACTACAAACCAGACCACTTTTATGTCTATTTAAGTTTACACTTAATATTCAATTAAAATTAAAACTATCTAGTAACGAAGTACTTTAAAGTTCTGATTAATTGGTTAGTGTATGACATTTCGTTGTCATACCAAGAAGCAACTTTAACTAATTGTTGTCCGTTAACTTCCATAACTCTTGTTTGAGTTGCATCGAATAATGAACCGAAAGTAGTTCCGATAACGTCTACTGATACGATTTCTTCTTCAGTGTAACCAAATGATTCGTTAGCAGCAGCAGCCATAGCAGCGTTTACTTCTTCTACAGTTACGTTTTTAGCTAAGTTACAAACTAATTCAGTTAATGAACCAGTGATAACAGGAACTCTTTGAGCACCACCATCTAATTTTCCTTTTAATTCAGGAATAACTAGACCGATTGCTTTAGCAGCTCCAGTTGAGTTAGGAACGATACTGTTAGCAGCAGCTCTACCTCTTCTTAAGTCACCCTTAGCATGTGGGCCATCTAAAGTGTTTTGGTCATTAGTGTATGCATGAATAGTTGTCATGAATCCTTTTTCGATTCCGAACTTATCATTTAATACTTTAGCCATTGGAGCTAAACAGTTTGTAGTACATGAAGCACCTGAAATAACTGTTTCTGATCCATCTAAGATTTCGTTGTTAGTGTTGAAAACAACAGTCTTAACATCTCCAGTTGCAGGAGCTGAAATAACAACTTTCTTAGCACCAGCTTCTAAATGAAGACCAGCTTTTTCTTGAGATGTAAAGAATCCAGTACACTCTAAAACTACGTCTACGTTTAATTCTTTCCATGGTAAGTCAGCAGGATTTCTTTCTGCAGTAACTTTAATTTCATTTCCGTTAACTACGAAAGCTCCTTCTTTAACTTCGATTTCTCCGTTGAATCTACCTTGAGCTGAATCATATTTGAATAGGTGAGCTAAAGCTTTAGCATCTGTTAAGTCATTGATTGCAACTACCTTGAATTCAGGGTTTTCAATCATTAATCTTAAAGCTAATCTTCCTATTCTTCCAAAACCATTAATTGCTACGTTTACCATTTGCAATTACCTCCTAAAAAATAGTTTTTATATAAATTTAAAAAATTTAACTAATTACTTGGAAAAATACTCTAGTATTTTTCTGCCTGCTGCTTCATCTGTAAAGAGAACAGCATTTTCATTATTTCTTGCAGCTGCTATAATTGACTCTACTTTATTTTCTCCTGCTGCTACCGCAATATGAGTGTTAATTTTTTTAGCATCTTGAGTATTAATACCAATAGATGTATTCTCAAGTACTACATCTGAGTTACTATTAAAGTAACATCCAAATGCCTCTCCTACTGCATTTAAGTCAACCAATTTCTGAACTTGTTCATCTGAGACATTTCTTTTATGGGCCATTTCTACTGCATTACCTATACCATAAATTAATATATCTGCTTCGTGAATGTAATCAATCACTTGTTTTATGTCAGATTCTTTTAAAAGAGAGTCTAACACTTCAGCACTTAAGTTTTCTGGTATATGAAGCATTCTATATGATCCATTAAGCTTTTTAGCAAGTGAAGCCGCTAAATTATTAGCTTGTGATTCCACTTTCTTCCCCATGCCACCTCTTGCAGGCACCACTAAGACATTACTTTGGCTATTTACTTTTGGAAATGCTTCTACAACTTCACGAATTGTAGTTCCTCCAGTAATTGCAATTATATTATCCTTCTTAATGATGGATTTTATGTATGCAGATGTAGCCTTGCCTAAATCTTTTAAAACAGTATGGTTCTCTTCAACATTACCTGGAACTATAATTACATCTCTTAATCCTAGTAAGTTCTTTACGCCTCTCTCGACATCTACAAGACCTTTTATCTCATGAATAAACTCTTTTAGTTCATCCACAATTTCTTGACCTTCTTCTGTCACTGTCATACCTGGTGTGTTTATCTCAATTAAATTCTGAGATTTTAAGAAATTTATTTCATTTCTTACTATTCTTTCACCAAGTCCTAGTTGATTAGCTAAAACCCTTCTTCCGATTGGTTGATTATGATAAATAGTTCTTAGTACGTTATACCTTTTTTCGAGGACCTCAACAAGCTCAGGAACTATTTTTTTCTGTAGTTTTAATATTTCCTGCACTTTAAACCCTCCCTTGGTCACAAATCGTCCCACTGTTTTTCAATTTGTCCCACATTCATATTATAAAACATATTCTTTAACTTTTAAAGGCTTTATAGAAAATTTTTATATTTTTTATTTTATATTTTTTCTTATTATGAAAATTTTACAAATTAACTTTCAACTTATCCACTATTTTTTATAACTTAAATCAAGTTCAACTTTACTATATCAGTCTATTTTTTTCATTTCAATTGCCTTTTAAATCGCTAATTCATTTTTCCATATTTTAGATGTTATTTTTATAGCAATAGTTCTCAACACCTTATGCTTACTGCATATTCTTCTACTCTTCTATTCATTTATTCTTCTATGTATAAGAATATTTATGTATCTACTCCTGTTTATACACATATACTTTTTTAAATATAAATATAAAATAAAAAGTGGAGATATATTAAAATGATAAATCACTTTGATACACCCCCACATTATAATTCCCAATACACATAACTTTATTCTATTTCATAATTTCTATAAATTATTCTATTCTTTTTCTTTTACTTGAAGATTTTATTCCAACTTCTTCTCTATATTTAGCTACTGTACGTCTTGATATATTAAACTTTTCTTCATTTAATTTATCGCAAATAAATTGATCTGATAGAGGTTTTTTCTTATTTTCCTCTGCTATTAACTCTTTTATTCTATCCTTTATTTTTGTAACAGCAACATCTTCGCTACTTGCACTTTGACTTGTACTTAACCCAGCAACAAATAAATCCTTTATTTTTGTAGTACCTGCACTAGTTAAAATATACTTATCCCTAACAGCACGACTTACTGTTGATTCATGAACATCAATCTCTTCAGCAATTTCTTTCATTGTCATAGGTTTTAAGTATTTATGTCCTTTATCAAAGTATTCTTTTTGTTTTTTTACTATACTTTCTAATACTTTTTGAAGTGTACCTTTTCTTTGTTCTATACTTTTTATTAAAAACATTGCACTATTTAGCTTATCTTTAACATATTCTTCAGTTTGCTTGTCCTTATTTCCATTAATAACTTGCTTATAAACTGAACTTATAGATAACTTTGGTACTACACCTTCATTCATAATTACAAAATACTCACCATCAATTTTTCTAATAGATGCATCTGGTATTATAAATCTAACATCTTCCCCTGTATAAAATCCTCTAGATGGTTTAGGTTCTAATGTTTTTATTTTATCTCCGTAATCTTGTGCTTCCTTTGGAGTTATTCCAAGTTTCTTTGCTATTACAGGATATTTATTCTCTGCTATTAAATCTAAATAATTTGCTATTATCTCTTCAATTATTTCATCTAATTCTCCAACATTTCTTAATTGTATCATTAGACATTCTTGAAGAGTTCTAGCTCCAATTCCATTAGGTTCTAATCCTTGAAGTAATTCAAGTACCTCTTCCCCCTCTTCTAATGATATATTTAATTCTTCACATATATCATTTATAGGAATCTCTAAGTAACCTCTACTATCTAAGCTTTCAACCATATATTCCATTATTACTTTTGTTAACTCATCTTCTTCACTTTCTCTAACTTGCTCAATTAAGTATTCATTTAAAGATTGTTTTTCAGAAATAAAATTAAATGGTGAAACATCATCATCAGGGTTATATTCATTTCCATAACTCTGTGACCCATAACTATCAAATTCTAGATATTTTAACATTTCTTTATAATCTATTTTATCTTGAAACTTTGAATCTTCTTGTACCATATCAAAATTAGCTTCAAGAATTGGATTTTCTTGAAATTCAGTATCAATATGCTCTCTAAGGTCTGCAGTAGACATTTGTAATAGTTTAATTGACTGCTGCATTTGTTGAGTCATTACTAATCTCTGTTCTTGAGTAAGATTTAAATTAAAATCTAATTTCATCGCTTCACCTTCGTATACCAATTTAGTAATATTCATAATTCAAAACAAAATTATGAATATTCTACTTAATTTATCTTATGATTAGTATAAACCGATTATACTCACCTTATCAAGACATAAAATTACATCTCTTATTATAAACTTGAATATATATTAAATTTTCATTAAAACTATATTGAAATGTTTTATAATAATTCGACTTATTTATTACTTTTTTATATTAAAAATGACCAATTAACAATCTAAATCAAAGTAATTAACGCATATATAAGTTAACTATCTTAATTTTTATTATCAATTGGTCATATAAATTCTTTTTAACAAAGATTTATCTTTCTAATTTAATTTATTTACTTATAAATAATAATCCACAAGCTTTTGGACCTGCATGAATACCAACAGCACATCCAACTTTTGATTCAAAATATTCTATATTATTTTCATCTAAGTAAGTTTTTAATCCAGCATAAATATCTTCATTGTAGCTATCTAAAAGACCTACAGCTACAGATTCATCTCTATCACAAGCTTCTAAATCAGAAATTATCTTCTTTAAAGCCTTTTTGCTTCCTCTTACTTTATCCTTAACAGCCATTTCGCCATCTCTAATTTCAAGTATTAATCTTAATCCTAAAACAGCACCAATAGTTCCAACTGTTTTAGATAATCTTCCACCTCTAACTAGGTTTTCTAAAGATTCAAAGCTTAATGAACTTTTTACTTTTGAACGAAGTTCTAAAACTCTCTCTTCAATTTCTTCTAATGATTTTCCTGCTTCTATAAGTTTTGCAGCTTCTACAACTAACATACCATAAGCTAGAGTAACTAATTCTGATTCAATTACCACAATATCATCTGACTCTAACATATTCTTAGCTATACATGCTGATTGATATGTTCCACTCATTTTAGATGATATAGTTATTACTAAAATTTTATAACCTTCATCTAAATACTTCTTGAAACAATCTTCAAATCTAGTTGGTGTTACTTGAGCTGTAGTTGGTAGTACATTTTCTTTTGTAATTCTATCTTGCATTTCATTTGTGCTTAGTTCAACACCATCAAGATAACTTTCTTCACCAAAATTAATAAGCATTGGTAAAACTTCTATACCATACTTTTCAACTAAATCTTTCGGTAAATCTATAGTACTATCTGTTATAATCTTAATCTTATTCATTAACGTACCCCCGTATTATTTCATATTAGGAAAACCGATTTGTCTTAATGCTTCATATGCTAATATAGCAGCTGTGTTTGAAACATTTAAACTTCTCGTACTTGTTTGAATCATAGGAATTCTTACTCCCATATGTGCTTCGTGCACATCTTGTGGTACTCCTGATGATTCCCTTCCAAACATTATGAAATCACCCTTTTGGAATTTAGCTTGATCATAGAAATCTCCACCATGTGTTGTTGCTAAAAATATTCTTTGATCTCCATACTTCTCCATAAATGCTTCGTAACTCTCATGTATTTCAAGTTTTAATTCTTTCCAATAATCCATTCCGCATCTTTTTATATGTTTATCGTCTATTTTAAATCCTAATGGTTCTATTAAATGCAAAGTTGAATCTGTTAAAACGCAAGTTCTTGCGATATTGCCAGTATTTTGAGGAATCTCTGGCTGATACATTACAATATTTAAGTTTGACAACTTATTCCCTCCAAACGTAAATTAATACTATTATCCTACCTATGATAATACTACACGTTACTATAATAGTAAAGTCTGTATTGACTCAGTAATAATTAGCAAAATGTATATATTCAGGTTAATTACTTATCAATTTTTACTATGTATTCCCCAACCTCTTAACTCTTATCTCTTCCCTCTTAACTCCTACTTTCCCTCTTCACTAAAATCCAATATGTATTTTTCCAACGCCTTAGCTACTCCATCTTCAACATTATTATCTGTAATTTCATCTGCAATACTCTTTAAGTATGGAATTCCATTTCCCATAGCCACACCTAGGCCTGCATACTTTATCATAGATATGTCATTTTCATTATCTCCAATACACATAACTCTATCTCTATGTACATTATTTATATTCGATAAAAACTCTATTGCATTTCCTTTAGATACACCTTTATAGTTTATTTCTACACTTCTTTCACCAGATCCATAAACTTCTATATCATCAATTTTTTTAAGTGCTTCTTTTAAACTACTTATTTTTTGCGGATTTATTGATAATGCAATAAATTTTGTTATTCCTTCTGATTCTTCTTTTATAGTATTTTCTATTTTCTTTATACTAGGAGTTACTTTGTAATTTATATCATATTGACCTGAGGATATCTGTCTTGTCATTATATACTTACTACCAAGATAACAAGGATAACTACTACAATAAATATCTTTTAAAGAATAGTATTGAAATATTACTTTTTCTCTTATTAAGACATTAGCTATTTCCATACATTTTTCATGTGGAATAGTTTTTTTATAAACTATTTCTCCAGCTTCATTTGCAACAACAGCTCCATTTGTAGCTATTATTGGTGCTTTCAGACCTAATTTCTTAGAATAATATGCAGCATTATTATATAATCTCCCTGTAGTTAAAACCACATGAACACCTTTCTTTGCACAATCATTTACTGCCTTCTTAGTCCTTTCTGAATATCTATGTTTTTCACCTAGAAGTGTTCCATCTATATCTATACACACAATATCAAATTTCATAATTTTCTCCTTACTAAAATATAGTACTTATCTATAGTATCATTCTTATCCCGAAATTTACATAAACCTACGATACATTTAATATATCTTTAACACCATATTGTCTATTATAACTAAAAAAAAATAAGCATGCCAAGTAACATGCTTATTTTTTAGAAAAATATTAGAATTTCTTTATACTTATTCTGCTGGTACTACCGGTGCTTCTGGCTTTGGTTTTGTACCAACACTTATAATTCTATCTTGAGTATTATATACATCTGTTGCAATATACTCTCTATTAACTTCTTGACCATTTTCATAAGTTATTTGGTATGATTTAACCTTATGTCCTACCATTCCTGCTTGTGTAACTCTTTCTTCTCCAACATAAAGGTTTGGATCATCTTTTTTAACTACCTTTGGTTGATATGTTTCAAGCACTTCTGATGCCATTTTATAAGTCTTTCCACCCATACCTTCTTGATTACCAAATATACTGAATATAACTTGATTTCCTGTTACTGACCCTTGAATATACACTGGGAAATCATATTCATTTTTAAATTTGTAGTCAATATATCCTGATGCATATGTAGCATCTAATCCAAGTTCAGCATAACTAACTGTCATTGAATGATTTCTTCTTTCAACTGATCTAAGGTTTGCTCCCATAGCAGCTCTATAAAGAGTAGTAGATATTTGGCAAACACCACCACCATAATCTTTTTCTATTCTATCAGCAACATAAACATTTGCCTTTTCATATCCTTTTTCTGGAGTAGTTTGTCCTATCTTATCATAGTAACTAAATACATCTCCTGGCATTAAAACAGTACCATTTATGTAACCTGCTGCTACTTCCATATTTTTATCTCTACCTAAATCTGAACCTCTTCTATAGTTTGTTGAAAACGTGCTAATTTTACTATCAATCTTATTTAAATCAGAAGCTTTAATTCTAGCTGCTGTTTCTTTAAGTTCGAAAGTTAATTCTGAACTCTCTAATGGATTACCACTTATACTTTCAACTATTTTATTATGAAAATCTTCTGCATCTATTGTGTAACCTAATACTTCTTCTGTAACTGATGGTGTTGTACCATTAATAACAATTTTAGCATCTACAGGATTCACATCAACTGCTTTTCTTATTTCAGCTTCTTTACTTCTAAGTAATTCATCATCATAAGCTACATTTGGTGTAAGCTCTTGCTTTGTTTCATTATCAATTAATGATTTTTTATCGAAAAGACCTTTATCTTTTCCAAAAGCCATTGCTTCATCTAAAATACTATTAGCATCGTAGCTTGGAGCTATATCTGCATAAGATATTTCATTTACTTTATCTCCAACAGTAATTTTTATTTTCTTTTCATTAATTTTAGGAATTAATTGTTCTTCAATTACCTTTAAACCTGTTTCTTTATCTAGCCCACCAAGACTTACTCCGTAAACCTCTACTCCTGGGTAAACTTTGTTTTCCCAAGAAACAATCTTGTTATTAACGGAATATATGTAAGCTGCAGCCGAAGCAATTATTATTACAATCACTGCAGTAGCTATTAATAGAGGTTTTTGATTCTTTTTAAAAGCTAGCTTTAAAGCTTCTATTTTACTTGCTTTATTATTCTCCACTAACTCCACTCCTCTCGTATATTAATTATTAGTCCACTTAAATTATACTACAAATAATTGCATTTTGGCTGATTATTTTCTTACATTTTTCTTAGTTTTTTTATTAAATAAACTTAATTATATTTAATATCGAAATTACACTATGTTGAATAATCGGTTTTTATGTAACTATATACTACATTTTAACAATTGTTAATCCTATAAAAAAACAAAATAATCAATTATCACTTAAATTATAAATAACAGAAGCTTATTAACTACTCTTATTTTCATACTGATAATTGATTATTCATTTAATATAATTCTATTACTCTATACATCATTCACTTAGTTAAACAGTTACTGTTGCTCTTTGTGATGTATCACCATCAAAATCAAAAGCTTCAACTGCTATTCTAACAGGTCCTGATGGAACAAATGGTAAGTTTCTGTAATCAATCTCAAATACCGTATCATTACTATCCAATGTACCAAGCCAATATCCATTAGCAAAAACGTTATATCCTGCTATATCAGCTTCACTAGATCTATTCCATGTTACGATTACCTTATTACCCTTTTTATTAGCTCTTAACCCAGTAACTTTCTTTGGTTGTGCTAATAATTCAATATTATCTGGACCCCAATTGGCATCTAAAGCATTTCCTACACCTTGAACCTTTTGGTCTTCTGCATACTGCCATACTCTCCATCTTTTCCAACCACCAATATTAGGTGGAACATCTGGGTTATAATCATACTTAGTATACATAGCTATCCAAAGTGGCATATTAGATAATGGATATCCTTTTCCTGGAACAAGGAAATTATTATTTTCTTCAATGAAAAACAAACCTGTATACAACATTAATTTTCTATTTGTTATTTTTTCAAATGTCCTTCTGAATCTATCAATCCATTTAACTATAGCTGTAGATGATACTGACCCATCTGTTGGTGTTTCTACATCAACTACTGGAAATAAATCTCCATAATCTTTATCTCCAAATCCACGTTGTAAAATATCTGCAAATTGAGCTGCCTGATCATCAGCAGTATTTAAATCATAAGACGGTACTGCATAGTGATATGCCCCTACAGGAATTCCAAATTCTCTTGATTTTTTTGCAAACTCATAAAACTTTTTATCTACTCTAAACTTCCCTGAGCCTGAACCTGATGATCTCAAATATAAAAAATCTATTGTTTTCGCTAAAGTTGGAAAGTCTACCGATGTAGTGTATTCATTAATATCTATTCCAAATGTACTATTAGGATTTTTATCTTGCATTTCTCCTCCAGAAATTATAAGTACTATCTATATATAAAATACTATTGAACAAGCTAAAAAGTTACTAAAACTTAAATTAAAAATAAAAAAATGATCAATTTTGTATTTCATAATTAAATTTTAACTTTTAGTGTTAATTTTAATTAATCATTAATAATTGATCATTTTAATATTAAGTTATATTTTACTTTCATCTATAAATATATACTATTGTTAATGTTTCACTTTTAATTTTATATAGAATGTTATATCTTGACCAACACTATCTGCCCATATAAATCCATCATGTAATTCAACAATGTTTTTTGATATTGCAAGACCTAATCCTGTTCCACTTACATCAGAATTTCTTGCTTCATCTACTCTATAGAATCTATCAAACAGCCTCTCTACCTTTTCCTTTGGAATAGACTCTCCTCTATTCTTTATCGCTGTTACGATATAATCCCCTTCATTGTACGTGTCTAGCATAATAACACCTGGCTTATATGAATACTTTATTGCATTGCTTAATAAATTTTCATATACTCTAACCATTTTTCCTGAATCAATTTCAACATAATTATCAGTACTTCTTAACGTCTTATGTACATGCATCTCATTATCTTCAAACATCGGAATATACTCTTCTATAAGTTGAGATAGGAACTCATTAAGATTCACTACATCTTTTTCCAATTTAATTCCATGGTTATTAAGCTTTGTATATTCAAATAAATCATCGATTAAAAGCTTTAATCTTTCTGCTTTATTAAATGCAATATTCAAATATTCGTTCATCTTAGACTCATCTTCATACTTACCTTCTTTAACTAAACCTAAATATCCCATTACTGATGTTAATGGTGTTCTTAAGTCATGAGAAACATTAGTTATAAGTTCCCCCTTAGTTTGTTCAGCAATTCTTTCTGCTTGAATCTTATCATTTACTTCCATAGCCATATAATTTATATTATTCGCAAGCGCTGCTATCTCATCTTTTCCTCTAACATCTATTCTATATGTTAGATCACCTTTTGATATTGTAGCAAGTCCTTTTGATATTTCTTCAATATACTTCATTTTCTTGTTTGTAACAATTATAAATATAGCTAAAAATGTTATTACAGCAATAACTAATGCTAAAAATGGATTTGAATTATAATATCCCTCTTGTCTAATTGATGGATTTGGTCTATCTGTATAAAGGAAATAACTTCTTTGACCATCAATATTTAAAGGATATAAGTATGTGATTTCTTTTCCTTCATCTGAATTTTCAATAGGTGTATTCATCTTTTCTAATACACTATATATATCTACTTTTTCTGCTGCTTCTCCACCTGCTGAATATAATATTTTACCATCTAAATCAGTAATATACGCTCTAGCCGTTGAGTCTTTTTGCATTAAAATTTCATTAACTCTTTCTTTAGATAATTGATTTGCATTTTCTACTGTATCCGTAGGTTGACTTGTTGAATCTTCTTGTTTATAACTATCATTTTTCCCTACAAGCTTATCAAGAATACTTTGAGCCTCTCTTTTAACACCATCATAATCATATTCTATATGAGACATATAATTATATTCAGTTAAAGCTGAATTCGTGAAACTATATACTGCTAATGATATAGCAAAACATACTCCAAAAACGGCTATAAGTTCAAATCTTATACTCTTTTCAATTAATCCAAATAAATACACCCTTAGTTCTTCAATCTTTCTTCCAATCTTAGTATTAGCAAGTCGTCTACCAATCCTAATGAAGATATTACCTTTACCTTCTGTTTTACTTTTCAATTTTATAGCCAACCCCCCATACAGTTTTTATATACTTTGGTTTACGAGAATCATCTTCAATTTTTTCTCTAATTTTTCTTATATGTACCATTACAGTGTTATCTGATTGCATGAATTCTTGCTTCCATACACTATTGTAGATGTTCTCTATGCTAAAAACCTTGCCTCTATATCTAGCTAATAATGCTAAAATATCAAATTCAATTGGTGTTAGCTTAACCTCATTCCCACTTAGTTTCACATCATGTGTTTCTAAATCTATAACCAAATCATCAATTTCAATTACATTAGGATTTTCTTCAACAGTTTCAACTGCAGTATTCTTATTAAATCTCTTATATCTTCTTAATTGTGACTTTACTCTAGCTATTAATTCTAACGGATTAAAAGGCTTAGTTAAGTAATCGTCTGCACCTGTGTTTAAACCTAATATTTTATCCATATCTTCTGACTTAGCAGAAAGCATTATTATAGGTAATTCTCTCTCTTCTCTAATCTTCATACATGCATCAATACCATTTAACTTAGGCATCATTATATCTAAAATAATTAAATCAAAATCTTCTTCATTTAAAATGTCCAGAGCCTCTTGTCCGTTAGAAGCCTTCACAGTTTCATAACCCTCGCTCTTTAAATATATCTCAACTAAATCTCTAATTTCTTGTTCATCATCAACTACTAAAATTCTTTCCTTATCCATGTGTAAACACCCCTTTTCTTTTATAAGGTACATAAAAATAAATATTGACCCAAAGATACCACTAATTATTGTACCTAAAGTAATTTTACCATATTTCCTATGTTTTTATTATAGGTATTACTTCTTAATATAAAAGTATATTATTTCTTAATAATTTCTTAATTGGTGAGGTTAGATGGTGATCATAAATCACGTAAAAGGCTCACTTCATTCAGTGAAATTTTCGTCTGACGACTCAATGATAGGGTTCACTTTGTTCACATGATAGGGCAATTCAAGATTTCATTACAAATGAAATTCTCATAATTTCTTTAAATAAAAAAACGATAAAATAAACCATAGGTTTATTTTATCGAATTATATTCTCTATAAATCCGAAGGATTTATTTCCTTCACGTGCTTTAGCTAACCTCTAACCTTTAAACTTCCTTCAATAATCTTCTCTAAGAACTTATCAAAAGGAATCCCATGTGCAGCTGCACTCTTAGGGAAAAGACTTGCTGACGTCATGCCTGGCAAAGTATTTACTTCTAGAATATATGGAACACCTTCTTTAGTGATTATCATATCTATTCTTGAATATACTTCACACTTTAATGCTCTATATGTGTCAAATGCCATTTGTTCTACTTCATTATGAAGTTTTTCTTCTAATTCAATTACTACTTCATCTGCACCATCTGCTGCATACTTTTGTGTAAAATCAAAGAAATCTGACTTTGGTCTAATTGCTATAATTGGGAATAATTCATCACCCATAACTGGACATGTTATTTCTTCACCAGAAATAAATTGTTCAATCATTACTTCTCTATCCCATTTTAATCCTTCAATAACTGCATTTTCAATTTCTTCTTTTTTATAAATTTTAAATGTAGCTACACTTGACCCACCATTAGTTGGTTTAACGAATACAGGATATCCCATTTCTTCAATCTTATCATAATCAATCTCTGCAACTGATCTTACATTCAGCCAATCAGCTGTTCTAACTCCATTTGCTTTTAAAACCTTCTTAGTTAAATCCTTGTCCATACATAATGCTGAACTTAATGGACCACAACCTGAATATGGAATATCAAGAGTTTGTAAAACTGATTGAACAGTTCCATCTTCTCCAAAAGCTCCATGTAAAGCTAAAAGTGCAAAATCTATTCCTTTTACTTTTTCAATTATGTCTTCCTTTTTATCTATAACTATAGGTAAAACCTCAAATTTACTTCTATCTAAACTTTCTACTACTGAATTTCCACTCTTTAAAGAAATCTCTCTCTCTGAAGATATTCCTCCCATTATTACTCCGATTTTCATAAATAACTCCTCCTGTAACTCTCGAATATTTATCATTATATTGAGTATTATTAATTATATCACTATACTATATATGATGAAAAGTCCATAATAGATAATATAAATTTTCAAAATTAGGAGGTTACATGAGTAATAAAAACAAAGCAATTCTTTTAATGATTTTATCATCATTAGGATTTGCATTAATGAGTACATTTGTTAAGCTCTCTGGTGATTTACCATCAGTTCAAAAAAGTTTCTTTAGAAACTTTGTAAGCTTAATAGTTGCTATTTACATAATTTTAAAATCTAAGGATTCTTTTATAGGTAAAAAAGAAAATAGAAAATTTCTTTTAGGTAGGGCACTTTGTGGAACTTTAGGAATTTTAGCAAATTTTTATGCTATAGATAATTTGATACTTTCTGATGCTAATATGTTAAATAAACTTTCTCCATTTGTTGTAATTATTTGCTCCTTTCTATTTTTAAAAGAAAAAATTAATAGAGTTCAAATTGGATCATTATTAATAGCTTTTTTAGGAGTATTATTTATAGTAAAACCATCATTTAGCTCAGAAATGATACCTTCAATTATAGGTATTCTATCAGCAGTATTTGCAGGTGCAGCTTATACATTTGTTAGATTCCTTGGTGGCAAAGAAAAAGCACCAACTATTGTGTTTGTATTTTCAGCATTTTCTTGCTTATTTACATTACCTTTAATGATAATAAACTTTACTCCAATGTCATTTAAACAAGTTTCTCTATTACTATGTGCTGGAGTCTTTGCATCAATATCACAATTTTCACTAACTGCAGCTTATAAATATGCTCCTGCAAAAGAAGTATCCATTTATGACTACACACAAATAATATTTGCAGCAGTATTAGGATTTATTGTTTTTGATCAAATTCCTGACTCATATAGCATAATAGGATATGCTATTATAATAGGTTCAGGTATTACTATGTTCATATACAACAATATATCATTAAGTAAAAGTTAACCTTCTACTAAATTAATAATATAAATCTCTAACATTACAAAACAGGGGTACATTTAAATGATTAAATCATTTAAATGTACCCCTTATTATTTTCCTATAGTACCTTCTTATTTACTCTTTAATCTCATCTTGCCTTCTTTACAATACTTAACTAAATTACACTCCGTACATTTAGGACTTCTTGCTATACATCTATATCTTCCATGGAAAATTAATAAATGATGCGTTAGTGTCCATTCCCTCTTAGGTAATTCTTTTTGAAGCTGTAGTTCAACTTCTAAGACATTATCTGAGTCTGCAAGACCTAATCTATTACTTACTCTAAAAACATGTGTATCAACAGCTATTGCTGGCATTCCAAAAGCATTTGATAAAACAACATTGGCTGTTTTTCTTCCAGCACCTGCAAGTGAGGTAACCTCATCCATAGTTTGTGGAACTTCTCCATTAAACTTTTCTTTAAGCTGTCTAACCATCATATATAAATTTTTGGCTTTATTTCTATATAATCCAATCTGCTTTATCTTTTGTTCAAGTTCCTCTACTGTTAATGTTAAAAATGCATCAACATCTGGATACTCTCTAAATAAAGGTTCTGTAATTTCATTAACCTTCTTATCCGTAGTTTGTGCCGATAGTATTGTTGCAACTAAAAGTTGAAAAGGTGATTCATGATTTAATTCACACTTTGCGTCTGGATAATCTTCTTTTAGTATTTCTAAAATATTCTTAGTCCTTTGTTTCATTTGTCATTCCTCCACTATTTGTCAGAATAAACCCCTCTATATTCTTCTGGTAATCCTTTTGCAATCCCCATCATTATTGTATTTAAAGATCTCTCATCAAATTCGTGTTTAGATTCTCCTTCTTCCTTTTTCCTAGGTAATGTTATTGGCTCTCCAAACTTAACATGAACATCTGCATGATTCCATGCTTCATCAGCCATTGTCCCACCTTCATTAATAGGAAGAAGCTTATCTGTTCCCCACATTGATACGGGTACTATTTGAGCTTTACTTAATCTAGCTACTAATAGTATTCCCTTTTTTCCTTCTATCATAGCCCCTGTTCTTGATCTTGTACCTTCTGGGAAAAGGAATAAATTATTCCCATCTTTAAGTATAGAAATCATATTCTGAATAGCCTCTCTATCTGCTGAGTTTGGCTTAATTGTAATATTCTTAACTATTTTAGTTCCTAAGTTTGTTACTGGATCATCTGAAAGTTTTTCTCCTGCAACAAATGTTGGATCATACTTTTCCTTAAGTATTTTATCAAGTACTAATCCATCTGCATTACTTAAGTGATTACAAACAAATATTTTAGCACCTTCTGCCTTAGCTATATTTTCAAAACCTTCAGTATGTATAGTTGCATATTTCTTTAAAAATCCAGATACTGTTCTTTTTGCAAACTTAACTAAAAGACTCTCTGGCATTATTTTTATAATTTTAACTACTACTGGTGATAACATCTTTTAAACCCCGCCTTTATGACTTTATCTTAAACATTTCATATATAATTATTATATTTCATTACTTTTTAAAAGTCTATCCATATACACCTTGGGTAATCTGAATCAGTTTTTATCAATTTAATCTTTTCCTTATTAAATTTATTAACCCTTAGTAATGCATTTCTTTTAAGAACGTTCTTACCTCGCCATCCACAAGATGTTTTAAGAAAACTTTCTTTAAATCCTTTATTTGATATATCTAATAACTCTTCTGTTTTATCCTCTTTCATAAAATCAAAAGGTTCAAATTCTTTTATATTAGACTTAGTTATATCTTTGTTATATGGACACATTAATTGACAGCTATCGCAACCAAATACTCTTCCATTTAATAAATTCATTTGTTTTTCATCTAAATCTTTTTTCTGAGTTAGATATGATACACAGATGTTAGAATTCTTTCTTGATGCATTAATAGCCTTAGTAGGACACTCCTTATAGCAAATAGTACATTCTCCACATTCACTAAATTTAAATATATCTTCAATACTTCTCTTATCATCATTATATATTTCTAAATCCGTGATTATTTCTCCAAGAAAAACATAAGAACCATATTTTTTTGTTATTATCATATTGTTTTTACCTGCAAATCCAACACCTGCTATATATGCTATATATCTCTCTGGTAATACATTGCTATCTACTAAAGGAATAGCTTTTCCACCAAGTTGATTTATATATTCACAAATTTTATTTAGATATAATTTAACAACTCTATGGTAATCCATACCTCTTGTATATAACGAAAATCCATTATCAATGATATCTTCTGAATGAATATAAGGAAAGGCTATTGATATAATAGACTTTCCCTCATTCATATATTCATTTGGATTTACTTTGAGATTTATATCTTGTTCTTCAAATTCATTAAATAATTTTTTAGATTTCCTATCTTCTAAATATGGTCTAAGCTCATTAAATTCTCTACACTTTATAATTCCAAACTCATCTAGACCTAAATTTTTAATAAAATCTTCTATCAATTTTTTCTCACTCATTGTAACCTCAATTTAAATTATATAATCATTATATATCTTTACTTTTTTTCCACTCTTATCTTTCACTTCTATTATAGACTCTTTTGCTCTTCTTATAATAGTTCTTGCTGGTCCACCAACAGCTGTAGCTCCATCTGGAACATCACTTATAACAACTGCATTAGCTCCAATTTTAGCTTCACTTCCAATAACGATTGGTCCTAAAATTTTTGCCCCAGCTCCTATTATAACTCTATCTCCTACAGTTGGATGCCTCTTACCTTTTTCTTTTCCTGTTCCACCTAAAGTTACTTGATGATATATAGTTACATCATCACCAACTATTGCAGTTTCTCCTATTACAACACCCATACCATGATCAATAAATAGACCTTTACCTATGGTTGCCCCAGGGTGAATTTCTATACCTGTAAAAAATCTAGCTAACTGTGATATAAGTCTAGATAAAAAGAACCATTTTCTATTAAATAACCTATGACTTATTCTATAGCATATTAATGCATGTATGCTTGGATATAAAAGAAATACTTCAAACTTAGATCTTGCAGCTGGGTCATTTTCTAAAATTCTTTGTATATCATATCTTAAATTCTTAAACATATTTTATCCCCACTTTTATTCTGTTTAAATAGCTATCTATTATAACTTATTATTGAAATATTCCTGTTGAAATATACTTTTCGCCACCATCTGGTGCTATAGCTAGAACTTTTTTACCTTTTCCAAGCTTTTTAGCTATTTCTAAGGCTGCATATACAGCTGCTCCAGAAGTTATACCAACTAATAAACCTTCAACTACAGCTACCTCTTTTGTCATAGTTAATGCATTATTATTTGATACAGTAACAACTTCATCAACTACTTCTGACTTATAAATTCCAGGTATAAAACCTGCGCCTATCCCCTGAAGTTTATGTGGTCCTGGCTCTCCACCATTAAGTACTGGTGATGCAGATGGTTCTACTCCTACAATTTTTATATTAGAATTTTTTTCTTTTAATTTTTCTCCAACACCAGTTATTGTTCCTGCTGTTCCTACCCCTGCTATAAATACATCTAAATCTGGAATATCATCAAAAATTTCTTCTGCTGTAGTTTCATAATGTTTCAATGCATTAGATGGATTTTCAAATTGTTGTGGCATAAAGTATCCTTTTTCCTGAACTAAACTTTCTGCCTTATCAATAGCACCTTTCATTCCTTTGCTGCCTTCTGTTAAAATAAGTTCTGCGCCATAAGCTGAAATTAATGACCTTCTTTCTTTACTCATTGTATCAGGCATTACAATCACAACTCTATAACCTTTTAGTCTTCCTATCATAGCTAAAGCTATACCTGTATTTCCACTAGTTGGTTCAACTATTGTATCTCCAACTTTTAGTATTCCTTCTCTTTCTGCTACTTCTATCATTCCAAGTGCAGCTCTATCCTTTATACTTCCACCTGGATTTGATTTTTCCAATTTAATATATACATCTGCCATATTTTCATTTGCTAATCTATTTAACTTAACAATTGGTGTACTCCCTATTAAATCTAAAACTCCTTGATAAATCATAAATAAATCCTCCTATTATTTTAATCTCTAATTGTTTTAGGGTATAAAAAAACCTCATCTCTAATAGAGACGAAGTCACTTCGTTGTTCCACTCTAAATTCGATTATTAAATAATCTCACTTTAATTAAAGGTACACTATTATACCCAATCTCTATAACGGGAGAACCCGTATTACCTTACTATAAATTTCAGGTATAAGCTCCAAAGGGCACTTCATATAAGTTCTTGGTAAAAAGCTCTCAGCTTGCTTTTCTCTCTGTAACCATCCATTATACTACTTTCCTTTTTCATAGCTTTTAATTCAGACTAATTTACTATACTATAATTTCATTATATGCTACATACATAAAATGTCAATGCTTTTTATTATTTTTAACAAAAAAAATGATCATTTTATAATGACCATTTTTAAAATTATCTATTTTTCTTTTTCCATAATGGATATAATTCCTCATCTATTAAATCATGAGCACTTACTACTCCAACAAGTAAATCATCATCATCTACAACTGGTAATGATAATAAATCATACTTAGCAATCATTTCAACAGCTTCGTTTATTTCTTCTGAATGTCTAATATAATTTATATTATCATCCATAACTTCTTTTGCTTTAAGTTCTGGTGAAGCTAATATTAATTGTCTTAATGATATACAACCTAATATTTTTTCCGACTCATCTGTTATATATATACTTAATAATTCTTCCTCTTCAGGCTGAATCTCTCTTATTATTTCTAGAATTTCACTCATAGTAACATTTAAGTTGAATGATATAAAATCAACACTCATTATACTACCTACAGTTTCATCATCATATTTTAAAAGTTCTTTTACTTCTTCTGCATCCTCTTTTTCTAAATTTACAAGAATCTTTTCTCTCTCTTCATCACTTAAATCATCTAGTAAGTCTGCTATCTCATCTGATGGCATATTTTCTAGTAGTTCAGCAGCCTTTACTTCACTTAATTCCTTGATGATAGTTCCCTTGTATTCTGGATCTATTTCTTCAAGTGTATCAGATGCTAAATCCTCATCTAAGGATTCAAATACTTGTTTTCTTGATGTTGAATCTAGTCCTTCTAAAATATCTGCAATATCCGCTGGATGCATTGTTGAAAGTTTTTTGTATGGTACTGATATTTTCAAACTGTCATTAACCATTTCTAATGACTCAACATCATCCCACATTAAAACCTTATCCTCATAATCTTTATTTAAAAGCTTATAAAGGAATTTACCTACATTGGCACATCCCATTCTTCTAAACTTAGCTAATGGACCTGTTTCAACCGCTACAACCCTGTACTCTCCTGCAATTTCTGCTAATCTTAGATCATCAACTCTAACAACTTGTTTTCCATTGATGTCTACTATATTTCTATCTAAAAGATGTCTAGATAACAGATATGAATATGTTCTTGGAAGTATTTCTTTACTACCTCTAGTCATTATTTTTACCCTATTATCATCTTGGTAAAAATTAATAGTTCTAAACTCATAATGGAATATAGAACCATCTCTTCTAACTTTGTAGCCTATAATTCTTGGGTAACCTTCATCCGTTGTCACGTAAATATCTCTAAGCTCCCCAAGTACTTCATCAAATTCATCATATATCTTCTTTCCTAGAATACTAGTATATAAAAATACTGATAACTTCTTCATATAGCTTCCTCCTTCTTAGAGGAGATACTACATAAATATGAAAAATGTCTCCTCTAATCTCCTAATATTAAATTTTATTAAATTACTACTCTGAGGGACACCCTCCATTTTTTTCACCCCTTATTTATCCGGTATCTATTTACTAACTCTTAATCAATAAATTTTCTTTCAATACTATATTATATTAGAATATGCTAAAAAGGCAATAACTTTTACTATATTATACTTTTAAATTCAAACTTATTTTTTTAGTATAATCATTTTAGAGTTTTTATCAAAAGTTCCAATTGCCATCAATGTAGATATCAATAAAAATGCTTCTCCTAATAATGGATATGGATAAATTCTTACTCCACCTAAAAATATAAATAACTCAGCAATTGCAATTGCAACACTAATAAGCAACATCCTCATACCCACCTTATTACAAAATGGCTTATCCAAATAATACAATGTAATAACACATAAACTTGCTAAAATAACCATGTATAGAATAGATGGAATTAAAGGCTCTTCCATAGTAACTATAAATCCAAAATATTGCTTTATATGTATCCCTAAAGGTATAAATTTAATCAATGCAATAAAAGCAACTATTAATATACCTAAAAATATAAAATTGTAATCAAACTTTCTTTTATCATCTCTTAAAAATATATAAAAACATCCTAGTGCTAAAAGCGGTATAGAAAAAAAGTTCAAAAATATCATTGGTTTAATTGCATATGTTATAGCTTGTTGCTCTATTAATATACAAACTCCCATAGCTAAAAACCTTATACCTAAAGCAACTAATGCAATTGTAAAAAATGACTTTATCTTCTTTGGTGAAAACTTTAAATTATTTCTTATTAAGTAAATAATAAATGCTATAAAAACCATTAATAAACATACATAGGTAAAGCCTATCATTTTTATTCCCCCTCTATTTCTCCATTACTTATAAATATTAGAATTCATGAAGAATTAGAACAAAATAAAAGGGCAACCATTTGGTTGCCCTTCTTACTATTTAACTCCAAGAACCTTAAGTCCACCCTTAATACACTTAATATGTATTGGGAAATCTGGACCTTTTTCTCCATCAATATCTGTAACAATATCTTCATGACATTCAACATCTAATTCTGATGTCTTAAAGTAAATAACATCTTTTGAATCTAAATGTTCACCTTTTAGTATCTTAATAAATAATGGTATTAATTCTATAATAGGAACTGCTTTTATTATAATTACATCTAACAGACCATCAGTTGCATCTGATTGTGTTGCTAGTTTAAAGCCTCCTGCTGTTTGGCCATTAAATACTAATAAGAAATACATTTGATCATCAAAATGATGCTCTTTTGAATCTATTTTTATCTTTAGTTTTCTAAAGTTTGGTAATGACTCTATTCCTTTTAAATAATAGGCTAATTTACCTATTGTATTTTTAAGGTTTACATCTGTCTTTTGTGATACATCTGTGAATAAACCGGTACTTGCAACATTGACAAAGTACTTATCATTTATAGATCCTAAATCTACTGAAGTAACATGCGATGATAATATTTGCTTACACGCTTGTTCAACATCTGAAGGCATGCCTAAAAACTTACCAAAGTCATTTGCTGTTCCTACAGGTAGAATTGCTATTGGTAATGATATTCCCTCTTTTGCCATAGCATTTACAACTGAATCAATAGTTCCATCGCCACCTGCTATTAGTATATAACTATATCCGGCAGCCTTTATTCCTTCAAATGCAGCTGCAATATCTTTATCTGCTTCAATTCTATATGGGACAATTGTGTACCCAGCCTCTTGATGCAACTTTATAATAATGTCTAACTTTTGAAGTATTTGATTTTCACCCGAAAATGGATTGTAAATTAATTTTACCTTTCTCATGGATAACCCTCCTAAGAATACTAAAGTAAATTATATCAAACTTTATTTATAGTGTCGACTAACTTATATCATATACTTAATATAATATCACAATTTTTCCCATTACTATTAATGAATAATCATCTCCTACTATTAACATACTATGTACAAACATTAATTTTTTTTAATAATGACCCTTAATATTTTTTAACTATAAATCTTAATATATTCTTATAGTTTCTTTAAAAACATTTATATCTTGTCCTATTTGTGCTATAATATTGACTTATAAAAGCAGGAAAATTCAGGAGTGATATTATGAAGAAAAGTGTACTACCAAATATATTTACGTTTATTAACTTATCATTTGGTATTTTTTCTATTTTAGCTACTTACAATCACGAATACCTTTATGCAAGCTTATTTATTTTAATTGCAGGTTTAGTTGATAGATACGATGGAAGAATTGCAAGATATCTACAGGTAGAAAGTGATTTAGGGAAAGAGCTTGACTCTTTAGCTGACTTAGTTTCATTTGGTGTCGCACCATCTATTTTAGTTTACATGCTTCACAACTTAAAGGATTTTGGTCCTTATGGAATATTAGGAATTGCTGTTTTAGTTACATTCCCAATATGTGGTGCCTATAGATTAGCTAGATATAATGCAACATCATTTGGTGGAACATTTACAGGTATACCAATAACAATTACTGGTGCTGCAATTGCTGTATTTGTATTATTTACATACAAATTAACAATGAGCGTATTTATACCAGTTGTTATTATGCTAGTTTTAGCATACTTAATGGTATCAACAATACAACTTAAAAAGTTTTAATAAAAAATACTCATCAAAATTTTTGATGAGTATTTTTTATATAAAATTACTATTTTTTTATTATTACTCTTGTTCATCAGGTCTTACTGTAGAATTCTGAAATGAAAGCTCATTTGTAACTTCTGTGAATATTAAATCTGATGGAGTCTTAGAATAAATTGCTTTACCCTTTTCAATACAATAATGATAATATGGATGTGCACATTCTTCTAATATTTCTGTAATTTCATCTATAATTTCACCTATTGCTTCTGCTCTCTTAATCACTACCTTAACTTGGCTAGACCTAGCCTCATATATATTATTTAACTCTGAAGCTGATGCTATTAAAAGTCTATATGAATCAACATGAGTCTTTAACATATTAGTTAATAGATTCATGGCATCACCTTGTTCTTGAATTAACTTATTTATCCCCATCTACTCCCTCCTTAGACTACAAAGAAATAACAAATTGTAATTATTATATAAATCGCTATAAGAATCGTCCCTTCAAACCAATAGGTCTTTCCATCCGCAAAAACAGCATATGCTACTAATATAGCTATTCCTACTATAATTATATGAAGCATACTAAATACTAATGCCATTGGTATTCCTATTATAAATGATGCTAATACTAACACTGGTGCTGCAAATAACCCCATTTGCAAGCTTGACCCTACAGCTATTTCCAAACTTATATTAACCTTATTTTTATATGCACAAACAATAGCTGATATATTTTCTCCGATATTACCTAGTAACGGAATTAATATAATCCCCATAAATGTTTGTGATATATTATATTGTTTTATCAAAATAGACGCATGTCCAATAACTGCCTCTGAAGCGAAATTAATTATTACTGTTATTAATGCTAACTCTATAAATAAATATACTAGTTCCTTACAAAATAACTTTCCTGATGTTTTCTTAATTTCACCTTCATTAAATAAACTACTATGAGTGTAAATTGAAAATACTAATCCTAATATATATATGACTATAAGTAATATTGAAACAGCAACACTTATATTCACAAGAACCTTTTCTGATATAGTTCCATAGGAATTAATGCACTCCATAATTACCATAGAAGATATTACTAACAGTAGCATCTTAAAATTAGTTTTTGCTATATTTCTATTAAACTTTTGTTCTTTAAATTTAATTCCACCAATAAATATTGATATACCAAGAACTAATAACATGTTGTTTACAATAGATCCTACTATAGCCGCTTTTACCATAGGAATTAAACCTAGCTTTATTGACCAAAAACTCATAAGTATTTCTGGCAGATTACCAACAGTTGCTGTTAATAATCCACCCTTTTTCTCACCAATATATGTTGATATATCAGATGTAATTTCCCCAAGCATAAAAGCTAACGGAACCATTGATAGTGCATATAATATAAAGTTTATAGTATCATTACCTGTATTTACAAATAAAAGACCTATTGAAACACCATAAGCTAATATCTTCTTTTTTTTAGTAAATTCCATCGTCTTCTCCTAGATAGTATTCCATTAATAGATTATTCTACGGAATACTATTTTGTTCCATCTCGTGGAAATAAGTCGAAGAGTGTAGGTATTTTAATTTACAAATATTTTTTTATCTTGATCACAAGTGATTTGAACTACTTGCCCATCCTTAGATTTAGTTTTTAAAATAACTTTGTGTCCCCATAGAGTACCTAGATATTTTAATGTTTCTTTAGCATAAGAAAGTTCTAATTCTCTTCCATCAAAAACATGCTCAAGAGTTAATGTATAATCTCTTCTATTCAAATCAATAATCCTGATATATGGAATAGATCCAAGACCACAGTCATTTGCTATTCCATCTCTGATTTTTTTCCAACCATCTTCATCTGATACCTCTTCGATAACAAACTCAAAACTCTTCTTACCATATTGGAATAGATTTAATTCTTCACATAACTCTTTAGTTAAATATCTTCTTAAGAAAGAATTATCTCTTTCAGTAGCTCTAACTTCAAATATCTTATCTCTACCATATCTCTTATCTAGGTCTTCAAAAATTTTAAAGCCTATATAATATGGATTTAAACCACCAACATGTGGAGCAACAACATCATTATGACGTTTTAAAAATTCCACATGCATTCCTGTAGGTAAATCTAATTCTTTCAATGTATTGTAATGCCAAAAACTTGCCCAACCTTCATTCATTATCTTTGTCTCTATTTGAGGCATAAAGTATAGGCTTTCTCTTCTTACAATTTTTAAAATAGTCTTTTCCCAATCTTCAAGTGATGAATATTGAATTATAAAACCTAAAACATCATCAACTGGTTCTAACGGTATTTTTGAAAGATCAGGAAGTTCTACTTTTACATCTGAATCTAAAATATTTCTATTATCAAGCTTATTATTATAATCATTTAATATACCTTCTCTTATTTCACTTTGAGAAAGTTCTTTTACCCCAACAACTCTTGGTACTTGGAATCTTAATGCATGAGCAGCATCTAATATTTTTTCAACTCTCTCATAACCTATACCAGAGTTATTGATATAATTCCTTATTATTTCTCCATCTAACTTAAACATTTCAATAGTATAATCAGCTCTAGTTCCTTCTTTAAACAATCTATTATTCTTAAAGAAATCATTATGCCCATATACATGTGCCATTGTAAGTACTTGCAATAACAAGGTGTTTTCTCTCATTAAATAAGCTAAGCAGGGATTTGTGTTTATAACCAGTTCATATGGTAATCCTGTTAGATTTAATGAATATAGAGTTCTATTTTTTTCATATGACTTACCATAACTCCAATGAGGATATTTAGAAGGCATACCTACATATGCCTCATATCCTAACATTTCATTAAACCCTATAACTTCGAACTCTTGAGGGTAAAAGTCTAATCCAAGTTCTTTAGCTTTTTCCTCGATAACCTCGTTCCATTCTTCTAAATCTCTGAGATTGTATTCCACTTTTACTCCTCCTTTAACTCCTTGCTAAGCATTACTTTTAATGCTTCCCATAAATCCTTCTTTTCTTTAACAATTACAGATGCAAAGTTTTTATGAGCTATTTCCTTATTAAACCTGTAATACATTGTTGTTGAATATGTTGATGGCAGTAATTCTGCATATCCAAATAAATTACTCATATCACAAAGTTCATTTACTGCCTTCATAGCCCTTTCATTATCTTCACTCCAGTTATCACCATCAGAAGCATAGAAAGGATATATATTCCATGAATCTGGTGGGTACTTTTCTTTTATAATATCAAGTGCTACATTTAACCCACTTGATATATACGTTCCACCAGATTCTGCTTTATGGAAGAATTCATACTCACTTACTTGCTTTGCAACAGTGGTGTGAGATACAAACTCAAAAGCAATATTATTATATTTTCTTCTTATAAATCTTGATAATACAAAGAAAAATGATCTTGCTAAATACTTTTTAGTACTATCCATAGAACCTGAAACGTCCATTATAAATATCATTACAGCATTACTTTCTCGTTTAGGTTTCTTTTTAACTCTATGATATCTAAGATCTTCTTCTCTAAATGGAAATCTCTCGATTTCATCATCTTCCCCAAACTCTTTTAATGCTCTTTTTTTACCTTGCATTCTTGCCATCTTAGACATAACAGTTTTTTTCTTTGCAAGTCTTGGATTTATACCATGTCTTTGATATCCACATCGTCTACCTGAGCTTTCAGTTATTATTTCTGAATACTTCTTCCTATCTAAGTTAGGTAGGTCTAAATCTTCAATAATATAATCCATAAGCTCTTCTAAGGTAATCTCTGTTTCATAAATATCATCACCAGGATTATTACCAGCACCTTGGTTACCATTTTTAGGTTTACCTTCAGAGTTTCCAAGCTTATCGCCTCTTTTCTCTTCACCAGTACCAGTAGCCACACCTTTATTATTTCTGCCATATACAAATTGATATTCTTTTATTCCTCTAATTGGAATCTTAAACTTTTTATTTTTAGTTTCACCAATTATACTTTCTTCTGATAGAATATCACCTAAGTTTTCTTTTATAGATTTTTCTACTAATTGCCTATGCCTTCTTCTATCCTCTATGGATCTATCATGTTCTAATGGATTATCACTGCTATCTCTAAAGATTGCCATTGTCTATCAATCCTTCCATAGGTTGTTTGCTGCATATTTAAGAGTAACATCACAGCAATGTAGGCAATATCCGTTCTTTTGCATTTCTTCAACCATTGTGCTATATTTCTCTGCTTGTTCCTTATCTCTAACCCTTGACTTAGTAATAATTCTTGATAAATCCTTAACTGATGCCATAAGTTTCTTTTCTATAGCTTCTTTTAATGGTTCGTAAGATTTGTAATCAATTTGACCACCATTTCTTACTAAATAGAACATGTATGAAGTAACATCTGCTCTGAATCCTTTGCTTGATGCATCTGAAACTCCTATTTGCTCTTCTATTGATCTCATGAAATCTTCATCTGGATTTAATTCTTCACCAGTTGAAATATCCTTGATTTTACTCTTATTAACAAAAGCTTCTGCATTATCAATATAGTTATTGAATAAGCTTTCAGCTTGCTCTTTGAATGAATGAATAAATGCCTTTGTTATTTCTCTTTCAAGTATCTTGTTATATTCTTTTCTAATTGTATCTTGAATAAATCCAAGATATTTCTTTTTATCTTCTGCTGATATATCCATTTCCTTAACTGATTTTATTATACTTTCCATAATACTTAACGGATTAATACAATTGTGCTCAGAATTTGAAAGAGCATTATCAATTGCTTTTATAATAAATCTAGTTGAAATTCCTTTCATGCCTTCATAAGGACCAGCTTCTTCTCTAAGCTCTAAGATATCAATTCTCTTAGTTGTTCCCTTTTCAACAATTTCTTCACCATTATAAATTTTAAGTTTAGTAATTGGATCAATCTTTGCAGATGGTGCCAATCTAGTAAGTATTGCAAACATAGCTGCAACTTCAATTGTATGTGGTGCAATATGAGCTTTAAATTTACTCTTACCTAAAATCTTTTCATAGATTTTAACTTCCTCATCTAATTCTAAACAATATGGAACCTCAACCTTAACAATTCTATCTAAGATAGCTTCGTTAGTGTGGTCTGACTTAAACTTATTCCATTCTGCTTCATTTGAATGGGCAATTATTAATCCATCAAAATAAATCATTGATCCTTTTCCTGGAGAAGGAACTGATTTTTCTTGAGTTGCTGTAATAATAGTGTGTAGATATTCAACATCATTTTTAAATACTTCTATAAATTCAACTAACCCTCTATTACCAACGTTAAAAGCCCCATTTAGAGAGAAAATTCTTGGATCATCTTCTGGATACATATCCATCTTAGAGATGTCAATTGCTCCTGTTAATATTGAAGTATCTTGATTATTAGGGTCTACTGGAGGAACAACTCCAATACCTTTTCTTGAACGAATTGAGAAAGTCTTTGTTTCAACTGGGAAATCTTCATACTTTCCACCAAACTCATTCATTAATCTGTACTTACAAACAGGACATAAATCACCTTCTATTTCAGAGCCAAGTAATTCCTCAAATTGAGGCCTTAAATGTCTTGGAATAAGATGTAATGGCTCTTCATGCATTGGACATCCTTGTAATGAATATATTGGATCGCAATCAACTAGTGCTTTCTTTAAAGAGTCAACTAATGATGATTTACCTGCACCAACTGGTCCAACTAGGTATAAAACTTGTCTTGCTTCTTCACCTTTCATTGATGCTGAATGGAAGTAATTAACCATTTTCATGATTATTTTATCAATTCCATAAAAATCATCTTTGAAGAAACCATATTTTCTAATCACATCATTTCCATATATTTTTCTTACTCTTGCATTTTCATCTGGATTAAGAGTTTCTACACCTTTGCTTAAGATCATGTCATACATACGCTTATGCGATAGCTTAGCTATATCAGGATTTTCCTTTACAAGTTCTAAATATTCTAAGAAAGTCCCTTTAAACTTCGTCTTGCTAGCACTCTCTCTATCATTTTGAATAAATTCTTTGAAGTTCATATATACTCCCCCCTTTATACTAAAATATATTAAATTTCTTAATTACTTATGACTTATAAATTTAAAAATGATGTGAATCCTATTAAAATAATTTTGAAAAGTAATACAAACGCACCACTTTTCAATGAAAATCTATTATTGTTTTTTAATTTATATGATAAATTACCTTCTACTATTCTCTATTATCAACACAATCAAAGTTAAATAAATAACAAACGCAATTGCACATTTTTTATTGAGTTACATTGTTATTTTTTTATTAAAATATAGTCTAATTTAACTTTATATCATTAATACCTGTTATTTAATATCATTTAAACAATTCTCATATTATATCCTTGTCGAATATTGTTGTTTTTTTAACAAAGTTATAGTACCATAATGCCATAGAGTTTTGAATTTACAAATTAGGAGGAATTATATATGAGTATAAAATCAAGAAAAATCGCTATCGTTGGAACTGGACTAGTTGGTTCAAGTTGTGGATTTGCTTTAGTTAACCAATGTGTATGTGATGAGTTACTTATGATAGATATAAATGATGAAAAAGCAAAAGGTGAAGCATGGGATTTAACTCATGGTGTTGAATTTATGTCTCAAAGAACTAAAGTAAGAAATGGTTCTTATGCAGATTGTTCTGATGTTGACATAGTTATCATAACTGCTGGTGCTGCTCCAAAACCTGGACAAACTAGACTTGATACTTTAGGCGTAAGTGCAAACATATGTAAATCAATAGTAGAACCTATAATGAAATCTGGTTTTGATGGATTCTTTATAGTAGCTTCTAACCCAGTTGATATTATTGCTTACCATATATGGAAGCTTTCAGGATTACCAAAGAATAAGGTAATTGGTACTGGTACAACAATAGATTCTTCAAGATTAAAGAACTTCTTATCAGAGCATTTAGGTGGAATTGATGTTAGATCAATTCATGCTTACTCAATGGGAGAACATGGAGATTCACAAATGGTTCCATGGTCAAACGTTAGTGTTGCTGGTAAACCATTCTTAAAATTAATGCAAGAAAATGAAGACATGAAAGATATAGATTTAGATAATATAGTTTATAAAACAGCTAGAGCTGGTTGGGAAATATACGAAAGAAAAGGAACTACTTACTATGGTATAGCTTCTTGCGTAGTTGGAATTATTAAATCAATATTCCATGATGAAAAGAAAATATTACCTGTTTCTACTTTACTTGAAGGTGAGTACAACGAAAACAATGTATATTCAGGAGTTCCTACTGTTATCGGTAAGAATGGAGCTGAACAAATCGTTGAAATTGATATGACTGAATCTGAAATGGACAAGTTTAGAAAATCAAACAACGTTTTAAGAGAATACATGAGTACAATCGGATACTAATCAATTCTTAACAAAAGAGGAGTAAATAATAATGAATAAAAAAGATTATATTATGGATAGAGTTTTCAAAGGTTCTGCGGGACTTGCTCAAGGTATCTTTGTTACACTTGGAATAGGTATTCTTTTAGAAAACCTAGGAAAAATGATGGGATTAGATATTTTAATCACAATTGGAACTGTTACTAAAACATTAATGGCTCCAGGAATAGGTGTTGGTATTGCTTTTGCATTAGGAGCAAATTCTTTAACAATATTCTCAGCTATGGCTGCTTCTACTCTTGGTGCTGCTGCAATGACTATTACTGCAACAGGAATCATGATTAAAGGTGGAGAACCTGTTGGTGCTGTTTTAGCAGGTATTGTTGCTACTTACGTTGGAAAGAAGATTTCTGGTAAAACTAAGCTTGATATGATGTTAGTTCCTTTCGCTGCTGTTTTAGTAGGTGGATTATTTGGATTCTACGCATCTGGAGTTATTACTCCAATATTAAATCAAGTTGGTGCTATAATTACTGGTGCTACTGAGTCTAACTTATTATTATCATCAATTGTAATTGCTGTACTTTGGGGTATTTTAATTATGTCTCCGGCATCTTCAGTTGCATTAGCTGTTGCATTATCATTAAATGGTGAAGCATCTGCTGCTGCATTAGTTGGTTGTACTGCAATGTTCATTGGATTTACTATTATGTCTTATAAAGAAAATGATATGGGTGGTTTAATGGCTATATTCTTATGTACACCTAAGGTTCAATTACCTAATGTTACTAAGAACTTAAAAGTTATGGTTCCACCACTAATAGCTTCTATAATAGCAGCTCCAATAGCTGTTATTGGATTTGGTTTAACAGCTGAAACATCAATCGCTGGTATGGGATTATGTTCATTTGTTGCTCCGCTTAACATCTTATCTACTCAAGGACCAAAAGCTTTAATTCTTGGTTTTATAGTAGGATGTGTAATTATCCCTGGAGTTATCTCTTATGTAATCTACACACTAATGAAGAAGAAAGATATGATTCCTGATGGATCATTAGCATTACCTAAGTAATTTAAAATTGAGAATTGAGAATTTAAAATGATGGAAGAAACTCCTTGGTGAGTTTCTGAAATAATATTATATTTTAGTAATTCCTTTGGAATTACCTCCTTAATTTTAAATTTTACATTCTTAATTAAAAATGGGTGTAATAAAATGAAAAATCATTTTATTACACCCATTTTTTATTGGTATTTATTATGATACTTACTTATAAATATTGGTTTTGAGTTGCATATTCCCAAATGCTAACTTCATACAACTCTATCCACATTCCATCTGGATCTTTAAAGAATGTATATTTCTTTGCTGTTTCTTCATCTAATTTAACATCTTCAACTTCTACACCCTTTATTCTTAGTTCTTTAACTACATCATCTACATTACCTACTTCAATAGACAAATGTGATAATCCATGTAAATTTATGCCCTCAATCATTTCTTCCTTTTCTGGATATGCAACTATTTCAATTTCACTATCCCCAAGTTTTAAACTTAACTCATGCCTTTTTTGCTTATCTAAATAGCGTTCTTTAACTATTTTGAAACCTAATTCTTTATAAAAAGTCTTAGTTTTTTCATAGTCTGTACTTTTAATAGTTATGTGATCAACTTTTCTTAAGTTCATAAAATAGCCCCCTAATTTTATTACGTATGCCTTTATAGATAATTTTACCACATTTTCAACCTATATCCAAAGAATTTTCAGAATATTAACTCAGCTTTTTTAATTTTTCTCTTAAAATATTAAATTTTGCGTAAAAAAATAATAATCAACTACTAATTTGAAAATTAAAGATAATTTACTATCTCTAGCTTTCAATTAATAATTGACTATTATTTTAGGATTACAAACTTTTATTACTTTTTATCTAATCCTATTGGAATCTATATTATTCCTATTAAAAAATCCAAGGATCGGCTTTAAAATTAGTCAAGGATAAAATTCCTTGTATTAATTTATTAGCTTTAGGGGGAACCCCTGCATTTCCTAATATCTTGCTTGTATTATTATCTGAGTATCTTACTTCAAATTCCCACTTGTGGCCATTTGTTACTTCATCATTGTAACAAGACTCCCACTTATCTACTTCAACATGATTTAATGCATATTTAAAAAGTCTTTTCATATCATGTTCTGAAACTTTATAATCAATATTCTTTACTACTTTATTACCTGAATAATTGTAATAATTATGATTAATCTCACCTAGTTCATTTAACTCTAATGATTCTGTATTACCATAACAATTTCCACATGGACTATTAGTTATTTTAATTGATTCTATTTCTCTTAATTCCATTACATCCACCCCATTAATTTATTACTATACTTATAGTATGGACACAATGTACAAGCTTTAATCACTTAAAATAAATTTTTTTTAAATAAATAAACGATGAAGTAAATCACTGTTGATTTACTTCATCGTTTATTTTTATTTAAAGAAGTATGACATTAATGCAATACCATCTGCACCTGCTTCAATAACTTCCTTACAGTTAATTTTATTAATTCCACCTAGTGCTATTATTTTGCAATCTACTTTTTCTTTTAATTCTTTTATAAACTCTATGCCTTTTGGCTTTAATCCTTCTTTGCATTTAGTTTCATAAATATGAGATGCTAAAATATATTCTGCACCTTTCTTTGATGCTTCTATTCCCGCTTCTAACGTATGAACAGAAACACCAACCTTAACTCCAGTTGGAATTTCATATTCCATGAAATCTTTAAATGGTAAGTGAATTATTTTTTCTCCAACTTTATTAAATACATTTATTTTAGAATTAATTATGAGGTTACATTTAGGATTTATTAACTTCTTAACTTTATAATATAATTCTTTGAATTCTTCATCTGATAAATCTTTTTCTCTAAGTATTATATTTTCAACTCTGTCGTATGAAGCTTTTTTTATTACTTCTAAATACCTATCTTCTGATGCTAAGCTCCTATTAGTTATTAAATATACCATTTTATAACCTTACCCAATCTTTAAATATTGGTTGATATCCACATTCTTTTATTAGTTCTTTTACTTCTTCTGTAGTACTCTCATCACTAATATTAAATTGTGCTTCTCCAAAATCATTTAAAGTTCTACCACCAACCTCTGTAGATACTCCTGCACTCATTTTAGTTACTCCAAGTGGAATTAATGATTTTCTTAGTTCATTATCTTCTCTTGTTGTAATGTTTAATCCCCCTTGAGGATAAAATAATTTATAAGCTAACATAACTTGTACTAGATTTCTATCTGTTACCTCTTTAATATCTTCTAATCCTCCAACACAAGGTCTTATTCTTGGTGGTCCAAAGGATAGTTCTACATGTGGATACTTTTTAAGTAAATACTTACCATGCATAGCAACAAAAAATGCATCTTCTCTAAAATCTGAAAGTCCAAGTAATGCACCTAATCCAATACTTCTCATCCCAGCTTTTAATCCTCTTTCTGGTGCATCTAATCTATTTTTAAAGTTTTTCTTTGGTCCACTTAAATGAACTTTGTCATATACTTCTTCATTATAAGTTTCTTGATAAACTGTTAAACCTTCAACTCCAGCATCAACTACTTCTTTGTATCCTTCTGTAGTCATTGGATAAACTTCTATTGATATAGATGGGAAATACTCTTTTAATTCTCTTACACTATCTGCAATATAATTTACAGGACTATGGTATTCACTTTCACCAGTTAATAGTAATAAATGTTTAAAGCCTTCATCTGATATTGCCTTACCTTCATTTCTTACCTCTTCTAAAGTTAATTTCTTTCTGTGGATTTTATTTTCAACATTATATCCACAGTAAGCACATTTATTTACACAATAATTTGATATATACATTGGAGTATATAAAAGTATTGTTCTACCTGAATACTTTAATGTGTAATCTCTAGCCTTTTGAGCCATATCTTCTAAAAACTCCTCAGCTTTTGGTGATAATATATTTAATAAATCCTCTTCTGTTAAATTATTAGACTTAATACTTCTTTCAACATCATCTCTAGTTACATTTTCAAAATATGATTTAAAATCAAAACCTCTATATTTTTCTATTACATCATAAAAACTCATATCATACACCTACTTTAAAAATCCTGTTAATGGTGATGAAGCATTTGCTTCTTCTGATACCCCACCAAATTTAGAAAGGTATCCAAGTCTTCCACCTTCAACAGCTAACTTAAATGCTCTAGCCATTCCTTTTGGATCTTTTGATGATGCTATAGCAGTATTAACTAAACATGCTGCCGCGCCCATCTCCATAGCTTCCATAGCTTGTGATGGCTTACCAATTCCTGCATCAACTATAATTGGGATATCTAATTCATCTATCATAATTTGAATAAGTTCTTTAGTTTTTAAACCTCTATTACTACCAATAGGAGCTCCAAGTGGCATAACTGCCGCTGCACCAGCTTCAATTAGCCTTCTACCTGCATAAAGATCTGGACACATATATGGTAAAACTATAAACCCTTCATCAGCTAGTACCTTTGTTGCTTTTATAGTTTCTTCATTATCAGGTAATAGATATTTTGAATCTGATATAACTTCTATCTTAATCCAATTTCCACACCCCATTGCCCTTGCAATCCTAGCTATTCTTATTGCTTCTTCTGCATTAGTTGCTCCTGATGTATTTGGAAGAAGTATAACATTCTTAGGAATATTGCTTAGAATATCTTCTTCCTTATTATCTAAATCAACTCTTCTTATTGCCAAGGTAATTACCTCTGACCCACTATTTTCTAAAACATCTTTAATTAATTTATTTGAAGGATACTTCCCTGTTCCAACAAATAATCTATTGCTTAATTCAACTCCACCAATTATTAACTTATCACTCATTTTACTCAATCTCCTTCTGTCCCATAATTATTCTTAGTACCATATTAGCCATATGATTTGCACAAATTAATACCCTAGGAGCCATTACCCCTGATTCATCATTGACTTCATTTACGAAGTCACCACATAAATAAAACTTATCTCTTATTTTTTTTGTTGTAATTATATTTGAAGAACTATACCCTGCCATCCCTGATGATGCAACTAAATACTTGTCTCTCATTTTAGTAAGAACATAATTACTTATCATTGCTTTATTCTCAGCCCCATCAAAAGCTTCTATAATTATATCCACATCTTTAAAATAATCATTCACATTTTCTGAATCTATCTTAGCTACAATTGCATTCACTCTTATAAATGGATTAATTCTTTTTATAATATCTTTTAATGCATTTACTTTATACTTACCTATATCCTCAATAAAATATTGCTGCCTATTTAAATTAGAAGCCTCAACAGTATCAAAATCTACTACAGTTATTTCTCCGATTCCAAGTCTTGATAAAGAAACTGCAACATTCGATCCAATACCACCTGCCCCTGCTATTCCAACCTTAATATTACTAACCTTTTCATAAACACCTGGTGTATGCCTAGATACCATTGATTCAATTAATTCATTATCCATATTCATAAACTTAGCCCCCTCCAACAAATGAAATAACCTCAATTGTATCTTTAGACTTAACCTTTATTTTTTTATAATCATCTTTAGATATAATCTCCATATTAAGTTCAACCACAACTCTAGAATTATCAATTTTATATATCGATAATAATTCATCTATAGTAATTTCATTTTCTAATTCAACATTTTTACCATTTAGTATCAATTCAATCCCTCCTTTTTTATTTGTATTTTCATAAGAATAAGAATAAACATCAAAATAACATACCATTTAATAACAAGAAATTATTTTTCTATTATTTCAAGCACAAAAAAGCCTAACAAATATAAAATCTGCTAGGCTTTTAAATATTAAAATATATAATTGGCTATTATAAATTTAATAATTATCGCTTCCCTTCGTTAGAATTACCTAAATCAGGTGATATGGCACAATCAAATAAATAATAGACCAGTATGCTAGCCTATTATTTATTTTCATATGCCTAAGAGTTAGAATTATAAATTCCTCTCAGCCATTAACGGCACCCCTAGCATCTATTAACTTGTACTTTTATTTTACTCTTCTTTTTAGCACATTTCAATTTTTTCCAATTTATTTTTCCATATTTATTAATACTCTTACCATAAAAATATCAAGTCCTTCTATCATCATTTGTATCAATACATTATGTTTATTTTATGTAGTTATTCTAGGATGATATTATATTTAGTATCTCATCTCCATATTTTGAAACCTTCTTTTCTCCCATTCCTCTTATTTCAAACAATTCTTCCTTAGTTTTTGGCATTATGTTTGCAAGTTCAATAAGAGTTGAGTCTGAACAAATAATATATGGTTTTGTTTGTTCTTTAAAAGCTACTGACTTTCTCCATAATCTTAATTTATCAAATAAATCTTTATTTATTACCTTTTCTTCAACATTAGCTGATAACTTACAAAGTACTTTTTCTTTTCCCTTTAGCACCTTGTAACTTCTCTCATTTAATTTAAGCATAGAGTACGTTCCTTCCTTTAAGCTTACGTAACCTAAATCTACTAATGTTTTTATTATATCTCTAATAAACTTAGAATTATATTCTTTCATAATTCCATATGTAGATAATGTATTTAATTTATACTGATTAATTTTAGGTCCTGTAAACCCTCTTAATACATCTATTAAAACTGATATTCCAAAACTCTCTCTTGTTCTATACACACATGAAAGTATTTTCTGTGCTTCTATTGTATAATCCCTAATACTCTCATCTTTATAGCAATTACTGCAACTATTACAATAATCCTGACTATTTTCTTCTCCAAAGTATTTTAGAATATTACTCCTATAGCACCCTTCTTCTTCACAAAAATCTACCATACCTTGTAGTTTTTTTAGTTCAATAGGCATTCTACTCATTGTTGTAGTTGAACTTAGCATATATTCAACATTTCTAATATCATCTCTAGAATAAAGTAAATAACACCACGCTCTTTCGCCATCACGTCCTGCTCTACCTATTTCTTGATAATAACATTCTAAATTTTTAGGTATTGAAGCATGAATAATATATCTAATATTAGACTTATCTATACCCATTCCAAATGCATTAGTTGCTATCATTACATTTATTTCATCACTTAAGAATCTTTCTTGGAAATCTTCTTTTTCCTCATCCTTTAATCCACCATGATATTTACAAACACTATAACCAAGTTCTCTTAAATATCCATACATCCATTCAACTTCTTTTCTAGTTAAACAATATATTATTCCTGATTCCTCTTCATACTCTTTAATCTTATCTTTTATAAATTCTAGTTTATCCTCTTCTTTTAGTACATTTATTTCTAAGTTAGGTCTATTTGCACTAAGTGTATATGTATATGGATTTGATAATCCAAGTAATTCTAATATGTCTTTTTTTACTTCCTTCGTAGCTGTGCCTGTAAATGCAGATACAACTGGTTTACTTCTTAAACTATTTATAAATGGAAGTATTTTTCTATAGCTAGGTCTAAAATCATGTCCCCACATAGAAATACAGTGAGCTTCATCCACTGCTACTTGAGAAATTCTAAGCCCTCTTAACCTATTTATAAACTTTTCATTTTCTAACCTCTCTGGTGCAATATACAGTAGTTTTATTTCATTGTTATAGCACTTATCTATAATTTCATTTATTTCAGTTATTTTCTTAGTACTATTAATAAAATCCGAGTTTATACCAGCTTGATTTATATTATCAACTTGATCCTTCATAAGAGAAATAAGAGGTGAAATAACTATAGTAATTCCAGAAAGCATTACTCCTGGAAGTTGATAACAAAGAGACTTTCCTCCCCCTGTTGGCAAAATAGCTAAAACATCTCTTTTATTTAAAATACTACTTATAAGTTCGTATTGACCTTCTTTAAATTGTTTATATCCAAAATACTTCTCTAAATTTATAAAAATATCATTCATTTATTTACCTACTTATGAAGCCTCATCTATAATTTATTTTCTTTTTATAATATCTATATTATAAACTATTTTGTATAACTATTAAAATATATTAATACTCCTTATTATTAATAATTATTAACCCTTCTCTAATTACCTAGTCATTAATTAATTTATTTTTTATATAAATTAAGACTGTATCAAAAAATATGATACAGCCTCACTTGAATATTAAAATTGAAATCCACATAAAATAAAAATTATAAAATTATATCTTCATCTATTGCTCTCTGTCTTAAATTTAACTTCATTGAACAAAATCTAAATAATAATACTCCTACTATTGGAATTATTATGTATAAAGCTATTTTAACCATAAAATTATCTGGTACTATTATAAAATCAACCAAGAAATTATTTGTTGCATGCATTGCCATACAAAGTGGTAATGATCTTGTGTAATAATATATTATTCCAAAAACTAATCCAATTGCAAAAGCATTTAATCCTTGTGGTAAATTTAAATGAATTACTCCAAATGCTATAGCTGAGTATATAATAGCTTTTTTAGGACTATATCGATTTAATAATCCTTTTAATACTAACCCTCTAAAAACTATCTCTTCAAAAAATGCAGCACATAAAACTGTACTAACAAAATTAATTGCTGGTGTCATTTTTTCATATTCTTCAATCATAATATTAACTAACTCATCAGGAATTAACATTGGTAATGAAAATAATATTTCATCTATTATCCCATATGTAATTAATATATAAGATATCATTATAACTATAGCTAATATATAATCTTTATAATTAATTTTTAATTTTTTACCTTTAAACTCTTCATTATGATGTTGAGTGTACATATTAATTACTATCATCGTAGCTATAAATCTCAGTATTATACCTGTAGTAATCAATTCAAACCACATATATTGAACTTCACTTAAATTACCTGCAATACCTTCAGTAAATACTATAAATATTGCCGACATTAAAGCATGTAAAAGTTCTGCTACTAAAATTAATCCGATTGCTTTTCCTATAGATAATCTCTTTACATAGGATCTTTCTGTTATTAGTTTTATAACATTATTATTTTTAATCCTCATAATTCTCATCCCCCTAGATTAACGCTCATATATAATTTTACATTAATTCCATTTTTGTTACAACTTAACATTATCTTAACTTTATTTACATATTAATAATATCTCAGTATCCTAACCATACACCATTTAATATCAAAATTTAACCTTATATAGTCATTGCTATACTTCATAAGATATACAATATTAATATTACAAAGATATTAATTTCTATAAGTAATAAATATATATTAGAACAAAAAAATAACGACTAAATTACAACTTACATTACTAATTAATAAATATAAAAACACTCATTTATATTTATATTAATTTAGTATTTATAATTGTAACTTAATCATTATCTTAAACTATTAATTCTAGTTTAATTTTAAACATATTTAATTATCTATTAAAGCAATCAACTATTTCATTTACTGCTTTTTTAATATCATTCTTTTCTAGTACTGCTGAAATTGCACATACCCCAGTTACGTTTTCTATAATATCTTTTGTTAAATTATCTTTAGTTATTCCACCTATTCCGAACATTGGAATCTTTACAGAGTTTCTTATGTTCTTAAGTTCATCTACTGTTATTTGTTTAGCATTTGTCTTTGTAGGGCTTTTATTTAATGCACCTACTCCAATATAGCTTGCTCCTTTGCTCTCTGCTTCTGTAGCTTGCTCTATTGTTTTTGCTGTTATTCCTATTATTTTGTTATCTTTTAAAAGTCTTTTTGCAATTTCAATGTCCATATCATCTTGACCAAGATGAACTCCATCTGCATCAATAGCTAATGCAACATCTATCCTATCATTAATTAAAAATATACATTCATATCTTTGACAAATCGACTTAAGTTCTAAAGCTTCATTGCATAATTCTCTCGTTGAAGCATTTTTTCTTCTATATTGAAGTAATCTTACTCCAGATTTTAAAGCCTCTTCTACTTTATATTTTAATAAATCAAAACTAATACTTTCATCGGTTATTAAATATAACTTCTTATCTTGTAAATTCATATACCACTTTTCCCATCTTATCTATTTTTTTATCTGTAATCATTGATATTTCATCTAATAAATAATTTTTCAAAGTCATTATACCTTCATTTTCTTTTAACCTTTTAAGTGCTAATTCTTGGCATACCCCCATGGCTTCTACTGCTGTTATTATAGCTTGTACCTTTTCTTCTTTTGTCTTAGCCACACCAAGTCCAACAGCTATCATTCCACCTAGTATACAACCAACACCTGTTATTTTGGTAAACTTTTCAGCTCCATTTTGAATAAAGAACTCACTAAAGCCATCAGTTATATAATCCTCTTTGCCTGTAACAACAATTATTGTTTTACTTCTTTTTGCAAAAATTCTTATGCTTTCTCTAAGCTCACAATTTTCCTTTATTCCTGAATCTAAAGAATCTAATCCAATATAATCACTATCTATTTCACTATCTATTAAAATCTTAATCTCAGATAAATTACCTTTTATTACATCAATATCATATCTTGATATTAATCTTATAGCTGCCTCTCTTCTAAAGAAAGAAGCATGAACCCCAACTGGATCAATTATTACTGGAATTTTTCTTCTATGAGCAACTTTTATTGCTTGTTCCATAGCTTTTAATCTTACGCTATCTAATGTTCCTAAGTTAATTAACAAAGCCTTTGCCATTAGAGTTATTTCGCCCATTTCTTCTATTCCATGAGCCATAATTGGCTTGCCATTATAACACAAAATAGTTTGTGCTAAATCATTCATAGATACAAAATTAGATATACAATGTATCAAAGGCTGTTCATCATGTTGCTTTTTTAAAATATTTGATATAGCATCTACTGTAAGCTTCATAAGCTTGCTCCTCTTATCACATTTACCAGATTAGGTTTTCTGCAAACCTTATGCTTTGGCTATAATATAGTATTCGACAAAATTACTTTTGGTTCTCATTTGCTTATCTAAATATATATTCTAAATCTACAGCAAATTTCTTTTATTCTAATCCTGCTTTTTTATACAATTCAAAGAAATGATGAGTCGGGCCTACACCCTTTCCAACAACTAAAGAATTTTCAATAGCTCCAGTAATATATGTCTTTGCATTTTTTACTGACTCTATAATATCTTGTCCCTTTGCTAGGTTTGCAGCAATTGCTGATGATAATGTACAGCCTGTACCATGAGTATTCTTTGTATTAATTCTTTCTTGTCTTAAATAAACAAACTCTCTACCGTCAAATAATATATCTGTTGCATCACCTTCAAGATGTCCACCCTTAATCAAAACAAATTCTGGTCCTAATTCTTTTAATTTTATTGCAGCTTTTTCCATATCTTCTAAAGTGGTAATTTTACAATCTAAAATCTCCTCTGCTTCTGGAAGATTTGGAGTTATTAATGTTGCTAGTGGAAGTAATTCATTAATTAATGTTACCTTTGCATCAACAGATAAAAGCTTAAATCCACTTTTTGAAACCATAACTGGATCTAAAACTATTTTAGGTAAATTCTTTACTTCCTTTAAACTATCCGCAATGGCTTTTATTGATTCTATTTTTGATACCATCCCAATTTTAACTGCATCAATATCTATGTCATCAAATAACACTTTTATTTGACTTTTTATCATCTCAGGATTTATATCTTGAATTCCAAATACACCTGTTGAATTTTGTGCTGTAACCGCTGTTATCACACTCATTCCAAAGACACCATTTGCTGAAAATGATTTTAAATCTGCTTGAATACCTGCTCCACCACAAGAATCTGATCCTGCAATTGTTAATGCTATTTTCATTTTAACCCCTCCTAAGTACCCTAATTATTTACCTTTACCAAAGTTTCTCTAACATTTTTCACTTTAAGTAACGCATATGCTGCAATACTTCCTCCAAAAGAACTTATACAGAAAGGAACTACATAGAAAAATAATGCTACATCTTTACCTAATACTAAAGATGCAAGTGGATAAGCTGCTAATGCACCTAAAATCCCCGTTCCAATTACTTCTCCAACTGCTGCTCCTTCAATACTTTTAAATCTTTTATATATAATACCAGCTAAAAAAGCACCTATCATACTTCCTGGAAAAGCTAATAAACTCCCTGTCCCCATTAAGTTCCTCATAAATGAAATTGAAAATGCACATCCAACTCCATAACCTGGACCTAATACTACTGCTGCTACTACATTTATAAAGTGCTGTGTAGGAGACATCTTTGACCCTAAGATAGGAATATAAAATGATCCTAAAACAGTTCCAACTGCTATAAGCACTCCACATAAAGCTAACTTTTTAGCTAGAGATTTATTATCCATTTTATCTCCCCCTTGTTTTTCCATATTATATTTTATTTTACACTAGTTACATATCTTCTGGAAATACTTTTTTCTTTAACACTAATCCAGATGGTGTTGCTGCTACTCCCCCAAGTCCAGTTTCTCTTAATGCTGAAGGAAGTGATTTACCTATTTTATACATAGCTAATACTGTATCATCAAATGGTATTTTAGACTCTACACCAGCCATAACCATATCAGCTGTACATAATGCACTTATAGCTCCTGCTGCATTTCTTTTTGCACATGGAATCTCTACTAATCCTGCAACTGGATCGCATACTAATCCTAAAATATTTTTCATTACTATTGCACCTGCATGTAAGCACATCTCTGGTGTTCCACCCATCATTTCAACAACTGCTGCTGATGACATAGCTGCACCTGAACCACATTCTGCTTGGCATCCACCTTCTGCTCCTGAAAGTGTTGCATTCATTCCAATAATCATTCCAACACCAGATGCTGCAAATAGAGCTTCAATTATTTCATCATCATTTTTCTCAAGCTTCTCAGCTGCTGTTAAAACTACTGAAGGTAAAATTCCACATGATCCAGCTGTTGGGCATGCTACTATTCTTCCCATTGATGCATTAACTTCAGATGATGATAATGCCATTGCCATAGCTTGAATCATTACATTTCCTGTTAGTGATTTTCCAGATTCTAAATATTTTTGTAATCTGTAAGCATCTCCACCTATTAATCCAGTTACAGAATAAACTTCTTGTTCTCTTCCTTCGTTAGCAGCTTCTCTCATAACTTCAAGATTAGTTCTCATTCTTTCAATTACTTCTTCTCTTGAACTTTCTGCTCTTTCCATTTCTAATCTTATTGCATATTCACTTATTGAAATATTTTCTTCTTTGCATATATCTATTAATTCATGTCCAAATCTAGCTACTCTCATATTAAACCTCTCCTACTGCTTTAATTAGTACAACTTTATCTATTGCTTCTATTAATTTTATTTCATCTAAGATTTCATCTTCCACATCGTGGTCAACTTCAAATACCATTGTTGCAGAGCATCCTCTTTTAGATCTAAACACCTTCATAAATGCAATGTTTATATCATTGTTATAAAGAATATTAGTTACTCTTGAAACAGCCCCTGGTACATCCTTATGAGAAATAATAAGCGTAGGATAATTTCCTGTAAACTCAACTTTATTTCCGTTAACTTCAGAAACTTCAATCATTCCACCACCAATTGATGAACCTACAAGCTCTGACTTTCTTCCATCTTCAGTTCTAATTACAAACTTAACTGTATTTGGATGAACTTCACCTAAATCAGTTTCAACAAAAGCAATAGAAATGCCTTTATCCTTTGCAATATCCATAGAATATCTTAAATTCTTATCTGCCGGTTCCATACCTAAGATTCCAGCTACCAATGCTCTATCAGTACCATGTCCTTTATATGTCTTTGCAAATGATCCATGAAGATAAAAAGTTACTTCCTTTATTTCTCCATCACTTACTGCTCTAGCAACCTTTCCAAGCCTTGCAGCACCTGCTGTATGTGATGATGATGGTCCAATCATAATTGGTCCTAGTATATCAAAAACGCCTAATCCACTCATTTGTTTTTCTCCTCTTTCTTCTTATGTAAATGTATAGCTTTAGTTTAAATCATTTTGTTCTCAATTATCAATATTTATTTTGAGGGTGAAAGAATTCCACCCTTTCACCACTAATATTGATAAAATATGCTTCCTCCAATAAATTCCCTTAAAATCGAATTAGTAGGAACTATATCCTTATCTATTTCCTTGAAGAACCCCAAGAAAGATTTCAATCTATACGCCTCTAAATACGCAGGACTCTCTTCTGGTATTTTATTTAGCTCTGCTAATGCATACTTTTTTAGTACACATAGTTCATATACTACTGTTGAGTTAAACATTACATAGGCTTGCTCTTGATACACAAATATATTTTTTTCTTCCCCTCTTCTTATTGAAGGCCACATATTTAATGTTAGTTCTGCTCCATATCCTCTTGATAAACTATCTCTAACTATTCTTCTTACTTTTCTAATATCTGTTGTTGATATTCTATTATGATTATCTAAATTTAATTGTGTTAAAGCTGAAATATATATTTTAAATTTATTTTTATCATCTATTGCTGATGTTAACATTGGATTTAATCCATGAATTCCTTCTATTATAAGAACACCTTTCGGAGGTAATTTCTTATAATTTGCAACCCATTCTCTTTGTCCCTTTTTAAAATTAAATGATGGTATTTCTACTTCTTCACCATTTAATAACCTTGTTAAATGCTCATTAAATAATTCTAAATCTAAAGCATATATACTTTCAAAATCATACTCTCCCTTTTCATCTTTTGGAGTATCATCTCTATCTACAAAATAATCATCTAACGATATTGGAATTGGTATCGAACCATTGACTCTTAATTGAACTCCAAGCCTATTTGCAAATGTTGTTTTTCCTGATGAGCTTGGTCCTGCAACTAAAACTAATTTAACATCTTTTTTATCTATTATCATATCAGCTATATTGGCTAATTTTTTTTCATGAAGTGCTTCACAAACTAATACTAATTCACGTAGTTCATTATCTAATATTTTATTGTTTAAGCTTCCCACTTCCCCTACGCCTAAAATCCTAAGCCATCTTTTAGTTTCTATAAATATATTAAACATTTTTCTTTGTTCTTTAAAATCTGGTAACACATTCAAATTTTCTTTCTCAGGGTATCTTAAAATAAATCCTGGTTCATAGTAAATTAAATCAAAAGCTTTTATAATTCCTGTTGAAGGAGCCATTTTCCCATAAAAATAATCATATCTTCCATCTAAATCATAAAGTTTTACAGTTTTAAAACTTACATGTTTCAATAGACTTACTTTATCATCCATGCCATAACCTTCAAATATTTTTATAGCTTCATCAACTGTTACTGTTACTCTTTTTATTGGAATATCTTTATTTATAATATCTATCATTCTATTCTTAATTTGTTTTATTTCTTCTTCTTTTAAAGGTTCTTCTTTTTGTATTTCACCAAAAATACCCTTACTAATGCTATGTTCTACTGTTATTTTGGAATTTGGTAAAATATCTAATGCAGATTTTATGAATATATATTGTAATGTTCTTGAATACATCTTTATACCTTCTTGAGTATTATATCCTTCAAACTCAATTGGCCCTGAACCTTTAATTTCATCAATTATTTCATAGTACTTATGGTTATAATTTATTAATGCTATTTCATTCAATAAGCTTGGAAATTTATCAATAACCAAATCCTTAAAAGTACTATACTTATCTTTTTTTGAATCAAAGAAATATTTCTCCATTCTATTTCCTCCTATCTCAAAGTCCTTTATTAACAGTATATACATACTATTGTCAAATTCTATCATTTTTATATCAATTTTTAAAAGATTTTAGGCACATAAAATAAATAATATCTGCAAATAACTATCCTATGGAGTGATTTTTTATGTTTATTATACTTACAAGAACAACTATTTTATATCTTCTTATTATATTTGCAATGAGGCTTATGGGTAAAAGACAAATAGGTGAACTTCAGCCATATGAATTTGTTATAACTATGCTAATCGCTGACTTAGCAGCATTGCCTATGCAAGATGTTAGGTTACCTTTATTGCTAGGAATTGTACCAATACTTACTTTATTATTTTTAAAAGTAACTATTTCTTATATACAACTTAAATGTCAAACATCTAGACGTATCCTTGAAGGTGAACCATGTATTTTAATTTCCCGAGGTGAAATCAATTTTAAGGCCTTAAAAAAACAACAAATTAATTTAGATGAGCTTATGGAAGAACTGCGTCTTGCTGGGTATTTTGATTTAGCAGAAATTGAATATGCTATATTAGAAAACAACGGACAAATGTCATTTTTAACTACATCTAATGCCTATTCACTATCTAATAATCAACAAAAACAACAACAGAAAAAGCAAAAACAGCAAGATAATTTATTAATAGAAAAAAAATCTACTTTAAGTACTGAGGAGATAATAAAAGAAGAACTTAAGCAAATTAAACAACAAATACAACAACTTAGTAGCTCTTCAAATAGTTCTAATAATAGCGCTGTCCCTTTGTTACCTAAAATTTTTGTTGTGGATGGTAAAGTAAATAAAAATGCCTTAACTACCTTTGGTAAAAATAAAGTTTGGGTAGAAAATGAATTAAAGAAACATAAAATAGATTCAATTGATAAAGTTCTTATTGCTATGACTGATACTAGTGGGCAATTTGTTTATCAACTCTACGATGAATATAAGGAGGAATCTAAAAAATGAAGAATTCAATAATTGCAGTGTTTATTTTTCTCATTCTTTGTGGATTTATTTATTATGCTGATAAAGATATTATGAATACTCTTAGTACAATCTCTTCAACATCTAATGAAATTGAAAATCTTATGAATCATGGTCTATATGAAGAAGCCACATTAAAAGCTAGAAAACTTTATGAAGATATTCAAGTAAAAACTGTTATGACATCAATTTACTTAAACCATACTGAAGCTGATTATTTATCTGATGAATCAACAAGACTATATATATATCTAAGCAACGATGAACTTTCTGATGCAACAGCTTCTCTAAAATTACTTCAATGTAATACTGAAAACTTAATTGATCTTCAAAAGTTTCAAATAAAAAATATTTTCTAATTTATAGGATTAGTATTATCAATATGATTTTATATTTTCTTTTGATATTACTTTTTTGTTTTACATTTATTATATTTTTTAGTTTACTTTTCCATAGTTATAATATAAACTAACTTTTAATACTTACGATTGTATTTTAAATAAAAGGGGGCTATACTTATGCAAATCAAAAAATTAATTGGGGCTAAAGTTTATTTATCACCTAGAAATCCAGATGATTATGAAATATTCACAAAGTGGATGAATGACTTAGAGGTAACTAAAGGTTTAACTTCTTCTCATAGAATATTTACTTTTACTGATGAAAAAAACTATTTATCTATGGATTCTAATCAAAGTGAAAGCCATTTCATGATAGTAGATAATGAATCGGATAAAACTATTGGGTCTACAGCACTAATGGATATTGATTATATTAATCGAACTGCTACACTTGGAGTTTTCATTGGAGATAAAGATTTTTGGGGAAAAGGCTATGGAAGTGATGCTATTAATTTAATTTTAGATTTTGGATTTAATATTCACAACTTAAATAGTATTAAATTACACGTTTATGATTATAACGAAAGAGCTATTAAATGTTATGAAAAACTTGGATTTAAAGTAGTTGGTAGACTTAGAGAATCTAAAATTGTTTGCAATAAAAAATATGATGATATCATAATGGACATGCTTTCAAGTGAATTTGAATCTAAGTATATAAAAAAATTTTATAATGATTAATTATAAAAGCCGAACATATCATACTAATGATTTGTTCGGCTTTTGGTATTATTATTTAAGAAAATTGCTAATTTAAGAATTACCTTTAAACTCTTCTGGAACCTCTTCTCCATCTATATAATCAATCTGATCTATTATAACTATTGAATCATTTTTCATTGTTACTTTAACAATTGCTGGTACATCCTTCATAGATGATAAAATTGATTTACTATCCTTCTCTGTAATTTCTAAATCATATTCATAATAGATTACTAAATCACCATCTACAAATGTATTATTCTTCTCTTTTGGTTCAAAATGTATATCATAGTCTTCATGAATTGAACTTTCATTATAATTAATTTTCATAAAAAGATCTTCACTCATATATTTTGAAATGGGATCTGAATAACCATCTTTGCTTGTAACTGCTTGTATAAATATATCTGTTATAAACTCTTTTTTATTTAGTAGCTTTACTCCAGTCTCTATTGCTTCATCTGTATTGCAACCAGTAAAACTAAGAATAACTGCTAAAATCCCTATTATTATATACCTCTTAAATCTCAAAAAAACACCTCTCTACAATTCCATCTTTATGTATGAATTAACTATGAACTTTATTAATACAATTGTAATACATAAATATATTTATTGGAATATAGTTCTAGCACATATTAAGATAATTGTAAGATTTAACATATACTTAACATAAATTAACATAATAAAAAAGTGACTTACGCCACTTTTCTATTTATATACTTTATTCTTGTCCTTCACCTTGTAAAAATTCATGTCTTTCTTTTTGTATGTCTTTTGGAAGATTAACATAATTAAGTAGTACTAATGCACACCCTTCAATTACATTCATTCCATTATCCTCACAATAATTAATTACATCAACACTCTCAGCTCCAGGTTGAATTAAAACATTCTTAATTCCTAGTTCCTTAGCTTCTTCTAAATATCTCATTCCTAAAGCTGGATTAATACATAAATCTATACAATCTATTTTACCTTTTATATCTTTAAGACTTGAATATAACCCTTCTCCACCTCTTGGATGAACACCATACACATTATAATTATTCACTTTAAACTTTTCTACAATCTTATAAGCATATTTTTCTGGATTACTTACTGAACCAATTACAGCCCAATTTTTTAATTTTATAATATCTATTCCTGTCATAACCTCGACTCCTTATCCTTATATAGTATATATTATTAGTAAAAATCTATTCAAGATACATACATTAGAAAATTAATCAAAGTTATATAATACTTTTTCACTTAAAGTTTACTTCAAATTTTTGATTTTCTAATATTGTAGTTTTATGAATTGAATAATAGGTAGTCTATTTAACAAAATAGACTACCTATTATTTATGTTTTATAAAATTATTTCCTATCTTTTTCCCCTATATCTCTCCATTATTGTTACATTAATAACTAAACAATATACCTCTGCTAATGTGTAAATTATACATATTAGAAAATTATCAAAAAATATAACTAATATCATTGAAATTACAATTACTGTTAGATTAATATAAAGCGATTGTGATATATATATTAAAGAATCTCTTCTAATTCCATTTGGATGTTTCATATTTATAAATACAGTATTCAATGCTAGTACAATTAATATTATATACGTGCTTACTTGAACCAAATTCACCAGTCCCTCATAAATATTGCTACTATTAGTATATTTAAGAATAATTAAACTATGAATTGTAATAAGCTTTAATTATTTTATCTATTTCATCTAATAACATTTTAACTTCTGTACCTTCAAGTTCAAGTCCATCCCCTATACATTTAGCCTTATTGTAACTTAAAGGTGCCATCCCCCTATCAGAAAACTTTTCAATCGTTTCATTTAATCTAGCTAACACTTCTCTATCTTCAATCTTACCTATATCACATATAATTGTAGATATTTCAGATTTCTGTGCCTTTGATATATCATCATATATATTATAACTACTTAAAGTTGCCTGTTTATTTAATTTTAACTTAGTTTCCTTATCTAAATCTAAACTAGTATCAGTAAGTATATCTAAACTACTACACATTACATTAAAGCTATTATAATTAATGTTAGCAACATATCCTTTTAATGATGAATATTTTGAGTATGTATATATTAATCCAATTAATATTATCAATATAGCAATATTTTTAATGTTCTTTTTTATAAAGCTCATTTATAACACCCCTTAACAAAATATACAACCTTTGTAGTTAACATTTCTAAAAAACTTATCATAACTATAGTAACTTCTTTCCCATTAGTAATATAATCCCCTTGTAATACATCTAACAATATTCCTATTGATATAAGCATATACACTACCCCAAATATACTTTTAACAGAATTTTTTTCTCCAATTGAAGTATTCCTGCTATAAAAAATGATATTGAAAATAATATAAATCCAATACGATATATTGGCATACTATCAGTTATATTTATTATATTAATAAAAGCTACTGTTAATAAACATATTAAATAGCCTATAAACTTCATAATATCTGATTTCATAATTCCCCCCTACTTTATTAAATGAACTAACTTTTCATTTAATTATTTTCTACTATTTTTTTCTTTATATCAATTCTCCAAATATTGTTAATTGTATTTTCTCATATATATTAAAATAAAGTAAAGTATAATTTTTAATAAACGTTTATTTCTAGACAAAAAAAAGAAGCTGTATCGTTTTTTTGATACAGCCCCACCCTAAATATTATTATATTAATTTTTCTTCAAACTCTTTTAAAGTATCAACCTTACTAGCTAGCTTTAATAGCTCTTTTAATTTTTCTATGTCATTAATTTCATTAATTATATCTTTTATATTAGAAGTGATTTCACCTAACTCTTCAAGAAGTTCAAATATTGCTTCCTTTTTGCCTTCTAACTTACCTTCTAACTTACCTTCTAACTTACCTTCTAACTTACCTTTTTCTTTTGCTTTAGTTTCCATTTCAGTAATTATAAATGCATTATTTGCAACCATATTTTTAACCTCCTCTTTGTTGGCATCTAATACTTCTGCAGCTTTTTCAGCTAACTTCTCTTCTGTTGTATTTTTAATCCAGTGCTTAATTGCCTTTATTTGCTCTGATGTTAGACTATCAAATAATAATGCTATCTCCTGAATTCTATTTAAAAACTCCTTTGGATCAATTTTCTGGTCTAACAAAAATATAGCTGATGTAACATTTTTGTTTTTTATTAACTCTTCTTTTGAAAAATCATTATTTATATCAATTAATTCATATTTAAAATTTATTATTTCTTTTGAAAGTTGCTTTGAATTATAAAACAAATCGCTTAGTTCCCTCTTTGCATCCCATTTTTGTGTACCATTATAAAGTACTAATGGTACTACTGCTGGTATCATTATATTTTTATCATTTTTCACCATTTTATTATTCTTTGCATATTCTCTAAATATCTCGCACATATAAAATAATAATCTTAGTGGCATTGTATAATCTATTGTTGATTGAAACTCTAATAATATATAAAATATAACTTCATTATTACCAATTTTAGCTCTATAAACAATATCTGCTTCACTTTCTTCATAATCTGATGAAATGAATGACTGATTTACTAAAATTAGATTATCAACAGTTAAATCACCTGTAATATCATTATTTATAAAATTTTTGAATAGATCTATTGCCACTTCTTTTTTTGAATATAAATCTTTATAACTTTTATCATGAATATGATGTAGTCTTTTCTTCAAATATTTCACCTCTATTATATTTCAATTGATTTAAAAAATCTATATATAGTTAGTTCGAACTACATCATTAGTATTACCAATAATTACTTTTATATACAAACATACGTTCTTTTTTGAATTAGAATATTAAATAAGGTCTTTTATATGCAACATTCTTTTTAAAGTCTATATATTCTAGATAGACATCTTTTCCTTCATAATTATAGAAACCTATTTTTATAGGTGTTATCTCAAAGACTCTATTTCCCATAAGTTTTGAGTATGCACTATACGAACTATTATGATTCTTTTTATATAATTCCTTAAAGTTTTTTACTTCTTCATCATTTAATTCATATATTCCTGTTACTGAACCTTCTATTTGAATATTTTCTGAACATAGTGCAACATTTTTATTTTTTTCTATATCTCTGCATTTTCTAAATTCTAATGCAGTTTGAAAATAGAATTTTTCTTTACCTACAATTATGCTCATATTTCTTGATGATACTTTTTCTCCATCAGTAGTCGATAGAACCATAGTTTTACTTTCACCCAATTTAGAGAAAAACTTATTTTTACACTGCTCAAAATCTAAAATTTCTTCCTCTTCTTTAAATACTGGTTGTCTAATTATAGTTTTAAGTTTATCCTTTTCAACCCTTCTAGGATCACTTAAATATATTTCATGGTGTTTTCCTCTTAATGAATACCCAGCTTCTTTAATTGCTCTATGAAGTTCTTCAATATCTTCTGCCTCTTCATCATATGGGCCTACATGTAGTACTTGGAATGACTTATTTTCATTCATCTCTCTGTGTAAAATTTCTTTAACCATATCATTTTTATTCTTTTCAAATGCTATTTTTTTAGCTAACTCAATGTCTTCCTCTGTTACGAAATCTGGTAGTTCAATCATTGATCTCCATTTCCATTTATCCTTCTCTTGTTCAGTAAATACCTCATATGAATCAGCCCACCATAATCCTTCTAAAGGCATAACAACAAAATCTAAATCTTTTTCTTTATACATAAATTTAAGAGTATATCCAACTTGATATAAAGCCTCAACAGCTCCCATATATCTTTCTGAAGTATTAGGATCACCTTCACCATCAACAGTTATATAGTAGGCTTTAGAACAAAAAACTTCTCTTACGTCTCCTGCCTTACCCTTAAATAATTCTTTCTTTTCTTTTTTAATATCTAATTTATCATTCATAAAAACAACATCCCTTCACACTTTATAATACCAGTATAATATAATTAATAAGACATCTGTATGTCCTATTCCTTTCTTAATAAAAAACAAAATGGAATCATCAAACTGACTAATCATTTTGACAATCCCATCTCTAAACTTAGAATTTATAATTTTATTATACTTTTACTCTCTTAATAAATCTGAAATAACTTCTTTTTTCATTTTACTTACTGGAATTAGACCTATTAGAGTTGTTACTAGTACAATCATCACTATAAATATTATCATACACATTATAATTTTAACTTCTGATATTGTTCCTGAACCTATATCATTGCTAAACCTAAGAACAAATAAAGCTACTGATATCGGTATAACTAAGAATGCTGATTGTAATGACATTGAAAAACTTTCACAAATTATCATTTTTCTCTTTTGCTTGTATGTCATTCCAATTGCAGATAATCCTGCAAGTTCCTTACTTCTATTGTATATATTAAACATTATCATAGACATTAAACTAACTAGAACTAACACTATAACACCGATGCAATAAACTACATTTCTACCTACTATAATATTATTTTCTGTGTCCATTATAGCTTTAACTTCATTCATATCGGTTAATTTATCACCAGTTACATAAAACTTATCTTTTAATTTTGATATAGTTTCTTCTCTATTACTATCATTTACAAGTATATTTAATCTATCATTATTTAAATCTCCATAAGCTTTTTCAAATGCATTTTTTGAAATTATAACTTCTAAATTTTCATTATAACTTTCTGGAGTATCAAATCTATCTTTTTCTCTTAGTGCATCCTTTGATACTATAGCCTTTATTTTGTAATCTGTAGTAGTTCCACCACTTTCTGAATATCTATCTATTGATGGTATATACTCTTCTTTCCATACATCATATTCACGATCTGATATATATTCTGGATTATTTATCATACTAATAGTATCTCCAACTTCGTTTAACAACACATTTTCTACTATTTGTATTAACTGTGTAGTCACTATTTCAGAGGTAATTCCCCAATCTGATACTAATATTATTTCATCATCCTTCAATCCGCCCTCTAAAGTTCCAGCAATTAAATAATCTGAATAAATATCCATATAAGAATCTTCTATTCCTCTTACCTTCGCATTTAAATGGGAATAATTTTCCCCAATTTGAACTCCAAATTTGAATCTTAACACATCTTTTACTATAGGATTTACTGATTCATTTTCAACTATTAATTTATTACTAGCTACTAACTCTCTATAAACCTTATCTACACCTGAAATTTCACCTATCTCATTAATAGCTTCATCAGTATATTCTCCAATACCACTTGTTGTTGTTACATTCCAATTTTCTGATGGATTTGTATATTTAATCTCTATATTCATATCAATATATTGTAATAAGAATACAGTTCCGAGTACCATTGTCATTAAAATTGCACCAACACAATTTTTATTCATAACAAAGTTCCTTGATAAATTTTTATATGCTATGGAGCCTTCTAATTTAAATAAATTTTTCATCAATTTATATTTAACTGTTTTTTCATCATACTCAATATAAGATTTCATTATCTTATCTTCATCTATAACTTCACCATATTTATTTTTATATACAGCCCCCTTTACTCCACCTGAACTATTCATAGATTGTATTGGGCTATATCTATAAAATCTACCTAAAGCTATTAATATTGCAATTATAGAAATAAACGTTACTAATACAATTACTAATATTAAATTTGTTAATGATAATCTTAAGTCTAGATTACTTAAATTCTCACCAAATATTCGTGACATTATCATAGATAGTCCCTTAACTTGAATAATACCTAATATTATTCCAAAAGGTATTGATAATGAAGTAAGTATTATTGTTTCTTTTATTACCAGATATCTAATTTGCCATTTTGTAGCTCCAATTGCTGATAATATTCCTAATGATTTTGTTTTAAATGCCATACTAGCTAAGAAAGCATTAAATAAAATTATAAGCGATAAAGCAGAAACTATAATTATTTCCATATAACTGTAGCTACCCAATAGTGATCCATTATAATCTTCTTTCCAAAAATTAGGGTATCTAAATCTTGATGTTCCAGTTCCATATGCTTCATTACCCGAAGCCCCATATTGTCTTATATGCTTAACATAATACACTCCGATTTCATTAGCTATCTCTTCATATGATACTCCATCTTTTAAATCAACTATTATTTGATATCCATTAGGATTATCTAAAGCTTCTAATTCAGGAGTTAATTTTGTAAAGAACTTATTATGCCACCCCTTATTATTAGGTCCAACATCAACAATTCCAACTACAGTAAACTCTCTGTTTTCAGTAATAAGTTCGCCATATTTATCATTTAGTTGACTTCCATCCCACTCATCTTCTGGTAATTGTTCATATATTGATGTTACATCTGTATCTAAGTACATATCATATGTTCTATTAGTTTCTAAATTCAATGAGATATTACTACCAATCTCAAAATCATTTCCCATCATTGCATATTCTTTTATCATATCTGTTGTAACAATAACTTCTTTATCATTTTGTGGCAATCTTCCTGCTTTTATATCAAATCCAAAAACATCTGTAAAAACATCTAAATCTATTGCCAGGACTTCATTAACTGCTAATTTATCCAATACAAAAGGCCTAGGTGCATTATTTCCTAATGAAAATACATCTGTCCCTAAAACTTTTGATAAGTAATATTTGTCTATATTTTCACTAGACTCTAGTTTTTCTAGTTGTTCATTATTAACATCTAAAAGTCTTAAATCATAGCAACCTTCATATTTTTCTATTTTTTTCATTTCATCACTTTCATTTGCTTTAACTAAAATTAATGTACCCACCATTAATGAAATAATTAATGTCATAGTTATGAATATAAATACACTATTTTTTTTATCGTATTTCAAATTCTTATACGCAAGTGCTTTAAATGTCTTCATCTCAAATCCCCCCATCACCATACCTTATGCTTTAATACTTTTTACTAGCTCGTCAGAAATAATTTTTCCATCCTCTATTTTTATAATTCTATCAGCTTGTTTTGCAATATTAGGATCATGAGTTATTACTACTAATGTTTGATTATATTTTTTAACTGATAATTTCAATAAATTTAAAATTTCAGTTGTTGTTTTCGTATCTAAATTACCTGTTGGTTCATCTGCCAATATTATTGATGGTTTATTTACCAAAGCTCTTCCTATTGCAACTCTTTGTTGTTGTCCCCCTGAAAGTTGACTTGGTAAATGAGTTTCTCTATTTTTTAATCCTAGAATTTCAATTAATTCATTAGTATACTCTTTATCCTCACTATTTCCATCTAATAATGTTGGCATTAATATATTTTCTCTAACATTTAAGACAGGAATCAGATTATAGTATTGAAATATAAATCCAATTTTTTGTCTTCTTAAAATAGCTAATTTTTCACTATTCATGTCATATATATCTTGTCCATCAATAAATACCTTTCCACAACTTGGCTTATCAATTCCACCTAATAAATGCAATAGTGTACTCTTTCCAGATCCAGAAGGACCAATTATCGCAACAAACTCCCCCTTAGTAATCTCAAAATCACTTTCCATTAATGCATTTACCACCGATTCCCCTTGACCATATGATTTCCCTAGCTTTTCAACTCTTAATACTTCCTTTTTATCGTCATCATTTATATTTTTCATAAATTCCACCCTCCAACCCATCTTTTAATTTTTTAATTTAAATGGTTTACATTAAATATTCTATCATTATTTTTACTTTTTATCTATTTTTATCTTTTATTGTTAAATTTTTGATGTTATATTGATTTTTTCGACAATAAAAAAAAATCAGGTAGTCCAAATAGAACCTACCTGATTTTTTACTTTATTTAAATTAACTCTCCTCAAATTCTTCTAATTCTTTCTCTGCTGCTATATTAGATGACTTCATCATTCTCAGATCAAAAGCAGTAGAAATAATTAAAAAAATTATCATACTTAATATAAACTCTCCAATTTCAAATTTACTAAAATCAAATCCACTCGGTATAAGTTCTAATAACTGAAAACCTATCCCCATCATTATTGCATTTATTATTATTTTTCTAACTATTATTTTCTTTTCTCTTTTATCTGAATAAATATATACTGCACCCTTTTTAGATACTGTTATGCTATAACTAATTGCAAAAACAATAACCCCTAATATTATAGGTGTTAAATCAATTCCGTATCTTTGAAAAGATGTAGGACTAACCAATCTAATTATAGCTAATATTGTAATCACACCTGTAACTGTAGCACATGCTATAACATTTATATCAATATACCTCATATGAAGTGCTTCATCTTTGTTTTTATATAATACAGTAGTCACTGCTAACGTTCCTAATAATGTTATAGATATTCCCAAACAAATCCATAACATAACTCCATAATTTTTATTTACTAAATACGTTATTGAAAATATGACATATAATATTCCCAAGGCTAAGGCACTAGGAATCCATGCTTCCTTTTGCTTACTTATTATCCTCTCATCTTTACTCCCAAATGAATCTGGATTCATTTCTTCTCCTATTTTTCCAAATACCTCTTTTAATTTACCCATAATTTTTACTCCTCCCAAAATAATTCATCTAAACTTTTATTAAGAACTTTACACATATCTAGACACAACTTAATTGTTGGGTTGTACTTTCCCTTTTCAATTAAACTGATGGTTTGTCTTGTTATTCCTATAGCTTTAGCTAATTCATCTTGAGTTAACCCTTTTTCTACTCTTGCGAGCTTAATTTTTAGACCATCCATTTTAATCTCCTTTCACATTATTAAAACAAAATCCATTACTTTCTTATTTCGAAACCTCTTGCAATGTATATTATGCTTTATGTAATTTATATGTTACACTAAGTATATTATATATTACTTGCAATGTAAAGTATATATTCCATATTTTTAAAATTTTTTTAAAATAAAAAATAAGATTAAGTTAAAAACTTAATCTTATTTCCATATACTTCTTTATTGAATATTTTAATTTAACAATATCATTTAAATTTACTTATTCATTATGAAAACCTATTCTATACATATCTTTAGTATATACATGCACACATCGGAATAATTATGCATAGAATAATGCATAAAAGCTAACTTTTATATGTTTTTTCACATTTTTTCAAAAAAGTATTGCATAAAAATTCATTAAAGCGTATAATCATAAACAAGAGAATTTCCAATATTTTCTTAAATAGTGTGTTAGTTGGGTGTATGAAATATTTCATAGTTTTCCTACCTCACAAAGAAACTAAAACACCCAACAATACATTGTTTGCAATTATGAAATTAATTCAAGTTTATAAAAGGGGGCTTTTAAAATGAAAAAATATAATAAAGTTGTTTTAGCATACTCAGGGGGACTAGATACATCTATCATAATATCTTGGCTTAAGGAAACATACGGATGTGAAGTTATCTGTGTTGTTGGTAATGTAGGTCAAAAGGATGAACTAGTAGGACTTGAAGAAAAGGCATTAAAAACTGGGGCGTCAAAATGTTTTATTGAAGATTTAACTAAAGAATTCGTTGAGGAATATGTTTTCCCAACAATTCAAGCTGGGGCTATATATGAAGGTAAATACTTACTTGGAACATCTTTTGCAAGACCAATTATCGGTAAGAGAATGGTTGAGATTGCACTTGCTGAGGGAGCAGATGCAATTTGTCATGGATGTACTGGTAAAGGTAATGACCAAGTTAGATTCGAATTAGCTATTAAAGCATTTGCACCAGAAATGCCAATAATTGCACCATGGAGAATATGGGATTTAAAATCAAGAGAAGATGAAATAGAGTACGCATTAGATAGAAAGATTCCAATATCAATTAGCTATGATACAAACTATAGTAAGGACAAAAACTTATGGCACTTAAGTCATGAAGGTCTTGACCTTGAATTCCCAGAAAACGAACCAGACTATGCAAAGATTTTAGAGTTATCAAATACTCTAGAAGCTGCACCAGATAAAGCTACTTACATTACATTATCTTTTGAAAATGGTAATGCAGTTGCACTTAATGGTGTGAAAATGGATGGAGTTAAGTTAATTGAAGAACTTAATAAAGTTGGTGGAGAAAATGCTATAGGTACTATGGACATGGTTGAAAATAGACTTGTTGGTATGAAATCAAGAGGAGTATACGAAACACCAGGTGGAACTATTCTTTATAAGGCTCACAAAGATTTAGAAGAGCTTTGCTTAGATAAAGAAACAGCTCACTACAAAGAACAAATGGCATTAAAATTTGCTGATATTGTTTATAACGGTCAATGGTACACACCACTTAGAGAAGCACTTTCAGCTTTTGTAGCTGAAACTCAAAAGAATGTAACTGGTGAAATCAAACTTAAACTTTACAAAGGAAACATTGTAAATGCAGGTATGACTTCTCCTTACTCACTATATAGCGAAGAATATGCAACATTTGGTGAAGATGCTGTTTATGATCAAAAAGATTCAGCAGGATTCATTAACTTATTTGGATTACCAATCGTAGTAAAAGCAAAAATGGATGAGGCTACAAAATCTCAATCTAAATAAAGAAAAAATCAGGGGTGGAAATTATGAAACTTTGGGGCGGTCGATTTAATAAGGGAGTTAATGATTTAGTAAATGACTTTAACTCATCAATCAGGGTTGATTCTAAAATGTATAAACAAGATATTGAAGGTTCACTTGCACATGCAAAAATGTTAGGTAAGCAAGGTATCATTCCAATGAAGGATAGTGAAAAGATTCAAGATGGGCTAAACTTGATTCTTACTAGAATAGATAATGGCGTTATTGAAATTGATTCAGATTCTGAAGATATTCATAGCTTTATGGAATCTACACTAACTTCTCATATTGGAGATGAAGGTAAGAAACTTCATACAGGCAGAAGTCGTAATGACCAAGTTGCGCTAGATACAAAAATGTATTCAAAAATAAAATTAAAAGAAATAATTGAAGCAGTATTAGAACTACAAGAAGTTATTAAAACAAAAGCAGAGGAAAACATTTATACAATAATGCCTGGATACACTCACATGCAAAAGGCTCAACCAATAACCTTTGCCCATCATCTACTTGCTTATGGTGAAATGCTAAAAAGAGATACAGGTAGATTGTTCGACTGCTTTAAAAGATTAGATGAAATGCCACTAGGTAGTGGTGCACTTGCAACTTCTACCTACCCTATTGATAGAGAATTTGTTGCAAATGAATTGAATTTTTCAAAAGTAACATTAAATTCTCTAGACTCAGTATCAGATAGAGATTATGCAATAGAAGCACTTTCTGCTATCTCAATGATAATGATGCATCTTTCAAGATTCTCTGAAGAAGTAATTCTTTGGTGTACAAATGAATTTAACTTTGTAGAACTTGATGATGAATACTCTACTGGAAGCTCAATAATGCCACAAAAGAAAAATCCTGATGTAGCAGAGCTTGTACGTGGAAAGACTGGAAGAGTTTATGGAGATTTAATGACTCTTTTAACTGTAATGAAAGGAATCCCTTTAGCTTATAACAAGGATATGCAAGAAGATAAAGAAGCTTTATTTGATGGTATAGATACTGTTTTACTAGCACTAAAAACTTTCTCAGGAATGATTAACACAATGACTGTTAAAAAAGATGTAATGAGAAAAGGTGCTGCTGGTGGATTTACAAATGCAACAGATGTAGCTGATTACCTAGTTAAAAAAGGTACTGCTTTTAGAAATGCTCATGAAATAGTTGGAGAAATAGTTTTAGCTTGTATTAAGGAAGATAAAGCAATCGAAAACCTAACACTTGAAGAACTTAAGGGCTTCTCCCCTATTTTTGAAGATGATGTTTATCATGCTATTGATCTTTTAACATGTGTTGAAGAAAGAAGCGTAATTGGCGGACCTAGCAGTGAATCAGTAAAAATTCAAATTACAGCATTAAATGAATTTATTTCTAATAACAAGGAGGCTTTAGAATGTTTAAAGTAGGAATCGTTGGAGCAACAGGATATGTAGGGGCTGAAATTTTAAGACTTCTACTCTCTCATAAAGAAGTTGAAATTGTAGGAATTAGTTCAGTTTCATTTGAAGGACAAGAAATTTCTAATATATATAGAACTTTTTTAGATAAATCAAATTTAATATGTGAAAATAAGGACGCACTTATAGACAAGTGCGACCTTGTCTTTACAGCTTTACCTCATGGATTAAGTGAAGATATTGCACTTGAATGTCTTGAAAAAGGTAAACTTTGTGTAGATCTTGGTGCAGATTTTAGACTTACATCTGAATCTGATTATAAAGAATGGTATGGTAAGCCTTTTACTCATCCTACTATTCATGAGAAAGCAATATACGGTTTACCAGAATTAAATAGAAACAAAATTAAGGAATATAAAATAATTGCAAACCCAGGTTGCTATCCAACTAGTATAGAACTTGGATTAATGCCATTATTACAAAATAATTTTATAACTTTTAATAACATAATTTGTGATTCAAAGTCAGGAACTACAGGCGCAGGAAGAGGACTTTCTCAAAAAACTCACTACCCTGATTGTAATGAAAACTTTGCTCCATATGGAGTAGGAACTCATAGACACACACCTGAAATTGAAGAAACATTAAGTGCTATGGCAGGAAATGAGGTAACAGTAACCTTCACTCCGCACCTACTACCAATTAATAGAGGAATAGTTTCAACTATATATACAAATTTGAACACAAATAAAGATTTAACTGAAATACATAATCTTTATTTAGATACTTATAAAAATGAACCATTTGTACAAGTACTTCCACTTGGAGAAACAGCTTGTATAAACGATGTTAAATTAACTAACAACTGTCAAATTTCACTTCATCTAAATCATAGAAAAGATGGAATAATAGTAGTTAGTGCTATAGATAACATGATTAAGGGGGCAGCTGGTCAAGCTATTCAAAACATGAATATTCTCTTGGGGCTAAAAGAGACTGAAGGTTTAGAATTAATAGCACCGGCTTTCTAATTTAGAATTGAACAAACACTAAGGGGGCTTTTAAATGAATATAATAAAAGGTAGTGGAGTTACAGCACCTAAAGGCTTTTTAGCAGCTGGAATTCACTGTGGTTTAAAGAAAAACGTAATAAAAAAAGATCTAGCTTTAATTTACTCAGAAGTTAAAGCTAATGCTTGGGGAGTGTTTACAAAGAATAAAGTTAAAGGTGCTCCTATATATATTTCAAAAGAACATTTAGCAAATAAATCTGCACAAGCAATTATCATAAATAGTGGAAATGCAAATACATGCAATGGTGATGATGGCCTTCATAAAGCTAAAAAAATGGCAATACTTCAAGCTAAAGAGCTTGGACTTAAGCCTCATGAAGTACTTGTTGCATCAACTGGAGTTATTGGTATTCCTTTAAATATAGATGCAATAAAAGATGGTATTCCACTTTTAACAAATAGTCTTACTCCAACTGGTGGACACGAAGCATCTACTGCAATAATGACTACTGATACATTTTCAAAGGAACTTTCAGTAACATTCGAATTAGATGGAAAAGAAGTTACTATCGGTGCTATGGCTAAAGGTTCTGGAATGATTGAACCTAATATGGGAACAATGCTTGGATTCATAACAACAGATATAAATATCTGTCCTAACCTACTAAAAGAATCCTTAAAGGAATGTGTAGATGTAAGTTTTAATAGAGTAAGTGTAGATGGTGATACATCAACAAACGACACTGTATTTATACTAGCTAATGGGTTAGCAGAAAATACTTTAATTGAAGAAAATAATAATAACTACTCTACTTTCCTTAAATATTTAAAAGAGATTTGTGTAGAAATATCAAAAATGATTGCAAGAGATGGTGAAGGTGCTACAAAACTAATGGAATGTACTATCTCAAATGCTAAAAATGAAAAAGAAGCTGAAATACTTTCAAAAAGTGTTATAAACTCAAGTTTAGTTAAAACTGCTATCTTTGGGGCTGATGCCAATTGGGGAAGAATTCTATGTGCACTTGGATACACTAAAATAGATTTTAACCCTGAAAATATTGATGTTGCTTTCTCTAGTAAAGTTGGAACTATTGAAGTTTGCAAAGCTGGAGCTGGTCTTCCATTTGATGAAGCCAAAGCAAAGGAAATACTAAATGAAGAAAACATAAAAATACTTGTAAACATGAACGCTGGAACTAGTGAAGTTACAACTTGGGGATGTGACTTAAGTTATGAGTATGTAAGAATAAATGGAGATTATCGCTCTTAATTTAGAATTTAAAATTAAAAATGTAAAATTGTTGTTGAAATTCTTTCAGAATTTCTTTAGTTTATTGTATATTAAAAAACTTCTACGAAGTTTTATCCTAAATTCTAAATTCTAAATTCTAAATTCTAAATTCTAAATTCTACACACACACAAGGGGGATTAAAAATGACTATGCAAGATACTGCTGAAATACTAGTTCAAGCACTTCCTTATATGCAACAATATTATGGGAAAAAAGTAGTAGTTAAATATGGTGGAAATGCCATGATAAATGATGAATTAAGAAACCAAGTAATGAGTGATATCATCCTTATGAAATGTATTGGTATTGAACCTATACTAGTTCATGGTGGTGGTCCTGAAATATCAAAATGTTTAAATAAACTTCAAATTGAAAGTAAGTTTATAAATGGATTACGATATACAGATAAAGATACTATTGATATAGTTCAAATGGTTCTTGGTGGAAAAGTAAACAAGGATATTGTTTCATTAATCCATAGAAATGGTGGTAAAGCAATTGGACTTTGTGGTATGGATGGTGCCTTAATAAGTGCTAAAAAGTTAGAAGTTCAAGATGATTTAGGTTATGTTGGAGAAATAACTTCTATAAATACTGATGTTTTAAAGATGACTATGAATGCAGGTTATATTCCTGTTGTTGCATCTGTTGGTATAAGTGAAAATGGTGAAGAAGTTTATAATATTAATGCAGATACATGTGCATCAAAAATAGCTTCTGCATTAAAAGCTGAAAAGCTAATTCTTTTAACTGATGTTCCTGGAGTAATGATGGATCCAAAGGTTAAAGAATCACTAATATCAATCTTAAGACTTCATCAAATTCCAAAACTTACAATGGACAACGTAATTAAAGGTGGTATGATTCCTAAAATAGATTGCTGTATAGAATCAATAAGAATGGGCGTTCACAGAACTCATATACTTGATGGTAGAATACCTCACTCTATATTATTAGAACTATTCTCACATGATGGTATCGGAACGATGATATACTAATACTTAAAATTAATTTATACTTTTATCTTTTTAAAATCATTATAACAGTATGATCATATTTGAAACATACTATTATAATGATTAATTTTTCAATGCTAAAGGAGGCTAAAAAATGAGTATATTTAATGATGCAAAAGAAGTTTTACTAAATACTTATGGCTATTTACCAGTAGTTTTTTCACATGGTAATGAAAGTACTCTATACGGTGAAGATGGAAAAGAATATATAGACTTCACAAGTGGTATTGGCGTTAACTGTTTAGGATACAATGATGCTGATTGGACAAAAGCTGTATCAACTGCCGCTTCTACCCTTCAACATAATTCAAATATATTTTTAAATAAAAATACTGTTGAGTTAGCTAAGAAACTTGTATCTATTTCAAATATGAGCAAAGTATTTTTTGCAAACTCAGGCGCTGAAGCTAATGAAGGTGCAATAAAACTAGCAAGAAAATATAGTTACATGAAATATGGTAATGATAGAAATGTTATTTTAAGCCTTAAGCAATCCTTCCATGGAAGAACTTTAGCTGCATTAACTGCAACAGGACAAGATAAATTCCATAACTACTTCTTCCCTTTTCCACAAGGATTTGATTATGTAGAAGCAAATAATATTGAAGAATTTAAAGAAAAAGCTACAAATAATGTTTGTGCAATAATTATGGAATCTATCCAAGGTGAAGGCGGAGTAAATCAGCTTGATAAAGACTTTGTAAAGCAAGTTGTAACATACTGTAATGATAATGATATAGTAGTAATATTTGATGAAGTTCAATGTGGTATAGCAAGAACTGGCTCATTGTTTGGATTTGATGTATTTAATATTAAAGCAGATATTATAACAATGGCTAAGGGATTAGGTGGTGGACTTCCTATTGCTGGTTTCTTATGTAATGAAAAACTATCTGAAGTATTTGTTCCTGGAGATCATGGTACAACTTATGGTGGTAACCCAGTAGCAAGTGCTGGAGCATTAGTAGTTTTAAATAAAATTTGTAATGAAGATTTTTATAAACAAGTTACTGAAAAAGGATTATATATCAAAAATAAACTTAAAGAAGCCAATATCACTGGGGTAATCGATATTCGTGGAAATGGATTAATGATTGGTATAGAAACTACAAAAGACTTAAAAGAAATTCAATCTAAAGCATTAAATAATGGTCTATTAGTTCTTACAGCAGGTAAAAATGTTATAAGACTACTTCCACCGTTAACAATAAGCTACAAAGATATAGATAAAGGTTTATCTATTTTGATAGACGCATTGTAATAAATTTAGAATTGAGAATTTAGAATGTAAAATGGTTGTTGAAACTCCCTACGGAGTTTCTAAAATAATATATTTTACAGTAATTCCTCTGGAATTACACCCTTAATTCTTAATTTTAAATTCTAAATTCAAAATTAAATTGGGGGCGACTTTATGAAAAAGGATTTATTAAAAATGGAGGATCTGACGAAAGATGATATTCTTGAAATATTAAATCTTGCAGATCAACTAAAGTATGAACAAAAACGTGGAATAGAACATCATCACTTGAAAGGTAAGTCTCTTGGAATGATATTCGAAAAATCATCAACAAGAACAAGAGTTAGCTTTGAGGTTGGAATGTCTCAATTAGGAGGTAACCCACTATTCTTAAGTTCAAATGACTTACAAATAGGTCGTGGAGAACCTGTAATTGATACAGCTAGAGTACTTTCTAGATATTTAGATTGTATTATGATTAGAACATTTGATCAATCTGAAGTAGAAATACTTGCTGAGTGTTCTTCTATTCCAATAATAAATGGATTAACAGACGACGAACATCCTTGCCAAGTCCTAGCTGACTTAATGACAATAAGAGAAAATAAAAAGATTTTAGAAGGTTTAACTGTAGCTTATATAGGAGATGGCAACAACATGGCACAAAGCTTACTAGTTGGTTGCTTGACTTGTGGAATGAACTTCAACATGGCTACACCTGAAGGATATAGACCTAAAAATGAATACCTTGAATTAGGTGAAAAACTATCAAAAGAAAATGATGTTAACTTTATAATAACAGACTCCCCTAGAGTTGCTGCCAAAAATGCTGATGTAGTAATTACAGATGTTTGGGCAAGCATGGGACAAGAAGATGAAACTAAACAAAGACAAAAAGCCTTTGCAGAGTATCAAGTTAATGAAGAAATAATGTCACTAGCTAAAGAAGATGCAATTGTACTACATTGTTTACCTGCTCATAGAGAAGAAGAGATTTCTACAGAGACACTTGAAAAGCATGCTGATGTGATTTTTGAAGAGGCTGAAAATAGATTACATGCACAGAAGGCTGTTATGGTTACTTTAGTGAATGGATTATAGTGTTGCTTCGCTCTGTATAAAGTAGCAGAGCTACATGAAATAAGGGTATAAAGCCACATTGGCTTTATATCCTTATTTGCTTATAATTCAAAGAAATTCCCACCTTAATGCAATCTTCCATTGCCCTCTCACGTGATTGTAAATCACCCTATCACCGAGCCCTAGCGACACTTTCACTAAAATCCTTATTTCTTTTTTCTATGATAAATCCAAATAGCAATAATAGCACTCACACCCATCAAGTATGGATAGAATAAGTATTGCATAATTGCAAATGGAGATATCATAGCTAGTCCTGATGCTGAAATTAATTGTGCTCCGTAAGGTATTATTCCTTGGAATACACATGAGAACATATCCATAATTCCTGCTACTCTTTTTGGTTCTAATTCGAATTCATCTGATATATTTTTAGCTATTGGTCCTACTGTTACTATAGCAATAGTGTTATTTGCTGTACACACATCCACTACACTTGTTAATGCAGCAATCCCATACTCAGCTCCTCTTTTGCTCTTAAAGTTCTTTAAACCCTTGCTAAGTATATAATCTATTCCACCATTATATTTTATAATTTCAATTGTTCCTGCAATTAGAATTGATACTATAATAAGTTCACTCATTCCCATTACCCCTGAAGATATTGCTTCGAAGAATGTTAATAGTGTAAATCCGCCTGTTATAAATCCTACTGCTCCTGCAACTACTACTCCGCCTAAAAGTACATAAATAACATTAACGCCCATTAAAGCTGTTATTATAACAAATAGATATGGAACTATTTTTATTAAGCTATATTCACCAGCTTCAACTGTAGCATTTGCACCACTAGTTAAAACCATAAATATAATCGCTGTTATTATGGCTGCCGGTAAAACAATTTTAAAGTTCATTTTAAACTTATCTCTCATTTCACACCCTTGAGTTCTAGTCGCTGCAATTGTTGTATCTGAGATAATTGAAAGGTTATCCCCAAACATAGCACCACTTACAACTGCCCCTGTGATTAAAGCAACACTAATTCCAGTACTTTCTGAAAGTCCAACTGCAATTGGTACTAATGCAACTATTGTTCCCATTGAAGTGCCTACTGATAAAGCTATGAAACAAGCTATTGCAAATAATCCTGCTACTAATATATTACTTGGTAATATAGATAGCCCTAAATTAACTGTTGAATCAACAGCTCCCATTGACTTAGCAACATTTGCAAATGCACCTGCAATAATAAATATTAATATCATAAGCATTATGTTACTATTTCCTGAACCCTTGCAGAATATCTCTAATTTATCTTGAAACTTCTCTTTTGTATTCATTATTAATGCCGTTAAAGCTGCTGCCATAAATGGAACAATTACTGAAACTGCATAAAAATCTTTAGCTAAGGCCGCTCCTCCCAAGTAAACAATCATAAAGACTGCTAAAGGTAAAAGAGACAATATGCTCCCCTTTTTATTCATTATTATTTTCTCCTTCGTACTACAATTTATTTTTCAATGTAGTTATTTACGTGCTTTATAGTCATATTTATGCTTCCATCACCATTTCTTGTAATTTCAAATCTTGATGAATCATCGTATGCTTCTTCATTTATATATAAATCAATATCTTTATCTATTTTTAGTCTTACTCTTTTTAATTTCTTTTCTACCCAAGCTTTATCTACAGAAACTTCTTCCTCAAGCCCATGACCTTTTACAAACATTTTAAAATCATCTCTTTTTTGAGGTTCTTCTTTAAATAATTCTTGTGATATCTCTTCGATATTGATAGTATCTTCAGATTTAAGTTTAGACTTAACTGTTGATCTTATTTGCTCAGCTTTACCTGCATCTTCTTTGATATTGCTTCTAGTCCAAGTCTCTGCTGCTTTTAAAAATGTCTTTGTCATATCTCTTTCACTTGATATAACTTGGCATCCTAAGAAGCTATTCATAAAGTAATTTGCACCATACTCTTCGTCTTCTTTGGATTTCCTTTGCTTATCAATCACGTATAAATCAAATTTTTGTTCTTCTCTAATTGGCTTAATAAAAGCTGCTTTTTGTATTCTTTGTGATGAAGCTGGTAAACCTGCTGCTTGTGGAACTATATCAATGCCGATTTTTTCATCAACAAAATCAATTTTATGAGTAAAGTTTTTAACATAATCCATTTTCAATAATCCAATCATTGGTCCTTGATCTGTTATTAAAGAAACTATTAATAAATCACATGAAGGAATATTAGTGTTCCCTTTCATAATTGCAAAAAGTTGTCTTGATAATTCTTTTGATACTGCTATAAGATCATTATCAATACCATTTAAATAGTCTTGGACAATCTCTTTAACTATGTTTCTTTCAGGATTAAAAACAGCATATTTAAGTTCTTCATCCTTCAAACATTTTTCTAAGTGCTTATGTAAAAATTTATAAATATCATCATTTAATTCAAGATTATATTCATTTAAAACAGGTTCTTCACCATTTGCATCTAATATATGAATTACAGCTTCTTGAATATTTATATCATTAACGTATTGCATTATTTTCCTCCTAAGTCCAAATTGTCTAGGTTATATTATACTAAAGATACTTAATAAATGCTATGTGAATTTCATATATAAATAGACATAGTTTTCCTGAAACTTTTTGGTTATACTATTAATATAATAAATTTAGGAGGCTTTTTTTATGAAAGAATTAGAAACTAGAATTTTAGATATAGATGTTGATAATATCAGGAATATTCTTACTACTTACGGAGCTGAAAAAGTAAAGTCTGAAGACCAGGTAAATAACATATATGATTTTGCAGATAGAAGACTTTTAGATGCTAAAGGATATGCAAGAATAAGAACTACTGTTGATAGAATTAAAGGGATAGAAACATCATTTATGACTACAAAAAAGATGTTACATCAAGGTCGTTTTAAAGAGATGGAAGAAAATGAAACTATAATAGAAGATAAAGAAATGGGAGCAAAAATATTTACTTCACTTGGCCTTGAGTTAGTTCAATCAATAAAAAAATATAGAGAAAGCTACAAAATTGGAGATTCTCTAGTTGAAATAGATATTAATGATCCAAGTTTCTGTCCTTTCCCTTATTTAGAAATAGAAACTCACTGCGAAGAAGAATTAGCTAAAATAGTTAAAATATTAGGATATACTTTAGATGATACAAACTCTAAAACAATCTATGAAATCTTAAATGAGAGAGGCTTTAACACTAACGAAAAAGGTCTATAGACATTTTTCTGCAGTTTTATTGCTTATTCGCCTTTTAACCTTTATAATATTAAAGTACTAAAGTATTAATATTTTATTAACACTTTAGTACTACTTTAACAATATATTAATGGTTTAGGGGGAAAAACAAATGGCAAGTAAAGGTGCAAGAATCACCACTTTAGTTGGTGCTATTTTAACAACTGTTTTCAGTTCATTATTGATAATAGCTACTTTTGGAATCGGAGTTATCTTCTCAGTTCCTGTTATTGTATTTGCATGGGTTGGAAGACACATGGCAATTAATAAAATGAACAAGGGTTGGACAATCGCTATGATCGTTTTAACTGCAATATGGGGATTTTTCTGGACTTGGGGTGGAGTTGTAGAATTAGTTGGTTACATAATTCATTTAGTTAACTTAAACAAACAACCTACTTTAATTAACGAACCACAAGAGTTTACTCAATTTTAATTAATACAGTATATATAAATTGAATTTATTAACCTTTTGGTATCTAAAAAATCCAATGGAAAGTTAACACTTTTCATTGGATTTTTTTCTTATATTTTAAAAACACTTCTTACTATTACCTATCCTTTAATTTTATGCATAAAACATTACTTAATATTATTTTTAACATTTTATTCATTTTTTCATCACCTTTACCATACTAATAAAAGTATATTATAAAATTTAAGGGGGAAATACTATGGCAAGTACTGGTGCAAAAGTCACCACTCTAGTTGGTGCAATACTTACTACAGTTTTCAGCGGATTATTAATCTTTGCTACTTTAGGAATTGGGGTTGTTTTTGGAGCTCCTGTCATCGCTTTATCATGGGTTGGTAGATATTTTGCTATCAATAAAATGAGTAAAGGTTGGACAATTGCTATGATCGTTCTAACTATCATTTGGGGGCTATTCTGGACATGGGCTGGTATAGTTGAGGCAATTGGATACATCATTCATCTTGTTCAATTAAGTAAAAAAGAATCTGAATTTACTCCTACAGACTATACTGATTTAAACTAACTTTAATAATTCATTACTTTTTTATCAACTTTAATTACTATAAATTAAAAACTTTATAATAGGAGTAATTTAATGAAAAAAAATGTTAAAATTCTTAAATGGGTTGCTGGTGGAATAGAAGTATTTCTAGGCATTCCATTTGTAGGTACAATATTTGTAGCTTCATTTTTATACATTCCACTGGTAGCAATGTTAGCATTACACATAACAACTTTAGTATTATCAAAAAATGAAGATTTACCTATAGCAGGAAACATACTAGGCATAGTGTCGGCAGCATTAGGTTGGATTCCAATACTAAGTATGATACTTCACATAGTAACAGCAGTTATAACTATGGTAGAAGCATCTGGAATACAATCAGATTATTATTAAGTTAAAGTGTCGCTAAGGCTCGGTGAGAGGGTTCAGTATCTTCACATGAAATGGCAATCAAAGATTGCATTAAGGTGGAAATTCTTTAAGAATTTCTTTGTATTATAAATTAAAAGGGTATAAAGCCAATATAGCTTTATACCCTTTTATTAAAGTTTCTCTCTTCTCGCTGTACTTTCCCTAAATAACACCTTTAACTTCTCTTTATCCTCATGAACTAACGCCATTTTTATTTTCATCAATTCATCTTCAAACATAATGATAGATTTTATCAAATTATGCTTATTTCCCAGGAAAAGTTCACTCCATAAATCTTCATTTATATTAGCTATTCGAGTTAAATCCCTATAACTATCTCCAATAAAACTTCCTGTATCTCTTCCCTCTTCATCTGCATTTATAAGTGCAACTGCTAATGCATGAGGAAGCTGTGAAGTAAAGCTAATCATTTCGTCATGAAAGTCTGGTGTTATCCTTTTTATTCTTTTAAAGCCCATTTCTGAAGCAATTTTTTCTATTAATTCGATATTCTCTTCTTTATTTCTATCTATTACTGTAATTAGGTAGTTTGCTCCCCTAAATACTTCAGCAGATGAAAAGTCGATTCCTTTCTTTTCTCTACCAGCCATTGGGTGTCCAAATACAAAATCAACATTATCAGGTAATATTTCTATAACTTCTTTTATAAACATTTCCTTGATTCCTGTTGCATCTGTTATTACAGCTCCATCTTTAAAGTTAAGTTTATTATCTTCAATAAAGTCTTTAACTAGTCTTGGGTAAATTGACAAAACTATTAAGTCTGCATTTCTCACACATTTTGAGCCATCTACATAACCTGCTTTAATAATTCCAAGCTCTACTGCTTTCTTTAATGTTTCCTCATTTTTATCTATCCCATACACGTCTTCATAACCTGCTGCTTTAAGCGCTTTAGCGTAAGAACCACCAATAACACCTAAACCTACAATAACAATATTCATGATTTCCCCCCACAATTATAATGTTATTATTTTTTTGCCTTCCATTTCAGCTAATACTTTTATCTTTTTCATTAACTCTTCAAAGCTTTCTGGCTTAATTGATTGTTGTCCATCACTTAATGCACATTCTGGATTATTGTGAACTTCAATCATAAGACCATCTGCACCAGCTGCTATTGCTGCTTTAGCTAATGGCTCTACTAGGTACCAGTATCCTGCTGCATGACTTGGATCTACAATTACAGGTAAATGTGATAGCTTCTTAACCATTGGTATAGCAGATAAATCTAAAGTATTTCTTGTGTAAGTTTCAAATGTTCTAATTCCTCTTTCACATAAAATTACTTTATCATTTCCACCAGCCATGATGTATTCAGCACTCATTAACCATTCTTCAATAGTTGAAGATAATCCTCTCTTTAAAAGAATAGTTTTATCTGTTTTACCTATTTGCTTTAATAAATCAAAGTTTTGCATATTTCTAGCACCAATTTGAATAACATCAACATCTTCAACAAACTTATCAATGTAGTCAGTTGACATTAATTCTGTAACTATTGGAAGACCTGTTTCCTTTTTTGCTTTCTTTAGAAGCTCTAACCCTTCAAGCTCCATCCCTTGGAAACTATATGGTGAAGTTCTTGGCTTAAACGCACCACCTCTTAAGAAGTTTGCTCCTGAAGCCTTAACACTCTTTGCAATTTCAATTATTTGTTCTTCTGATTCAACAGAACATGGTCCTGCCATTATTCCTAAGTTTCCACCACCAACTAAGCTACCATAAACATCAATTACAGTATCTTCAGGCTTAAATAATCTATTAGCCTTTTTAAATGGTTCTTGAACCTTAATTATTTTTTCTACACCAGCATATCTTAGTAATTTATTTGAATCGATAATAGCTGCATCTCCTACAACTCCTACGATACAAAATGTACTACCTTGTGATAAGTGTATCCCTAACCCTAATCTCTCTAAACTCTCCGTAACCTTCTTAACTTCATTCTCATTGCACTTTGGATTCATTACAATAATCATTTTCCATACCTCCATACTACTTTTTATTATTTACTAGGACTCTACATTTATCCTAATAATCTCTTAAATTGATCTAAAGCCATAATATATCCATCTTCTCCAAATCCACAGATTTGTCCAATACATGCTGGAGCAGTTACTGACTTATGCCTAAACTCATCTCTTGCATGTACATTAGAAAGATGTACCTCTATAGTTTTAGTATTTGCAGCCTTAATTGCATCATATAATGCATAGCTATAATGTGTGAATGCTCCTGGATTAATTATAAGTCCATCATAGTTTTCAAAATAGCAACTATGAATCTGATTTATAAGTTCACCTTCTATATTACTTTGGAAAACATCCACTTCTATACTTTTTTCTTTTCCATATTCAATTATATACTCACATATATCTTTATAATCCTTAGTTCCATATATGCCTTTTTCTCTTATACCAACCATATTTAGATTAGGACCGTTTATTACTTTTATTTTCATGTTAAAGCAAGCTCCTTTACCCCATCTATTATACAATTTATAGTATCCTCTAAACTTCTATCATTTACAATCCTTAAATCACAATATTCATTATATAATGGATACCTTTCTTCATATAAAGATATTAATTTCTCTTTTCCATCATTAAGTAATGGTCTTGATGATGTATTTATATCCTTTAAAATTTTATCTAGTGGTCTGTCTATAAACACAATAATTCCGTTCTTCTTTAGGTTATCTATATTCTCTTTTCTTTTAACTACTCCACCACCAGTGGATATTATAACATTATCAAATAAACTTACTTCTTTACAAATTAAGCTTTCTATATTTCTAAAATAATCCTCACCTAATTTAAATAAATCTGCTATCGTACTATTAGTTTTCCCTTGAATATATTTATCTAAATCAATATAATTAATATCAGTTTTTTTACTCAAAAGTCTTGCTAATACTGACTTACCACACCCTGGCATACCTATTAAAACTATATTTTTATTCCCCATAATACCACCTAGAACTTTTCTTTTAATTTATTGTATATTGTGTCTATACATTCTTCCTTTATCTTTACATCATTCCAAATCTCTTCTGCCTTCACAGCTTGCCCAACTAACATTAGTAATCCATTGATTGATTTCTTCCCCATGGATTCACCTAAATTTAAAAACTCTGTTTTTTCTGGATTATAGATTAAATCCACTAAAGCATCATAATTACTTACTATGTCCTTTGATATTGGTGAAACTCCAACATTAGGATACATACCAACTGGTGTTGAATTTATTACTACATCACCTTTTATATCTTTAAGTTCATCATAGGATATAACTCTAACATTATCATATTCACTTAAATCAATTTTTTTAGGATCTCTAGTTACTATATATATAATCTTTGCTTCACTATCAATCAAGTAATGTAATACAGCCTTACATGCACCGCCATAACCTAGTACTGTGCAGACCTTATCTTTAACCTTAATATCATTATTTTCTAAAAGCATCCCAAATCCATAATAATCAGTATTATATCCTTTTAACTTTCCATCAATATTAATAACAGTATTAACTGCATCAATTTTTTTAGCTTCTGGAGAAATATAATCTAAATACTCCATAATATCTTTTTTATATGGAATTGTTATATTAAACCCCTTAACCTTTAAAAGTTTTACTGAATCTATAAATTTATTTAGATTACCTTTTTCAACTTCAAAGAGTCTATATGAATCTTGCTTTTTTAAGTCTTTAAATATTAGTGAATGAATTTCTGGTGAAAGACTATGGTGTAGTTTCTCACCTAGTAAGCCTAAAAACTCCATCTTAAAATCTCCTTAATTATGACTTTCGAACCTTTCATAACATCCTAAAATCTTAAAGTACTTACTGTTATCTTTTATAAGTTCTAAAGCATTTTTAACTTTATTATCTCTTAAGTTTCCTTCAAAATCGATATAAAGCATATACTTCCATGAGGCATGCTTATTAGGTCTTGATTCTATCTTAATAAGATTTATATTATTATCTGCAAAGTATTTTAATAAACCATATAATGTACCTGCTTCATCTTCTAATGAAAATACTACAGACATCTTATCAGCATTTTTTGATACTTCTAGACCTCTTCCTATTATTATAAACTTAGTAAAGTTATCATTCTTATCATTTATAGTTTCCCTAATTATATCAAGGCCATAAATGTCTGCTGCCCTTTTACTTGCAATTGCAGCTTTAGATTTATCGTTAAGATCACGAATCATCTTTGCACTTATTGCAGTATTATGGAATGGAATAAGCTTTAAATGATTATATCCACTTAAAAATGCATGGCTTTGTTCAAATCCTTGTGGATGTGAATATATCTCATCAATATTTTCTAATGTAGAACCCTTAACCCCTATTAAATGTTGCTCAATTCTTATACACTCTTCCCCAACAATATGAAAATCATATTTCTTTAGCAAATCATAAACTGCTGTTATTGGACCTGTACAAGAATTTTCAATAGGTAGTATTGCATAATCTATTTCTTTTTTATCTAATGAAATAAATACATCTTCAAACTCATCATAAGATTTAGCACCTATTGATGAACCAAAGAACTTAATTAAAGCTTCTTCACTAAATGAACCTTTAACTCCTTGGAAACCAATTTTTTCTGGAGATACATTCCTAATATCTTCTCCATACATAATCTTATTTTGAAGTTCTCTACTTACTTCCATTAAATCATTAAAGAATGTTTGAGTGTAATCAGCATACTCTTTATTTTGTAGCTTATTAACATTCTTTTGAATTACTTCTTGCTCTCTTGCTCCATTATAAATAGGTAATCCATTTTGAATTTTGTACTCAACAACCTTTTTAGCTACATCCATTCTTTTTTCAAATAACTTAACTAATTGGCTGTCTATTTCATCTATTTCAATTCTATAACCATCTAATTCACTCATACTTACCTCTCCTTAACTAAATCCAAAATCCCAATTGCAGTTACTGCTTCAATTACAGGTAATGCTCTTTGAACTATACATGGATCGTGTCTTCCTTCTACTTTAAGAGTTGTATTTACCTTATCCCCAACATCAATAGTATTTTGTTCTTTTGATATTGAAGGTGTTGGTTTAATTCCAACTGTGAATAATATAGGCATTCCATTAGTTATACCCCCTATTATTCCACCATTATTATTTGTTCTTGCTAATACTCTGTCTTCTTCATAATAATACTCATCATTACACTCTGAGCCTCTCATTTCAGTCATATTAAATCCAAGACCAAACTCAACTCCCTTTACAGCAGGAACTGAGAATAATAAATGAGCTAAGCTAGATTCTACAGAATCAAAGAATGGATTTCCTAGACCTGCATTCATTCCTACTACTGTACATTCAATCTTTCCACCAACAGAGTCTCCGTCTTTTTTAGCTTCTAGTATGTAGTTTCTCATTTCATCTTCTAAAGCTTCATTTAATAAAGGTAATTCCTTAAGCCTTAATTCTTTTAACTCATCTAAAGTTAAAGTGTTATCCTTAAAGCTATTATCTTTGATAGTACCTATTGAACTAACATGTGCCGCTATATAGATTCCTTGCTTTTCTAATATTTGTTTTGCAATAGAACCTGCAAATACTAGTGGTGCAGTAATTCTTCCTGAAAAATGTCCTCCACCTCTATAATCATTAAATCCATCATATCTCATATGTCCTGAATAATCAGCATGACCTGGTCTCATAACATCTTTAAGCTTTCCATAGTCCTTTGATCTCATATCACTATTTCTAATGATTCCACAAAGGGGAGTTCCTGTAGTTTTGCCTTCAAAAAATCCACTAAGTATTTCTACTTTGTCTCCTTCTTTTCTAGCTGTAGATAAACTGCTTTTTCCTGGAGCTCTTCTAGCCATTTCAAGTTCGATTTCTTCTAAGTCTAATTCAATACCTGATGGTAATCCATCTATTGTGATACCAATCCCAACGCCATGAGATTCACCAAATATTGAGACCTTTATATTATTGCCCCAAACTCCACTCATTCACAGTTCCTCCTAACATCTTAAAATCTTCAAAAAATCCTGGATATGATTTTGCAACACATTCTGAATCTTTTATAATAATTGGATTTTTACATCTTGTAGAAGCTATAGCTAAACTCATTGAAATTCTATGGTCTTTCCAACTCCAAGTTGTGACTCCACCTTCAAATTCTTCTACACCTTCAATAATTAATCCATCTTTTGTTTCTTCAATCTTTGCACCAAGTTTAGTTAATTCAGTTGCCATAGCCTTTAATCTATCACATTCCTTAATTCTAAGTCTTGATGAATTTATTATTTTAGTTGTTCCTTTGCTTAAAGCGGCAACTACTGAAATAACAGGAATTATATCAGGACATTGTGATCCATCAATAACTGTAGAATTTAATTCTCTATTTAAAGTACAAGTTAATCCTGTACCAGATTCCTTAAACTCTAATCCCATTCTTTTTAAGATATCTATAACTTCCTTATCACCTTGAAGTGAATCAAGTTTTAAATCATTAATAATAATATCAGAACCCAAAGCATTTGCTGATAGGAAAAAGGCTGCTTGTGAATAGTCACCTTCAACTCTATATTCTCTACTTTGATACTCTTGATTTCCTTTAATAATAAATTCTTTATAATCATTATTAATTATCTCAATTCCAAAATCTTTTAAACACGATAAAGTTAAATCTATATATCCTTTAGATTCCATTTCTGTAGTAATTACAATTTTAGAATCTCCATCTAATAATGGAAGAGTGAAAAGTAACCCAGTTATAAACTGAGAACTTACATTACCTTCAACTTCAAAAGTATCCGCTTTTAAACTACCATTAATTGTTAAATCTAAAACCTCATCTGTATATGAGTACTCTATCCCTTGATTATCAAATATATCATAGAAAGTTTTTAAAGGTCTTTTTCCTAAATTCCCTTCACCAATAAATTTTGATTTACCATCAAATAATAATGATATTGGCACAAGAAATCTTAAAGTGGAGCCAGATTCCTTACAATTTACTAATCTTGTATCTTCTACTTTAACTTCTTTATCCTTGCTAAATGCACCAACTACTTCAAGGTAATCTTCTCCCTTATTTATAACTGCTCCAAATGAAGACATTCCTTCAATTGTAGCTATCATATCATCAGAGTAATCTATATTATAAATCTTACTTGTTCCATGCCCCAAAGCTGCACAAATTATAGCTCTATGTCCCATAGACTTAGAAGGTGGTACCTTAACTTCACCGTTTAATTTTGATTTTATTAACTTTAAATCTGCCACCACTAGGCCTCCTTTTTAATTTAGAATTTAAAATTTAGAATTTAAAATTATTGTTGAAATTCTTTCATATTTTCTTTCATATTTTCTTTATTCAAAAACTTCGCAGAAGTTTTATCCTACATTCTAAATTTTACATTCTACATTCTACATTTCAAAAAAACTAATATTAGTTTTATATATAATAGATTCACCTATTTCTTTTAGTAAAATTACATTTAATGTACTTCCTAAATTCTTTTTATCAAGTGAAATTGCTTCTAATATATCATTTATATCTACTTCTGCTTCATAAGGTAATCCAAACTTAACTAATATATCTTTTATTTTATCTGCTTCACCATTTGAAGTTATTCCTTTTTCTTCACTTAGTTTAGTTATTATATACATTCCTATAGCTACGCCTTCACCATGAGAGTATGTAGCATAATTATAATATTGCTCAATTGCATGACCTAGAGTATGCCCAAAGTTTAAAAGCATTCTTTCTCCCTTATCAAGCTCATCGTTTTCCACAACTATTCTTTTAATATTGCAACAATTGTGAATTATTTGTTCGATGTTGTTGATAACTTCTTCTTTTGAACCTAAATTATCAAGAAGTGTGAATAACTCTTTGTCTTTTATGCATCCATATTTAATTACTTCAGCCATTCCATCTATAAAGAATCTATCTTCTAAAGTATTTAATACTGATGGATCTATAATCACTTTCTTTGGATGATAAAATGCGCCAACAAGGTTTTTACCCTTTTCTAAATCAACTGCAACTTTACCACCAACACTTGAATCTACTTGAGCAAGTAATGAAGTTGGACATTGAATAAAATCAATACCTCTTAAATATGAAGAAGCTACAAATCCACCTAAATCACCAATAACTCCACCACCTAATGCTAAAAGAACATCACTTCTTGTAAGTTTAAATTCTAACATTTCATTATATACAATAGGAAGTGTATTAAAAGATTTTGTTGCTTCACCAGCTTCTAAAACAAGTTTTTTAACTGTAAACCCACCATCTTCTAATTGTGATTTTATCGATTCTCCATAATATTTATCTACATTTTTATCAGTTAAAATAAATATTTTCTTTCCTTTAAATACTTCTTTAACTTCATTAGATATATTATTAAAAAGTCCTTTTTCAATTTTAATATCATAACTTCTTTTATCTAAATTAACTCTTAATTCCACTCTAACCTCCTGATTTATAGCTTTAACTTATCTGTTATAAACTATAATTTAAGTAATAGAAGTAATATTTTATTTATTGTATTACTTCTATTACATACTTCTACTACTTGAGTAGAATCTATAAATCTCAAACTGTTGTTTAAAAAAGTGATAATTCATCACCTTTAACTGATAACTGTAAATTAACTATATTTCTCTTCCAACTGCTGCTGCAATAGGTTTTAAATCTTCCATAAGCTTTCCGAAAACGTCTGGTTTAATAGATTGTGGTCCATCACATAATGCATTAGCTGGATCATTATGAACTTCTATAATTAATCCATCTGCTCCAACAGCAACTGCCGCTTTAGCTAATGGTTCTACCATCCACCATTTTCCTGTTGCATGACTTGGGTCAATAACTACAGGTAAGTGACTTAATTGTTTAATTGCTACAACAGCACTTAAATCTAAAGTATTTCTTGTGTATGTTTCAAATGTTCTAATTCCTCTTTCACAAAGGATAACATTTGGATTTCCACCAGCCATAATGTATTCTGCACTCATTAATAGCTCTTCTATTGTAGCAGATAAGCCTCTCTTTAATAAGATTGGTTTTCTTATCTTTCCTAATTCTTTTAATAAATCAAAGTTTTGCATATTTCTTGCACCAACTTGGATTATATCAACATTTTCATTGAAGAATTCAATATCATTTGGTGACATTATTTCACTTACTATTGGTAATCCAGTTTTTTCTTTAGCTTTATTTAATAAATCTAATCCATCATATTTCAATCCTTGGAATGCATATGGTGAAGTTCTTGGTTTAAATGCGCCACCTCTTAAGAAGTTTGCCCCTAACTTCTTAACATCTTCTGCGATTTCAGTTATTTGTTCTTCACTTTCAACTGAACAAGGACCTGCTATCATAGCAATCTTGTTTCCACCAATTTGTTGTCCACAAACATCAATTACTGTTGGTTCTGGATGGAATAACTTATTAGCTTTCTTATAAGGTTCTTGAACCTTCATAACTCTCTCAACGTTTGGATTTGATTCAATCTTAGATGGATCTACTTTGCTTGTATCCCCAACTAAACCTAAGATTATTAAGTCAGATCCTACAACTGGATTTACCCCAACACCTAACTTTTCAATTACATCTGTTAATTTTTGAATATCCTCTTGCTTTGTTTTTGGTTTTAAAATTACTATCATCTTTTTTGCCCCCTAATTATTTTAATTTAGAATTTAAAATTTAAAATTTAAAATTATTGTAGAAATTCTTTCAGAATTTCTTTAATTAGTTTTTCAAAACTCTGTTAGAATTTTATAACTAATCATCAATCTTAAATTCTCAATTTTAAATTCTTATTATTTTTAAAAACCCCACCGGAGTTTTATCCTTCATTCTAAATTCTAAATTCTAAATTCTACATTAAAAAAGAGAACCCTTGCGAGTTCTCTAATATCATCAAAATATATAATCTTTGTATTATAAATTTAGTTAAAATATATTATAAACTCACCACGAGAGATTTATTAAATTTTTTGCAAAACAAATAGCCAGCGCTAAAATAAAAGCCCCAGAAGCTAAAGTAAAAAAAGCTATGTAATTTTGCTGTTAAACTTAATCTCTTTGATCCCTTCATAATATATTCCTCCAAAAGTATTATTTGTAAAATATTTCTTTTTCATAATTATATCAAACCTACACAAGATGTCAATAAAAATGAATAAATTTCCATTTTTTTATTTTTATTATCTAAATAAACTTTCTAATCGCTACTGCAACACCGCTATTTTCGTTTGATTCTGTTATAAAATCTGCAATTTCTTTTATTTCATCAAATGCATTTCCCATTGCAACTCCAACACCTGCATATTTGATCATTGCATAATCATTTCCTGCATCACCAATACACATAACTCTTGACCTTTCAATATCACAATGCTCTGCTAGTATTTTAACAGCAACACCCTTATCTACCTTTTTATCTAAAAACTCTAAGAAATATGGAGTACTTCTTACTACAGAGTACTTTTCATAAACTTCTTCTGGTAAATTATCTACTGCTTTTTGTAATACTTCTGGTTCATCTATAAGCATTATCTTAACTATATCTTCATCTTCTGAAACTTCATTAAAATCTGCAATTTTATATGAAATTCCATTTATATTAGCTTCTACATCAGTATACTTACTTGCTTTAGGTGTAATTAATCCTTGAGTTTCTGAGAAAGCATGTATATTAACTCCATGTTCTTTACTTAAATTGTGTAAGTAATGTAAGTCACTTCCCTTTAATCCACCAACTCTAATGCTTGTACCATCTGTAACATTCTTAATTAATGTTCCATTAAATGATATAACATATTGATTTTCTTTATCTTGATGTAATTGTGATAATGTACTTTCGATACCTTCACATGGTCTACCTGTACAAATTACAACTTTAACACCTTTATCAACTGCCTCTTTTATGGCATCTTTATTCTCTTGAGTTAATTCTTTCTTTTCATTTAATAAAGTTCCATCCATATCTATAGCTATTAACTTAACCATCTTATGCACTCCTTATCAGTCTTATTTACTTTTTCATTATAAACTAAGTTTTTATTCTAAACAATTTAAATAATGGGCTGTATAACAATTTTAAAGTCTAAATTAATTAGGGATGTACAAAAGTGATAAATCATTTTTTATACATCCCCAATTAATTCTCATAATGAAAATTGATTTATTTATTCAATTTTATTTTACTAGTAATCCACTTACCCACATAATCATATACTTCATCTTTATTTATCTCATTTAACAATTCATGCCTTGCATCATCATATAATTTTATTGATACATTATTTACACCTAAGTCTCTGTATTGCTCATATAATCTAGTTACCGACTTACCATACTTCCCTACTGGATCTCTATCACCTGATAGAATTAATATAGGCAATACTTTACTTATTTTATTAAGCTTATCTATTGAATATAGTTCGTTTAATCCTTTAAATAAATTATAATAGAAATTTATTGGCGATATAAATCCGCAGTTCTCATCTTCTATATATTTATCTACTTCATTGGTATCCCTAGTTAACCAATCAAATTTTCCTCTCTGATTGTCTATTCCTTTATTAAATGATCCAAATGATAATTTATCAATAAGTCTTGCCTCTTCATTTTCATTAAATAATTTTCTTTGAATTTTTGCTAAAACTGCAGCTAATTTTATTTCTATTCCATCTTGTTTTGCTGAACCTGATAGGATTATTCCATCTATATTCTTAGAGTATTTTGTTATATATTCTTGTCCTATAAATGATCCAAAGCTATGTGCAAAAATATATACAGGAATATTCTTATATTCTCGCTTTATTAATTCTGTTATTAGATTTTCATCTTCAACTATATTGTTAAACCCATTTTCACCAACATGTCCAAATCCATTTTTGTCTTTAGACTTACCATGTCCCCTGTGATCATCTGAATACACAATATATCCCTGTTTATTAAGATACTTTGCAAAATCATCATATCTTTCACTGTGTTCTGCCATACCATGAAATATCTGAACTACTGCTTTTGGCTGTTCTACATAATCCCAAATCCTAAGAAATATTTCTTTATTATCTAAACCCTTTATAAAAATTTCTCTACTTGCACTCATATTAAATCACCTATTTAAGTTTAATATTAATTTTAACAGGATTATGATCTGAATATTCAAACTCAGTATCTATTCCTTTTATTTCTGATACTTCTATATTATCTGAAACCATAAATCCATCAATTACTGAAAGGAAGTTATATCCCTTGATATATTCTTTACCTGCATTTCTACAGCTTGGTACTGTTCCATCAAACTTCCATGAATATCCCTTAGGGTTAAATGTATCTGGAATATCAACTAACCATTCTGGCCATTCCTCTTCTGTTTCAAATATACTTGCATCACTACCTGGAATTGCTTGGTTCCAATCCCCACCAATAACTACATAGTTGCCTTTTGCATATTCATCTTCTAAAATTTTACTTACCTTTTCTAATTGAAGCTTTCTTATTACTCCACCTTTATCATAAGCTGATAAGTGAACATTAATCACAACTAATTCTTTTCCATTTTCTACACTTAGTCTACTTACTAGCATATTTCTATCTAGTCCAGCAAGTCTTTGAGGCCATGCTTCATCTATAGGTAATGCAATTCTATCACTTGCTATAACTTCTTTATTAGCTAGTGTTACTTGACTTGCTAACACTTTACCATGTGGTTCTGCTAATGGAAGTGCAAGCCATGGAACATCATAATTTATTGCATATGATAATCCAAATTTATTTAATCCTTCTTTTATCATATCGTACTGATTTATTTCATAACTTCTAGTTGAATCAATATCAACTTCTTGAAGCATAACTATGTCTGCGCCTTCTTCTTTTAAAACTTCTATTGCTTTATTTGTGTTATATATAACCCTATCCTTGCTTATAGCTCTTGACATAGATCCGCCATCCATAAAGAAGTGTACATCCTTATCCATTCCACCATAGCCTATATTACTAGTTATAACTGTAAGTTCTTCTCCTACTTTAACTTTATCTGATTGGTTATTATCTACTTCTAAATTAACTACTTCCTTTGGTCTATAATCTTTTACTGTTAGATATCCTAAATACCCTCCAATAGTAACTGTAATTACACCCACTAATATTCCAATACCTATCAAAAACTTTTTAACCATATTCAATCTCTCCTTAAGGCATTTTATTTAATTTCATAACCTCAACTGATTCTTTAATCTCTTGTATGCTCTTACCAATTGATGATTCAATTATTGCTGTTATACCACCTTCTACTATTGCTGTATCTACAATAATCACTCTATCTTTTCTATCATCATCTAAAAATTCTATTGCCATTTCTGTATTCATGAAAGCACTACCTAAATCAAATAATACTAGCACTCCATCTTCACTATACACATCATTAATAGCATCTGAAATCTTATCTATATCAGTTCCTATTCTATTATCCTTTGTTCCACCAGCAGTACTTACTATAGCATCTGGAGCCATTTGCATTGCAAGTTCTTTTACGCCTTCTACTATTTTTTCACTATGTGATACTAAAACTATTCCTACCATTTTAACTCTCCACCTTACTACTATATTTGCTTATAAATCGTATTTAATATTAAGAACATTGATGTAGCACCAGCATCTTGGTGACCTATACTTCTTTCACCAACATAACTTGCTCTACCTTTTGTGGCTACTATGTTTTTAGTTTCTTCCATTCCCTCTTTTGCAGCTTCTTGAATTTTATTTAATACTTCTTTAGCATCTACGCCTTCTGCTAAAGCAATTTTTCCTTTAAGGATAGCTGGTTCAAGAGTATCTATCATAGTCTTTTCTCCAAGAACAGCTTTACCTCTCATTTTTATACCTTCAAGTGCAGCTTCTAACATTGATATAAAGTCATCTATTGCTATTTCAGTTTTTTTGTTTATCACCATTGAAGCTTTCATAAATGCAGTTCCATATAGAGGCCCTGAAGCCCCTCCAACATTAGAAACTAACGCCATACCAGCTGATTTTATAATTGTGCTAATATCTTCATCTGATAATGTATCTATCTTTTCAACTACAGCTTTAAATCCCTTATTCATATTTAAACCATGATCTCCGTCTCCAATTGCTGCATCAAGTTCTGATAAATATAATTTATTTTCATCCATTACTATATTTACTTCTCTTAATATCTCTTTTACTTTAACTCCGTTAATCATTTAAATTCCCTCCTATTTTTAAGCCTTATTATTTAAATACCTTTAATGCTGGTGTGTCTGCTTTATCATCTAATAATTCTTTTAATTCATCATCTAACTTAAGTATTGATATTGAGAAACCTGCCATTTCTAATGATGTCATGTATTCACCAACAAATGTTCTATGAATTTTTATTCCTTTTTCTGATAACATTTCGTGCACCTTTTTATTTACTATATAAAGTTCCATAAATGGTGTAGCTGCTAGTCCATTAACCATAACTGCAACTTCTTCACCTTCTTTTACATCCATATTAGAAAGTATTCTTTCCATTAGGTGATCTACAATAGAATCTGCTGTTGAAATTTCTTCTCTATGAGTTCCTGGTTCACCATGAATCCCCATACCTATTTCAACTTCATTTTCACCAAGTTCAAAGTTTGCTTTCCCAGCTGCTGGTACTATACATGAAGTTAACGCCATCCCCATACTCTTAACATTCTCAACAACCTTATCTGCAACTCTTTTAACTTCTTGAAGTGACTCACCTTTTTCTGCCATAGCACCTGCTATCTTATGAACAAATACAGTTCCTGCTATTCCTCTTCTTCCTGCCGTATAAAGACTATCCTCAACAGCTACATCATCATTCACAACAACAGTTTCAACTTCTATACCTTCCATTTCAGCCATTTCTTTAGCCATATCAAAATTCATAATATCGCCTGTGTAATTTTTTACTACTAATAAAGTTCCATTTCCATTGTCTACTGCTTTTATGCCTTCATATACTTGGTCTGGAGTTGGTGATGTAAATACTTCTCCACATACAGCTCCATCTAACATTCCATATCCAACATATCCTGCATGAGCTGGCTCATGTCCACTTCCTCCACCTGATACTAAAGCTACCTTATTATTAGACTTTTCTCTTCTTACTAAAACATTTGCTTCCTCTATTTTTTCTAAATGCTCTGGGTGAGCATAAACTAATCCTTTTAACATATCCTCTAAAACATTGCTTGGGTTATTTATAATCTTCTTCATTTTCTATTCCTCCTAAATGAATTTATTTAATAATATATAAAGCAATTGCCATGCCAAGTTAAAATCAAGCTATTTGATATTTTTTCTACTCTTCTTCCCCTGATTTGCTCCTAATACTTAATATAAATTTACCTGTTTAAATTTTCAGAATATACAAAAAGTATCAACCTTGATATTTTTTATCAAGGTTGATACTTTTTATCATATCTATTATAAAATCTTATCAATAATGTAATAAAATAAAAATAACCTTCAGTAGAAGTTTTTAAGCTCCAACTAAAGGTTATTTTTATTTATATTATAATTTATTTGTATTTCTTACAAAGTGCATCTGTTGCAAGTATTGCAGCATATACATCTTCTGGAGTTACTTTAAATGGCATGTTGTGCATAGTATCTCCTTTTTCACAAGATTTAACTGCTACTCTCATAATATCTTCATTATTTATTTCCTTAACTCCCATTTCTTCTAGAGTTGTTGGTAATCCAAGAGTTTGACAGAAGTCTATTACTTCTTCTATCTCTTCAATTTCTGCATTTTCAAGTACTAATTGAGCTAAAGTACCAAATGCTACTTTTTCACCATGCATTAAATGGTGCATTTCTTCAATCTCAGTTAATCCATTATGAATAGCATGTGCAGCTGCAAGTCCAGCACTTTCAAATCCTATTCCACTTAAGTATATATTTGCTTCAATTACATCTTCTACAGCCTTTGTTGCAACCTTATGTTCTAAAGCTTGTATAGCCTTGAATCCATTAGCTAAAATTGTGTCATAGCAAAGTCTTGCTAATGCCATTGATGCTAGTGGTGCATTCCCCCCAGCCATTGATGTTGCTTGTGATTTAACACATGCTCTTGCTTCAAAGTAAGTAGCTAAAGCATCCCCCATACCAGCAATTAAGAATCTTGCTGGAGCCTTTGCAACAACGCCTGAATCTACTATTACCATATTAGGATTGTTTGGGAAGAATAAGTACTCATCGAATATTCCATCCTCTGTATAAATTACTGCAAGTGCACTAGTTGGAGCATCTGTTGATGCTATTGTTGGAACTATTACAACAGGTAATTTTTCATAATATGAAGTAGCTTTTGCAGTATCTAAAGTCTTTCCACCACCTACTCCTATGATAATTTTAGAGTTATTCTTTTTAACTACCTCTCTAAGTCTTTCTATCTCTTTTTTTGAACATTCTCCATTGAATTTTTCTATTATAAATGAACTATTATTTTGTTTTAAGTTTTCCCCTATTTCTTTTTCTACTTGAGGTAATATAAAGCTATCAGCTATTATTAAGAAATCATTTCCTAATGGTGATACATAAGTGCTAAAATCTTTCCATACTCCATTACCTTGAATATATTTACTTGGTGATATTAATGATCTAGTCATAATTGACTCCTCCTTAAGAATTTAATTTTGTTTTTCTATGCTTATATTTAAAGCAACTTTCATGCCAAAATTAACTATTCTTAATTATTGCCAAATAAACTTTTAAATTACTGCCAAGTAACTATTTTTTCTATACCATATTGTTTTGCTTTTAAAGAAACAGTTCTATGAGTTATCCCCAAAGCCTTCGCTGCTTTATTATAACTTCCATGTTCCTTTAAAGCTTTTTCTATAATCAATTTCTCATATTCCTTAAGCGTAAGTAATTTTTCATTATTTATTATATTTACAATTTCATCCTTTGACTCATTTACTTCTTTACTAACTACACTTTCAACTTCATTTTTAATTTTTATCTCTTCTGGTTTCTTATATGTTACAACTTGACTACTATCTAAAATATGTATAGGTAAATCATTTGTATGAATTACATCCCCCTCACATAAAGCTATAGTTCTTTCTATAACATTTTCTAATTCTCTAACATTACCATTCCAACTATATTCACTTAACTTATTCATTGCATCACTTGTTATACCTTTTATAGTTTTATTCTCTTGAAGTTTATCTATAAAATGCTCAGCAAGTAATGGTATATCTTCTTTTCTATCCTTTAATGGAGGTAGCTTTATTGGAATAACATTTAATCTATAATATAAATCCTCTCTAAACTCACCTTGTTTAACCATCTCTTCTAAGTTTCTATGAGTAGCTGCTATTATTCTTACATCTACATGTACAGTACTCTCTCCACCAACCCTTTGAAATTCTTTATATTGAATTACTCTAAGAATTTTAGATTGCATATTCTTATCCATTTCGCCTATTTCATCTAAAAATATAGTTCCATTTTGAGCTAGTTCAAACTTACCTAACTTTCTTTTTACAGCACCAGTAAACGCACCCTTTTCATAACCAAAAATTTCACTTTCAATTAGGCTTTCTGGAATTGCAGCACAGTTTACTCTTATAAATGGACCTTTAGCTCTATCACTTGCATAGTGAATACCTTCAGCAATTAACTCTTTACCAGTACCACTATCCCCTCTAATTATTACTGTTGCCATACTCTTTGCTGCTTTTGTTGCTAATGCTAATGAATCTAATACTTTTCCACTTTTCCCTATATACTTATTAAAAGCTTCATGAGGCTTTTTTGTTCTAAATAATTCTTCTTCTAAATATTTAACTCTTTCAGATGCCTTATCTAACTTATTACTTAGTTGCTTAACATCTGAAATTTCCTTAATAAATGAAACTACACCAACTTGTTTTCCATCAACCTTTAATGGATAAACAGAACATATCATCTTTACAAAGTTTCTTTTTTCTACTATTTCACCTATAGCTGCTTCTCCAGTTTCTAATACCTTTCTTCTTACACCATTTGGTGATATATCATATATACTCTTTTTTAATAAATCATCTCTATTAACCATAGATTTATAATTATCATTTACATATGTTATAATTCCTTCATTATTTATTACACAAACTCCATCCCCTACAGTATCAAGAATTAATTGCAATTTTTCTTTCAATTCCTTTACTATAGAAAGTTCATCTATAATCTCCTCTAATATTGATACATCTTCTAAAATATATATATAACCTTTATTTTCTTCATCTACTATTAAAGGATTTTTATAAATTAATACTGTTTTATCACCCTTTTCCCCTCTAAATATCTCTCCTCTTTCAGGTGATGCAACTTGATTAAATTCATCTAATATATCCTCAATCTTGTTACCTATTATTTCATTCTCTTGTATTCCTAAAATATTTATAGTTGCTGTATTAATAAATGTTATCTCTTTATTTATCTCTTCGACAATAACACCATTATCTATTGAATTTAATATTTCACCAACTGTTATTGCTTTATCAGTTATCATTGTATCGATATTATTTATTTCTTTATCTAAAAATTCATTAACTTTATCTGAAAAAAATGGCTCTATAGAATCTAAAGCATCATTCAGATTATTCTCGCCTCGTGCATATATTGTTATATTCTCTCCTTGTCTAACTTTAAAGAAAATGAATGACATAACCGCACTAATTGGAGTAATTCCTCTATCCTTATACTCAATATAAAGTTTTACATTATACTTTTTCTCTATAATAACAGCCTCTCTAGCTATTGCAGCAATCACCCTTGCATGTAATCCTTCTTTAAGCTGTACTTTTAATTGTCTTTTAACTTCCATAATTCTATCTCCCTCATAATTATAAAAACATCTTGTAAACGTTATTAATTGTACCACTTTTTTGGTTTTTTTAATATTACTAATTAAATATTAACATTCTGTTGTATTTTAATAATATTATTGTTAATTTATGTAGTTTCTTGTACAATATTATAGAGAATATTATGGTAACAAAGGAGAAATTTATGAGTGTAAATTTTAATTTTAGCAAGAAAAAAAGTATTAAAACCAACTTAACTATTAAAATAGGAATTATATTATTAGCAATTACAGCTATTAGTTTATTCTTATATTCAACTATCCAAAACATATTTTTAACTATGGAACTTAGGTCATTAAATGTTGATGAATCTGTTATATCTTCTGTAAACGATATAACTATTGGCAACCTATTATTAGGTGCATTCTTCACTATTATTATCACTGTTATATCATCATACTTTATGTATAGATCTATCTCTCCACTCGCAAGATTACTAAACAACTTCAGAATACATTTTGAAATGTTAGCTGAGGGAGATTATTTCTACAGAATAAAAGATAAACACTTTGCTAGAGATGATGAATTTGGTCCAATTGCTAAAGCAGCTGATCAAATGCAAGTAACTGTTATGAATATAGTTAATGAAATGCTTGATAACTCACATGCTTTAACTAATCAATCCGAAAATCTTACTTCTTTCTCTGAAGAATTAAGAGATTTAACATCAACAATATCAACATCTATTGCTGATATAACTAATAGCATAAATTTAGAAAAAAATGATATTTCAGATACTGTGAATGAATTAAATGAATTTAAAAAACAGCTATCATATAATATAAATGAAGTTAGTGAAATTTCTTCATTAACATCTGAAGTTAATTCACAAGCCAAAAGAAGTTATACAGAGATGGATTCTCTTACAAATTCATTTAATGAGTTTAATATTAAATTCAATGAATTCCTAAATGTAATTACAGAAATGAAAAATGATATAAAGAAAGTTACAGAAATAACTGCAATTATTAATCAAATTGCAGAACAAACTGACTTATTAGCTTTAAATGCTGCAATTGAAGCTGCTAGAGCTGGTGAGGCTGGTAAAGGATTCTCTGTAGTTTCAAATGAAATTAGAAATCTTTCAGTAAAAACAAAAGAATCATCTATTAATATTACTAACTTAATCGGAACTGTACTAAATAGTTCAAATGAATTATTTACCAAAACTTCTATACTATCTGATAAAATAAATGATCAAAAAGAAATAATCGGTGGATCTATTTCTGCATTTAATAATATCTCTACATCAATTAGTATGGTTACACCAAAAGTTGAAAAACTAAAATGTTCATCAAGTAATATTATAGAAATAAATAATGGTATAGTAGATAAATTTGTTAATATATCTAATGCATCAGAAGAAATATTTGCATTAGCAGAATCAATCAATGAAACTACTGATTCATTAGAGAGTTCAAGTGAAGTTGTTTTATCTGCTGCTCAGAACTTAACATCACTTTCATCAACAACATTAAATACAACATCTAAATTTAGATTATATGATAAAAATGGACATTCTGATTTAAATAAAGTTACAAATTAACTTTTAAAATCTTTGTTTTTACGCGGCTGCGCTAAGGATGGAATTCTCTGAATTTCTTTCAAATAAATAATAATGGTATAAAGCTATGCTTTATACCATTATTATTTTTCACAAGAATTCTAAAAGGATTCTACATTATTCTAAAGCAAAGGTGATACTAATCTTATTATAGACTCCTTAACCTTTAACGTTTTGCTTCTACCTTGATATTCCTCTTTAGTAACAAGCCTACAATCAGCTTGGTCTTTAAGGAATACGTCTGTACATTGTTTTGCCATATCTTCACTATATAATATTGCATTTACTTCAAAGTTTAATTTAAAGCTTCTAATATCCATATTTGCTGTTCCTATGCTTGATATTAAGCCATCTGATACTATAGTTTTTGAATGAATAAATCCTTTTTGATATTTATAGAATTTAACCCCAAACTCCATTAACTCACCAATTGTTGCACTAAGCATCCAAGCCATATAGAAATGGTCTGGCTTATCTGGAACAATTAATCTTACATCAACACCTGAAAGAGCTGCTATTTTTAATGCTTCCTTGATTGGCTCATCTAATACTAAATATGGTGTTTGAATATAAACATATTTTTTCGCATTATTTATTATCTTCATATATGCAATTTTAATATATTCTTCTTTATGATCAGGACCTGATGATACTATCTGCATTCCAACATCTCCAAGGAAAGGTTTTTCCGGGAAGTATTTTGTATAATCCCCAAGTTCCTTTTCAGAAGCATGCTCAAAATCAAGTATAAATCTCTTGTTTAGTTCATCAACAGCCTTACCTTCCATTCTTATATGTGTATCTCTCCAGAAGCTAAACTGTTCTCCTCTATTTACATATTCATCCCCTACATTAAATCCACCAACATAACCTATTTCACCATCTATAACCACAATTTTTCTATGGTTTCTAAAGTTGAAACGTGGAATAATTCTTGGAATAAGTACTGGGAAAAATATATGAAAATCTATTCCTAAACTTTTTATGTACTCAATATGCTTTTTTCTTAGTGCCTTAGATCCCATTGCATCTACAACGAATCTTACTTCTACACCTTCTTTAACCTTTTGTTGAAGTTCATATAATAAAGTTATTCCAAGTCCATCCATTCTAAATATGTAATATTCAATGTGAATAAATTTCTTAGCATTTCTTATATCTTGAAATAAATCATTATATTTTTCTTCTCCAACCGTATACATCTTTACTCTATTACCTGCAAAGAATAAAGCACCAGAATGATTGTAATTCATCTTTATTAAATCTAAACAATGATCTAATTGTTCATGATGATGACTTTCTTCTGAAAGTGTCTCTAATAATTTCTTAGCTTTTTTCTCATCAGTTATTGTCTTTTCATTAAATAACTTTTCTTTACTTAGATTTTGACCAAACATTAAATATATTAAAAACCCTAACCCGGGTAATATAATAAATATTAAGAGCCATGCCCACGTAGTGTTTGGTTCTTTTCTTTCTATAAATATCAATGATAATACACATAAAATATTAATTAATAATACTATTGTCCACATTAGTTTTACCTATCCTCTTCTTGTATTAGAATCTATATAAACATCTCGTACTAACTAAACATTCTTCCCCATTTCTCATAATTAATACACGAATTGTTTTCTTAACTTCTACAACATTGCTCATATTTACAATAAATGCTCTATGACATCTAAAGAACTCGTCACCTAACTGCTCTTCTAAATCTTTTATTCGCCCATAGAACTCCACTTGTCTATTTTTAGCATGCAATATAAGTTTATGTACAGTTGGAGATGTCTCAATAAACATTATATCATCATATTTTACATTAATGAGCCTACTTCCAACCTTCACTGTAAATATTTTATTATTACTAATCCCATCTACATTTGCAATTCTTGTATTCGCACTTTGTAAACAATCTTTAATTCTATCATTAAAGTTTTCAGTGTCATCTTTTATTATATAATCCATTGCCTCAACTTTATATTTAAAGGTTAAAACACTCATTTCTGAATGGGTTGTTACAAAAACAATAAATCCTCTAGGGTCATACTTCCTTATTTCACTAGCTAGCTCTATTCCATTTATATCAGTACCTAAATCAACATCTAAAAAATAAACATTAGACCCTTTATTCTTATCTAAATATGATAACACCTTACGAGGGTCCCCTGTCTTTAATTCAATACTCATATCATACTCTTCAAAATCTATAAAATTTTCAATTGATTTTGCTAAACGCTCTCTTTGAATTAAATTATCTTCACAAATTACTATACCTAACATAAAAATTCCCCCAAAGATATATAGTTACCCCTATTATATATTATTTTACCACAATATCCCTAAGTTAACTTTATGATTTTTAACCTTTACAATAATTTAAGAAATAATTTTTTTTCTCTTCCCTATTTACTCAAATAAATCAAATATGCTATAAGCGTAATTATTGCACCAATACCAAGTAAAGCTACAATACCATATATAATTCTATGCACTACTGTATATATATTGCTACCTTGTGATTTGTATTTTTCATCTACCTCTTTAACTTGAATTTTATTACTTATTAAACTAACAAAAGTTCTTGCATCTTCTGTTATCATTAATGCTAGCTTTTTATCTTGATACTCTATTATTAATAATTTCTCTCTATTATTAACTTTGCAACAATCTATATCTTTATAATCTATAAACTCCGTCTCTACTATTACATCCATTAAATTTCGTTTTACTAACACTAACTTTTTTCGTGTAAATATAGAAGTAACTTTTGCTCCCCAATTATCACCATTTGCAACTACACCCATATATGATATATATGCAAGACTCCCTCTTGTTAAACTCACCTCATAATCCATTGCTGTAAAGTAAAACTCAATTTTATCATCTTTATCTAGATTATTTGATATATCTTTGATAATTTTATCTGTAATTATAGTTTGCATTATTTCTTTATTTTTTGATTTTATCTTATTTACTAGTTCTTCATTCACTTCTTGCTTTTCAAAAATTTCTAGTTCCTCATCGCTAATTAAAATCGCTGTCATAATTTATACCTCCACTTCATTTAGAATAATATTTTTTAATTTCTTTTTTATTCTACTTAATCGCATATATAATGCTTCTTGCGACACTAACTCTCTATTACATATTTCCTGGGTTGATAACTCTAAAATATACTTTAGTCTAAATATCTCCCGTTCTTTACTATTTAATTTATCAATATATCGATTGAAATTACCTATATCTATTTTTTCTTGAAAAATCTCATCTGGTCCTTTTTCTTCTTCATTACTAAACTCTTCAACTATCTTTTCTAATAATTTATCACCTTTACTAAGCTTTCTTTTAAAATCAATAGCTTTATTTTTAGCAATTGTAGCTACCCAATTTTTTAGTTTAGCATCTCCCCTATATTCATCAATGTGATTCCAAACCGTAAATAAAACTTCACTATAACAATCTTCAACATAGTGTTTTTCATGAGGTTTATTTAATACTGATGAAATTACCTTTAGTATTAATAATGAATATTTATCAATAAAGTCCCTAAGTTCCTCATTGGTCATAATCCCAAATCCCCCTTTTCCTCTTCTTATCTATATAGACGAACCTTTTCATTAAATATAACAACTTATTTATATTTTTTATTCTTGAATCCCTACGATAATCAAATAATTTTTTTGGATTTATAAAAAGGGTTACCCCAAAATAACAAATCATTTTGAGATAACCCCACTAATTTAAAATTACTGAAAATATATTATTTTAGAAACTCCCTTGGAGGTTCCTTTTCCACGAAATCTTTGATTTCACTTTAGCTTAAACCTTAAACAAAGAATTGTTTTTTAAATGGTTTTCCTAACTCTACTCTATGATAGTCATTTCTAAATGCACCTATTCTTACTTTTTCGTCTTCTCCACTTTCAATTTCCCTTAATATAATATAATCCTCATATCCTGACTCTACTTTTACTGGATTATATTTTTTGTTATTATCCTTATTTTCCCATACATCTGTGTCTCTCACCATTAAATACCCTGCCATCTCAATACCTCCTAAATATATAATAATAATTTTATAATTTAAAGGAATTCAAAGAATTCCAGTACTATCTCTATTTATTTTTACTATCACTAACTATATGTCCATCTTCTATTCTTATGACTCTATCTGCTTGCTCTGCAATACTTGGATCATGAGTTATTATAATTAAAGTTTGATTATATTTTTTTACTGATAGCTTTAGTAATTCTAATATTTCTTTTGAATTTTTAGTATCTAAGTTTCCTGTTGGTTCATCTGCTAATATTATTGATGGTCTATTTATCAATGCTCTTCCTATTGCTACTCTTTGTTGTTGTCCACCTGATAACTGTGAAGGAAGATGACTTACTCTATTTTTAAGTCCTAGAGTATTTATTAGCTCATTTGTGTAAACTTCATCTTCTTTTTTATAGTCTAATAAAAGAGGCATTAGAATATTTTCTTTTACGTTTAAAACAGGTATTAGATTGTAATATTGAAATATGAATCCTATTTTTCTTCTTCTTAATACCGCTAAGTCACTATCTGATAATGTATATATATCATCATTATCAATTACAACTCTTCCACCTGATGGTTTATCCA
>JAVWLU010000007.1:61612-104403 GCA_036637795.1 Clostridium sp. | reverse complement strand
ATTATAAAAGCTATTATAAATGAAACATATTTTAAATACTCAGATGTAAAAACTATCTCTTTACTTAAATTCATATTCCAATAAATTAAAAGGCAACAAGCGACTAAAATCATATTAGATATATACACGTAATGTCTATTATTAGTAAGATTATTAAAATGCTTGTTAAGTAATTTATTTATTTGTGAAATTAGTATAAAAACTAATGATGAGCAAAGTAGATACATCAACAGTCTATTTGGAAAGTTTGAAGAAAAAACTTGAAAACTTTCTCTAGTTATAAAAGCAATTATAAAATCTATTAGATAAATAGATATAGAATTTACTACAGTTACTATAGATAAAGAAAATAAACAAAGCTTTATGCTAATACGTTTATAAAGTAAGAAAATAAGACCACTTATCCAAAAACTTAATATATTAAGTGGTGGATATATTAAATTAATTATAAAAGATAAAATACAACATAAAAAAGTTGGTAATATATAATCTTTTAATGGAAATTTAAAAATATTAAGCCAATAAATAGCTAGAAAAAGTATAAAACAACTAATTAAGATTTCAATGAACATTATCATTAGTAATACCTCCTATAATGAGTATATAAAGTGATTGTAGCATATGAAGAAAAATATGTAAACGGAACACTTTATTGACAATATATAGAGTAAATTATAATGTTAATAGCTTTAAACCGACTGATGATAAACCTCCATTTAAGCCTAAATTATGTAAGGTAGTAGACTTTTTAAAATCACTTATTGAATAATTATTTATACTAAGAGGAGTTTCTTTAATTAGGAAACGTATAGTAGTAGTAAATATATCAAATTGTCTATTTTTATAAATATATCTATGACTGTTTAAAGTCTTAGAATATATTTTTGTATTAGAAATTTGATTATAATAATCTAATAAAAACATCGTTTCCTTTAGTGAATCAACTTCTTGTTTATTTATATCAAGTAAAACACTATCTAGGATTTCTTTAGAAATGCTTAGGTAGTATCCTATTTTAGTATGTTTATAAAGAGTTAGTAAGAAAAACACTAATCCTAAAGTACCGTCGAATAAATTATCTTCAAGAATTTTGATTTCTTTTTTGTTTTTCAATGGAGAAGTAGTATATCCGAGCCATGCTCTATTAATCTTTCTGTTAGAGTAGCTAATAATTGAAGACTCTATTATATAATCAGCAATATATTGAGCAGATTCTAAAGTTGATACTAGTGGAAAATCTTCAGTATCGCTATTAGTCTTAGATAGATATTCAGGATTTCCAGTGAATATAGTTGATATAAAATCAGTTTGTCTTTTTATATCTAAACTATTTAATGAATGAATACTATTTTTAATTATGTGAACAAAATCATCAGAACAATTAAATGTATCTAGTAAATAAATGAATTTATTTTTATTTAAACAAACAGTTTCATAAATAATAGAAAATCCATGTAATAAAAAAGGTGCGTATATATATGAATTATTAATTAAATCTAAGATATGTTTATTTTTTATATCCTTATCTTTACAAAGTGATGAATTATTAAGTATAAGCTTTGCAATATCTTTTGATGATAAACACTTATTTATATCAGTGTTTGCATTAATATATATATTATTTAGATTTTTAAAATTTATTTTAGGATTTAAATTTATTATCTCAAATCCACTATAAAAAATTTCTGAATCTCCTAAGATATAAGATAGAGCTAAAAGTTTTCCAGATTCAATAAATAAGTTTGTAAATTTAGTATCATATTCAATTTTATTATTGTATTCGATAATATTTAGAGAGTGAACACAACTAAGAATATTGATATTATTTGCTGTTGTATAAAATTCATTAAAAATATATTCTAAACTCATAAATAGCATTCCCTTCAATTTTTTAGTATGAGAATATAATACATTGAAATTACTAGTTTGAATTATTTATGTAATTTTTGTTTAGATTTAAGTAAAAAGTGTAAAAAAGTATTAGTTAAATATAATTTTTAAGTATTTGAACAAAATCATAACAAGATGTGTTAATATAATAAATGTAAAAAATATGGGTGTAAGTAGTGTGTTATTAATATGGAGTATAGGTATTTAAATTAAATATATTGTCAAAAATAATAATATATGAATGGGATTATACATTGAAAATAAAGAAAATATTAAGAAAAGAGTAATTTTCAGAGTAAATTAAAATGATATAATAAGAGAATATTATAAAATTTATAGCAACAAGGAGAAATAATATGTGCGGATTTATTACTTTATTAAAAAAAGATTTACAAGAAGAAGATGTTAATAAATGTAGGGTTGGAAGTTCAGTATTGAAGCATAGAGGACCAGATGATAACCAAGAGGTTGTGGACAATAATGCAATTCTTTCATTTAATAGATTAAGTATAGTAGATTTAGAACTAGGAAAGCAGCCATATAATTTTAAAGATAAATACATGGTTGTATTTAATGGAGAAATATATAATTATATAGATATTCGTGAAGATTTAATTAAAGAGGGATATGAGTTCCATACAAATTCAGAAATAGAAGTTATTGCATCATTATATGATAGCAAAGGGGTAGACTTTGTTAATGAATTAAGAGGAATGTTTGCAATAAACATATACGATGTTGAAAAAGAAAAGTTTATTGTAACAAGAGATCATTTTGGAATAAAACCACTATATTACATGGGATACAAGGATGGGATGTTCTTCTCATCTGAGTTAAAAGCATTAAGTGATATAGCTGAAGATTTAACATACAATGATACTTTATTAAATCAATATTTAACATTCCAGTATGTTCCTGAGTACGATACATTATTTGATGAAATAAAACTTTTACCTCCAGGTCATATAGCAGAGATGGAGACAGGTAAAGAAATTCAAATAAGAAGATATTTTACACCAGAATTGAAGCCAACAGAACATGCAGATAAAGAAAAGTTAAAAGCTGATATATTAGCAACAATGAGAGAATCTGTTAAGAGACATATGATTAGTGATGTACCCGTTGCAGCATTCTTATCAAGTGGAATAGATTCATCAATAATAGTTAAATTAGCAAGTGAATTAAATCCTGATATTACTACATTCTCAATAGGATTTGATATTGAAGGATATGATGAAACAGTACCAGCAAGAAGATTTGCAGATGAAATTGGAGTTAAAAACGTATCTGTTAAAATTAATTATAAAGATTATGTAAGAGATTTACCAAGAATAATATATCATATGGATAATCCAATTGCTGATCCATCAATAATACCTTTATATCACATTTGTAAAGCCGTAAGTGATGACTATAAAGTTATATTATCAGGAGAAGGATCAGATGAATTCTTTGGTGGCTACAATATATATACAGAAGATAATTCTTTAAAAGTATTCGAAGGAATGCCAGGATTCATGAAATCAGCTGTATTAGGTGCAACTAAAGTTATTCCTAATTATATTAAAGGAAAAAGTTATTTAGAGCGTGGATGTACTGATTTAAGTGATAGATATGTAGGTAACGCTAATATATTTAGAGAAGATGAAAAGTGCAAAGTTTTAAAAAATTACGATAAATCAATAAAAGCTACAGATGTTACTGGAAAGTTATTTAAAGATGTTGAGCATTTAGATAATGTATGTAAGAGACAATACGTTGATATAAATACATGGTTAGTTGGGGACATACTTACAAAAGCTGATAGAATGTCTATGGCAAATTCATTAGAATCAAGAGTTCCATTCTTAGATGTTGAAGTATTTAAATTAGCTTCAACTTTAAGTAAAGATGAAAAGATAAATGGGTTCACAACAAAACATATGTTAAGAGAAGCATTTAAGGATGTTTTGCCAGAATATGTTTATCATAAGAAAAAGTTAGGATACCCAGTTCCAATAAGAGTTTGGCTTAAGGATGAACTTTATGATTGGGCATACAATTTAATTGCAGAAAGCAATATTCCTAATATTAATAAAGATGAAGCTTTAAAAATGTTAGATGCTCATAAAGCAGGTAAGGCAGACTTTAGTAGAAAAGTTTGGAGTGTAATAGTTTATATAATTTGGTATAGATTATATGTAGAAAAAACTTTAACAAAAGAAGATCAATTTATTGTAGAGTAAAAAGTTTAGAAATTATATATATTATTTATAGTGATTATTGGGTATAATTATATTAATAATATATTTTCAAAACGATCGGGGGACAATAAATAATGATATTAAAAGAACTTTCAAGAAAAGAAGGCATAGCTTTTATACAATTAGTATTAGAGTTTGTTAAGATGGATAATGTTCTAACTAAGGAAGAAGAGTATAAGGTTGATGATTACTTAAAAGAGTTACACTTAACTAGAGAAGACTTAGCAGAGATAACATTTACAGAATCATTATGTCTTATTAAAGAAGCCACTCCAAGAATCCAAAATATAATTTACTTTGAATTAATGGGATTAGCATTAGTTGATGGTGATTATGAAGATCATGAAGTTGGATTCTTAGAAGAATTAGCTAACTCATTAAAGATATCAAGAGCTGCTAAATTTAAGTATGCAAATTTCTACTATGAGTTTATGGATTCATACGAATCATCTAATAATATAACAGATGATGAAAGAGAAGCGTTTAGAAAAAGAGCAATAGCTATTATATAAGTAATTATTAAAATTGATACGGAGCTATATAGAAGTGATTAAATTTCTTCTATATAGCTCCTTTTAAATTTAAAGAATTGAAAATTAAAAATAAGTAAAGTAATTTAAAAAATAATATGTTTTGGGAATTCACGAAGGTGATTCATTGGCAATTTACAATTATATATGAAATGTTTTGTAATAATAAGCATATATTCAAAATAAATTGCTTATTATTAATAGTTTGAAAATTAATAATAAAATGATATAATAGTATTGCAATTTATTATTAGTTTGAAAGGGAGATTAGATATGAAGAAGTTTTTAGTTTTATGTAAAGAGACAGGCCAAACAGTAGCATTTAAAAAGGCCGCATTAGAGTTTGGTAAGGCAAATGATATCGAATGGAGTTTTGCTGGAGACGGTAATTATGATGATGCATTAGAAGGACAAGACGCAGTAATTATCTCACCAGAGTTAATGATTGTAGAAGCTAAAATAAAAGCAGATTTAGATACTAAGGGAGTTAAGTACATTGCAATTAAGCCAATGGATTATGGTTTAAGAAGAATGGAAAACATAGTTAAGTCAGTAGACGCAATTCTATAATAGTGAGCTGTATCAAAAAAATAAATTATCAATCAATGGTAATTTAAAATATTTTGATGCAGCTCTTTTTATTATTTATTTAATTGTACCTTAAAAATAATATTGAGTAGAGTTTTATAATAATCTTCTAAAAAAGCTTAATATAGAAATACGATATGAGCTAGTGATGAATATGTTCTTAAAATATTAACAAAATAAAGGGTAAAATATAGGATAAAAAATTGCATGTTGCGAAATTTGTCGGTAAAATATAAGTATCATAACTTAGGAGGAATAATAATGTTTATAATTAATCTGATACTAATGATTATAACTATATTTGCATCATTTAAATTAGCTCAAGAAAAGGGACAAAGTACAATTATTTGGCCACTTGCAACTGCATTAATAGGCGTTCTTGTATTTATAGTTCAATACTTAATGAGTATATATATGCCATCAAATAAGCCACTTATATAGGATAAGAAATATATAGTGTATTAAATCAGGTGAGATACTTGATTTCACTTTTAATATGAAAAAGGAGCTGTATCATCTTTTGATACAGCTCCTAGTTAATTTACAATGTAAAATCAAGTAGGTTAATCTACGCTTAAATCTCCACTTACTGTTTTTACAAAAATATTAGAATCAGCATTTCCTTTTGTTAATGAATGTTTACCTAAATTTTTAGTATAAGAAACTATTCCATCAATGTTTCTTTCCATATCACCAGAGATGGTTTCATAGTTAATGATAAATCCTAAAGATGGATTTGAGTGAAGCTCTATATCTCCACTTATATTATTAATATCACAGTTCTTCATTTCAGTTGGGATACTTAAGTCAATATCACCATTTGTATTTACAATTTTAATAGTTTCAAAAGTATCATAGATATACATTTCACTATTTATAGAATCAATGGTGATTGATTTAACTTTATTGTTATTTAAATTAATATTTCCATTAGTTAGACCAATAGATATGTCATCACAAGTATTGCTTGAAAGGCTAATATCTGAATTTAATGATTTAACAGATAGTTTAGCAATATTCAGATTGCTTAGATCAACATCACCATTAGCAGTAGAAATTGATAAGTTACCTTTAAATGAGGCAGGAATAGTTATCCTAAAATAAACATCATTTGAATTAATTATATCAAGAGATGATAAAGTTAGAATTCCATCATTTAAAGAACTAGTTATAAATTTATCCCCAACAAAGCCATTATTATATTCAGCTACAATTTCAACATCATTAATAGTTGAAGATGTGAATATATCTGCAGAATAAGTAGGTAAATTAATATTAATAGAATTAATATTATCAGCATTTTGAGTAAATATAGTTGATGATGAGTTGAAATTTCTATGCCAATTATTGTTATATTCCCATCCCCATATAAAATCTTTAATATTTTCACTATAGTTAGATAATGTATAACCACTATTAGCTAAAACTACAAATCCTGATATAAAACATGTAACGCAGCCTATGAATACCGCTACCATAAATAATTTTATTTTTGTACTCATAAATTTTTTCATTATTTTTCACCTCTCATCATAGGAGATACCCAGTTGATAAATTTTTTAACAAGCCTTACGAAAAGTTTAATTAAGTAGTATATAATCATTAAGTTAAATATAAATCCTAATAAGCCACCAACAGTGAATAAAACAATAACTGTAGTTGGGAATTCAGCTATAAATGCAGGGATTGTAATAAATCCAAGTATTGAAGTGAAAGTAGTTCCAAGTAGCATACCGATTCCACCAACAGTAACTCCAAAGAATAAACCAGTAAAGCCAACAAATAATCCAATAATACCAACAATAAGTCCGCTAGCTATAGGTCCTAAAAATATAAGGGCACATATAACTAATAGAATTTTAATTATTTGTGAAGTTGTATCTTGTGATGAACTAGATTTAGAAGTTTTATAATTAAAACCATCATTACTAGAATTAGTAGTATTTGATTTTGAAGAAGTATTATCATTATAAGTATTATTATTTTTAGGACCTTCGTACTTTTGTATATAACCACTTCTATATTGATTAACTAAATCCTCAGGGTTACCAAGTTCTCTTATTATTTCTTCATTAGATTTACCAGATGCTAAAGCAGCATCAAAATGCTCTCTGTAATCATAAAGAATATCATTTAGTTCCATTTCAGGAAAGTCTTTCAATCCTTCTTTTATGATGTTTAAAAATTCATCTCTATTCAATGTTTATACCTCCCATAATTACATTATTAACAGCACCAGAGAAATGAATCCATTCTCGTTGTAATTCATCTTTCACTGTGAAGCCTTTTTCAGTTAGTCTATAGTATTTTCGAGGGGGACCCTCTTGTGATTCTTGTAAATAAGTTGTGAAATACCCTTCTTGTGTAAGTCTTCTTAAAATTGGGTATATAGTTCCATCTGATATTTGAATGTTTTTTGAAATTTCAGCGATAAGCTCATATCCATAACAATCTTTTTTTGATAAAACAGATAAAACACAAAGTTCAAGAACACCCTTCTTTAATTGTATGTTCATTTTATCACTCCTAGTAAAATTATTTCAATAAACGTCTTTTGTAGTATCAGTATATTACAAGCTACTGTTTAATGCAAGGTACTAAATATAATTTAAGAATTCATTAAGAATTAGTTAAAAGAACATATATTCTGTTGATGTTGTTAATAGTTATCCACAAAATGTGGATAACTTCGAAAAACTGTTGAAAACTTTATTTTTAGTATTGACACAATATCTTAGGTTTATAAGTTTGTGGACAACTATATATAGACAAATGTCGAAATTATATATTCAAATATACATAAAAATAGTATAATGTAAAACTATGTAGACAACTTGTGAATAAATCCACAAAACTGTGGACAAAATCTGTGTACAATGTGGATAAGTCTGTGGAACACCCTAAAAAGTAGGGGGTATATTCAATTAGGTTGTGGATAAGTATGAAAAAAAGGGTGAATAACTATGAAATATGTAAACAAAATTGTCGAGGCAACTTTTATAAAGAGACCAAATAGGTTTAATGCACATGTAATTGTGGATAATCAAGAGATTGTAGTTCATGTTCCTAACACAGGAAGATGTGGAGAACTTTTAGTAGAAGGAACAAAAGTTTTCTTAAGGGAAGAAAATAATCCGACAAGAAAAACAAAATATGATTTAGTAGCAGTAATAAAAGAAGGGAAATTTATAAGTATGGATTCTCAAATTCCAAATAAGGTTGTATTTGAAGCATTACAGAATAATAAAATAAGTAAGCTTACAGAGTATACAGAGATATTGAAAGAAAAGACATTTGGGAAAAGTAGATTTGATTTTAAACTTAAAAATAGTGAAGGAAAAGAATATTTTCTTGAAGTAAAGGGGGTAACTCTAGAGTATGAAAGATATGCAAAGTTTCCTGATGCCAAAACTGAAAGAGGCGCACGTCATATTATGGAACTTATAGAAGCAAAAGAGCAAGGTTATGGTGCTGGTATATTATTTTTAATACAGATGGAAGAAGTAGATATATTTTCACCAAATGATGAAAGAGACGAAGCGTTTGGAATAGCATTAAGAAAAGCACAAAAAGCAGGTGTGGATATATTTGTGTATAACTGTTTATGTGATAAAGAAGGAATTGAATTGAATAATCCAATCGAATTAAAATTATAGACTTTTAACTAATATAATTATATGAAAAAATATCTTGTTAAAGGTAAAATAAAACATAAAAAAGTTTGAATAAGGATATTTATAAAAACAGAAATAGTAGTATAATAAAGGTACTAAATATAAGATTTGTGGAGGCGACAACATGGAGAAAAAGGCACCGAAAAAAGTTCCGGAAATTAAAGGAGCTTTAAGATCGAAAATTATTGAAGTACCAGCATGTATTAGAGATTGTTCAGGAATAAAAATCTTTGGTAAAAGAATTAAATCATTATTATTTACAACAGATGTAGCAATAATAAGAAACACAAATGCAGATGCAATAATTGCGGTGTATCCATTTACCCCACAACCTTTAATAACAGAAGCTCTAGTAATGGCAGCAGATGTACCAGTATTTTGTGGGATTGGTGGAGGAACTACTCAAGGTAAAAGAGTGATAAATCTTGCATTAGATGCAGAATTTAAAGGGGCTATGGGAGTAGTTGTAAATGCACCTACATCAAATGACATTATAAGAGGTGTAAGAGAACTAGTTGATATACCTGTTATAGTTACGATTGTAGCTGAAGATGAAAAATTTGAAGAGAGAATTGCTGCAGGTGCAACAATACTAAATGTATCTGGTGGAAAGCATACAGCACAAATAGTTAGAAACATCAGAGCTAAGTATCCAGAGTTTCCAATAATAGCAACAGGAGGACCTACAGAATCAAGTGTTATGGAGACGATAGAAGCTGGAGCAAATGCTATTACATATACTCCTCCGACAAATGGAGACTTAATGAGTGAATTGATGGATAAATATAGAGATATTTACTAAAATATAGAAAATATACTTGATTTTTCATACCAGTGTGGTATCATAATATAAAACATAGAATATTATGAATAAGAGAGTTACCTAAAGTAGAGGTGCTTTTGTTAAATAGTAATTGTTTGGAGCCTTGCAAGCGTTGATAAACAAAGAAAGGGAACAAGAGCCGAAGGATGTTCAAAGCAAAGTGGACAATCCTGGGTATGTATATAATATGTACATAACTGTCACGAATGTGATGAGCTACAAGGAGTAAATACAGTTGGATTATATATTGTATTACTATATCTTAAAGCTGAGGACGTTAATTTCGTGAACAAATCTACTGTGGATATCTGCAGTAGATTTTTTTGATTTTTAGGGGCAAAAAATTAGGAGGAGTAAAGATGAAATTATTTGGGGCGATGGAAGTTAAGGAAAACAATTTATTTATTGGTGGAGTTAGAGCAGAGGAATTAGTAAAAGAACACGGTTCACCACTATTTGTAATGGATGAAGCATTACTAGAAAAGAACTGTAGTGATTACTATGCACATTTTAAATGTAAAGAAAATAATAATAGAGTTGCATATGCAGGGAAAGCATTCTTAACAATGGCAATGTGCAAATTAATTGAAAAACAAGGATTATGTTTAGATGTAGTATCAGGTGGAGAATTATATACAGCATACAAAGCTGGATATCCACTAGATAAAGTATATTTTCATGGTAACAACAAGACACTAGAAGAAATAGAACTAGGTGTTAAGCTTGGAGTAGGTAGATTTATAGTTGATAATTTATATGAATTAGAGAATGTAAATAGAATAGCTAAAAATCATGGAGTAACTCAAAAGATTTATCTTAGATTAACTCCTGGAATAGAAGCTCATACACATGATTATATAAAGACAGGACAAATAGATTCAAAATTTGGATTTACACCTGTAAATGATGGAATAATGAAGGCAGTAAAAGCAGCTTTAGCATTAGAATCAGTAGATTTATGTGGAATTCATTGTCATATAGGTTCACAAATATTTGATTTAGAACCATATGAAGATGCTGCAGAAATAATGTTAAACTACATTAAAGATATAAAAGCAGAAACAGGACATTTAATAACTGAATTAGACTTAGGTGGAGGTTTTGGAGTTCATTATACAGATGAAGATCATCCAAGAGCAACATCAGAATACTGTGAAGTAATATTAAATAAAGTAGATGAAGTTTGTAATATATTAGCACTAGAAAGACCTATCCTAACAATAGAGCCAGGTAGATCAATAGCTGCCAATGCGGGAACAACATTGTACAAAGTAGGTTCAATAAAAGAAATAGAAGGAATAAGAACTTACTTAGCAGTAGATGGTGGAATGACAGATAATATCAGAACAGCATTATACTCAGCAGCGTATGAAGCTTGTATAGCAAATAAAATAGATTCAGAAGATAGACAAGTTTATACAATAGCAGGGAAATGTTGTGAATCAGGAGATATCTTAATAAAAGATATTGAATTACCAAAAGCCGTAAGTGGAGATGTATTAGCAATGGGAACTACAGGAGCTTATGGATTCTCTATGAGTAGTAATTATAATAGAAATGCTATACCTTCAGTTGTTTTTGTTAAGAATGAAGAGTCTAGAGTTGTTTATAGAAGACAGAGTTATGATGATTTAATTGCTAATGAAAGCATGTAAGAGGTGAAAGGATTTTCCTACTGCGTGGAAAATGTGATAGGGTAACCTGTGGTTACTGGAGAGTGTGCTAACGCACGTGATAGGACAAATTAAAGTTTATGTTAATGAAGCAATTCCGAAAGGAATTGCAAGGGCTAATACCGATGGTATTAGCCCTATTTAAATTCAAAAATAAATCTGAAAGATTTATTACTTAAATGCAAGCTAGGCTTGCCTTATCACGGAGCAAAGCGACCCTATGACGGAACGAAGTTACCCTATCACCAAAAAAAATAAAAAATACACAGAAATGACATAAAACACATTGACATATATGGTATACTTAAATGTAAAGAGTCAATAATATAAAGGGTGGTTAAATGTCACAAAAAATCAATGAAACTAAGTATTTTATAGTAGATAGAATTGAAGCTGGAATAGTAGCGTTAGAGAATGATAATAGAGAAATAATTTTTATAAAAAAAGAATATATTAATGAAATCATTAATGAGGGTGATGTTCTTTATAAAGCAGACGATATGTATATTAAAGATGAAAATGAAACTGCAAAAAGAAAAGACAAAATTAATGAGCTGATGAAAGGACTTTGGGTGGATTAATGGAGAAAAAATCAGAGCCAAGCAAGGATAGAAAGAAAGGGAATCTATTTACAGATTGGATAATACCTATTGTTATTGCAGCTATATTAGCTGTATTAGTAAATAAATTCTTATTATTTAAAGTATATATACCATCAGAATCAATGGTTCCAACAATCCAAAAGGGTGATCAGATATTTGTTACTAGAATATTCAATTTTGATAAAATTGAAAGTGGAGATATTTTAGTTTTTGACTCTGAAGAATTGAATGATAAAATCATTAAAAGAGTTATTGGTCTTCCAGGAGACCACATTATAATTAAAGATGGTGCTGTATTTAGAAACGGAGAAAGATTAGTGGAAGACTATATAGGTGCTCCAGATGAATTTGATGGAGAATACACAGTTCCAGATGATAGTTATTTCTTCTTAGGAGATAACAGAGCAAACTCTAAGGATTCTAGATACTTTATAAATCCATATATAAAAGAAGATTCAATATTAGGAAAAGCGCAAGTTAGAGTATATCCTTTCGAAGATTTTGGATGGGTAAATAAATAATATTATATATAAGTAGAATGGAGAAAAATAATGGCTAAAAAGACCACTAATGATAATAAAAACAAAAATAAAAAGAATGAAAATAATAGTCCTAAAAAGATTCCTGTAATAGTTATCTATTTAGTGTTAGCATTTTCTATGATAAGTGCTTTTAACTACACGTTAGATAAGGCAACAACAAAAGAAATAACTTATAATGAGTTTTTGAATTATGTAGAAGAAGATAAAATAGAAAAAATTAGATTTACTAGTGATACTATCTACCTAACACCTAAAGAAGGTGCAGTAGATGAAAAGAAACAACTTTACACTGGGTATATGTACAATGAAGAGCTTATACCATTTTTAAGAGAAAAGAATGTTTCATTTACTAAGACAATATTAAAAGAGAACTTCTTAATGGAGTTCCTATTAACATGGATATTACCATTTGGATTTATATTCCTTATGTTCTCATTTGTTACAAAGAAAATGGGAAAAGGCGGCGGAATGATGAACATGGGTAAAAGTGACGCTAAAATCTACGTGGAAAATGAGATTGGAATCACTTTTAAAGATGTTGCAGGTCAAGACGAAGCTAAGGAATCATTAAAAGAAATTATAGATTTCTTAAATAAGCCTCAAAAGTACACAGAAATAGGTGCTAAATTACCTAAGGGTGCTCTACTTGTAGGACCTCCAGGAACAGGTAAAACATTACTTGCAAAAGCTGTTGCAGGGGAAGCAAAGGTACCATTCTTCTCAATATCAGGTTCAAACTTTGTTGAAATGTTTGTTGGTATGGGTGCAGCTAAGGTTAGAGATTTATTTAAAGAAGCAGACAAAATAGCTCCATGTATAATCTTTATTGATGAGATTGACTCAATAGGTAAGAGTAGAGATGGTCAACTTCAAACAAATGAAGAAAGAGAGCAAACATTAAACCAATTACTTACTCAAATGGATGGGTTCGATCCAAACAAGGGTATAGTAATATTAGGCGCAACAAATAGACCAGAAATACTAGATAAAGCACTTTTAAGACCAGGTAGATTCGATAGAAGAGTTATAGTAGACAGACCTGACTTAAAGGGAAGAATAGATATATTAAAAGTTCATGTTAAAAATGTTAAGCTTGATGAAACTGTAGATTTAGAAAAAGTAGCAAAAGGGACTCCAGGAGCAGTTGGAGCAGACCTTGCAAACATGGTAAATGAAGCAGCTTTAAGAGCAGTTAGACTTAGAAGAGAATTAGTATCACAAGAAGACTTTAATGAAGCAATTGAAGTTATTATTGCTGGTAAAGAGAAGAAAGATAGAATACTTTCAAAGAAAGAAAAGAAAACAGTTGCATATCACGAGGTTGGGCATGCTTTAATAGCTGCATTACTTGGAGAAGATACAGATCCAGTACATAAAATAACTATCGTACCTAGAACTATGGGTGCATTAGGTTATACAATGCAATTACCAGAAGAAGAAAAATACCTTGTTTCAAAAGAGGAGCTTATGGGACAAATAAAAGTTCTTTTAGGTGGTAGAGCAGCAGAAGAAGTTGAATTTAATCAACTTTCAACTGGAGCTTCAAATGATATAGAAAGAGCAACACAAACAGCTAGAAGTATGGTAACTGTTTATGGAATGACAGATGAATTTGATATGATGGCATTAGAATCAGTTAAAAATAGATATTTAGATGCTCGTTCAGTAAGAGAATGTAGTGAACAAACATCTACATTAGTTGATAATGCTATTTTACAAATCATTAAAGATTGTCATAAAGAAGCTAAAGATTTATTAACAGAAAACAAAGATTTATTAGATGAAATTTCTAAGTATCTTTTAGAAAAAGAAACTATATATGGGGAAGAATTTATGGCATTTGTAGTAGCGAAACATCCCCATTTAGAAAAAAAGAAGAAATCAGACAAAGAAGTTGCAGTAGATGTAGTAATTGATGAGCAAATTGCTTTAGAAGAAAATACTTTAAGTGAAGAAGTTGTTGTAGAAGAAGACAATACTTTAAGTGATGAAGTTACTTCAGATAAAGTAAATGATGTAGAAGAAGCAGTTAAAACTGAGGAGGGCAATATTGAATAATATTGAGCTATTAAAAGAAAGACAACACTTAGACGAAACATTAGGTATTTTAAATGATGAGATTCTTAATTATATAGAAAAAAGAAAGAAGATAGCAGAGTATATATTAGACTATAGAAAACAAGCTATTGAAGACTATAAAGATGATGAAGATAAGCTTATAGAGTATTTTGATCATGAAAGATATGTAAAAGAAGAATCATATAAAACTATAGATAGAAAATTAGCTGAGTTTACAAAGTTAAAAGAAAATCCTTACTTTGGAAAGGTAGTAATTGAAGAAGAAGGATTTGGAGAAGATGAACTTTATGTTGGTAGATACGGACTTATAAAAGAAGGCAGCTATGAGGCGACAGTTGTAGATTGGAGAGCTCCTATAGCTTCTCTATTCTACAAAGGTCAACTTGGAGAAGCTACTTATACCTCACCAGAAGGTGATGTTGAAGTTGATATCAAAGAGAGAAGACAATTCCAAATAAAAAATGGTGACTTAATAGGTTGTTTTGATTCAGCAGTAGATGTAAAAGATGAAATACTTCAAATGGTATTATCATCATCAACTGGTGACAAGCTTAAGGATATAGTAATGACTATCCAAGGTGAGCAAGATAGTATAATAAGAGAACCAAGAAATAAAGCAGTAGTTGTTGATGGAGTTGCAGGTTCAGGAAAAACTACAATAGCATTGCATAGAGTAGCATATTTACTTTATAACAATAGAGAGTTTTTAACTGATAAAGTTCTTATTTTAGGACCTAATGATATATTTATGGATTATATATCAAATGTACTTCCAACACTAGGTGAAGAAGGATTCTCAAATGATACATTTACTTCATTTGGAGAGGATGTTATTGGATTAGATGAGAAAGTAATTGATTTTACTTATTATTTAGAAGAAGCATTAAAAGGAAATAAAGAGTTAAGAGATGAAATAATTTATAAATCATCACCAGATTTTATAGCTGAATTAGATGGATTAGTAAGTAAGTTAGAAGAATCATATTTCCACATCAAACCTGTTAAATTTGTGGATGAAGAAATAGTATCTGTGGATGAAATTAATGAATTATTTGAAAAACATTATAAATACATGCCTTTATTCAAGAGAGCACAAAAAATCAAAATGATTTTAACTTTAAAAATAAAGGATAAGAGAGATGAAAAAATCAGAGAACTAAACAAGGAAATTCAAGAAAAAGTTGATAAGCTTACAGAAGAAGAGTTGCTTGTGGAAAAAACTAATTTAGAATTCCAAAGAAGAATTAGAATTAGAGAAATCGTTAGAGAAGTTATGAATGCAAGAGATGGACTTGATACTTGGGTAAATCCTGAATCTACATTATATCTATACAAGAAATTTACAGGAAAGAATGAACTTTCATACTTAGATATAGCACCAATAATTTATCTTATGATTAAATTAGAAGGTAAAAAGATTAAGAAAGAAATTAAGCATATAGTAATAGATGAAGCTCAAGATTACTCAATGCTTCAATTCATAGTTTTAAAAGAATTAACAGGATGCAGAAGTTTCACAATTGTTGGAGATTCAAATCAAAGAATTATAAAGACAGAAGAAGTTCCAGCTATGTTAAGACTAAAAGAAATATTAGGAAGCATAGTTAAAGAATATAAGTTAGATAAGAGTTATCGTTCAACATATCAAATAATGGAGTATGCAAACAAGTTATTAAAAACTGATTCAGTAGTTCCATTTGTAAGAGAAGGTAAGTTTGATGTTAAAGAACATAAGCTAGACGATAAAGAAGATTTAATCCAACTTGTAGTAGCTTTATTAGAAGATTTTGATGAATTAAAGTATGAAAATGTTGCTGTAATAACTCGTGGTAGAGAAGAGTTAGAGCTTATAGCTCCAGAAATTAAAAAGCACACAAGAGTAATGACATTTGATAGAAGTGATATGTTATATAAGGGTGGAAAAGTAATAGTTCCATCATACTATGCCAAAGGGTTAGAATTTGATGGAGTTATAGTAATTGACTTTAACAACAAAAATGAAGATCTTATAGAGTATATAATGTGCACAAGAGCATTACATAAACTAGATGTTATAAAATATACTAATAAGTAAAATACATGAGGTTGTATCAAAAGATGATACAGCCTCATTTTCATATTAAAAGTGAAATCACGACTTCAATATAAATAAATAGTAGAGATACTTTAACGGAATAAAGGTGCATTTTATCTAATAAAAGAATATAGGATTCACCTTAACGTAAATCCAAAGAATTTGCAGTTTCGCTATAGTGAAACGAAATTTCAGTAAAATAATTTCATTATTTTAAAATAATGCTTGAAATAATATTTCAAAGGTGGTATTATGTAATCGTAGACAGAGTAACAGAGACGGTAAAGGTAAGGAGATGAAATAAGGTGAAGATTGATTTAGATAAGTTAACTACAGAAAGTAGAAATAGTAGGACTTTAAATATAGATACAGTTGAAACAATTGAGATGGTTAAAATGATCAATGATGAGGATAAGTTAGTTCCGTTAGCAGTTGAAAAAGAGTTGCCTAATATAGCAAAAGCTATTGATGCAACTGTTGAAAGATTGCAAAAAGGTGGAAGACTTATTTACATAGGTGCTGGTACTTCAGGAAGACTTGGAATATTAGATGCTTCAGAATGTCCTCCAACTTATGGAGTTTCAGAAGAACTTGTTCAAGGATTAATCGCTGGTGGGTATGAAGCAATCTTTAGAGCAAAAGAAGGTGCTGAGGATTCAAAAGAATTATCAATAGAAGATTTAAAATCAAAAAATATAAATGAAAATGATGTAATAGTAGGACTTGCAGCATCAGGGAGAACTCCATATGTAATTGGTGGATTAGAGTATGCAAATAGCATTGGAGCATTCACAGTTTCAATTACTTGTAATGGTGATTCAGAAGTTTCAAAAGTAGCTAAAGTTTCAATTGCACCAGTTGTTGGAGCAGAAGTAGTTACAGGTTCAACAAGATTAAAATCAGGAACAGCTCAAAAGCTTGTTTTAAATATGATATCAACAGGAACCATGATTAAGCTTGGAAAAGTTTATGGAAACCTTATGGTTGATGTTAGACCAACAAATGAAAAGCTGGTAGTAAGAGCTAAAAGAATAGTATCAGATTGTGCAGAATGTTCAATAGAAGTTGCTGAAGAGTACTTTAAAAAAAGCAATAATGATGTTAAAGTAGCTATATTCATGATATTATCAAAGCTTGATAGAGAAGAAAGTATAAAGTTATTAAATGAAAATGATGGAATAATAAATAAAGCATTAAAAGCTTTAGTTAAATAGAGGAGAATTAAAATGGCTAAACTAGATATGGAAGTAATAATTTTTGAAATAATCAGTCACGGTGGTACTGCAAAAGGTATGGCTTATGAAGCTTTAGCGGCAGCAGAAAAAGGGAACTATAAAGAAGCAGAAGATTTAATGAAGCAAGCTGACGAGGAACTTTTACACGCACATCATATTCAAACAGATATAATACAAGCAGAAGCTGCAGGAGAAAATACTGAAGTGTCAGTATTATTTGTACACGCACAAGATCACTTAATGACAGCTATAGAAGCTAAAAACTTAATTGAATGTATGATTAAAATGTATAAGAGAATGGATAGCAAATAATATAAAAAAGCTAATACAACCTTGAAGGAGGTCAAAAAAATGGTAAACAACAAAGTGAAAGTAAAAAAATTAGGTGGGAAAACAGATCATGATATCCCAAGATTTTCTTTTAAGAGTTCAGCAATTATAATGCTTGGAGCTGCAGTATCTACAATAGTAGTACCAGCTATATTAGGTGTTATTGGTATTAGCCATAATGCTGGGGTAGTTGTAGGAAATACCTTTGTTCTTGGATTTGTATTAGCATTTGTTAGATTCTTTGTAGAGACTCAAGTTGGATTTTGTAAAAAGTTTTGGTACACATATGCAGGCTTTGGATTAGCATTTGGAATAATATCATTCTTCTGGATGTTCTTACAATCATACGTATAAAGGGTTGTAGTCTATGTTTGCAATAAAATTTCATGGAAAACCATAAATAAAAAAATATTTCAAGAAAATAAAAATATTTGTGAAATAATATTGCAAATGTTTTCAGCATGATGTATTATGAAGATATAGAAAAAATAAATTATTAAAAGATTACATAAAGGTATTAAGAAAACGTTTTAGGAGGAATTAATTATGAAAGTATTATTTGTTTGTTCACAAGGGATGTCAAGTACAATTGCGGTAAATGCATTAAAGAAAGAGGCTGAGAAAAACGGTATAGAAATGGAAGTGTTAGCAGTTAGCACTCAAGAGTTCGAAGAAGAAGTAAAGAATGGTTATGATGTAGCAATGGTTGCTCCACAAATTAGACATAGATTTGCTTACTTAAAAGAATTTGCTGAAACAGCTAATGTACCATGTGCATTAATAGTACCTCAAGCATATAGCCCACTAGGTGGACCAAAGTTATTAAAACAAGTTAAAGAGTTACTTTAAAATAGCTTAAGATTTTTAATAATATATACCTATACAAAGGAAAAAATAATTTAAAAGATACAAGAGAAATAAACAGCATACAAAAGATGTTAGATACACATTAGATGAAGTAATAAACGAAGTACAAAAGAAAAAACAATTTAATTAGATAGTTTTTACTATAATATAAATTAATAAAAAACAAGGGGGATAAAAAAAGATGTTAGATAAGTTTACTAAATTTTTAGATGAAAAACTTTCAACTCCAATGGCTAAGCTTGCGGAACAAAGACATTTACGTGCAGTACGTGACGGTATCATTGCTACATTACCACTTATTATTGTAGGATCATTTTTCTTAATAGTTGCATTCCCACCACTTCCAGAATCATGGGAATTCACAGCATATTTAAAAGCTAATGCAAGTACTATACTTTTACCATATAGAATGACAATGTACATTATGACGATGTATGCTACGTGGGGTATTGGATATAGTTTAGCTAGATCATATAAGTTAGATGGAGTTACTGGTGGTATTCTTGCTGCTATAGCTTTCAATTTAACTTTAGTACCACAAGTTGTTGAAGGACTTGGATTCGTAATGCCTATGGCTAACATGGGTGGTGGCGGAATGTTCGTTGGTATAGTTGTTTCTATCTTAGCAGTAGAAGTCTTAAGATTTACTACAGTTAAGAACTTTAGAATCAAAATGCCAGAACAAGTTCCTGCATCAGTTGCAAGATCATTCGAAGCATTAACACCAACAGCTATCGTAATCCTATTAATGGGTTCAATTACATACTTCTTAGGATTTGACTGGCATGGAATGATTTCAAAAGTAGTTGCTCCATTAGTAACTGCTACAGATACATTACCATCAGTAATCATACTAGTTGTACTAGTAACTTTCTTCTGGTCATTCGGTATTCACGGTGTTTCAATCGTTGGATCAATCGCAAGACCATTATGGTTACAAATTTTAGATACTAATACAGCAGCACAAGCAGCTGGAGAAGCATTACCAGGAGTTGCAGCAGAACCTTTCTTCCAATGGTTTATCTGGATCGGTGGATCAGGATGTACAATCGGATTAGTAATTCTTTTAGCAACAATAACTAAATCTTCTTATGGAAGAACATTAGGAAAGAGTACATTAATACCAGGAATATTCAACATTAACGAACCAGTTATATTTGGTGCTCCAATAGTATTAAACCCAGTACTTATCATTCCTTTCATAGTTGCACCAATAATCAATGCATGTATAGCATGGTTTGCGACAACGGCAGGATTAGTAAGTGCGGTGGTTGTAACTGCACCATGGACATTACCTGGACCAATAGGAGCATTCCTAGCAACAGGTGGAGATTACAGAGCATCAGTGTTAAACATAGTATGTATCATAGTATCAATAATTGTTTACTATCCATTTGTTAAAATGTATGATAAGAAATTATTATTAGAAGAACAAGCAGAAGCTTTAGAAGCTTAAGATATTAAAAAGTGGACAATTAACATTTGAAGTTAATTGTCCATTTTTCAAAATTAAGAGAAAAGAGAAAAGAGAAAAGAGAAAAGAGAAAAGAGAAAAGAGAAAAGAGAAAAGAGTTAAGAGGTGTAGAGTTGGATAATTTAAAGTTTAGAATTACTAAAAAGATAAAGTATAGAATTTAAAATTAAGGATGTAATTGTGAAAGAATTACTAAAAATAGTATTTCAGAGACTTCTTTAGGAGTTTTATAAATCATTATGCATTTTTAATTTTAAATTCTAAAATAAAAACAAATGGAGGAATTGACTATGGGAAAGTTAGGAATATCAATTTACGTAGAAAAAACTACAGAGCAGGAAATATTAAATTATATAGATAAAGCACATGAATGTGGATTTAGTAGAATTTTCTCTTGTTTATTATCTGTAAATGAAACTAAAGAAGAGATTGTAAGAAAGTTTAAAAGCATAAATGATCATGCTCATAAAAAGGGCTTTGAAGTTATAGTAGATGTTAGTCCAAGAGTTTTTGATGACTTAGGAATTAGTTATAAAGATTTGTCATTCTTCAAGGAAATTGGAGCAGATGGATTAAGATTAGATGCTGGATATTCAGGGTCAGAAGAATCATTAATGACATTCAATCCTCAAGGATTAAAAATAGAAATCAACATGAGTAATGATACAAATTACATAGATACAATAATGAACTATATGCCAAATCAAGAAAATCTAATAGCTTGTCACAATTTCTATCCACATAGATATAGTGGATTAAACTTAAATCATTTTAAAGCATGTACAGAAAGATTTAAGAAATATGGTTTAAGAACAGCAGCATTTATAACAAGCACAAAAGAAGGAACTTTTGGACCTTGGCCTGTAACAGATGGATTACCAACATTAGAAATTCATAGAGAATTACCTATAGATGTTCAAGCAAAGCATTTAATAGCACTAGGAAACATTAATGACATTATAATTTCAAACTGTTATCCATCAGATGAAGAACTAGAAAGCTTATCGAAAATCAGAAAAGATATGGTTACATTTGATTTAATAGTAAACAAAGAAACACCAGAAATCGAAAGAAAAATATTATTTGAAGAAATGCACTTTAATAGAGGAGATTTCTCAGATAACTTAATAAGGTCAACACAAAGTAGAGTTAAATATAAAGGACATGACTTCAAAGTATTCAATACTCCAGAAATCATAAAAAGAGGAGATATTGTTATTGAAAGTAGTGAGTATGGGCACTATGCAGGAGAAGTTCAAATTGCTGTTCAAGATATGAAAAATAGTGGTAAATCTAATGTGGTGGGAAGAATAAGAGAAGAAGAATTATTCTTAATAGATTACATAAAACCATGGCAAAAATTTAGCTTTAGAATGGCGAGTGAGGTATAATTAAAGTTAAGTAACAATAAAACATGAAAGATTTAGGGGTAATCAAAATGAGTTGTATTTATAAAATTAAAGAGGGTATGGGAAGCTTTACTGACACAGAAGAAAAACTAGCAAGTTATATATTAGAAAATAAACAAGAAGTAGTAATGTTAAATGCTCAAGATTTAGCAGACAAAGTTAAAACATCAGCAGCAGCAGTTGTAAGATTTTCTAAAAAAATAGGTTATAAAGGGTTTACAGCATTAAAAGTAGATCTTGCTAAAGAAAGTAATGAAGTTACGGAAAACTTTAATACTATTATAAAAGAAAACGACTCTATAGAAATAATGGTTAAAAAATCTGAAGCTATAAATATGAATGCAATGTCTCAAACATATAAGCTTATCAATATGGATGTATTAAAGGCAACTATTGATAGCCTTGGTAATTGCAAAAACGTATATCTTTTTGGAGTTGGCGCATCAGGACTTGTGGCTTTAGATTTTCAATATAAATTATCAAGAATAAAAAGAATAGCTATGTATCAACAAGATGCACATATTCAAGTAGCACAAGCAGCTCATATTGGGCCAGAAGATGTAGCTATAGGATTAAGCTATAGTGGTGAAACAAAAGAAGTCAACGTAGCACTAAAAAAAGCAAAGGAACTAGGTGCTAAGACTATTGCTATAACTAAATTTAATAATAATTCATTATCAAAAATAGTTGATTATTCATTACATATACCAAGTGAAGAAGAAGAAATAAGAATTGGTGCTATAACATCAAGATTATCTTCACTTGTAATAACAGATTTATTGTACTTAGGACTTGCGAAGAAAGACTTTAACCAAGTTGAGAAATATATATTAGAAACAAGACAGGTAGTAAGAGAATTAAAGTAAAAACTTTACAACATAAGAGGAGTATTGATGATGTTTTATATAGGGATTGATGGTGGTGGAACTAAAACAAAGTTTACTATTATAAATGAAAAAGAAGAGTTAATTAATTCAGTTGAGAAAGGAACTTGCCATTATAATCAAATTGGATTTGATGGATTAGAAAGAGTCCTTACTGAAGGATTGAATGAACTTATAAAAGACAAAGTTAATAAGTGTGATATAAGTGGAGTATGCCTTGGTCTTGCAGGGTATGGAAAAGTTAAAAGTGATGCTTTAAAAGTTGAAGAAATTGTTTCAAAAGTATTTGAAGGTGTACCATACAAGCTTTTAAATGATGTTCAAATTGCACATGCAGGAGCATTAGCAGGACAAGATGGAGTAGTTATAATAGCAGGAACTGGTTCTATTGGATACTCCTTAAACAAAGGAGAAAATCGTAGAGTTGGGGGATGGGGTTACACAATTGGTGATGAAGGTTCAGCTTATTGGATTGGAAGAAAATCAATTGAAGCTTTTTCAAAACAAGCAGATGGTAGACTTGAAAAAGGTAAGTTATATGAGAACTTTAAAGAAGAACTTAATTTAGAAGATGATTATAAGATGATTAGTTATATAAATAGTGATATAAAAGCTGACAGAGGCGAAGTAGCTAAGTTTGCTAGAATCTGTTCAAAATCAGCAGTGGAGGGAGATTCTACTGCTAGAGATATATTTAATAATGCAGGAGAAGAATTAGCTGGATTGATAAATGTATTAGCTAAAGACTTTGATGGCAAAGTAATGGCTTCTTATATTGGTGGAGTTTTTAAATCAGAAAAATTTATAATAGAGCCAATAAAAAATAAGCTAAATAAAGATATAGAATTAAAAGACCCAAAATATTCTCCAGATATGGGAGCATGTTTAATAGCAAAAAGTTTATAAATTAAAGAAGGTGGGAGAGTCATGTATTGCATAGGTTTAATGTCAGGGACATCATTAGATGGAGTTGATGCAGCATTAGTTAATATTAGTGGTTGTGGAGTAGACACAAAAATAGAGTTAGTAGAATTTGATACATATAAAATACCAGTTGATATAAAAGATGAAATAAAGAAAGCTTGTTTACATGATGAATCATCATCAGCATTAATATGTAGTTTGAATTTTAAGCTTGGATATTTATTTAGTAATTCTGTAAAAGAGATATGTAAAAAAGCTAATATATCAGTAGATGAATTAGATTTTGTAGCAACTCATGGACAAACTATTTATCATATACCAAAGAAGACAGGAAGTTACATTCCATCATCACTTCAAATTGGAGAGCCAAGCATAATAGCTTATGAAAATAATGTTAAGGTAGTTTCTAATTTTAGAACAATGGATATAGCTGCTGGTGGAGAAGGTGCACCTTTAGTTCCATATAGTGAATTTATTTTATATGGAGGAAGAGGAGAAGATATTGCTCTTCAAAACATAGGTGGGATCGGTAATGTAACAGTAATACCAGGAGAAAAGGATATGAGACAAATATATGCCTTTGATACTGGCCCAGGAAACATGATGATTGATGAAGCTTGCCAAAGATTATTTGGAATACCTTATGATAAAGGTGGGCAAATAGCAGCATCAGGAACAGTAAATAAAGATATGCTAGATAATCTAATGAACCATCCATACGTGTTTGTATGTCCACCAAAAACAACTGGAAGAGAAGATTTTGGTGAAGAATATGTTTGTACTTTATTAGAAAGATATAAACATATAAGATATGAGGATATCGTAGCAACTTTAACAGCATTCACAGCAGAAACAATTGTTGATTCATATAAAAAACATGTATTACCTAAAGTTGACCTTAAAAAAGTAATAATAGGTGGTGGTGGTGCACATAATAAAACACTGATACAGTTTATCCAAAATGGATTAGAAGGCGTTAAAGTCTTAACTCAAGAAGAAGTAGGACATTCATCTGATGCAAAAGAAGCAATAGCATTTGCGATTCTAGGAAACGAAACAGTGAATGGAAACTCATCAAATGTTCCAACTGCAACAGGAGCAAGAGAAGATGTAATTCTAGGAAACATAACATTACCACCAAGAAGATCATAGTAAGTTTCCTAGTAAAGCAATTATGATTAAAGAGATTTTAAATGAGTATAACTATGAATATAAAATTGTAAATAAATAGTGTGTAGTATAAAATGAGTAAGGGCTGTATCAAAATTTGATACAGCCCTTATTGATTCATGTTTTTAAAAGGATATAATTCGTAATGGTAAGAAAAATAAGAGTAATTATAGTGATTAAATTTCGCCTATACACGAATATTACTTGTATGAATCTATCTTTTTGATTACATCTTCATATATTGAATCGGCCTTTTTGAAGTCCATTGCAGAAATGTAAAAAGTTTCTAATACATCATGTTCAGTATGGGCATCATCTATCAATTGAAGACCTTTATTTAATAATCCCATCATAATGTTATAGTCATAGTCTATTTGTTTTTTTACAGCCTCATCAATTGGTGTAGCTAAAGCTGTACTCATATCATAAACAACACCAGAGATATTTAGTTTACTAATTACATTTTTACTAACAATACATGCATCAAGTTCTGGAATTACAATTGCTTCAAGTTTATCGTGATCTAGAGGTGTGTGATAATATTCAACATCATATCCATTTTCTCTAGCATTAGAAGCAACTTCATTTAAAACATAGGATTTACCAGAGCCTATATCGCCATCAATAACATATTGATTAGATATATCTTCAACAATATTTGGAATATAAGAAACTATACCATTAGGTGTAAATGCAGTTCCGAACAAATGACGTTCTTTTCCATAGCCAATTTTCGTATTTTCTCTAACAATTGATGATATTAGATCATTTTTTATAGAAGCTAATTTATCTTTATTAATGTAACTATTATTATAAAAAGCAATATCTTCATATATATGTCTAGCAGAAGCAAAGAATCTATAAGCTCTATTAAAAAGATTAGAGATTGCTTGGGATACTTCAATAACACCTTGTTTATTTTTACTTACGATTTCAGTAGATAAGCAATCACCCATATTTAAAACTTCATCTATAGCTATTGGATATTTAGGATCAACTATATGAGGTGAAGTTCCATCTAATATGCACACCTTTAGCTCTTTAATAACAACACCATCAAGAGAGCTATTATCAGATGAACAATGATGATATTCAATAGAATATCCTTGGTCAGCATAATATTTACCTATCTTTTTCATTAAAGAAGACTTTCCAGTACCAGGTCCACCCTTCATACAAAAGATTCTATTTGCATCCTTTTTATCAATTATATAGTCATAAAATGAATAAAAGCCTTCAGAGGTGTTTCCACCAGGGAAGTAATGACGTTCTTTTATGTTTGACATAAAACCCTCCAAAAAATTTGATTTTAGGTATAGTAAAATAAATAATACACCAAAGATTTTTAGATTTTAGTCTATTATTTATTCGGATATGCCTTACATTAATTATTGTATGAAACATAGTTAAAATAGGTACATTACACTAATAGATAAGAAAAAATAATTTAAAAAGATTAGTTTAGGAGTAAACAAATTGAAAAATATGAATAAAGATGAATATATGCATAGATATTATGCATAACTAATATACATAAAAAAGCATAAAACCAATAAAACAAAGGGATAGAAGGTGCTTTTATATAAAAAATCATATATTTCATGGAAAATATTAAAAAAAGACTTGCATAAATATAAGGAATAGGTGTATAATTATGCTATAGTAATAAGCGATAAGTTTTAGGGGGAATTAAATATGAAAAAGAATACTTTAGTAAAAAAATTATTAGGATGTGGACTAGCATTCACATTTGCATTTGGGTTAGCAGGTTGTGGGGCAAAAGATGAATCTGAAATGACTCAATTAGAAAAAATTAAGGATAAAGGTGTAATGACGGTAGGAACAAGCCCAGATTATGCACCATATGAATTTATCATAATGGAAAATGGTCAAAAGAAAGTTGTTGGATTTGATATTGCAATGGCAGAAGAAATTGCAAAAGATTTAGATGTAAAGCTTGAATTAAAAGAAATGGACTTTAAAATGATTGTTGAATCAGTTAAAAATGGAAGAATTGATTTAGGAATTTCAGGATTAACTCCAGATGATGAAAGAAAGAAATTAGTTGATTTCTCAATGAATTATTATGAAGTTGAACAAGGGATGCTTGTTAAAAAAGATTCTACAATTAATACTAAAGATGATTTAAAAGGAAAGAAAATTGGAGCTCAAACTGGATCAGTTCAAGCTGAAATGGCTGATACAATCGAGGGTGCAGAAGTTAAGAAGTTAGATGATGTAAATACATTAATATTAGATTTGAAAAATGGGAAATTAGATGTAATATTACTTGAAATCCCAGTTGCAAATACTGCAGCAGCTGCTAATGAAGATTTAAGAGTTGGGGATGAAAAGATAATATACGAAAAGGGTGGAAATGCAGTAGCTATTAAAAAAGGCGAATCAGATTTAGTAGAAGCAGTTAATAAAACATTAGAAAGATTAATTAAAGAAGGTAAAATGGAACAATTTATTAAAGATGCAGAAGCATTAGTATCAAAAGAAGTTCCAGCAGAATAATAGATTCAAAGAATATGTATGGGTTATATCAAAAGTACATTTAATTATCAAACTTTGATATAGCCTTTTGTTTACAGTTAATAGGGGGAATACGAATGGGTTCATTAGATTTTACAGTGCTTAAAGAATATATGCCATTATTTTTTGAAGGGATAAAATTCACTATAATTTTATCGCTATTAACAGTTTTCTTTGGTGTTATATTTGGTACAATATTATGTTTTATGAAGAGAAATAAATATTTAAAATATATTGCAAGTGCATATATAGAATTAATTAGAGGAACACCTCTTTTACTACAAATTATGATAGTGTATGGAGGATTACCAAGCTTTGGTATAGATTTAGAACCAATGCCATCAGTTATAATAGCACTTGCGATGAATTCATCAGCATATGTTGCTGAGATAATAAGAGGTGGAATTGAAGCTGTAGATAAAGGTCAGATGGAAGCAGCTAGAAGTCTTGGAATGACACAATTCCAATCTATGAAGCTTATAATAATGCCACAAGCAGTAAAAAATATATTGCCAGCAGTAGGAAATGAATTTGTTGCAGTAATAAAAGAATCATCAATGGCATCTACAATTGGAGTTACGGAACTTATGTATTCAGCCAATGTTGTTTCAGCAGCACAATGGAGTATGTTTGAGCCATTATTATGTGCAGCAGCATTTTACTTTATATTAACATTTAGTTTAGGAAGATTAATGAGTTATCTTGAAAGGAGAATGAAGGCAAGTGATATACACTAATAATTTACACAAGAGTTTTGGAAAAAACGAAGTTTTAAAAGGTATAGATGAACATATCAAAAAAGGTGAAGTTGTAGTTGTAATTGGACCTTCAGGATCTGGTAAGAGTACATTTTTAAGATGCTTAAATAGATTAGAAGAACCAACAAGTGGTGAAATAATCTTTGAAGATAAAAGCATAACAGATAAGAAATGTGATATAAATAAAGTTCGTGAAAAAATGGGTATGGTATTCCAACAATTCAACTTATTCCCTCACAAAAAAGTAATTGATAATTTAACAATTTCACCGATACAAGTAAAAGGTAAATCAAAAGCAGAGGCAATAGAAAAGGCAACTGAACTTTTAAATAAAGTAGGTTTACTAGAAAAAGCAGATGCATATCCAGCATCATTATCAGGTGGACAAAAACAAAGAATAGCAATAGCAAGAGCCCTTGCAATGGAGCCAGATGTAATGCTATTTGATGAGCCAACATCAGCATTAGACCCAGAAATGGTTGGAGAAGTACTATCAGTAATGAAGTCATTGGCAGCAGAAGGAATGACAATGGTAGTAGTAACACATGAAATGGGATTTGCAAGAGAAGTTGGAGATAGAATATTATTTATGGATGGTGGAGTAATAGTAGAATCAGGAACACCATCACAAATATTCGACAATCCTCAAAATGAAAGAACAAAAAGCTTCCTATCAAAGGTGCTTTAAAATAAGTATAAAGGCAACAAATGGGACGAAGGGTGAGAATAAATTAATAAAGGGGCTATTGCTGGTGGAGTTTTTTTATCCACTAATGCGATAGCCCCTCTTGTTCTATAAGAAAATAAGGTTATTTATATTTTAGTTGTATCTAAAATGTGACCATCCAGCACTATCATAAGCATCATTTTCTACATAAGAACCAGAATATCCAGGTCTAACAGTACCGCTAACTTCTGACCACCATGAACCTGAATCAGTATCAACTTTATATCCATTATAGTCTACAATTTCAGCATCATTTTTGATAATATTAGCAGTTGCCTGATTCTTATTACCAATAAATCCATAAGAGTTAGCATTATTTCTATTAACATATCCTGTTGAATAAATATAATTTCCAGCTTTAGTTGTTGCAGCATTTGTAATTAATGGTGCAGCAGTAGCTAATAATATAGCGGCTGCACAAATTGATAATATTTTTTTCATAAAAAGTTTCCTCCTAAAAATTAAATATAATTTAAAAATGAATTTGTGTTAACGTTAATCACAAGGCTATAGTACTATAAAATAGAAAAAATGTAAATACTTTACATAAAATATTTTTTTTTGTATAATAAATATATAAAAGTACATCAAATGAAAAAGAAAGGAGTTTGCATAAAATTATGAGAATTTTTAAAATTAAAAAAAAGCGTAATGTAACAACAATATTTTTTATATTAGCTTTTACAGTAGGAATATTAATTTTTTTAATTGGTAATTCTGCTATAGTATCTGAAAAAAAACGAGTTGAGGAGTTAAATTCAGGGAATTCAACGTTAATTAGTTTCAAAAATTATGAGGGGGTAACTTTTGGTGAAGTAATCAATACGCTTAAAGAATATGATGATTTAACTATAATGTTACGTAAAGCTCACTATGAACAAGCTATAGGAATAGAGACAAGATTATTACCTAAAAACGAAGAATTAAGGTTGGATATGAAGTCAGGTAGCAATTTTACTAAAGATACATTAAAAGATGATGGAAATAACGGTATATATTCATCAAGATTTGATGAAGAAATTGTAGAAAATATTATAGGAACAGAAGAAGGTATTAAAATTAATAAAATTGGTTCATATTATGAAACTGATAAAATAGTTATAATTTCTAATAGTCTTTTTGAGAAATTATATAAAGAGGCTTATATGCAAGAAGTACAAATTTTTGTTAAAGGAGAAAAAAGTTCAATTGAAAACTTAACAAAGAATTTAGAAAGTAAATTTGAAAGTAAAAAGATCGAAGATTCTCAAGAGGGGATATTAACTAAACCGATGAAAGCTGTAGAGGATATAGCAGAATCAAAAGCTTTATATAATGCATCGATATTGATATTTATTGTAACAATTATAAATTCTATAAGTATATCATCTTTATGGGTTAAAAATAGGAAGAAGGAAATAGTTTTAAGGAAAGTTTTCGGAGCAAAAAATAGAGATATTGCAAAAATATTTTTTGGTGAGTTATCAATTATATCACTAGTATCAGTAATTTTAGCAGTACTAATTCAACAAATATTAATTAATAGTACTATAGGTTTTATATCGAATATAGACCTTAGGTTTAATTTTGAAAGTCTAATGTATTCTATAATAGTATCAATAGGAGTAGCATTTTTGACAGCAATTCCATCACTTAGATATATATCTAAAATTCAACCAGCAGAGATGTTAAAGGAGGATTAATCATGAAAAATGCTTTTAAATCAATAAAAAGAATGAAATTCATGGCTTTTTTAATTATATTTCAATTAGCAATTAGTTTTATGTTATTAAATTCTTCAAGTGAATTATTAGAAATTAATCAAACTAAGTTAGATGGATTTGAACGATTGATGAATTACGAGAAAAGTTATTTAGTGAGAATTGCAGATGAAAACTTCCGAAAGTCTAATTACTCAAGCAAAGAAGATGAGGATGTCTTTGCACTTCAGCAACAAATGTTTTACTTAAAGAATTCAGTTCTTGAAGATTTAGAAAAATATAAAGACCAAGGGAAGATTGAAAATTTATATATGAACTTTCCAATTCCATCAATGGTTGACCCAAAATACTTAAATGATAATGCTAGTGTTGATAATATGGCAGGTATGTTAGTAAATTATGATTTTATAAATAATTATAATCTATCCATAGTTGAAGGAAGAGGTTTTAACAAGGAAGATTTTAATATAGATTATAGAAAAGAACCTATACCTATAATAATAGGTCAAGATTTTAGTGAAAAGGTTAAAATTGGTCAAGTTGTAGGATTTACTAGATCTACTTTTGAGTATTTATTAAGTGATGGTAAAGATATAACTAAGGAAAATTGGGTGAATAGTAACGGTATTCTTAATGGTACTGAGGTAGAAGTGAAGTTTAAAGTTATAGGGTTTTATGATAATAATGCTATTCCATTAATGTTTACAAAAAAAACTTTTATAGAACAAGTAAAATTTTCAAATGCATATACAATTGTACCTTGTATAAAGGACCTGATAATATTTAATGAGGGTGTAATACTTAATGATTTTGGAGCTTACATAGAGGTTAACTCTAAGGAAGATCTTGATTATGTTAAGGGTGAATTAGAACCTAAGTTAAAAGAAAATAATCTTTCAATAGTAACAGAAGTTAATTTTAATGATGAATACAATAAATTTTATGAAGCAATGGCTAGAGATGTATTACAATCTACATTGTTAGGTGGAGTTCTCATGTTTTTATCGATAATAGGTATAACTTGTGTACTATTAGGTGAATTGAATGATAGGAAAAAAGAGTTTGGTATAAGAATAGCATGTGGTGCAACAACAAAGATTTTATGTAAAGAAATGCTTATGGAAATAGTTATTATGATTGGGATTTCATCAATTGTTTCACTAGCATATCGAGTACTATCAAAAACATTAAGCTTAAATATGGCATTAAGTAATATTGGTGTAATGGGATTAGTGGTAGTAATAATATCAATAGCACCTATATTAAGAATAAGAAAAATGAAGCCAATAGATTTAGTGAGGGGGAAATAGTATGAGTTTAATAAACTTAAGTAAAATAGTTAAAATTTATGGAGAGGGTGAAGCAGAAACAGCAGCACTTAAAAATATAGATTTGAAGATAGATAAAGGTGAACTTGTAGCTATAATGGGGCCCTCTGGTTCAGGAAAATCTACTTTATTAAATATTTTGGGGTGTTTAGATATTCCAACAAAAGGTACTTATGAATTAGATGGACAAGATATTAGTAAATTATCAAGTAGTGAGCTTGCAATTATTAGAAATAAAAAATTAGGTTTTATTTTTCAGAACTTTAATTTATTATATGATTACAATTTAATAGATAATGTAAGTTTACCATTAAACTATTCTAAAGATAAAAGAAATATGAAAAGTAAAGCTATAAAGGGATTAGAAGAGGTAGGTCTTAAGGACCATGTAGATAAAACTCCAGATAAACTGTCAGGAGGACAAAAACAAAGAGTTGCAATAGCACGAGCCTTAATAACAGAACCAGATATAATACTAGCAGATGAGCCGACAGGTGCTTTAGATAAAGAGACTGGAGAAAATATATTAGAAATATTAAAAGAAATAAATAAAAAAGGTAGAACTGTAATCATAATAACACATGACATAAATATAGCTAACAAATGTAATAGAATTATAAATCTATTAGATGGAAAAATATTAAATTAAAATAAGTTTAAGATAATTTGTTGAGAATTTAGAATTACAATTGAAATAATATTAAAGCTATATAACTTAATGAGAAAGTTTTAGTCGATAACAAAAATATAATAACGGTATATGTTTAAAAATAGGGGATATAACAAAATTAAAATAATGTTATATCCCCTCTCTCAATCGTAGCAAAGCGACCCTATCACTGAGCCAAAAGCAAAGCTATCATCCTAACAATACTCATGATCTACAGTAATTACACAATTATAAAAAGGATGTTCCTTCTTAATACCTTCAGAAACCTCTGATATAAGTTCATCATCCGTTAAACAAGCACAAACCTCATCTTTACAATCAGAACGTTTCACTTCACAAGGTCCAACTACAATATCAAAAATTAAGTTCTTAATTTCACCCTCACCAACAATTCTAAAGTCATGTAGTGACCTAACTGTTTTATACTTACGTAGTAAAGCTTCAACAGTAACCTTAGCTTCTATTATTTCATCTGTATCTACAGAAATTGGATCCATGTGTATTATTAAATGAAGATTTAAATCTCTAGATATTTCTCTTTCAGCTTTATCTATTACATTATGGATTGTAATAATATCAATATCACAAGGGATTTCAGCATGAAGTGATGCTAACATTCTACCAGGTCCATAATTGTGTACTATCAAATCATGTATTCCTGAAATATGATCATAAGCTAAAACTTTATCACTTATTTCAGCAACTAAAGCAGGGTCTGGAGCTTCACCTAAAAGTGGATTTAATGTTTCTTTAATTAATGAGAAACCAGCATAAATAATTGCAAAAGCAACAATCATACCAATATATCCATCAATAGGGAATTCTATAAACTTAGATAATAAGAATGATAAAGCAACTGTAGATGAAGTAAATACATCACCCATTGCATCAGCAGCAGAAGCCTTAAGTGCTGAAGAATTAATCTTTGTACCAATCTTTAAATTAAACTTTGAAAGCCAAATTTTAAAGAAGATAGATACAACTAAAAGTACAAATGGTACTAATTCAAAAGTGATAGATGCAGGGTTAACAATTCTTTCATAAGATGATTTAACAAATTGGAAACCAACTATCATTACCATAAATGCAACTATTAAAGCAGATATATATTCAATTCTACCATGTCCAAAAGGATGTTCTTTATCGGCAGGTTTACTAGCCATCTTAAATCCTACAATAGTTATTATAGAAGAAGCTGCGTCACTTAAATTATTAAATGCATCAGCAGAAATCGCAATAGAAGCTGTTATTATCCCCATTAAAAATTTAATTACAAATAATAATAAGTTGATTATAATACCAACAACACCAGCCATAGTTCCATAAGAATTTCTAATTTGTTGGCTTGTTGCGCCTTCCTTATTAGAAACAAATTTCTTTTCAATAAAATTAGTTATCATAAAAATAATGCCCCCATAAAAATTAAGTTAGAAATATTTTCTTACTATGTATTGTATAGTATTAACAATATATAAACAAGTAATTCATAAGACGTATGAAAATAAAAAACAAAGAGGACTTTAGTCATATAAGGAGAAAAATACATAATGAAATGGTTATAATAGGTAAAAAATATGCTATAATATATTCATATGAAAATTTCGCTGTGTGTAATGGAGGGGCTATGGTAATTACTGATATTTCAATAAGTAGACAACTTATAGATAAAAATTATACAAAGGGAATGTTAATTACGCCTAAGTATATTGTAATCCACGATACAAATAATAGGGATTTTGGTGCAAATGCAAAATTCAATAGGGATTATCTATCTGTAAACTCCAGGGCAAAGACTTCAGCACATTATATTATAGATGAAAAAAATATAATACAACTTCTAGAAGATAGATGGAGAGGTTGGCATATTGGTGATAAGGCAAATGACCAAATCACGAATTCTAATAGCATAGCAGTTAAAATGTGTGTTAATAGAGGGGCAAATATTGAGAAGACAATGAACAATATGCTTATATTAACTAAGTCATTAATGAAAAAGTATGGAATATCCACTCAAAATGTAGTAAGGCACTTTGATGTAACAGAAAAGTTATGTCCTAAAATAATGATCGAAGATAATCCATCATTGTGGACAAGTTTTAAAGAAGCCTTAGAAAAGGATTTGAACAATATAACGATGTATAAAATTGAAGCAAGAGCAGAACTAAGCAATGTTTTAACTGAACTTAAAGTTAAAGCACGCAAAGATAGAAGAAGTGAAAATATAGGTATTATAGATAGAAATACGGAAATACTAATTTATGAATTTGATGGAGATTGGGCAAAGATAGTTGTTACAGGAGTCAATTCTAGATTTGGATATATAAATAAAGGTTTTGTTAATATAGTTGATGAGAAAAAAATAAAAAAGCAAAATCAAATAATAATTGAACCCAAAAGAATAAGCAAGGAAGAAACACCAGTTAAGAAGGTTACTAATGAGCTTATTAAAAAGAAAAATGAATCAATAAAAATTCCTATGAGAAAAGAAGGAATAGTTTCAGGGGTTACTACTAATATAGCGGTTAGAAAAGGGCCAGACTTTACACATTATGTTATTAGTTATTTATTAGTAGATGATAAAGTAAAGGTAGTAGAACAACAGAATGATTGGTATAAAGTTATTTATGATAGTAATCGCGGACAAAGAACAGGATATGTCGAAAGTAGATATGTTGTTTTAGAAGAGAGTTAAGAGTTAATAGGTAAAAGTTAAGAGTTAAGGGTTAAGGGTTAAGAGGTATTATAGAAGAGAGAAAATTTAAGAGAGTTAAGGAATTTTGAGCAAACAAGGCAAAGTCTAGTTTGGAATATGAAATAAAAAAATTCTAAAGTAAACTATAAAGATAATACTAATAGTTGAAATAGATTATAAAATATATAAAACAATATTAAAAATTCACAGATGTGAGAGGAGGAAATTGCCAACTGTAAAATGGAGTATTAGGTAATTACAGAAGTTTGGCAACTGAATAATATGAAAAAAGAAACAGCAATAGAGTTAATAGACTTTTTATACAAGAGTCCAACTGCATATCATACTGTTGAATCAACAAAAGAGGAATTAGACAATTCAGGATATTCAGAACTTAAGGAAAGTGAAGTATGGAATATTAAAGAAGGTGGAAAATACTACGTTATAAAAAACCTTTCTGCAATTATTGCATTTGAATTAGGTAAAGCTAATATCGAAGAGCATGGGTTTAGATTAATTGGAGCACATACAGATGCACCAGGATTTAGAGTGAAACCTAATCCAGAAATAGTTAGAGAAAACAAATATGTTTCATTAAATACTGAAATTTATGGAGGACCTATATTACATACTTGGTTTGATAGACCACTAAGTATTTCAGGTGTTGTTGCACTAAAAGGTGAAAATCCATTAAAGCCAGAAAGAAAGTTAATTAATATAAACAAGCCTTTATTAATAATACCTTCAGTAGCTATTCATATGAATAGAACAGTAAATGAAGGGTTTAATATAAATGCTCAAAGAGATACACTACCACTACTTGGATTAATCAATGAACAATTCGAAAAAGAAGATTACCTAGTTAATGTATTAGCAAAAGAACTTGGAGTTAATAAAGAAGATATAATCACATTTGATTTAGGTTTATATGAATACGAAAAAGGATGCCTAGTTGGAGTAAATGAAGAAATGATTTCATCACCAAGATTAGATGATTCTTGGATGGTATTCTGTGGATTAAAATCATTATTAGAAAGTGAAAAAAATGATGCTACAAAAGTATTAGTTTGTATAGATAATGAAGAAATCGGAAATAGAACACAACAAGGTGCTAGCTCATCATTACTTAAAGATGTATTAGAAAGAATAACAATTTCACTTGGAAAATCAAGAGAAGAATTCTTTACAGCAATGGCTAATTCAATAATGATATCAGCAGATTTATCACATGCTGTACATCCAAACGTAGGAGAAAAACATGATCCTACAAATAGACCAATCCTTGAAGGTGGTCCAGTATTAAAGATAGCTGCATCAGGAAGTTACTCAACAGATTGTTTCAATGGAGCAATATTTGAAAGTGTATGCAAAGAAGCACAAGTGCCATACCAAAAGTTTGTTAACCGTTCAGATGTAAGAGGTGGAACAACAATAGGACCTGTATCAGCATCACTATTATCTATTCCAGTAATAGATATGGGAGCTCCAGTACTTGGAATGCACTCAATAAGAGAGCTTGCCACAGTAGCAGATAATATTTATACAATAAAAGCATTCAAAACATTTTTTGAAAAATAATAAAAAAGTAAGTATAAAAAAATCAAAATGATGCAAAATATAAATGTAGAATTAAGTTTAATGGGACTCCAATACCTAATTAGAGATATTAGGGCTTCTTCCCAACAAAGTAAAAAAGATTCACCTTTAGGCATACTGCATATTTAATAAGTGAAGAAGTTTTACTTTGCTACTTAGTTCTACTGCAAGGAGATTATTAGATTCGCACGTCTAATAATCTCTTTGTTTTTTTACACTAAGGCATATGAAAATAAATAATAGGCTAGCATACTGGTCTATTATTTATTTTATTGTGCCTAATGTTTATAAATAAATATCAGTGGTATATAATATAAGTAAATAAAAAAATAAGTTAGCGGGGGAGAGTTAAATGGGAATAGTTCAAACTGAAATAAAAAATCTCCATAATCTTTCAGGAGATCCACTTGAATATAGAGTAAAAAGTAAAGAGGTAACAAGAGCGCTTATTAATGTTAATGATATCTATACAGTAATGACAAAGAAAACAACATTCAATGAGATACAAACAGGTACAGGAAAAATGTTTTGTGGAATGAATAACAATGGAGATCCATGCATTTGGTTATTTTCTCAAAAATCTTATGCAATGGCATATGCAGAACACTTCAAATTCAAAATAAACCAATATCATTTAGTAAGAAAAGTAGACAGAGTAGAATTAGCTACTTTAGTTTACAACGCAATGTTTAAAGGTGTAAAAACAGTAAGAATAGATGAAGGACAAACATATTTAAATGTATCAATTTATGATTTTGTAAATTCATTATTTGAAGCAGACGGTAAAGAACCAATAATTAAAGAAGCGGAAAAGCCATGTTTCAATACATTTAACAACTTAAAGTTCAAAGGTACAATTGCTTACGTTTATCAAAATGAAGAGGCATCAGTAGAGGATGTTCAAAATTTAGATTTTATGCCAAAAGTAGAAGAAGGCATAGTTAAGCTATTCTTAAATAAAGAAGAGGCTATAGCTTATGCAGGAGTTACACAGACTCAATTACTATCCTTAAATTACATTGGTGTTAATAGATTAGTATCTAAATGGGTATCAGCAGAATCTATACAAACATTACAATTTGTATCTAAAGACCAAGTAGCGAATATGAACATAAAAAAAGCAGCAATGATTTTAAATAAAATGGCATAAAAAATAACCATAGTTTGAAAACAATTAAACAAACTATGGTTATTTTTATTTGGTGCTATTTATTATAGTAAGTTCCCATGACTATTTTATTATTAATAATGTGATTTCGTTTAAAATTAAAAGTTGAATTTAAAAATTATTGTCAACGTATTTTAAATTCATTGTTTGAGTTATAAATTTTGATGTCTTTTAAATTTAGAGTTCAAAAATATTTTGTACATGTTAAAATTTCATTTATTTAGGTTACTATTGTTGAGTTAATACGATAGTAATCTTATTGTTATATCTCGGTGTTAACAGATACAGATTAGATACTAATCAGTTAATATAGTAGTAAAACTATTAATAAAAGAGTTAGAATTTCTTATTAGTTTTACTATTTCTAGCTATTCGTTCTTTATCAGTAAAATTCTTTTCCGCTGAATTAGCTTCTGGTATTTTTGACGTACATCCATTGTTATTACTCATTTTAAATTCCTCCTTATTTGACTACGATTAACTAAGGGTTTGTTTCAAGCTTAGAATCAACATAAGCTTCTTGAGTATAGTCAAATTCTTGACATGCAATGTTATTAACAACTATGTCATCTGTTACAGTGCTTGGAAGTTTTGAAGTAACTCCTTCTGGAGAATTACTTTCAAGAGAATGAGCTTCTGGCTTATAACCTGTTCGTGCATTTGGTAAATATTCATTACTAGTACATTGATTTTTATTAATACTCATTATAATCCCTCCTATTACTACTATTATTAGATATATCCTCAACTATTATGCTAGGTAATAATTTGTTTACTTAAATTAACATTGAAAAAAAATAACAGAAATGCTACAATATAAACCTTGAAATATCATTATTGGAGGAATAGCAATGCCAAAAAGAATTGCAATTTTAGGTGGCCCAAGATGTGGAAAAACAACGCTTATACAACAATTATATGTTGATATGAAGATAAGAGATTTAAGCGTGGGTGTTGCCACTGAATATAGTACAGATTATTTAAGAGATAAAGGCATGATAGAATCAATTGCAGAGCAATATGGAATATATTTAGGACAGCTTCACTTAGAAGATTCATTAAATTGTTTTGACTATGCAATTACAGATTATGCTACATTTGTTCCATACATCTACGGAAGATTCATGTTAGGTGATAAAAAGAGAACAATAAAAGAAATAGAAATTTTAAAAGATTTATATGTTTTAGCATTAAGAGATCTTCCAAAATACGATCATATATTCTTTGTACCAAGAGAGTTTGGATATGCTAAAGATGGAGTAAGATGGCAAGATGAAGAAGTTGCAAATGCAGTAGATAAAGCAATTCTTTCATTCTTAGAAGCTGAGAACGTTAATTATGAAGTTATAAATGGAGCAACTAAAGATAGAGCTAAAAAGATTTTAGATTTAGTTGGGATTACTCAAGAAATAGAATAGATTTAATAAGAGCAGTTAAGGTTTATATTTTTAGACTTTAACTGCTTTTTTGTTGTATGGTTGCTAGATTAGGGTGATAGTATAACGGAGATAAAAGCCAATCTATCACAAAAAAATTATGAATTTTCAAATAAAAGATTGAATACTCACAAAATATTTGTTAATATATAGATAATTGGGAACGATTCCAAAACTATAGAAAGTGTTTTACAAATCTAAGTATAATGTTTTATTTAAGGAGAATTTTATGAAAATTTACAGAGTTAATGAAAACGTAATCAGATATGAAATAGGTAATCCATTAGATACAGAAGCAGTTATTCAAAGAGGAACACAGGAAATAGAAAAAAGCTTACCATTTTTCAGTTTTGAGATAAATGAAGAAATTAAGTTATCTTTAGACTTAATGAAGGATGATGCTATATATGGGCTTGGTGAAAATATTAGAGGAATAAATAAAAGAGGCTGGGTTTATGAAAGTTTCTGTAGTGATGATCCTAATCATTCACCTGATAAAAAGTCTTTATATGGAGCTCATAATTTTTTTATTGTTGATGGAAGTGAAATGTTTGGGGTTTATATAGACTTCCCAAGTAGAGTAGTTTTTGATTGTGGTTTTACACATAAAGATAAATTAGATATTACGATAAATGGAATAGATGCAGATGTGTATATCATCAAAGGTGATAGTTTAAGAGAGATTACAAAAAGTTTCTTAACTATAATAGGACAGGCTTATGTTCCACCAAAGTGGGCATTTGGATATATGCAAAGCAGATGGAGTTATCCAACAGGGGAAGCTGTAGAAAATATAGCTAATGAATTTGTAAAAAGAGAAATTCCTTGTGATGGTATTTGTTTAGACTTAGATTACATGGAAGATTTTAAAGATTTTTCATTAAGTGATGAACGATTCCCAAACTTTAAAGAGTTAACTCATAGATTAAAGGAAAAAGGTGTTAAGATAATTCCAATAATCGATGCTGGAGTAAAAATTGAAAAAGATTATGATATATATGAAGAAGGAATAGAAGGAAACTATTTCACATTAGATAAAGAAGGAAAGCCTTTTGTTGGTGCAGTTTGGCCAGGAAAAGTTCATTTCCCAGATTTCTTAAATAAAGATGCAAGACTTTGGTTTGGTAAGAAATATAAATGCCTAACAGATTTAGGTGTTGAAGGTTTCTGGAATGATATGAACGAACCAGCTATTTTCTATAGTGAAGATGGAATAAAGAAAGCATTAAATACAATAGATGATCTAAGAACAAAGGAATTAAACATTCACAATTTCTTTAAATTAAAGGATTCAGTAAATTGGCTTAGTAATAGCATGGATGATTACAAGGCAATGTATCACAAAACAGAAAATGGAATCAAAAATCATTATGATGTACACAATATGTATGGAATGAACATGACAAGATCAGCAGCAGAAGGTCTTGATACTATAGAAGAAAATAAGAGGTTCTTACTATTCTCAAGAGCATCAGCAATAGGTGCACATAGATATGGTGGAATTTGGACAGGGGATAACTGTTCATGGTGGGAGCACTTAATTATGAATATGAAGATGTTACCATCAATAAATATGTGTGGATTTATCTATAGTGGAGCGGATACTTGTGGATTTGGAAGTAATGTAGATTCACAACTAGCAATAAGATGGAATCAACTAAGCATATTTGCACCATTATACAGAAACCATGCAGCAATGGGGACAAGAAATCAAGAGCCATTTGCTTTTGATAAAGAAACAGAAAATATAGTGAAAAATACAATTCAATTTAGATATGCAATGATACCTTACTTATACTCAGAATACATGAAAGCTATAGTAGATACTGATGTTTTAATAGCTCCATTATGTTTTGAATATAAAGATAAGCATGTGAAGCAAGTTGAAGATCAATTATTAATTGGTGATTCAATAATGATAGCACCAGTATATGAGCAAAATAAAAAAGGCAGATATGTGTATCTTCCAGAAGAAATGCTTCTATGGAAAGTTAAAGACTATAAAAGTATCAATTTAGAAGTAATGGAAAAAGGTCATAACTATGTAAGTGTAGATATGGATGAGTTCTGTTTATTCATCAGAAAAAACAAGATGTTTGTTTTAGGAGAATCAGCACAAAGCACAGAAAAACTTAAAAATGAAACATTAAAAATAGTAGCATTTGTTGAAGATAAAGCAGAATATAACTTATATGATGATGATGGACAAACTAAAGAGTATCTAAAAGGGCAACATAACAACATAAATATAGTTATTACATTAAAAGATGGCAAGCATAATATAAAAGTAAAAAACATAGGTAATAAAGAAGTTAAAACATTAGAATTTATAATAATAACTAAAGAGGGTAAAGAAATAGTAGATACAGTTAAATTATAAAAAAAATAAAAGGTAAATAGGGGTGACAACATGAAAAGTGAAAAACAAAAAATGTTGGATGGAGATTTATATGTAGCATTTGGCGAATTTGGTGATAGTCTTTTTAAAGAAAGACAACATGCTAAAGTAATTAACCACAAATACAATAATATGATTGAGGATATAGATGGTAGAAATAAATTATTAAAAGATTTACTAGGGGGGATTGGAGAGAAGTTCTTTGTTGAACCTCCATTTAGATGTGATTATGGATACAACATTTTCATTGGTGAAAACTTTTATTCAAATTACAACTTAGTGATATTAGATTGTGCAAAAGTTACTATAGGGGACAATGTTCTTATAGGACCTAATGTAAATATCTTTGGAGCAGGACATCCTGTTCATGAAAAAATTAGAAATGCAGGGTATGAATATGCATTCCCAGTAACAATTGGAGATAATGTTTGGATTGGTGGAGGAACTAATATCAATGCAAATGTAACAATTGGTGAGAATACAGTGATAGGTTCAGGAAGTGTAGTTACTAAGGATATACCAGCAAATGTTATTGCAGCAGGAAACCCATGTAGAGTAATTAGAGAAATAACAGATGAGGACTTAAAATATTACTTTAAAGGGAAATTAATTGGGGACTTAAATTTAGAATAAAATTAATTAGGGAAGAGGAGGTAAGTCTCTTTTTCTTTCAAAGAAATCGGAAACGGTTCCAAAGATTACCATTCTGAATTTAAAAATGAAATATTAAAAATCCTATAAATAAGTGTGTAATAAAGGGAGGAAAAAT
>JAVWLU010000007.1:59598-61512 GCA_036637795.1 Clostridium sp. | reverse complement strand
AAAAATGAAATATTAAAAATCCTATAAATAAGTGTGTAATAAAGGGAGGAAAAATTAATGAGCAATAATATAACAAGAGAAGCAATACACCATATACCAAAGAGTAATTATTCATATGGATATGATAAAGATACTCTACATTTAAGAATAAAAACTAAAAAAGGTGAAGTGAAAACAGCTCAATTAAGAATTGGGGACCCATATGATTGGTCAGAAGGTGGATGTGATGGTGGAAATATGAACTCAACTGGTCATGGATGGTCAGGTGGAGCAAGCTTTCCAATGAAAAAAGAAGTTGAAACAGAATTCTTTGACCATTGGATAGCAGAATTTACACCACCAAAGAAAAGATCAAGATATGCATTTATCCTAGAAGGTGAAAATGAAAAAATACTATTTACAGAAAAAAGAGTTCACTTGTTAGACGGAGTAAATGATGATGAAAAACTATGTAAAATAGGAGATTTCTATTGTTTCCCATACTTAAATAATATAGATATTGCAAAATCACCAGAGTGGGCAAAAGATACAGTTTGGTATCAAATTTTCCCAGATAGATTCTGTAATGGAGATGAATCAATCAACCCAAAAAACTGTCAGCCATGGGGAACAGAGCCAACAGGAAGCAATTTTATGGGGGGAGATCTACAAGGTGTTATAGATAAATTAGATTATCTACAAGACTTAGGAATAACAGGGTTATACTTCTGTCCAATATTTGAAGCAACAACAAATCATAGATATGATACAATAGATTACTTAAAGATAGACCCAACATTAGGGACAAAAGAAACATTCAAAGAATTAGTGAATGAAGCACATAAAAGAGGTATGAAAATAATGCTAGATGCAGTATTCAATCATCTAGGATACTTCTCACCACAATGGTTAGATGTAGTTGAAAAAGGGGAAGAATCAGAGTTTAAAGATTGGTTCTATATAAATAAGTTCCCAGTAATAGATAAGCCACTAAACGAATTAGATGGTAGATATCTAAACTACGAAACATTTGGAAGAACAGCAATGATGCCAAAAATCAATACAGAAAATCCAGAAGTAGTAGACTATCTACTAAAAGTTGCAGAATTCTGGAGTGGAGAAATGAATATAGATGCATGGAGACTAGATGTTTGTAATGAAGTAGACCACGTTTTCTGGAGAAAATTCAGAGAAAAAGTACTAGCAACAAATCCAGACACATATATACTAGGCGAAGTATGGCATGATGGATTACCATGGTTAATGGGAGATCAATTCGATTCAGTAATGAACTATCCATTAGGAGATGCAATAAAAGAATTCTTCGTTACAGATGAAATAAATGCAGAAGAATTTAAATACCTAGTAAACCAAGTACTAGTAAGCTACCCAATGCAAGTAATAGAATCAACATTTAACTTATTAGATAGTCACGATACACCAAGATTACTAACAGTAGCAAATGGTAATAAAGATAAAATGAAACTAGCATTACTATTTATGTTTACACAAGTAGGAGCACCATGCATTTACTACGGAACAGAAATAGCAATGGACGGAAACCAAGGCATGGGAGAAGAACTACACAGAAGATGTATGATCTGGGAAGAAGAAAAACAAGACAAAGAAATGCTAAACTTCACAAAAAGACTAATACAAATCAAAAAACAATACCCAGACTTCAAAAAAGTAACAACACAATGGATACAAGCAGAACAAAACAGCAATGTTTTAATATATAAAAAGGGTAGCATAATAATAATAATGAATAACACAGCAGAAGAAGTAGAAGTAAAGCTACCAAAAGAACTACAAAACAGAGAAGTAGAAGAATTAATGCAACAAAAACAACAAAAACTAACAAACGTTATAAAATTACAAAGCCATAGCTTCGTAGTTTTAAAATAAATTTCCCTTAACAAATAAATTGCAACG
>JAVWLU010000007.1:48149-59498 GCA_036637795.1 Clostridium sp. | reverse complement strand
AAATTGTCGCTATGCTAAGTTATTAAAGCAATTCCTATGGGGATTGCCAGAGGGATGTATCAAAATGATTATCATTATGATACATCCCCATTAATTTAGAACGTTAAATTATAATACATCCATCTATTTTATTTATAAAAATCAAAAGTATTTATATAAATAATGCAGCTCTGCTTTCAATTCACACTTTAGCAAATCGAGTAAAGCAAGATTTGCTTTCACATAAACTAAAAGAGATTACACTTTAGCTTCAAATTGACAGGCAATTCAAAACCAAAAGAATATTTACAAAAAACTATTGAACAATCAAAATAAAAATGGTATTATATACTTGTAAAACGATTTCAAAACTTTAAATCTAATTGGAAAGGTTTCCGAAACATAGTATTTCAAAACATATATAATAAAATCATTAATAAAAGTTAATTAAAATCATAAAAAGATTAAGTTAACTAATTTATTTAATCTTACTTGGAAAGGTTTCCAAGATGAGATGTAGGAGGATAATATGGCAGGGTTAGAATTTAAAAACATGAAAAAAATCTATGAGAATGGATACGAAGCGGTAAAAGACTTTAATCTAAGTATTGAAGATAAGGAATTTGTTGTTTTCGTTGGCCCATCAGGATGTGGAAAATCTACAACTCTAAGAATGATTGCAGGACTTGAAGACATTTCAGAAGGTGAAATGTATATAGGGGACAAGCTAGTTAATGATGTTAGTCCTAAAGATAGAGACATAGCAATGGTATTCCAAAACTATGCGTTATATCCACATATGACTGTATTTGATAATATGGCATTCGGATTAAAATTAAGAAAAGTTGATAAAAATGAAATAGATGTAAAAGTTAGAAATGCTGCAAAGATTCTAGACATTGAACATTTACTAGATAGAAAGCCAAAAGCTTTATCAGGTGGTCAAAGACAAAGAGTTGCAATGGGAAGAGCGATAGTTAGAAATCCTAAGGTATTTTTAATGGACGAGCCATTATCAAACTTAGATGCTAAGTTAAGAGTTCAAATGAGAATAGAAATTTCAAAGCTTCATAAAGAGTTAGATACAACATTCATTTATGTAACTCATGATCAAACAGAAGCAATGACATTAGGAACAAGAATTGTTGTTATGAAAGATGGAGTAATGCAACAAGTAGCAACACCAAGTGAGATTTATAACAATCCAGTTAATATGTTTGTTGCAGGATTTATAGGAAGTCCACAAATGAATTTCATTTATGGAACCGTTTCTAATAATAAAATCAATATCTTTGATCAAGACATTGTTCTTAGTGAAGAAAAAGTAAACAAGCTTAGAGCAAGCAATATAGATAATTCAGAAGTAATAGTTGGAGTAAGACCTGAGAAGATATTATATAAAGAAGAAGATTTAGCAAAAGACGGAATAGTGAAATTTAAAGGAGTAATTGAATTAGTTGAAAACTTAGGTTCAGAATTGTACATGCATATAAAAGCAGCAGACAGAACATTAATTATAAGAGCTGCAGAAGGTACATTTAGAAGAATGGGTGAAGATATTGAATTAGGTTTAGACATAGAAAGAATTCATATTTTCCACAGAGAAACTCAAGAAACAATTTTCTAATTCGGTATAAAGAATAACTTTATATATTAAAACTATGGAGGTATTATCATGTTAAAGAAAAAATTCGTTGCGCTAGCAGTAGCTGCATTAATGACAGGAACAATGTTCACAGGATGTGGAAGTTCAAAGACAGCATCAGAGAGTTTAACAATTTGGTCAAAAGTTACAGACGAGGAAAGAGTAGCTTTAGAAAAACATTCAAAAGCATGGGGAGATAAGAATGGGTATGAAGTCAAAGTATTAAATGATGACGGTGGATACCAAGATTTCTTACAAGCAGCTAATTCAAGTAAGTCTCCAGATTTATATATCGGAATGCCACATGATACATTAGCTAATTTCCAAACAGCAGGAATACTTTCAGAAGTACCAGCAAGCTTTGATAAAACAGGATACACAACAGAAACATTATGGGATGCAACTTCGTTTGGTGGAAAAAACTACGCAGTACCATTTGCACAAGAAACAGTTGCATTATTATATAACAAAGACAAGATGCCAGAAGTTCCAGAAACAATGGAAGAATTAATTAAAGTAGCAAAAGCACATGGTCCAAGTGGATTCCAAGTTGATTTAGGAAACTTCTTCATAACAGGTGGAATTGTGCAAACTATGGGTGGTTACATCTTTGGTGGAGAATCAGGAAATCTAGATCCAACAGATATTGGTTTAGCTAATGCAGGTTCTGTAGCAGCATACCAATTCCTTCAAGATTTAGTTCAAAAAGAAAAATTAATGCCAGCAGATATTAAAGGAGACATTATTGCTTCAAACTTTAAGTCAGGAGAAACAATAGCTTACATTTCAGGTTCATGGGATATTGCTCAAATGAAAGAGGCTGGAATAAATGTAGGAGTAGCAGAAATTCCATCAATCGCTGGTAATCCATATAGATCATTCTTAGGAGTTCAAACAGGATTCGTATTAGAGAAATCATCTAAGAAAGATAAAGCATGGGAGCTTATGGAATACTTAAATACAGAAATGGCTGCTGATTACTATACAGCAGGTGGAAGAATGCCAGCTAGACAAAGCGTTATAGATGCTGGTTTAACTAAGGAAGATCCTTATTTCGAAGAATTCTTAAAACAATCAAAAAATGCAATTCCAATGCCAAACGTTATTGAAATGCAAGCAGTTTGGAATGCAACAGCTAATATTTCAAGAGCTGTAAATGGTGAAGACCCTCAAACAGTAGGAAATGACATAGTAAGTGGAATTCAAAAAGGTATAGAAACACAACAGTAACATAGTGGGGGAGGAGGTGTTTCCTCCCTTTCATTTTAAGGAGAGAATTAGTATGAAGCAGAATAAAAGAAAAGTAACAAAAAAAGATAATACTAGAGCTTTGAAATTCTTAACACCATCATTGATTAGTATGGCAATACTATCATTCGCACCAATAATCTATACAATTTATATTGCTTTTACTGACTATAATTTAAAAACTATGAATACAGGGTGGGGATTTGTAGGTTTAAAGAATTTTAAGGATATTTTAACAGGACCTTTAAAAGAAATATTTGTACCAGTATTTATTTGGACATTTGTTTGCGCAACATTAATAACATTAGGATGTTTTATAGTAGGATTAATTTTTGCATTAGTTCTTTCAAATAAAAATATGAAAGAATCTTCATTATATAAAGCGTTTTTAATTATTCCATGGGCATTACCAGGAGCAATCATAATAGTTGCATTTACAGGATTGTTAAACAGTCAATATGGAGCAATCAATGAGATATTAATGAACCTTCATTTAATAAAAGAACCAATAATGTGGTTAACAGAAGTTGGTCCAGCTAGAGTAGCAGTAGTTTTAATCAGTATATGGTTAGGATTCCCGTACATGATGAATGTCTGCATTGGTGCTTTATCATCAATACCGGACACATATTACGAAGCAGCTGATATTGATGGAGCTAACATGTTCCAAAAATTCTTTAAGATTACATTACCAAGTTTAGCAACAACAGCATTTCCATTACTTATAGGATCATGGTCATTCAATTTTGGAGGATTCTCAACAGCATTCTTATTACTAGGTGGTGGACCGGTAAGACCAGATACACCATTTGCAGGTTATACAGATATGTTAGGATCAGCAGCATATAAAATGACAACACAATTTGGTAGATTTGAGCTAGGAGCAGCAATGTCAATAGTAATGTTCCTTATAGTAGGATCAATAGCATTTGCTCAAATGAAGGCATCAGGCCAATTTAAAGAGGTGGATTAGTATGTTTAATTTAAAGAAAGAAAAGAAATATAAGCATAAAAAGAAACTAACTAAATATGAAAAAACATCATTATGGATGGGTAGAATATTTATTTGGATTAGTATAGCAGTAGTACTATTCCCAGTCTTTGCAATAGTAACGGCATCATTATCAACAGGAACAAGCTTTATGCAAAGTGGACTAATACCAGAAGAAATAACTTTTGCAAATTATATAAAAGTTTTAACAGAGACAGATTTCTTAACATGGATATTTAATACTATAAAGGTTGCATTAGCTGTATCAACAATTCAAGTATTAATGACATTGCCAGCAGCTTATGCATTTTCAAGATTAAGATTTTCAGGTAAAAAGTATGGGTTAATGACATTATTAATACTTCAAATGTTCCCAGCGTCAATGGCTCTACCTGCTATATTAGGTGTAGCTTATGAATTACCATGGGGGATGGATAACCATGTATTCTTAATCATTATCATGTGTGGTGCAAGTGCATATAACATTTGGTTAATGAAAGGATTTATACAAGGGTTACCTAGAGAACTTGATGAATCAGCATATGTTGATGGAGCAACTCACTTTGAGGTATTTAAGAAAATAATATTCCCATTAAGCAAACCAATGCTAGTAGTAATATTCTTCTTCTCATTCATAGGAACATTTGGAGAATATGTATTATCAGCAGCATTATTAAAAGATCCAGAAATGAAGCTTTTAGTTATGGGATTAAAAACATTTATGGACCAAGGAGCATCAGCAAACTGGACAACTTATGCAGCAGCAGCAGTAATGGCAACAATACCATTAACAATAGGATTTGTAGCTATTCAAAAATTCATTTCAAAAGGATTAGTAGCTGGAGCTGTTAAAGAATAAATATTCTAAACATTGAATAAAATGCATGGATAGAGTATTCGAAACAATGAAAAAAAGTGTATAATATTTGTATACAAAATTCAATGTAGATATTAAGGAGAAAAAATAGAATGAATATAAGTGATATTGCTCGTTTAGCAGGAGTTGGAGTTGGAACAGTATCAAGAGTACTAAACAATCATCCAGATGTTAAGGATTCAACAAGAGAAAAGATTTTAGGAATAATAGAAGAAAGTAATTATATACCAAATAATAGTGCAAGAATCTTAAAAAAGAGCAGTAGCAAAACTATAGGAGTATTAGTCAGAGGTGTATTCAATCCATTTTTCTCAGAAATGATAGATGTTATAAGCAAGATAATTTCACAAAATGGATATACAATGGTTCTTCAACATAATGATTATAGTGATAGAGGCGAGCTATTCAATATAATAAGCTTTGTAAAAGAAAGAAGACTTCAAGGTTTAATATATTTAGGATGTAACTTAACAGAATTAGATGAAACAACATTTGAAAGTGTAGATATTCCAGTAGTATTAACATCAGTAAATACTGTTTATGATTACAAAATAAAGAATTTTTCATCTATAGGAATTGATAATAGTAAAGCTGCATATGATGCAACAAAACACTTAATAGATCTAGGTCATAAAGATATTGGTATAGTACTTGGTGTTAATGATGATGTAGGAATAGGTAGAGAAAGATTTGTTGGTTACATGCATGCTTTAGGAGAATCTAATATAGAGTTTAATCAAGAAAAAGTGGTTTATGGAAAGTATAGCTCTAAAGATGCTTATAATGAAACTTTAGAATTACTAGATAAAAATAAGGAAATGTCTGCAATATTTGCAATATCAGATATTATGGCAGTTGGATGTGCTAAGGCAATACATGATAAAGGATTAGTAGTAGGAAAGGATATTTCATTAATAGGATTTGATGGAATGGATATTTCAGAGTACAACATACCATCAATAACAACAATTAGACAGCCAAGAACAGAGATGGCTGAACTAAGTGGAGAACTAGTGTTAGATTTAATACAAAACAAGATAGAAAACAAACACATAACTTTGGATACAGAGTTAATCAAAAGAGAATCATGCAAAACAAAAGATAATTAATTTGTAGAGTAACAATGAAAATTTATAAAAAATAACAATGAATGAGGGGAAATATATTATGAAAAGAAGTAGTGGGATATTAATGCATATTTCTTCTCTTCCGGGAAAATTTGGAATCGGTTCCGTAGGAAGAGAAGCATATAAATTTGTAGACTTTTTAAAAGCCGCAGGTCAAAAACACTGGCAGATATTGCCTTTAGGTCAAACAGGGTATGGGGATTCTCCTTATCAATGTTACTCTGCATTTGCAGGAAATCCTAATTTTATAGATTTAGATTTATTAAAGAAAGATGGACTATTAAAATTATCAGATTATGAAAACTTAAATTATGGCGAGAATATAGAAAAGGTAGATTACCTATCAGTTGAACAAACAAGAAAAGAAATATTTTTAAAAGCATATAGCAACTTTAAAGGAAAGAAATCAAAAGAGTTTGAAACTTTTAAAGAAGAAAATAAATCTTGGTTAGAAGATTATAGTCTTTACATGGCAATAAAAGAGCATTTCAACTTAGTATCATGGCAAGAATGGGATAAAGATATAAGAGTAAGAAAACCAGAAGCTATGGTTAAATACAAAAACATGCTTAATGATAAAATAGAATATTGGAACTTTATACAGTTTAAATTCTTTGAGCAATGGAATAAATTAAAAGCTTATGCTAATGAAAATGAAGTTCAAATAATAGGGGATATGCCTATATACGTTGCAGAAGATAGTAGTGATACATGGTCAAACCCAAGATTATTTAAAATGGACGAGAACATGAGACCGATTTCAGTAGCAGGATGTCCTCCAGATGCATTCTCAATAACAGGTCAACTTTGGGGAAATCCAATTTACGACTGGGATGCAATGGATAAAGATAATTACAACTGGTGGATATTAAGAGTAAAAGAAAGCTTCAAGATTTATGATGTATTAAGAATAGATCATTTTAGAGGATTTGAAAGCTATTGGGAAATTCCATATGGAGATCCAACAGCAGAATTTGGTCAGTGGACAAAAGGTCCAGGAAATAAATTATTCAAAGCTATAAAAGATGAATTAGGTGATTTAAATATAATAGCAGAAGATTTAGGTTTTATGACTCAAGAAGTTACAGATTTAATAAATGAAACTGGATACCCAGGAATGAAGATTCTTCAGTTTGCATTTGGTGGTGGAGATAGCGAATATCTTCCACATAACTGCACAAGAAACTCAGTAATTTACACAGGAACTCATGATAATGAAACTATAAGAGGTTGGATTGAAGATGAGGGAAGTGCAGATGCTTTAGAGTATGCAAAGAAATATCTAATGCTTTCAGAAGAAGAAGGATATAACTGGGGATTCATTAGAGGAATTTGGAGTTCAGTAAGTGATTTAGCAATAGCCCCAATGCAAGATCTTTTAGATTTAGGAAAAGAAGCAAGATTTAATATACCATCAACACTAGGTGGAAACTGGCAATGGAGAGCCACAAAAAGTCAGTTAACTGTGGAGCTTGCAGAAAGAATTTTAGAAATAACTAAAACATATGGAAGGATGTAACAAATGGATAAATTAGCTTTAAAAAATAATATAGAAAGACAATTAAAAGTAAAATATGGAGTAGGAATTAAAGAAGCTACACAAGGAGAGATTTTTTCAGCATTATCAACTTCTTTAATGGAAAACTTAATAGATGATTGGAACAATACAAACGAAACTTATTCAGAAGTTAAGAATGCATACTACCTATCAGCAGAGTATTTAATGGGTAGAGCATTAGGAAACAACCTAATAAGCTTAGGAATTTATGATGATGTAAAAGAATTATTACAAGAATTAGATGTAGACATAAACGCTGTTGAAGAAGCAGAAGAAGATGCTGCACTAGGAAATGGTGGACTTGGAAGATTAGCAGCATGCTTTATAGATTCAGCAGCAGCTATGGAAGTTCCACTTAGAGGATATGGAATTAGATATTCAAATGGATTATTCAAACAAAAATTTGCAAATGGATTCCAATATGAAGGAGCAGATAGCTGGTTAACTTATGGAGATCCATGGAGTATAAGAAGAGAAAGACAAGCTGTAGAAGTTGGATTTGATGGATACAAAGTAAAAGCAGTACCTTATGACACACCAATCATAGGATATGATAGTAAAAATATAAATACACTAAGATTATGGAAGTGTGAACCTTTAGTTGATTTTGATTTTAACTTATTTAACGAAGGAAAGTACGATGAAGCAGTAAGAGAAAAGAACCAAGCAGATGATGTTTCAAGAGTATTATATCCAAATGATGATATGGAAGATGGAAAGTTATTAAGATTAAAACAACAATACTTCCTAGTAAGTGCATCATTACAAGACATCATTAGAGATCACGTTAAAAAACACGGTGAAAACTTCGAAAACTTTGGAACATGTCATGCAGTACAATTAAACGATACTCATCCAGTTTTAGCTATACCAGAATTCGTTAGAATTTTAGTAGATCATCATAATGTTGAAATGGATAAAGCTATAGAGATAGCTAAAAGTGTATTTGCATACACAAACCATACTATCTTAGCAGAAGCATTAGAAAAATGGGAAGCAAGATTAATTATTAGATTATTCCCTAGAATAAATGAAATTATAGAAGTTATTGATGAAAGATTCGTTAGAGAATTAGAAGTTTTAGGTTACGATGAACAATCAATAAATGAATTTAGAATAGTAAGTAATGGAGTAATTAGAATGGCAAACCTTGCAATTCATATTGGATTTGCAGTAAATGGTGTAGCGGGGTTACATACAGATATCTTAAAAGAAACAGAGTTAAACAATTGGTATAAATTATACCCAAGTAAGTTCCAAAACAAAACAAATGGAATAACTCCAAGAAGATGGATAAGATCATGTAACAAACAATTATCAGCTTTAATAACAGAACTACTAGGAAACGAAGAGTGGGTTAAAGACTTATCTCAATTAAAGAACCTAGAAAAATATGCTGACAATGAAGCAATCTTAAAGAGATTCATGGCAATTAAGCATGAAAAGAAAACTGAATTAGCAAAATTCATTAAAGAAGCAGATGGAATAGAAATTGATCCAAACTCATTATTCGATATTCAAATTAAGAGATTACATGAGTATAAGAGACAATTATTAAATACATTATATATTTTAGATTTATACTACAGATTAAAAGAAGATCCAAGCATGGATATTCCAGCTACAACATTCATATATGGAGCAAAAGCGTTCCCAGGATACAGAAGAGCAAAAGGAATTATTAAGTTCACAAATGACGTAGCAGAATTAGTAAATAACGATAAAGATATAAATGGAAAAATCAAAGTTGTATTTGTGGAAAACTATAGAGTTTCATATGCAGAAAAACTATTTGTAGCAGCAGATGTTTCAAAACAAATCTCTACAGCAGGTAAAGAAGCATCAGGAACAGGTAACATGAAGTTCATGTTAAATGGAACTCCAACAGTAGGAACATACGATGGAGCAAACGTTGAAATAGTAAGAGAAAGTGGAGAAGATAACAACTTCATATTTGGATTAAGAGTAGAAGATATAGAAGAAATCAAAAACCAATACTCAGCAAAAGAATACTATGAAAACAATGCACCACTAAAGAGAGTAATAGATACATTAGTAGATGGAACTTTCAATGATGAAGGATTAGGCTTATACCAAGACCTATACAACTCATTAGTAAATGAAAATGACCAATACTACTTATTAGCTGATTTTGATAAGTTAAAAGATGCAGAAGATAAAGTATTTGAAGCATATCAAGATGAAATGAGATGGGCAAAGATTTGCTTTATGAATACAGTAAATGCAGGAACATTCTCAAGTGATAGAACAATTCTTCAATACTGTGAAGAAATATGGAACATTGAGCCAACAAAAAATACAAAATAATGATGAAAATAACATCTAGTTAAAAGGAGTAATATTATGAGATACGGTAAAAATGATTTTTCTAATTATACAAGAGGGATAGAGAAAGAATGGTTAATAGCAAATGGTAGAAGTGGATTTGCAGGAACAACAATTATAGGAGCAAATTCAAGAAAATATCATTCTTTACTAAATGCATGTTTAAAATCTCCAGATGAGAGATTTAATATATTACCTAAACTAGAAGAAACAGTAGTAGTTAAAGGGGAGTTATATCCCCTAACAACTACTAGGTTTGAAAGTCATATAGTAGAAGGATACAAAAACCTTCAAAGTTTTAGCTATGATGGAATTCCAAGTTACAAGTACTTTGTAAAAGGTGCTTTCATAGAAAAGAAAATAACAATGGAGTATGGAAAAAACACAACAGTTGTGGAGTATAAAGTTACAACATCAAATAATGATGTAACATTAAACTTTAACCCATACCTATCATTCAAAAATCCAGGACAAGCAGGAAAAGAAGAAAACATAAAGTTCAAAAGAGAAGTTAAAGAAAATGGGTTCAAACTAAACCCAGAATTTAAAAGTGATATTAACATAAATATCTTTGCAACAGAAGGAAAGGTTTCTAGCAAAGAGGAAAGAATAACAGAAAATGTACATTATGATGTAGATGAAAGAACTGGAGATGTATTCTTAGAAAACTTCTACGTTCCAGGAACAATAAGTTTAAATATAGAAAAGAATACAACAAAAACATTCTACATTATAGCTACAATAGAAAATGATTTAAACATAAATCCAAAAGAAGTTTTTGAAAAATCTTATGCAAGAATCAAAGAGTTACAAGAGCCATTTAAAGGTGATAATAGAATAATAGCAAAATACTTACCTATAACAGGAGATCACTTTATAGTAGATAGAGACTCAACAAACTGCAAAACAATCTTAGCAGGATACCCATGGTTCCTAGATTGGGGAAGAGATACAATGATAGCATTCCCAGGATTAGTTTTAGCAACAAAAAGATTTGAAGAGGCAAAAGAAATTTTAAGAAGCTTCACTCATTATGAAAAGAATGGTTTAATACCAAACATGTTCCCAGACAATGGTGAAGAACCTTTATATAATACAGTAGACGCATCATTATGGTATATACATTGTATCTACATGTACCTTGTATATAGTAACAATGATAAAGATATAGATTTTATAAAAGATGAATTATACAGTACAGCTCAAAACATAATTGAAGCATATAAAAATGGAACAGACTTCTCAATAAAGATGGAAGACAACCATTTAATAAGTGCAGGATCAGGATTAGACCAAGTTACATGGATGGATGTAAGAGTTAATGGAATAGTAGTAACCCCAAGACATGGTTGTCCTGTAGAAATAAATGCATTATGGTTTAATGCATTAAAGATAATGGAACTTTTAGCAGATAAAATAGGAGATTCAAAAGTTATAGAATACAAAGAACTATCAGAAAAAGTACAAGAGTCATTTGTAAAAGAGTTTTGGAATCAAGAAGGCGAGTATCTTTATGATGTAGTAAACAGTGTAGAGAAAGATGCAGCAATAAGACCAAACCAAATATGGGCAGTTTCA
>JAVWLU010000007.1:4768-48049 GCA_036637795.1 Clostridium sp. | reverse complement strand
AAACAGTGTAGAGAAAGATGCAGCAATAAGACCAAACCAAATATGGGCAGTTTCATTACCATTTACAATGTTAGATAGAGAGAAAGAAAAGAAGGTAGTAGATAAAGTTTTAGAAGAACTATACACTCCATACGGATTAAGAAGTTTAAGTGTTAATCATGAAGAGTACAAGTCAATATATATTGGAGAAGTATTTACAAGAGATATGGCATATCATCAAGGAACAACATGGTCATTCCCATTAGGAGCATTTATGTCATCTTATTGCAAAGTTAATGATTATTCAGAGCAATCAGTACAATTTGTAGATGGATTACTTATGGATATGGAAAACCATATAAAAGATGATTGTTTAGGTGGAATAGCAGAAATATTAGATGGTGATTCACCACATGCTCCAAGGGGGTGTTACTCACAAGCTTGGGGAGTTGGAGAAATGCTTAGAGTTTATTATGAAGATGTTTTAGGAAATAGGAAATAGGGAAGAGAGAAGAGTAAAGAGAGTTAAGAGAGAATAGTGAAGGGTTAATAGTGAAAAGTGAAGATAGTGAATAGTTATGAGTTAGGAGAGTGTGGAAGGAAGATGGATAGAGATAGATTAAATGAGTTATTTTATGATGGTAAATTAGGGGCACAATATGAAGATAGTAAAACAACATTTACTTTATGGGCTCCAACAGCAGAACATGTGTCAGTTTATTTATATGAAGAGGAAAAAACAATTCCAATGATTCAGGGAAATAAAGGTCAGTGGGAAGTTACAATAGAAGGAAATTTAAAAAATAAATTCTACAATTACATAGTAAAAATAAATGGGGCTACAAATACAGTAGTAGATCCATATGCTTTTGCAGTAGGTGTAAATGGAGAGCAATCAATGGTGGTTGACTTAGAATCAACAAATCCAGAAGGTTGGTCACAAGATAAAAAGCCAGAGTTTAAAAATCCAACGGATGCAATAGTTTATGAAATGCATGTAAGAGATTTCACAATAGATAGTAGCTCAAAAGTACAAGATGAGCTAAAAGGTAAATTTAAAGCATTATTAGAAGAAACACCATTAAATCATCTAAAAGATCTAGGGGTAACTCATATTCACTTATTACCAATATCAGATTACAAATCAGTTGATGAAAGTAAATTTAGTGAAGATGACTATAACTGGGGTTATGATCCACAAAACTACAACGTTCCAGAAGGTTCATATTCAAGCAATCCATACGATGGAAATGTAAGAATAAAAGAATTAAAAGAGATGATAATGGAAATGCACAAGCAAGGTATAAGAGTAGTAATGGATGTTGTGTACAATCATACTTATGATACAGAAACATCATTATTTAACCTAGCAGTTCCAAAATATTATCATAGAACAGATAAAGATGGTAACTTTACTAATGGATCAGCATGTGGAAATGAAATAGCATCAGAAAAACCAATGGTAAGAAGATTTATAAAAGATTCAATAATACATTGGGCAAAAGAGTATCATATCGATGGATTTAGATTTGACTTAATGGGGCTTCATGATATTGAAACTATGATTCAAATCAGGGAAGAGCTAGATAAAGTAGATAAAACTATTTTATTATACGGAGAAGGTTGGAAAGGTGGAGATTCTGCCTTAAGTGAAGAAGAATTAGCATTAAAAGTAAATACAACTAAATTCGGAAAACTGCAAATAGCAAGTTTTAGTGATGATATGAGAGATTCAATTAAAGGTGATGTATTTGATTCAAAAAGTAGAGGGTTTGTAAATGGAGCTAAAGATTTAGAGGAAACTATAAAATTTGGCATAGTGGCATCAACATATAATGATCAAATAGACTATAGTAAGATACTTTACTCTGATAAACCATGGGCAAACGAACCATATCAAACAGTTACATATGCATCAGCACATGATAACTACACATTATGGGACAAACTACAATTATCATTACAAGAAAATTTATTAGATAACGAAGATATTACAAATAGTAGTGATATAAACTTGGCAGAAAAAAACAATACATTAAAAAGTAATCAAGAAAAATTAGTTAAAATGAATAAACTAGTAGCTTCAATTGTCTTAACATCACAAGGAATAAGCTTTATCCATTCAGGAGAAGAAATACTAAGAACAAAAGTAAGTAAAGATGGTAAGTTAGTTGAGAATAGCTATAATTCACCAGATTCAGTAAATAAATTTGATTGGGATAGAAAGAAAAAATATAAGGATGTATTTGAATATTACTCAGGTTTAATAAAATTAAGAAAAGAGTACAAAGAGTTTAGACTTACAAGTACAGAAGAAATACAAAGAGATATAAAATTCCTAAATACAGATAAAGTAGTATCATTTACAATAGCTGATAACATAGTTGTGATTCATAATCCTACTGGAGAGAGAGTTAAGGTTAGGATACCAGAAGGGGATTGGAACGTGGTTGTTAATGAGGAAAGAGCTGGAGTAGGGACTTTGGAAGTAGTTAGTGGAAGTGAGGTTGTTGTTGAGGCAATTGCTTCGTATGTGTTGCTTAAGTGCTAGAGTGTAAACTATTTGAGTTTACGGTAAAGTCAGAGGTTTATGGATATTGTGTATAATTTTCAAAATATAAAATTTTTAAAAGGATAAAACTGATATACTTGAAATTAGTATAATAAAATAGTATGAAGATAAATACATTTGATATAAGTAGAGAGTATCGGGCAGACAATACAATTATATCAATTAATTAATGAAGAATAGAGATTATTATGGATTTATAGAATTAATTATGAGGTGAGAGTTATGGAAAAGAAGTATGTAATAGGAATAGATTTAGGTGGAACAAAGATTTATACAGCGTTAACTGACTTAGAAGGAAATATAATAAAAGAAAAAATAGTAGAAACAGAAGCTAACAAAGGAAACGATGTTGTTCTGAAAAATATATTCAGAACTGTTGAATATGTAATCGAAGGTATAGATGTTGAATTAATAAAAGCAATTGGATTGGGGGCACCAGGTCCATTAGATGTTAAGGCTGGAAAGATAGTATATACACCAAACTTACCATTTAAAGATTTCGATATAGTATCACCAATAAGAGATGGATTCAACTTACCAACTTATTTAGATAATGATGCAAATGCTGCAACACTTGGAGAATTCTTGTTTGGAGCAGGTAAGGGAACAACAAACATGGTATTCATAACTTGTAGTACAGGAATTGGCGGTGGAGCTATACTTAATGGGAAAATATATAGAGGAAGCACATCAAATGCATTAGAAATTGGACATACAACTGTAAGTAGAACAGGAACTAGATGTGGTTGTGGAAATATAGGATGTGCAGAAGTAATGGCTTCAGGCACATCAATAATGAGAAGAGCAAAAGAAGCCGTAGCATCAAGTGCAATAACATCTTTAAAAGAATATGAAAATGTAACAGCAAAAGAAGTATTTGAAGAGGCTGCAAAAGGAGATAGAGTATCAAAATCTATATTAGATGAAGCTTTATCTTACTTAGGAATTACAGTTGCAAACCTAGCAAATGCATTTGATCCAGATATGATAATAGTTGGTGGTGGAGTAGCAAATGGTGGACCAATTGTATTCGAAAAAATAGCGGAAGAAATGCAAGATAGATGTCTTAAAATAATCCTACAAAATTGTAGAATAGAAAAAGCTAAGCTTGGTGGAAAAGCAGGAGTTTTAGGAGCAGCAGCTATAGCTATAACTGAGTAGTACAAAATTAAAATACAACCTACTAAATACACCATTATCCGACAATATTAGAGAGGAATAATTGCTAAATTATGCAAAGTTAATATTAAATATATACAATATGTATACAAACTGGTAAAATGTTAACATAATATTCATATTTCGACATTTGGGAGTGGGAAGATGTTTTTATTTAATATGGGGGGACTATATTAATGCATTTAAAGTTTCTGGTAAGGAGGCAGAAACGCTATAAGGATATATTAAAATTTAGAGAAATCAAAAATATAAAAAGCTTACTATAGTTTCGAAAGATTTAAAATCAAAAGTTAAATAAGAAGATAGTAGGAGAAAAAATGAAAAATATTTTAAAAAACATAAGAGAAAAAAATATAAAATTGAATTCTTTAAAAAGCAAAATGATAGTTAGAATAGCTGGTGCAGTAGTAATATGCTTAATATTAAATTCTATACTTGTTACATCGTCAACAAAAAAAATTATAGAAAAAAATTCGATTCAGATACTAATGGGAGAAGTAGAAACTTTATCTAAAGAAATAAATAAAGAAATTAGTTCGGTTTCGGAAGATGTTGAAAGATTAGCAACACAATTTTCTATACTAGGTATAAGCGATGAATCTGGAAAAGAAGATATATATGATATATTAAAGACTTCGTTGCTAGTTAATGAAAACGTTCATGGTGCATGGATAGTATTAGAACCTAATACTTCTACAGAAAATGATATAGTAAATGCAAATAAAGAAGGACATGATGCTAATGGTAGATATGTACCATATATAGTTAAATCAGGTGGAGAAATTAAAGAAAGTGTAGTAGTCGGATATGATAAAAATGATGAGATTTCAGATTTTTATAATAAACCACTACAAACATTAAAGCCATTTATAACTAAACCTACAGTATATGATGATAGTACGGAAAAATTAGTAACAATAAGTATGCCTATTATAGTAGATAATACCGTAATTGGTGTTGTAGGTTTAGATTTATCAATTAACTATATTTTAGAACTTGTTAATTCTAAGGTGATTTTTGAAAGTGGACATGCAAGTTTATATGATAATGAGTTTACCTTTATTGCAGATATGGATGAAAAAAACGTAGGAATTAATCCAGTAAAAGAAAAGCTAATGTCAGATTTAGAAATACAAGCGATTCAAGATGCTCAAAAGTCAGATGAAATTAGTATGACAGAAGGGCAAATAGGCGGTAATGGTGGAGAAAAAGCCTTAAAAGTGTTTACAAAGATAGATATGCATGAAGATGTAGAACCATGGGTTTTAAGTATGGTAGTTCCAAAAGCAGAAGTGTATAAAGATTTATATACACAGATTACATTTTTCTTAATTACAATAGTTGTAACTATAGTAATAATAGCTTCACTAATTTATGTAATAGCAAATGGAATTACAAAATTATTAAATAGGGAAGTTAAATTATTAAAGGAACTAAGCTTAGGGAATTTCAACTTACATAAAAGTAAACCTTCACATACACTTAGTATGAATGATGAAATTGGAGATATAGCACGAGCAGTAAATAGTTTGTCAAAACAATTAGGAGAAACAATAGGAACTACAAAAATAGTAGTAGAGACAATAGGGAAAAATATGAAAAACATTGATGAATCTATATCAGATATTAATGATAAATGTGAATCAAATATGGCAGTTGTTGAAGAACTTCATGCTGGGCTTGAAGAAACAAGTGCAATAGTAGAAGAAGTTTCAGCATCTATGAAGATTACAAGTGATCAAGTGGATGAAATTAAATATCTTATATCAGATGGACAAGGTATTGTACAAAACATTGAGAATAAAGTGATAGACTTAAACTTAGAAAATAATAAAAGAACTGAATGTGTATTTAAAGAATGTGAGGAAATTGAAAACAGACTTAAAAATGCAATAAAAAAATCAGACGTTGTAAAGGAAATAAATATCTTAACAGAAGGCATAAAATCTATATCAGATCAAACAAATCTTTTAGCACTTAATGCAGCAATTGAAGCAGCAAGAGCTGGAGAACAAGGCAGAGGATTTAGTGTAGTAGCAGATGAGGTAAGAAATTTATCAACTCAATCAAGTGATAGTATATTAAAGATAGAGCAAGTATTGAGTCAAGTATTTGATGCAATAGATGAATTAAAATATACATCTAACGAAGCTTTAGATTTCATAAATATTCAAATGAAAGAGATTATTGCAGACATTACTGGATTAGCCATGAACTATAAAGGTGATGCAGAAACTATTAGAGTTGTAATTGATGAGATTGTAAAGAAAGCAATAGTTATACAAGAGTATACAACTAATGTAAACGATAGTACAAGCCAAATATCAGTTGCAGCTAATGAAAGTTCAGATGGAGCTGGAGAAATTGCAGCCCAAACAACTTCAATTTATGAACAGGTATCTGATGTTGCTAAATTAGTAGATGAAACAACATCAGAGAGTATAAGAGTGAAGAAAATAGTGGATATGTTTAATTTAGAATAGTATCCGTATTTCTTCTGAATAAAAATGGAGTAGTAAACCCAAGGGGGGTACTACTTCATTTTAATTTAAAAGAATTCTGAAATAATTCAAATCTTAACGTACATTGGCTACATTTTAACGTACGAAGTACATTTTCGCGGACTGAGTAAAACAATGTTAATTCTAGCATAAAGCAAAAATATTTAAACTTTAGCAAGTTTTAAGATATAGTAATTGAAAGAATAAGTTCAAAATTTCACATTTAAACAGAAAAGAAAAGTGTATATACAAGATACAAGAGATAAAACTATATTTATATAATATAAATGAGAGGATTTGATAGTATGGAACTGAATAAGGACTGTATGGAGATACTTCAATACATGATTGAAAAAAATGATTATATTCAATTAGAAGAGTTAGCCTCAAAATATAAAATAACTAATAGAGGAATAAGATATAAAATAGATAAAATTGAATCATTTTTAGTAAAGAATGGATTTGAGTACTTTGATAAAAAGTATAAAAAAGGAATAAGAATTTCGGACATTGATAAAGTAAAGGTATACATAAAAGATTTTGCAGGAGAATATACACCATATAAATATGTATATTCAAAAGATGAAAGACAACTCTTTATTATATTAAAATTGCTTCAAAGTACTGAATATATAAAGATTAAGGATTTTGAAGAAAAGTTATGTGTTTCTAAAAATACATTATTAAAAGAACTAGATGAAATTCAAGTAGAGTTAGAAAAATATGATTTGAAGTTAGTTAGAAAACCAAGAGTTGGATTAATAGCAGAAGGATTAGAAATAAATAAGAGAAATGCTGTTATAGATATAATGTCCAAAAGTGTATCAACAGAAGATGTTGTAAATTATGTTTCTAAAAAATCAATTCAATCAAAAATAAATAATCTACAATTCAGCACTTTATTTGAAGATATAGATATAGATTTTATAGATAGGTTAATAAAGAAGGCTGAAAGAGATTTAAAAAGAGAATTTAGTGATGAAGCATATGGAGGGCTTATAACTCACTTATCATTAATGATAAAAAGAGTACAGTTAGATAAAGTTATTTATCTTCCAAAGATAGATGATGGATTTGTAAAAAGTACAATGGAGTATAAAGTAGCTTTAGAAATAATAAAAAACATAGAGGAGCACTATAACATTACAGTGCCTGAAATGGAATCATGCTACATAGTTATACACTTGTTAGGAGCAAAGGTTGTTAATAACTCTTTTCAAGATGATGAAACTTGTGGAGAAAATGATCTGAAAAATTTAATAAGCAAAATGACTGAATATGTAGAGTCCATATATAACATTAATTTAGATAAAGAGAAAGAAGGATTATATCAGGGGTTACTGTTACACCTAAGACCAAGTCTTTATAGAATAAAATATGGTTCAAAAATAGAAAACCCTTTATTTGATAGAATAAAACAAGAACAAGGAAAGTTATTTAAAGTTGTTGAGTCAGCTTGCAAGTATTTAGAAGACTTTATCGGTGAAAAGCTTGGTGAACATGAAACATCATATATAGTGCTTCACTATGCAGCAGCAATAGCTAGATATGAACAAAGAATAAAAGGAAAAACAAAAGTAATAATAGTGTGTGGATCAGGAATCGGAGCATCAAAAATGATAGCATCAAAGATTTCAGAAAGATTCAATTTAGACATAATAGGAACATATGGTAGTAGAAATGTAGATATAAACTTAAAAAATATGTGCGATTATATAATAAGCACAATAGATATTGGCACATTAAAAAGTGAAGAATACATAAAAATATCACCACTACTTTCAGATAATGATATAAAAAAATTAGAAAAATACATGACTCCACTTGCAAAAAAAGAGAAGCAAGGACAAGAACTTTTACTAGTAGATAGAATACTAGCTAAAGTGAAAAAACATTGTGAAGTAAGAGATGAAGAGCAATTAAAATATGAAATACTTTATGAATTAAAAAAGCAAAATGAAAAAGAAGTACATAAAAAAGAAAAAAGGTCTTTAAAGGACTTTATAAAAAGAGAAAACATAGAATTGAAGTTAAATTGCAAGGATTGGAAAGATGCTATAAGTAAAGGTTCTGATATATTGATAAAAAAATCATGTATAACAGAAAAGTACAAAGAAGGTATAATAGAAAACCTTGAAAATTTAGGACCATATATGGTGATAGCACCGGGAATATGCTTAGCACATATAGATATGGTTTCTGAAATAAACGAAACATCAATGAGTTTAATAAACTTAAAATATCCAATTAAATTTAATAGTGAATTAAATGATCCAGTAAAAATAATACTAACTTTTGCTACAAAAGATAAAGAATCGCACTTAAATGCACTATTAGAATTTATGAGTTTAGTAAACAACTCAAAAGACTTAGATACGCTTATGACTACATCGTCAAAAGATGATGTTAGAGAAATATTAAAAAAATATAAAACCATATAGGAGGAATAAACATGAGAGTAGAAGAAATTAATTTTCTTAAAGAAAGAGCAAATGAAGTAAGAAGATTACTATTAAAAGAAATTCACAGCATAGGTAAAGGTCATTATGGTGGAAGCTTATCAATAGTTGATGCTTTAGTATTACTTTACAATAAAGAAATGAATATAGATGTTAAAAATCCTAAAATGGAAGTAAGAGATAGATTTGTTCTATCAAAAGGCCATGCAGGCCCAGCTTTATATGCAACATTAGCAGATAAGGGATATATAGAAAAAGAAGCATTATTAACTTTAAATAAAGAAAATACATTACTACCAAGCCATTGTGATATGAATAAAACTAATGGAATAGATATGACAACAGGCTCACTAGGACAAGGAATTAGTTGCGCAGTTGGTATGGCTAAAGCTTCAAAATTAAAAAAAGACAATGCATACATTTATTGTGCAGTTGGAGATGGAGAATGTAATGAAGGTCAAGTGTGGGAAGCTGCAATGTCAGCATCTACATTAAAATTAAATAACCTAATAGTATTTGTAGACTACAATAAAATGCAATTAGATGGACCTTTAGAAGATGTAGTTGATATGGGAGATATGGGCAAAAAGTGGGAAGCTTTTGGATTCTTTGTTAAAGATGTAAATGGTCATGATATGCAAGAAATGCATGATGCCATAACTGAAGGAAAGAAACAGGACAAGCCTGTAGCAATAATTTTAAATACGATCAAAGGAAAAGGTGTTTCAGTAATTGAAGCAGCAGGATACAAAAATCATAGCATGGGATTAACAGAAGAACAATTAACACAAGCTTTAGAAGAGCTGAAATAAGGAGGATATAATTATGGAAATGAGACAAGTTTTATGCAACACAATGAAAGAATTAATGGAAAAACATGAAAATATAATCTTTATGGATGCAGATTTAGCAGAGGCAAATGGAACAATGCCACTTAGAAAGATGTTCCCAGAAAGAGCATTTGATATTGGAATAAGTGAAGCTAACATGGCTAGTATGGCAGGTGGAATGAGTGCATATGGAATGAATCCATACATATGTACATTTACAGCATTTTCATCAAGAAGAATATGTGATCAAATAGCTATATCACTTGCATATGCAAAGCAAAATGTAAAAATAATAGCTACAGATGCAGGTATTGCAGCAGAAACTAATGGTGGAACACACATGAGTTTTGAAGATATTGGAGTTTTAAGAAGTATTCCAGGTGTAGTTATAATAGATGTGGTTGATGAGGTTCAATTAAGAGAAGTTTTATTAAACACAGTTGATTATCAAGGTGTTGTTTATATAAGAATTCCAAGAAAAGAAGTACCACAAGTACATGATGAAAACTATAAATACAACATGCTAAAAGCAGATGTATTAAAAGAAGGAACAGATATAACAATATTCTCAACAGGGTTAACAACAAATGCAGCAGTACAAGCTGTTAAGGTTTTAGAAAATGAAGGTGTTAGTGTGGAGTTAATATCTGTACCAACAATAAAACCTTTAGATGAAGAAACTATAGTAAAATCATTACAAAAAACAAAAAAAGCAGTAACTATTGAAAATCATAATGTTATGGGTGGTTTATATAGTGCAATTTCAGAAGTAGCTTGTAGAAAAAGTCCTGCATTAATGAGAAGTTTAGGCGTTCAAAATCACTTTGGCGAAGTTGGAGGAATGGCATTCTTAGCAAAGAAATATGGAATGACATGTGAAGACATTGTAAGAGAGTGCATAGAATTATTAAAATAATAAAAAGAAAGAACTAAAAACAACTAAAGGGCAGTAACAAAATAACTTATCGTTTTGATACTGCCTTTTCAATAACTAAGAAAAAATTTATGGAGAATAAATATATTTTAGGAGATGTTAATATGGAAAAGAATAAATTAGCAAGAATGATAGATCATACAATATTAAAGGCTGATGCTAGTGCATTAGAGGTAGAAAAGTTATGTAAAGAAGCATTAGAGTATAAATTTGCATCAGTTTGTGTTAACCCTTCAAGAGTGAAACAATCAAGTGAATTATTAAAGGATAGTGAAGTAGAAGTTTGTACAGTAATCGGATTTCCATTAGGAGCAACATCAACAAAAGCTAAAGCTTATGAAACAGAAGAGGCAATTAATGATGGTGCTACAGAAGTAGATATGGTTATAAATGTAGGAAGATTAAAAGAAAGAGATTTAAAGTATGTACTAGAAGATATAAAAGCAGTAGTTGATGCAGCAAAAGGTAAAGCATTAACAAAAGTTATAATAGAATCATGCTTATTAACAGATGAAGAAAAAGTTATAGCATGTGAACTTTCAAAACAAGCAGGAGCTGATTTTGTAAAAACATCAACAGGATTTTCTACAGGAGGAGCAACAGCTTCTGATATTAAGCTAATGAGAACAGTAGTCGGACCTGCAATTGGAGTAAAAGCATCTGGTGGAGTAAGAACTCAAGAAGATGCATTATTAATGATTGAAAATGGAGCAACAAGAATAGGTGCATCAGCATCAATTGCAATTTGTGAAGGATTAGCATCTAATAGCACTTACTAGTAAATGTAAAGTTATTAGATATACATCTATATTAAAAGAATGAATTTCTCAAAGTAAAAAGACCAGTAGCCAATTAAAGATAGGTATAACTATTATAGTTTTATCTAGTTTATCTAATTGGAGACTGGTCTTTTTATTATAATAAATAATTAGTTCATTTCTTCACTTTTAATTAGAAAGAGAAGGGAGTGTAAACCTATTCAATAAGCTTTGGAAAGATAATATAATGATATTGTAGCAAGGGAGTTAAATTAAATATGGGGTGAACAAAATGTTAGCAAAAATAATAACAACAGAATTTATAAAAGTACAAGTAGACTGTAAAGATTGGAAAGAGGCAATAAATCAAGGTGCAGCTATTTTAGAAAAACAAAATGTAGTTAAAGAAACTTATAAAGATGAGATTTTTAAAAACTTTGAAGAGTTAGGAGCATACATGGTTATTGCACCAGGAATTGTACTATCACATGCAAGACCAGAAGCTGGAGTAATAGAAACAGGAATGAGCATAATGACATTAAAAAATCCTGTAGAGTTTGGAAGTGAATTAAATGATCCTGTTGAGTTAGTTTTAACTCTAGCAGCAAAAGATAATTCAGGTCACATGCAATTACTTGCAAAGCTTATGGAAATGCTTATGAACACAAAGGATCTTAATTCGGTTATTAATGCAGATTCAGTTGAAGCTGTAGTTGATATAATAAAAAAATATAATTAAAACAAAATAAAAAGAATTTAAATAAAAACAAAATTTAGGAGGAATTAATTATGAAAATTTTAGTATGTTGTGGGTCAGGATTAGGAAGTAGCTTTATGATTGAAATGAATATCCAAAATGTTTTAAATGAACTAGGAGTAAGTGGTGTTGATGTATCACATTCAGATTTATCATCAGCAAAAGGAACTCCAGCAGATGTATATGTAGCAACTAAAGATCTTTCAAGCAGATTAGAAGGATTAGGTGGAGAAGTAGTTTCACTAAACAATATGATAGATGCTAATGAATTAAAAGAAAAGCTAGTAGCGGTTTTAACTAAATTAAAACATATATAATTAATGGGTTATAGAAAAAACGAAGGTATAAAATTTGGAAGCATTGAGAAGCAAAAGAGAAATGTAATTTAATATAAATAAAGTGGAGGCGAAAAATAATGTTAGACTTTATCGTTGATATCTTAAGCGAACCATCTGTACTAGTTGGTGTCGTGGCACTTATAGGTTTATTATTACAAAAAAAATCATTCTCAGACTGTATATCAGGTACAGTAAAAACAATAATGGGATTCTTAGTATTAAGTGGGGGAGCAGGTATAGTTGTAGGATCACTTGAATACTTTGGAAAAATGTTTGAATATGGATTTGGAATAACAGGTATAGTACCAAATAACGAAGCAATAGTTGGGATGGCATTAGGAGAATTAGGATCAACAACAGCTTTAATTATGGCTTTTGGTATGATAGCTAATATATTAATTGCAAGATTTACAAGACTTAAATATATATTCTTAACAGGACACCATACATTATATATGGCTTGTATGTTTGCAGCTATATTACATGCAGGTGGAATCACAGGAACAGTTGCAGTAGTAGTTGGATCAATTCTTTTAGGATTAACAATGGCATTAATGCCTGCAATAGCACAACCATTTATGAAAAAAATCACTGGAACAGATTCAGTGGCATTTGGTCACTTTGGTACATTCGGATATGTTTTATCAGGTTTAGTTGGTAAAGTAGTAGGAAAAGATTCAAAATCAACAGAAGAAATTAAATTCCCACAAAGTTTAACATTCTTAAGAGATACATCAGTAGCTATCTCAATAACAATGTTAGGATTATTCTTAATAGTTGCATTTGCAGCAGGACCAGAATTTGTAGCAGAGCTTAGTGGAGGAAAGAACTTAGTAGTATTCTCATTAATTCAAGCAATAACATTTGCAGGTGGAGTTTATGTAATACTTGCAGGAGTTAGATTAATACTTGGAGAAATAGTTCCAGCATTTAGAGGAATTGCAATGAAATTAGTACCTAATGCTAAACCAGCATTAGATTGTCCAGTAGTATTCCCTTATGCACCAAATGCAGTATTAATAGGATTCTTATGTAGCTTCTTAGGAGGTATAGTAGGATTATTCATATTAATATCATTAGGAGCACCAGCCATATTACCAGGAGTTGTACCACACTTCTTCTGTGGAGCAACAGCAGGGGTATTCGGTAATGCAACAGGTGGAAGACGTGGAGCAGTACTTGGATCATTTGCAAACGGATTATTAATCACATTCTTACCAGCATTATTACTTCCAGTTCTAGCAGGTTTAGGATTTGGTGGAGCAACATTCTCAGATGCAGACTTTGGAGTAATTGGAGTTATCTTAGGAAAGATATTATCAATGTTCGGAGCATAGGAGAGAAGAGTTAAAAGTTAAGAGAGAAGAGAGAAGAGTTAAAAGTTAAGAGTTAATGATTTTAAATTAGGCATAAAGCTCCTTAAGGAGTTAGTAATTTGGGGAGGTATATCAGGTGAATTTAGTAACTTTGATATACCTCCAAATAATATCGATAAATTAGGAAAGAAGAGGAGAATAAAAATGAAATTATTTTTAGATACAGCTATAACAGAAGAAATAAAGAGAGCAAATGATATGGGAGTTATTGCAGGGGTAACAACAAACCCTAGTTTAATAGTAAAATCAGGACAAGTTTTTGAAGAAGTAATAAAAGAAATAACAGATATAGTAGATGGGCCTATAAGTGCAGAAGTAATGGGAACAACAGCAGAAGATATGGTAAAAGAAGGCTTAGAACTTTGTAAAATCCATAAAAACATAGTAATAAAAGTTCCAATGACAGAAGAGGGATTAAAAGCAACAAGAGAATTAAGTAAGCAGGGAATAAAAGTAAATGTAACACTAATATTCTCAGCACCACAAGCATTATTAGCAGCAAGAGCAGGAGCTGCATTTGTTAGCCCATTCCTTGGAAGATTAGATGATGTAGGTTGTGATGGATTAGGATTAATAGAAGAAATTGCAGAAATATTCGCAGTACATGGAATAGAAGCAGAAATCATAGCAGCAAGCATAAGAAACTCAATTCATGTAACAAGAGCAGCTTTAGCTGGAGCTAATATTGCAACAGTTCCAATGGGAGTTTTATTACAAATGTTAAAACATCCATTAACAGATGCTGGGATTGAAAGATTTATAGCGGATTGGAACAGTATTAATTAACAACAATTTCAATAAATTATACAAGAAAGTTGTATTAGAGTAAGGATTTAAATATTACTCTAATACAACTTTTTTATTTTGTTAAAATTCGAATTATTTCGACAATGAAGTCTTGGTGAAAAACAACTCTATTTAGCAAAAACCGATTTTAATTATAAATTACCATAATAATAAGGTAATTTTAATACACTATTAACATATTGTAAAAATTAGGTTAGGATAATATAATTCAATTATGAACTAAAGTTTGCTTTGTAAATATATGAAAGAGGGGGAGCTAGTATAGATAAGAATATTATAAATATGTTTTTAGAAGATAATAAAGAAAACATAATAAAGGATATTAAATCATTAGTAAAAATCCCTTCAGTAAGAGATTTATCAACAAGTTCACAAAATGCACCATTTGGGAAATCAATCAGACAGGTATTTGATAAATTTATTGAAATATCAAAAAGAGAACATTTCTTAGTGGAAGATTTTGATGGATATGCACTCCATGTTGAAATTGGAGATGGTGAAGAAATAATAGGAGTATTAGGACACTTAGATATTGTTCCGATATACAATGAATCAAAGTGGTTAAGCGATCCATTTGAATTAGACGAACGAGACGGATTTATTTTTGGGAGAGGTGTAAACGATGACAAGGGCCCTGTTATTGGAGTGTTATATGCACTTATTCTATTAAGAAGTCTAGGAGTTAAGTTTAAAAAACGAGTTAGATTAATTCTTGGTGGAGCAGAAGAAACTACATGGGAATGTATGGAGCATTATTTTAAGAATAATCCTCAGCCATCAATGGCATTTTCACCAGATGGAAACTTTCCAATAGTTAATGGAGAAAAAGGAATTTTATATTACGAATTAATAAAGAAAGAACAAACTAAGATAGATGGAAAGCATAATTTAATACAAGTTACTACTAATAAAGAAGATGGATTTGTATGTGATTATGTAAAAGCTGTATTTACAACTGATAATAAAGAAGAACTTAAAAAATTATTAAGTAGATATACAAATATTTATTACGAAGAAGATCAAGTAATTGTTGAATATTGCGGTGCAAGAGCATTGTCAAGAAATCCTGATAGAGCTGAAAATTGTAGCTATTTATTAACAAAGGATCTTAATTCAATAGAAGAATTAAATAGTACAGGAATTATATTTAAGAACATTATAAATAAGTATTTTATAGATGATATACATGGTAATAAACTAGGATTATATATAAATGATGAAGAAATGGGAAAGTCCACTTTATGCATTATGAATATGGAGTATAAAATGGATGGTTTTAAGATTAATTTTGACTATAGATATCCAAAAGGGATTGATAAGGAAGTAATTTTAAATACATTCAATGAATTAAAGCAATCAGAGAATGTCCAGCTGAGAATATATAAAGATTTGAAATTATTATATGTAGATCCAAAAAGTAAATTAATAGAAGCTTTAGCAATCTCGTATGAAAATGTTTTCAACGAGAAACCGCAACTAATATCTAAGGGTGCTGCATCTTATGCAAGAGTTTTAGACCTTGCTGTAGCATTTGGTCCTACAGTTGAGGGGGACAAGCCAAATTCACATGAATCAAATGAAAATATAAAAATAGAAACACTGTTTAAAGCAATAGAGGTATATGTTAACGCAATATACAACTTAGCTTGTAAGTAAAAATATGGAGGGATACACATGAAAGATAAATTGCAAGTAATTGCAGGTGCAATGATGATTCCGGTAATTTTATTAGTAGTAGCAGGAGTATTTATAGGACTAGGATCTGCATTTGTAAACATGGATAACGTAGCGGCATTAAATTTAACATGGTTAATACAGGATGGTGGATTTTTACATTCATTCTTTAAAGTAATAAATGACTTAGGATTTATGGTAATGAGATTCTTACCAATATTCTTTGCAACATCAATAGCATTTGGATTATCTAAAAAAGAAAAAGGCTGGGGAGCACTTGGTGGAGTTGTATTATTCATCGGAATGCATACAGTTATAAGCACTTTATTAGGTATAAATGGTCTATCACCAGAAACGACTTCAGCTGAAGCGTTTATGGCAGCAGGTATGGCAGAGTCTGCAGCATATAGTAATAGTTCATTATATGGAACAGTACTTGGAATATTCTCATATGACTGTAGTATATTTGGAGCAATTATAGCAGGTTTTGTTGCAAGTGCAGTACATAATAAATTCTGTCAAACAGAATTACCAAACGCACTTTCATTCTTCTCAGGTCCAAGATCATCAATGGTTATGATTTTCGTAGCAGCAATATTCTTAGGTTGTGCTATGTACTTTGTATGGCCATTCGTTGGACTAGCATTATCTAAACTAGGTACATTTATAGGTACTAGTGGATTGATAGGAACATTCACATTTGGAGCTATGGATAAAGCATTATTACCAATTGGAGTACATCACTTAATAGCATTCCCAATAGAATACACTAGAGTTGGGGGAGTTATGGAAGTTGGTGGAGTAGTTTATGAAGGTGTTAATAACATTAGATTAGCACAAATGGGAGATCCAGATACATTAACTTACTTAACACGTAACTTTACAACAGGACGTCTGTTAATACATTTCGCAGTATTACCAGCAGCAGCATTAGCTATGTATAAATTAGCTGATAATCCAAACAAGAAAAAAGCAGCAAGTATATTAGTACCAGCAATAATAACAGCAATGTTAGTTGGGGTTACAGAGCCAATTGAATATACATTCTTATTTGTTGCACCATTACTATACTTTGCAATATATGTACCTATATGTGGTATAACATATGTTCTTACAGAAGCATTTGGAGTATCAATAATGGGTGAATCTTTAAGAAATATGTTCCCTAACTTACTACAACCACAAAAGGTTGATGCACTACCATTATTATTCTTAATACCAATATTCTTCGTAGTAGTTTATTTAATATTCACATGGGCAATTAAGAAATTTGATATTAAAACACCTGGTAGAAGTTCAGGTGAAGTAAAACTATATTCAAAGAAAGAATACAGAAATCAACAAGCAAATTCTGAAGGTATAGCAGAAGTAGCTGCAACAACAGATAAAGACGGTGATTCTGAACTAATATTATCAATAATAGAAGGACTAGGCGGTAAAGAAAACATAGAAAATGTAACTAATTGTGCTACTAGATTAAGAGTAGAATTAAAAGATATAAGTAAATTATACGAAAATGACTTCTGGGTTAATGAGTTAGCAGCTAGTGGAGTTGTTAGAAAAACTAAATCAGTTCAAGTAATATTTGGACCAAGAGTTATAACATTAGCATCAAAAGTTAAACAACAATTAAATATGGATTAATAATACCTCACTAATCTATAAAGTTAAAAAAATGGGTTTGTATCAAAGCATGATACAAACCCATTTTTTATTTAAAGTAACACCTTCACTCAAAAATAGAGAATAGCGAAACGCCACCTATCAGAGACCACAGTGAATCTATCACTTAGCCATAGGTGGCGTTATCACGGAACAAAGAAATATATAACTAACTAATAAGCTACACTATCACTTAATATACCTTACTAAAAATAGGCAATCCCTTTGAACAATCTAAATCAGGAGATCCTATAACTAAAGGTGAAAGATATTCTAAAGCTTCAGGGGTAATGTGGTTACCTTCTTTATTAATCCATTCAGTTGGGAAATACTTAGTTTTATTTGCAATATTACTTATATCAGTATGAGATATTTTATATTCATAAGGTATAGTACTAACTCTTTCAATAGTAGCCATAACTCCAGTATAACCATCTATAGATAGTTCAACTCCATGTGCACCAGCAGCTGTAGCTTCAGTTATATCTATATTAGAAGCACAATGCATAGCACATCTTTGAATAACACCAAGCTCAAGTGTTTTTACACGTGATGTAATACCAGAGTCTACTATAATGCTTTTAAGCACGTTGCAAGCACCGCCAAGCTGAGAATGTCCAAATCTATCATGAGATAGTGCAGATTGCTCTGCAATAAACTTACCATCACTTGTTCTGATTCCTTCAGAAACTACTATATAAACTTTGTTGTTCTTCTCATAAAGAGTTCTAACATCATCTAAGAATTGAGTAGTATCAAATGCAACTTCTGGAAGGTAAATAAGATCAATAATACATTTATCATCAAGTTTGGCAAGTGCTGCAGAAGCTGCAAGCCAACCTGTATCTCTACCCATAGTCTCAAGAATAAAGATTCCATTATTTTTATAAACAGAAGAATCTAGATAAGTCTCTAGAGAAATTGTTGATATTACTTTTGCAGCCGATCCAAAACCTGGGCAATGGTCAGTTCCAAGTAAATCATTATCTATAGTTTTAGGAATACCAATAAATTTAATCTTGCATGTTGTATTCTTGCAGTATTGTGAAAACTTTAATATGGTATCCATAGAATCATTTCCACCAATATAGAAGAAAGTATCAACGTTTAATTCTGTAAGAATATCAATAACACTATCATAATCAAATGAATTAACCTTGTAGTCATCTAACTTATATCTGCAAGATCCAAGAGCAGATGAAGGTGTATGCTTAAGATTAAGCAACTTGTCATGACTTAGTTCAGAAGAATCTATAATATGTCTATTAAGTATTCCCTCGATTCCATTAATTCCAAATAGAACTTTATCGAAATATTTAAGTTCTAAATTCTTTTCATATATACCAATTGCGGATGCATTAATAACTGATGTAGGTCCACCAGATTGAGCTATTATACAGTTTTTCATATAATGTCCCCCTTATCTTTATTATGTATAGTATTTAATACTTAATTTGATTATAAGGTAATTTTAGGTAGGTATTCAATGAATGGAATACATATAATAAATACCATAAAAGTGTGGTAAAAAGTTTACTATTATAAATGAAATTACCACAATGTAATGTATAGAAATTACCACATCAAAGAGGTAGTTTTTAGAGGTACTCAATCCGTTGACTGCGGTAATTTGTAGGTGTAATATTAACTTAACAAAGCGAAACAATTTAGTTCATAAAGCAAAAAATATAACAACGAAATCATAAAAAACAACAACGTATAATTAATTAAAAAACAACAAATGAGAAAATGACTACAATAAAATTACAACAACATAAAATAAAAAATAATATAAAACTTAGGAGGAATAAATTATGAAACATATAAAAATAGCAGCAGGGTTAGCACACGTTAACTACGGACATATATCAGCAGTTGTAAAGGAAGCAATGGATGCTGGTGCAGATTATGTACATTCAGATGCAGCAGATATGCACGATCTTAAAAACATGCAATTAATGGGTGGACATCAAATAATTGAAGCAATAAGACCAGTAACTGAAAAGCCAATTGAGTGTCATATATACACTAGAGAGTGTGATAGATTATTTATAGAAAAAATAGCAGCAGCAGGATGTAACATGTTAATAATTCCAGCTGAACAGTTCTTAGGAGCACCTTTAGCTTACATAATTAACTACTGTAGAGAATTCGGAATGAAAGTTGGATTAACAGTTGGTTGTTATACACCTTTATGTTTCGTAGATGAAGCTATATACGATATCGATAGATTACAAATAGTAGTACATGGTGTTGATGAAACAGATGGACAAGATAACTGGGGATGGAGAAAGAGTTCATTAGATCTAGTTAAAAGAGCAAGAAAAATGATCGATGAAAAGAATCCTAAATGTGAACTTGCAATCGATGGTGGTTTAAGACATGACAACATGGACAAGATGATCGAGTGTAACCCAGATGTTGTTATATTATCATCAGCAATCTTTAAGGATGAAGATGGAATTACTGCTGGAGTTCAAAAATGTAGAGCAGCAGTAGACAGAGCAGCAAAAGAATTTGGATTAGAATAATATATAATCAAAACAAATGCTTCCTTTAGAATTAAAGGAAGCATTGATTTTGAGAATAGGAGAACAAAATGAAGAAAAAAATAGTACTAGATTATTTATTAATAACAGTTTCAAGTTTTTTAATGGCATTAGCAGTTAACTTATTCTTTAAAGAACATACGCTTGCACCAGGAGGAATAACAGGTCTATCAGTGGTAATAAGTACATTCTTATCAATCCCAGTTGAATATATATCTTTTGGTATATCAGCACCATTATTAATTATGGGGCTAGCATTCTTAGGAAAAAGCTTTGGAATAAAAACATTATATATAACAGTTATGGGACCAGTATTTTTAAATATTATTCCACAAATACATATAACAGATAACCTTATAATAGCAGCTATAATAGGTGGATTATTAGTAGGAACAGCAATAGGTATAGCACTACTTAGAGAGTGTACAACAGGTGGTACTGACCTTGCAGCAATGTTAATAAACAAAGTTCTAAAGTTCATGAAAATGCCTGTAATATTATTTATCCTAGATGGATTTATAGTTATAGCATCAGGAGTTATAAGCAATAATTTTATGATATCCGTTTATTCATTACTATCATTATTAGTAATAATTAAAACAATTGGATTTATAACAAATAAATTCGCGGTAACAGATGAAATAGAAAGTGAATTAGAAGCTCAATGCACATAAAATATAAAAAGATGAGGGCATATCGAAATGAAAAAATCATTTTGATATGCCCTCATTAATTTAAATATAAAAGTCGAAATTATAATGAAAACAGCTATTAATTATAAGCTAAAATACTATTCTTATCTGAATAAATAGTTTTAATAATTGATGTAAGCCTAATAATATCTTCTTTTTTTAGTAAGGAGTTAATATTAATAACATTACAATTGCAATCAAAATCTATAGGAACAGTAGTAATAACTAAATCTATTTCTTTTAAATCAGTAAAACAAACTGAAGATAAAGATTTTGATGAAACGATCTTTATTTGGTTAAACTCTTGTGTAAGTTTATCAGTTAATAATTGAGATGCTCCAACACTACCATGACATATTAAAAGAGTTTTAAGTGGCAGTTTACATCTATCAATTGCTGATATCAAGTGAAGAGCTAGGTAGCCAATCTCATCATCATTAATAGGTACACCTATTGTATCTTCAAATATAGAGCAAGCTTCCTTTGCACATTTATAAGTGTAAGGATAAGTGTTTTTAATATCATCTAAAATAGGGTTAGAAATAGTAAATCCAAACCTAAATCTATGAATAACAGGCTTTAAATGAAGTATTAATGAAGATAATAATTTTTCATCTGTAGTAAGTGGTAAATTTAAAATTTCTGACCAAACATTAATGATTTTATTTGCAATCAATAAAGTTTCAGATGACTCTGAATCAGTATTTTGAATATCATCATATGATTTGCACATGGAACTTTTAAGCCCACGAATATGAAGAAGAATATAGCAAATTTCTTCTTCGGGGAAAGTAATATTAAATTTATCAGTTAAAGCTAAACAAATAGTTTTAGCTAATTCATAATCCTTATCATTTAAAAGCTCAGTGCTTAAGTTAGTGGATAAAACAATTATTCTATTAAGAGAAACACGCCTAATACAAATAGCAATATGTATTAGTAATGAAATTATAGATTCATCACAAAAATTCAGAGCTTGTATTTGTTTGTTAGACATAATAGTTTCTTGAAGAGTAATAAAATCAACATTAAGAACTTCCTTAAAAATCTTTAATGAAGGAATAGAATTAAAGTTATCTTTTGATGAGTAAAGCAATTCTTTAAGAACGGTATAATCTTTATTTAAACAAATAAGATTAAAAATAGCATTTCTAATATCCTTTTCTTTAGCCGTGATTTCAATACCATGATTAGTTTTTCTAACTAATTGAATTTTATAGTTCTTAAGAAAGCTATCAATAGAAATAAGATCTTTATGAATAGTTGCTCTACTTACATGAAGTTCAGCAGAAATATCACGGATTCTGATTTTAGAATCCGTGATAAATAATTTATTTAATATAAAGTTTTTTCTGTCTTCAGGAGAGTATGCATCTAAAGTATTAGACTTATTGCTAATGGTAGCTAGGATTTTTAATTTAATATTTTCATCACCTAATATGGTAACACCAGAGCCTGTCTTTTTATCAAGATCTAGATGGTATTCTCTAAGCCACTCATCAAGTATTATTAGATCATTACGAATAGTTTTATTACTTACATTTAATTCTTTAGCAATTGTATTAACAGTAATATAGTCAGTTTGACGAAGTAATAATTCAGCAATTAAAGTTAGTCTTTTGTTCAATAGAAACACTCCTTAAATTAATTATAGTGCAACTTTAGTCCAATCAGATTCAAAAGTTTTAGCGCCAGCTACAGTAAGATTATGATGTAATGCTTTATCAAAAGTATCAGAAGTTATAGCACAATAATCACAACCACAAAGTACAGCTTGCTCTAAATGATAAACATTTTTTATAGAGGCAGCTACAACTTTAGTTTCATAGTTATTAAGTCTTATAAATTCACAAATAGCAGATAAAGTTTTAACACCATCATATCCATTTTCATCATTTCTACCAATGAATGGGAAGATGTAGTCTGCACCAGCATTTATAGCTAATGAAGCTTGATTAACATTAAATATTAATGTGCAAGCGGTTTTAATACCTTTTTTATGTAATATATTAATTAGTTTTAATCCGAATTTAGAAAAGTTTATTTTAATAATAATATCTTTGTTTATACTTAATATTTTATCACAAGTAGCTAATATTTCCTCTAAGTTTTCGCCCATTACTTCAGCAGTAAGTATTTCAGGATTTAAATCATTAATTGTTTTAAGAAAGTCAAAAAAGTGAACATTTTCTTTTACATACATAGATGGGTTAGCAGTAACCCCTTTAATTCCTAGACTTAAAGCTTCTTCAATTTCATTAATATTTGCTGTATCGATAAGATATTTCATACTAATTACACTCCTTTAAGTTTATTTTTACTGTATTTACAATATTATCAACAGATAATCCATACTTTTCAATTAAAGCAAGTGGAGTACCACTTTCACCAAATGTATCATTAATTCCAATCATTGCAACCTTAGTAGGGTTATTTTGGCTTAAAACTTCACAAACAGCAGAGCCTAAACCACCAATAACATTGTGTTCTTCACAAGTTACAACCAATTTACTCTTTTTAGATAACTTAACAATAAGTTCAGTATCAATAGGTTTAATGGTATGTAAGTTAACTACTGTAGCATTAATTCCATCATTAGCTAAAATTTCAGAAGCCTTTAGAGCTTGTTGAACCATAAAGCCAGTTGCAAAAATAGTTACATCTTCGCCTTCTTTAAGAATAACACCTTTACCAATTTCAAATTTATAATCAGCAGTATTAACAGCCTCAACAGCTAGTCTACCAAGTCTAACATAACAAGGTGTCTTAGTTTCAGCAATAGCCTTAATAACTGCCTTAGTTTCAATAGCATCACATGGAGAAATAACAGTCATATTTGGAATACTTCTCATTAAAGCTATATCTTCAACAGATTGATGTGAAGCACCATCTTCTCCAACAGTTAATCCAGCGTGAGTTGCACAAACTTTAACATTAAGTTTTGGGTAACATATTGAGTTTCTAATTTGTTCAAATGCACGTCCAGCTGCAAATATAGCAAAAGTACTAGCAAATACAGTATTTCCACATGAAGCTAATCCAGCAGCAACACTCATCATATTTCCTTCAGCAATACCCATATTTAAATGTTGATCAGGGCAAACAGCTTTAGCATCAGCAGTTTTTGTTGACTTTGAAAGGTCAGCATCAAGAACTATAACATTTTTATCATTAATAACTAATTCTGATAAAGCTTTTCCGTAAGCTTCTCTAGTTGCGATTTTACTCATTAGTTTGTTCCTCCTAGTTCATTTATAGCTTGTTCACATTGCTCTTTAGTTGGTGCAGTTCCATGCCATCCAGCTTGGTTTTCCATGAATGATACACCTTTACCTTTAATAGTTTTTGCAATTATAACAGTAGGGCAACCCTTAGTTTCTTTAGCTACTGCATAAGCATTAAGTAGTTCAGTAAAGTTATGACCATCTACAGTAATAACGTTCCAACCAAAAGCTTCAAACTTTTTATCTATAGGAGTTGGATTCATTACAGTTGTGATATCTCCATCAATTTGAAGACCATTAAAGTCAACAACAGCAAGTAGATTATCAAGTTTGTAGTGAGCTGCACACATTGAAGCTTCCCAAACTTGACCTTCTTCTAACTCTCCATCACCAAGTATTGTATAAACTCTGTTAGAAGTATTATGTAATTTATTAGATAGAGCCATTCCAACAGCTGTTGAAATTCCCTGTCCAAGTGATCCAGTAGACATATCAACTGAAGCTACATAATTCATATTAGGATGGCCTTGAAGTGAAGAATTAATTTTTCTAAAAGTAAGAAGTTCTTCTTTAGCAATAAATCCTTTTTCAGCAAGTGTAGCGTAAAGTAGTGGTGAAGCATGTCCTTTAGAAAGAACAAATTTATCTCTATTATTTTCGTTAACATTTTCAGTATTAATATTCATTTCTTCAAAATAAAGTGAAGTAAGGATTTCAACAGCTGAAAGTGAACCACCAGGATGGCCAGAGCTAGCTTCTGTAATCATAGTCACGATATTTTTTCTTATTTCTGTTGCACGATTTTCTAAGAAAGTTAAATTATTCATTGTAATTCCTCCTAAGTAATAGATAGTAATTCAAGTAATGAAAATCACTCCTTGTAATACCTAGATTATACAATAAAAAGAGTGCTAAATTGATGTATTGGGGCTATAAGAAAACTTCCACAATGATGTGGTAATTTGTATTAAAATTCGATTGTTTACTTTTTGCCATATGATTTAGTGAAAAACAAGTAACACCACTATCATTGAAGTTTAAAAGGAAAGACATATATAATTTTATTATAGAAAAATTCATAATAGATATGTAGGAGGACAACAAATGATTAATTATTATCAACCATCAAGAATTCATTTTGGACCAGGAAGTTTAAAAGGGTTACCACAAATAGTGAAGAAGTATGGAAACAAATGTTTATTAGTTACTACTCCAAATGTGGCACCATTAGATAAACTTTATAATAGAGTAATTGAATATTTAAAAACAGAAGGAATAGAAGTAGTTCACTTTGATAAGGTGGAACCAAACCCAACAGTAGAATTAGTAAATGCAGGGTTTGAATTAGCAAAAGCTGAAAGAGTAAATGTTATTTTAGCAGTAGGTGGTGGATCAAGTATTGATACAGCTAAAATGCTAGCATTGACATATGGATTAGAAAGTATAAATTGGGATGATTTATTTAACAATTACACAAGTCCATTTATGCAATACGACAAGATAAGCAATGAAGAGTTACCATTAATTGCAGTATCAACAACTTCAGGAACAGGTAGCCAAGTAACACAAGCAGCGGTAATAACAAGAGGGGCTGAAAAAAATACAATATTCCATCAAAATAGTTTTTCAAATGAATGTATAGTAGACCCAGAATTAATGCTAACATTACCAGCGAGAATAACAGCATCTACTGGATTCGATGCTTTTACACATGCTTTTGAAAGTTACATAAACCCAAATGCTTCAGACTTTACTGAAATAATGTCAGAAAAAGCAATGGAGTTAGTTGTAAACTATTTACCACAAGTATTAGCAGACGGAGCAAATATTGAGTACAGAACAAAATTAGCTACAGCAGATACATTAGCAGGGAGTAGTTTAGCAAATTCAGGAGCAGCAGCACCGCATCCATTAAGTGAGATTATTGGAGGGGTAACTCATATATCTCATGGAGAAGCATTAGCAATAGTATTCCCTAAGTTTGCAGAGCATTTTTATAAAGATAATGTAGTTAAATTTGCAAAGGTTGCAAGAATATTTAATAGTGAATTAAATAATGTTTCAGATGAAGTAGCAGCAGAAAAGCTAAGCAAAGAAATAACATTATTCTTAGAAACAGTGAAATTAAACACTAAACTTTCACAATTTAATGTAACAAAAGAACAATTAGAAGAAATAACATCATGCCCAGTATTAGGATTTTTACCATTTGGTAAGAAAGAGGATTTAGTAAATATTCTTAAAGAATCATTTTAAGAGGTGAAGATGATGAAATATAAATTAATATGTACGGACATGGATGGCACTTTACTTGGTAAAGGATTTAGCATATCTGATGAAAATGTAAGAGCAATAAAAGAAGTTAAGGAAAGTGGAGTACAAGTTGCATTAGTAACAGGTAGACCATACAATGCAATGAGATACTTTCAAAGTATAGTAGGTGAAGATGTACACATAATTTCTACAAATGGGACATACTTTAAGCTTGGCGATTATGAGTACAAAAAGAATTTAGATAAGAAAAGTATAGAAAAGATATTTATTTTAGGAGAAAAGTACAATTTATCTAGACACTTTAAAGGGTGCAACAGAGTAATCGCAAGTGATGATATAAAAGAAGACCATCCATATAGATTAGTTAATAGTAAAAATGCTGAAGAAGATAGAATATCAATTACAGAAAATGCAACACTTCAAATTGCATTAGAAAAATGTGAAGATGAAATATTAAAATGTATTGTTTTCTCAGATGATTACGAAAGCTTAGCTAAAGCAAAAGAAGAAATAAAACAAGATAAGGATTTAGTAGTAGTAAGTTCAAGTGCTAGAAACTTTGAAGTAATGCCAAAGGGTACATCAAAAGGTATAGCAGTTAGAAACTTCTGTGAAATTTTAGGAATAGATAGTAAAGAAGTTGTATGTATTGGTGATAATGAAAATGATTTATCAATGATAGAATTTGCAGGGCTTGGAATAGCAATGGGAAATGGATCAGAAGAAGTAAAGTCAAAAGCACATTATGTAACAGATACAAATGTAAATAGTGGTGTAGCTAAAGCATTAGATAAATTTATATTAAATAAGTAATTTTATATTAGATAACGATGTATCTAAAAGATTTACAAATGAAAAAGAATGGAGATGAATGCTAATGTTTAATATATTTAAAAAGAAAAAAGAAGAATTCGAAGAGATAGTAAGTCCACTTGAAGGAGTTGTTATACCACTAAATCAAATTCCAGACCCAGTATTTGCAGAAAAAATGATGGGGGATGGTATAGGTATAATTCCAACAGAAGGTAAGTTATGCTCACCTGTAGATGGCGAAGTGGTACAAGTTTTTGAAACTAAGCATGCTATCATATTAAAAAGTAATAATGGAACAGATATATTAATACATGTTGGGTTAGAAACAGTATCATTAGATGGAGTTCCATTTGATGTGAAAGTGGAGCAAGGACAAAAAATTAAGAAGTCACAATTATTAATGGAGGTAGATCTAGAGTACATTAAGTCAAATGGTCTGCAAATAGTAACACCAGTGATTTTAGTAAATGATCCAGATAAAGAACAAAAAGAAATTATAGAAAAAGCATTACCATCAGCACTTAATATTGGTGAATGTTTAATGAAAATAAAATAGAAGCTGTATAAATCAAGTGAAAGTGTAGCTACTCCTTTGTTACATTGAAATCCTAGATTTTATTTTTAATATGAAAACGGGGCTGTATCATTTTTTGATACAGCCCCATTCTAAATTATATATTGAAAATCTGAATGAAAATTATCCAATATAAGAACATACAATTTGATTAAATTTATTTTCTTTTAGAACATGAATAACAACACCCATAACCTCATAACTTGAAGTATTACCATCTTTTCTTATAGAAACTAACTTATTATACATATCAGAAACTAAAAGATTAAGGTCAGATTCTGTTAATGAAAAATTAGCATCCTTAGCAGAATTATTAATGCTAGTCTTTAACTTATCTTTTGTAAATTCTTGAACTCGTCCATCTTTTTTTATTATATTCATGGCTTGTTCCCCCTTTGTAAATTACAATCATATTTTTTATACGATTATGTCTATATTAATAGTATATCAATAATACGGTATATAGGTAATATAAAATGAAAAATATACCAAGTGAATAGTATTATAATAAATTAAAGATTGAAAAATTCATACTTTTACACCTTAACCCACATTTAAAAATCCTGAAATTTCTCTATTATTCCTAAAGGATCAAATTGAATTATATAATTATCTATTTTATAAAAAAGACCATATTTATCTTTATAAAAATTAAGAGCTTCATTTAAAAAATCAGGAGTAACTTCTAAGTAATTTGAAAGCTCGTATTTATTATTTATACCAATTTTGTAAGCTTGAATTATATCTGATAATCCCACAAGTTTTTGATATGCCCATCTTCTAGCAATAATTTCTTGTTTAATACTTGATATTGATTTGGGATCTAAAATTTCACCATTTGTCTTTAGATGATGAGCAAGTTCCTCTGCAAGCGTACATTTAACTTCTGATTTAGATGATAATTTATTATTTAATATGATTGTGTTATCTAAGTAATAAGCTTTTCCAGTACCCTTAAAGGTCATTTCATATACATCTACATTGTGGTCATTAATTTCATCTAATAATTCCTCATAAGTCAACAATACCACCTCATAATATATTTATTATTTCTTATTATTTCTTTTTTGCACAACAAAATTAATAAAATTCTCAATATCTTCAACATCTTCATCTGTAAATTCAGTTCCTTCAAAATGAGCAGCTAGAGTTTGAATTTTATTTTCAGATGCAAGTTTTTTTATTTTTTCCATTGGGCTATCATTATCATCAAAGAAGGAGATAGGAACATCAAGTACACTAGCTATTTGATTAAGTAAAGCATAGTTAGGATACTTTCTACCACTTTCAATATCTCCAATATAACTTCTTGAAAGGTTTAGATCATTAGATAAATCTTGTCCAGTATATTTATGACCTAGCTTATCCCCTTTAAGCTTTCGAGCTTCTTTAATTTTCATTCCTAATTCTTTTTTACTAAGAACCAATTATATCATCTCCTCTACATAAGATTATACGCTTTTTACGTTGTTGAGTCAAACAAATAACGCTTATGGGAGTAAAATAGTGTTATTAAGATAATATTATAGTAAAACAACGAAAAATACGTAAATAAGAGTAAAAATGATTAAAAACCAAGCTTTACTATAATTTTATTACGTATTAATATATATTCATACAAATAAATTACGCCATAGAGCGTAATAATGATGAGCAAATCAAAAAGCATTTTGGAATTGGGAAAGTGGACAAGCTTATCTAGAAGAAATAGTAGAAAAGCTATAGCGAAAATTTTTGATGTAAGTTAAGAAGAAATATTTGGAGAGGGTAAATAAGGAGGAAGAAGGATGAATGAGATAAAAACTATATTAATGATGTATCCAATAAGAAAGGTTCAAATAGAAGATATGAAATTGAAGATTGAAGAACTTGAAGCAAGAGACTCATTACCGGCACAAGGGTATGGTGAAAAGGTAAGCACATCTAGAGTTTGTAGAAATAATGATAACTACTTACTAGAAATAGAGCGTTTAGAAAAAATTATTAATGTATTTACTATATCAAACAAGAGAGTAGAAAATATAGTCAACTTAATAAATAATGAAAGGCAAAGACGTGTAGTTGAAGGGTTACTGTTACATGGAAAAAGCAAAACACAAATGCAAAAAGAAATTGATAGAAGTAGAAAGCAAGTTGAAAACTTATTAAAAGCAGGGCTTGAAGTTATGAAAAATACTCTAGATGAATTAGACCAAAAAATAGATTTATAATGAATTATACGTAAATTACGTTGAAATAACCATAAAATTACGCGCGCATTTCCCAATGGATGTGTTATTATAGTATCATAGAAAATTAACACAAAGTCAGATTGAAACAATAAAGCACCAAGTTAGTTAAAGTCAACTAATTAGGTGCTTTTATCATTGTTATGGTATTGATGGATAAGTAGTTTTTAATAAAACTAGGATAGTATATAGCTATAATTTATTAAAATACAGTTACCTGAAAATAACCATAAAATTACGCTCACATTTCCAGATGGATGTGTTATTATAGTATCATAGAAAATTAACACAAATTCAGATTAAAACAATAAAGCACTAGATTGGTTAAAGTCAACCAATTTAGTGCTTTTGCAATTAATAATAATGAAAGCACCGAGTTAGCTAGCAATTAGCTAATTGGGTGCTTTTATTATACAAACATTTATTAAAAGTAAGCAAAGTTTAAACAGTAATTTAAAGATTCGCAAAGATATGATGATGGGATTAGAGTAAATTAAATGTTTATAGCTTAGATATTTTTAAAATGAGTTTATATAGAAGCAAAATAAAAAAATATTTAAAAGATGGAGGAAAAAGTTATGAGTATTACAAGAGGCGTGGATGTTAAGGTAGGAATTAAGAATGGAGCTAGCTTTGAAATTTTAGCTGGTCAAAGAGGAGCAACTTTAAACAGAAGTTCAGAAGTTGTTGATGTAACAAATAAGGTTTCAGGTGGTTGGAAAGAAAATTTAGCAGGAGCTAAGGAATGGAGCTTAGAGTGTAATGGAGTTTTTGTTGCAGATGATGCATCACTAGCAAAATTAGAAGAAGCTTTCAATACGAGTGCAGAAGTAGATGTGAAGATATTCAATGGAACATGGGGATATGAAGGTAAAGCATTAATTACAGATTTTCCAGTGGAAACACCATATGATGATGCGGCAACATATACAGTTACATTACAAGGTACTGGAGCTTTAAATAAAGTTACAGCATAATTAAGAATTAAATTAGTAATAAATAAAAAATAAATGGAGGAATTAAATATGAGTACAAATGTTTTAAGAGGATTAGATATTAAAATTGGGGTTATCGAAGGAGATAAGTTCACATTATTAGGAGGACAAAGAGGAGCAACTTTAAATAGAAGTTCTGAAGCTATTGATGGAACTCACAAAGGGTCAAATGGTTGGAAGGAAAGCTTAGCTGGAACTAAAGAATGGGGAATTGAATGTAATGGTGTATTTGTAACTGATGATGTTGCTTTTGCAAAATTAGAAAAAGCATTTGCTGAAGATATGTTTGTTAATGTTAGAATTTCAAATGGATCATGGGGATATGAAGGACAAGCTTTAATTACAGATTTCCCAATTGAAACACCATATGATGATGCAGCTACTTATACAGTAACATTACAAGGCTCAGGTAGCTTAAATAAAATAGCAATTAATATACCAGCACAAATATAGGATAATTTAGGAGGATTGAACAATGAAAGGTACTACTATTCAAGCAGATAAAACAAGAATGTTAAGATTTTCAATTAATACAATGATTGAATACAAAAAAGCTAAGGGAGAAGATATTACTCAAGCTTTAAACAAAATGGGTGATAACACAATAGACTTTGAGTTTTTAAGATACATGTTTTACCTAGGATTAAAACATGAAGATAAAAAGCTAACAGAAGAAAAAACAGGTGAAATTTTAGATGTGATACTAGAGGATAAAGGAATGGAGTATCTAGTTCAAAACTTAGCAGAAGCCTTAACTAAGGCTTTTGGTATTAAAGAAACTCCAGGTGTATCAAATCAAAAAAAAAGATAAGAGAAATTTCATTTGATCAACAACTAGAGGGCTTATTTTCTCAAGCAGTAGGGGCTATGAGAATAAGCCCTTTTGAATTTTATGAGATGACAATAGCAGAGGTTCTTTTGGCACAAAAAGGTTATATGGATGATAAGGAGTTAACAGCAAACTTAACATTAATGGCAGTAGCACAAGGAAATAGTAAAAAACCAAAGCTATTTGATTTTTCATCAAAAGAAAAAAGTGAAAATGGGGTAGGGAAATCTACTATAGAAGATAGAAAAGAAACATTTGATGCCCTACAAGAATTTTAAGAAAGGATGGTGAAAAAATTGGCTGAAGAAAATACAATAGTAAAAAATGTTAAAACTATTGTTAATGTAGATACAACTGATGCTGTAAAGAATATAGATAATTTAAAGGGGTATATGACAGAAATATTTGATATGTTAAGTCAGAGTAAGGTAGCGGCGTTTTTAGAGCTAGCAGGAGTTGTAATGGACGGTGTTAGTGCATTTAGTGAGTTATATGGTAGTACAAATAATTTTGCAGAAGCGCTGAAAGGTGCATTTGATGCAATGAATTTACCAATGTTATCAGAGCTTGTTACTCAATTAGAAAATGTATATAAGTGGGTTAGTGAATTGCCAAGTAAATTTAACGAACTATCTCAACCAGTTGTATTAGCTGGTATAGCAGTTGGAACTTTAGCGGCGGCATTATTAGCATATACAATTTCGCAAAATTTATCTTTAATAGCAACAGCTTTAGGAGTAGCAGCGCTAACAGTTTGGGAAACTATCGCTAGTATTGGTGCTGTAATTACAACAGCATTAGGCGGAGCATTTGCATTTTTAACAAGTCCAGTAACGCTTACTGTATTAGCAATTGGTGCACTTATAGCAGTAGGATATTTATTAATTGCAAATTGGGAAACTATAGATGCAGTACTAACTGAAAAGTTAGGAAGTATATGGACTACTATAAAAGAAGTATTTATAGCTATAAAAGATTATTTAGTTGGAGTATTTACTAATATAATGGATCTTTGGAGTGGGTTATGGTCTGGTATAACACAATTATTTGATGCATTTAAAGCATTATTTGCAGGTGATTGGAGAACTTGTTGGGAAGGAATAAAAAGTGCTTTCTCAACAATTTGGGAGGCTATAGTGACATACTTTAAAGAGAGAATTGCTAACTTTATTGAGTTATTTAGCGCAATAGTTCCTAAGATGCTTGAAATAGGTAAGTGGATATTTACTAAGCTTTGGGATGGGTTAAAGTATATTTGGAATAGTATAATTCAATGGTGTGGAAATGCTATTGAAGGATTTATAAACTTCTTTAAGGAGTTACCAACAGCCATGTATACAATTGGTAAAGATATTTTAACTGGATTATGGAATGGTTTAAAAAGTATATGGAGTAGTATAACTGGATGGATTAGTGATATAGCAGGATCTATTTCAGGAACATTCAAAAAGATACTTGGAATTCATTCTCCTTCAAGAGAATTTATGAAAATTGGTATGTTTATAGACCAAGGATTAATAAATGGGCTTGAAGATGGTGAGTTAGGAATAACTAATCAAGTTACAGGAATGGCAGAGGGGTTAACTTCAGATTTTAATAGTGGATTATCTAGCGAGGGAGTTTCTACACTAGGAAGCAACAGTGTAGTTGTTAATCTAAATGGTTCATATATGTTTAATGACAAAGAGAGCATGAACTTCTTTATGAACAAACTAGCTCTTGCAGTTCAAAGGGGGTAATAGATATGTTAACTATTAATGGGATCGATATAAGTAAATTTAATGCAAAAATAGTAGATAGAATTATTGAAAGTAATGAAGTTATTACAGTAGATGATTGGCTAGATGGGGCATTAGAACCTATATTTATCAGACAAAATGAAAAATTTAAAAATATAACAATCAGAGTATTGATAGAATCAAGAACAGAGGAAGAGACATATAATAAATTTTCAAAGCTAACATCAGAATTAAAAAAGTCTATATTGAAGTTTAATGACATGAAATTAACCTTTAAGGGAACTTTAATTGGAGCAGTTTCGCCAATAAGAATAAAGCCAGGTGTTTTTGATGTTGAGTATAAAATAAAATGTTCACATGGTATTGGTGAAGAGATTGAATATAAAAAGGCCGATGGTGATACTAATAAAACTTTTAGTATAAACAATATTGGTACAGCAAATACACCATGTATTATTGAAATTATACCAACAATAGATATAGTTAAATTGTCTTTAACAGGATTTTCAGATAAAGCAATTGTACTTAATGATATTAAGAAAAATATAGTTGTTAAAATTGATGGAGAATCAAAGCGTGTGTTATATGGGGATAAAGATGGGTTTGCAAAGTTTGAAGGATGGAGCTTTCCGTATATAAAAAGTGGTGCAAATAATTTAACAGTAGATAATTCAGCAGGATATGAATTAAAGGTTAAGTATAAGCCAAGATTTATTTAGCAAGAATCAAAGTTAAGATTAAAATACTATGGATTTTATACAAATATTTAAAGGAGGCGATTATATGTTAAAGTTATTTAATAGTAAAAAAACTCCTTTGTGTTTATTGAGTGATTGTAAAGATATAGAGATAGAAAGTGATTTAAAGACAGGTTTGAAAAGCCTGTCTTTTTCTTATCCTATAAATGGAGAAAACATTCAACTAATACAAGAGGAAGGATATATTCAAACAGAAGATTATGAGTTTGTTATAAAAGAAATTAATAAAGATGATGAAAGTTTCGTTAGCATCTTTTGTAAGCCAAATATAGAAAACTTACTAGGAAAGCAACATTTAAAATTTGAAAGCTTAAATAGTAAAATTGTAGATTGTATTAGATTATCAGCTTTAGATACTGGATGGACAGTACAAGAAATTGATAAAATTGGGAAAGTTAGAACTATAAGAAAAGAGTTCGGAAGTACTTTTGACATTATTAGTGACTGTCAAAAAGTATATATGGTGGATTTAGAGTTTGATACATTAAATAAGGTAATAAAAATATATTCAAAAAGAGGATCTAAAAAAGGAATTTATTTCTTAAGCGATTTAAACCTTAAAAAAGTATCACAACAATCTAATACCTATGATTATATAACACGATTAACTCCTATTGGAAAAGACAACTTAGGAATTGAAACTGTTAATGAGGGAAAAAAATATATTGATAATAATCAGTATACAACAAAAATAATTGAAGCATATTGGATAGAAAAAAGCTATACAGATGCTCAGGCACTTAAGGATGATGCAGTAGCAAAACTAAAAGATCTATCTAAACCAATGAGAAGATATTCAGCAGATGTTATTGATTTTGATTCACGAATGGAATTAGGTGATGAAATAACACTTATTGATAATTCAAAAGAGATAAGAGAAACTCAAAGAGTTATAAAAATAAAAGAATATCCAGGGTATCCAGAAAGAACAACAATTGAAATAGCCAATAAAATATTAAGCTTTGAAGAACAGCAAAAGGTATTAAAGGATGCGGCAAGTATAGTAGGGGATATAACTACTGATAGTGGAACAATTGATAAGGATAAAATAGAAGGATTTAATGATGAAATAGATATTCCAAATGAGAGTATTACAGCAGATAAACTTGCAGCTAATTCAGTAACAGCAGGGAAAATTAAAGCTGGATCAATTAATGCTACACATATAGAGGCAGGTACTATAAAAGCTAATTCTGCAATTATTGAGGATGCAGCAATTACAAAAGCTAAAATAGGTAATGCTCAAATTGAGTTTGCCCATATAAAAAAGGGTGTTCTTGATGAGATGATTGTTGACCAAGGTAAAATAAATTCTGCACAGATACAAGATGCAGCAATTGGAACTGCACAAATTAAGGATGCACAAATAACAGTAGGTAAGATACAAAATGCTTTTATAGATGATTTAGTAGCAAAACAAGGTAAATTTGAATCAGCACATATTGGTGAGTTAACAAGTAATAATATTGCAGCAAAAGCAATAACAGCAGAGAAGATAAGTGCTAATAGTATATCTACAGATAAAATTCAAGCAGAAGCAATTAAAACTGAAAATATATTTGCAGGTGCAATAACAAGTGAAAAGATTAATACTAATGCAATAATAGCAGATAAGATAAATGCAAAAGCAATAACAGCAGATAAAATAGATACGAATGCAATTACAACTGACAAATTAAATGCTGGATCAGTAACAGCAGATAAGATTGCAGTTAATTCGGTAGTCGCAGATAAAATTGCAGCAAATGCTATAACTACAAATAAGATAAATGCAAATGCAGTTACAAGTGAAAAAATAAATGCAAACTCAGTAACAACAGATAAGATTGCAGCAAATGCAATAACAGCAGAGAAAATAAAAGCTGGTGAAATTGATGCTACAAAAATAAAATCAGAAACTATAAATTCCATTGAAATTGGAGCAAGTAAGATTACATCAGATAAGATTGCATCAGGAGAGATTAAGGTTGGTAATGCAAATATTGTTGATGGTACTATTCTTGGTGCTAAAATAGCAACAGCTTCTATAAGTAATGCTCAAATTGAAGATGCAACTATTGAAAGTGGGAAAATTAAGGAGTTAAAGGCAAATAAAATTACATCAGGAACTCTTGATTGTAGAGAAATTGAGGTTACGAATTTAAAAGCGGAATCAATAACTACAGGATCAATAACTATTGATGCAAATAACTTAGTTCAAAATTCTATGATAAATGATGAAACGGAGTTTTGGTCATTAGGAGAAGGTTGGTCAAAGGATAGTGTAGTTAAACTAAATGATGTGAATTCATTTAAATATACAGGAGAAGGTCAAATAGAAGATAAACCACATTATTTAGTTGCTAATCATAACCCATTTGGAGCTAATAGTGGTGCAAAGTGTATTCAAGGAGAAGCATTTACTGCAAGTGCTTATATAAATGTAGAAGAAGTACCTTTTGATGGAACTACTCCATTTTTAGGAATATGGTTTTATAATTCAAATGAAGATGGTACGTTATCAACAGTTGCAAACTTTAAAGAGTATATAAATTTAAATAAAATAAATCAATGGCAAAGAGTTATTGTTAGTGGAGTTGCACCTAAAGATGCTAAGTATGTTAAGTTAGTAGTTTGTGTTTATAGAAATGGTAATTTAAATTTATCACAACCAATGTTATCTAAGGGAACAATTGCAACTATTTGGAAACCTCATACGGATGAATTAATTTCAGATGGTGCAATTAGCAATGATAAGTTAGGGAATGAAGTAGTAACAGCAAATAAACTAAAGTTAGAAGAAATATTTTCAGAGCAAGGGTTCATAGATGCATTTCAAGCAACTACTATTAAAGCTTCAAAAATTGAAGCAGATATATTAAGAAATGATTTAATAAGATTAGAGGGATTAGTAGGATATGAAGCTTTAAATGATGAGGTTGCAAGTAATTTTATTTTTGATACAAACGATAATAAAACTTATATAAATGGAGGTCAGATCTATACTAATTCCATAAAAGCAGAAAAGATAGATGCTAGAGGATTGACTGTTACAGATAATACTAATGAACCCACATTTACAATTGATAGTTCAGGAGAAGTTAAAGTTACAGGGAATATTGAATCTAGAAATTGGGATGAAAAGAATGAAACAGGATATCAAATAACAAAAGATGGTAATGCAACATTCAACAAGGCAACCATAAGGGGTAATGTTATATTACCAAATGCTGGAATAGATAACGCTGGTGATTCACATTCTTCTATTAGATTTTGGGCAGGTACAGATTATGCGGGTAAAGAAGATGCTCCATTTAGAGTAATGCATGATGGATCTATATTTGCCAATAAAGGTGAATTTAATGGAACTTTTACAGGGAGCTTAAGTGTAGGAAATATTCATATTGAAGATACAAATACAACAGATGGAGCAATTCAAATTAAAACTAATGATAATATAGAAACAAAATTAAGCTTATCATCACAAGAAAGTTTTATTAATACTCCATTAGTTTTAGGTAATAACTCAGATAAAAGACTTGAATTTTTACCAGAGGATAAGATTATTGAGATAAATAATTCAGATTTCAAGGTGAATGGAGCAGTTTCGTATGTAACTATATCTAAAGGAACTACAGGGCTTGGTATAGGGAATGTAAAAACAGATGCATATCATACGATTCAACATACAACTGCGGAAGGTTATGAGGATAGCTTGCTAATGTATGCGAGAGGTAATGCAGCATCAAGTGTTGGGGGAGACTTTAGATTTGCAGCTAAGGATAGGCAGGTAAGAGTAAGGGTACAAGGTGACTTAGAAGTAGATAACACTATTAAATCAAGAAATAATAATATTGAAATGAGAAGTAAGTCGGATGGATTTTATTTCTATGCTAAATAAATATAAAAAGTTAACTAAAATAAAGAGGGAGTGATTATATGGCATTAGTTTTAAGTGGGAGCCATTCTAGTGGGCCAAGTTTATTATATGAGTTATATGCAGATCAAACAGCTGGAAGTGGCACTAATAGAACTATTAAACTAACTTTAAAGTTAAAATGTGGAGGTTCATCTAGTTCATGGTACGGATACCCAATGGATTGGAGAGGGTATGTAAATGGAACATGGAGTTCATGGGCTAAAGCAAAAGGTACAGAAAGTTGGAGAGGGGGAGAAGCTTGGAGAAGTTATACATGGTCATATACAACTAATGTAGGAACAACAAGTAGTAAATCTATAACTGTTGGATTTGGAACTAATTCATATAGTGGAGATGATTCTTGGGATTCTTCTAAAACAGGAACATTCACTGTTGGGTCAACTAATTCAGCACCAAAAATGAGTGGATATATTACACTAAAAGAAGACAATAATAGTGGGGCGATTATAACTAATGAGGTAAATGGAACAGAAAACTTAAAGAAGGTAAGAGAAAACCTTGAAAATGTTTATTTAAGTTGGCCATCAGCTTCAGATGCAGAAGGTGGAACAATTACTTATGATATTTATAACCAGCAAAATGAAAGTGCTTGGAGTAAGATTGCATCAACTACAGCAACAAATTATACTCATAAAATAGGAGCTGGAAATCAAGGGCGAAGTTATGATTATGAAGTATTTGCAAGAGATACAGGAGGATTAACTTCAAATGGATGCAATGGAACACAATTTCAAAAGAATGTATTAACAGGGAGTAGTTTAGCTAGTTCTTCAAAAATTAGCTATGATGCTGCAACTATATTATTTACATGGAGCAATCCAATCAATACTAATGGATCAAAGGAATTCGATTTTATTTTAAGTGCAGATGGTATAACAGTCAATAGAGGGACAGTAACAGATGAGGCGATAAGGTCACTATCTATAGCTATTGTTGATACAGCACCATCAACAGGAACATATATTTTAAGGAAGGATATAATAAATAAATTTAGATCAACTGGGCATAAAGGAACATTAAATTTCACATTAACAACTAAGAATGGATATGGATCAACTAGTTCATCTACAAAAGGAATTAGTGTTGATATGAGAGTAAAACCTACAGAATCAACAAATATAACTATAGATAAAGTTGCATCAACAGCTTTGATGGTTCATTCAGTAACAAAAGGGGAATATTATATACCTGATGTAGGTAGAAAGATTAAGTTTAAGTGGACAGCTGGTGTTGATAAACTAGGAGGAGCAGTTACTTATACTATACAATCTAAATTCGGTTCAGGTTCTTATAACACGATAAAGAGTGGATTAACTAGTTTGGAATATGATTATGTAATACCGAAGCAATCTATTGAACAACAATTAATATTTAGAGTTATAACATTAACTGATTTTGGTTATGAGTCTGCAAAAGATTCTACTGCAATAACGTTACATTATTATAATAATCCTAATATTGCTATTGGTAATATTACAAGAACTGAAGAGGAAGCACTAGTTCCAGTTATTATAAAAAGTGCAACAAGTATACAAAATATTAATACTATAGGTAATTGGACTAATAAAGAAAGTAATGTAGATTTAGATAAACAGGTAGGCGAATTAACGGCTACTCAAGGGACTCAAAATTTAAAATTAACAGCGCTTGAGGGCAGTAAGACCTATTTATTAACAATCTCATATAATGATGATTCAGGTTTTATGAAGGAAAATAAAACAGAAGTAATTCAAATTGGAGTAAGTGAGCCGGTATTTTCAATAACTAAATATGGAGTTGGAATTGGAGGAACTAATGCTAATTCAAATACTTCTTTAAATGTCAAAGGATCAATTGGTATGGCAGGGGAATATTTAGATCCAGTAGATAATAAGAAGAAAAATTATAATACTACACTTATTAAACAATATAGTGCAGATCAATATGGTTTATCTATAGCAATTGGTGCTGGAGGTCCACTAGCAATTGGTGGTGGTGAAAGTGCAAGAGCTTTTATGGATTTAGAAGATACAAGCAAATCATCTGAAAATACTTATATTACTTCAGATAGCAATATTGAATTAATTCCAAACTGTAATACTATTACAAATAGAAAAAGAAGTGTTTTAAATACTTCAGGTAATTTGCATATATCAGGGAATGTATATGCAAATTATGATGGAAGCACAAGTAAAAAATGTTGGGATACATCAGACTTACCTAGCCCAACTAGGTTTACAAAGGTGAATAACTCAACTTATTGGGGATTGGGATTTAATGAATCAAATGAAAGTAATTGGATAAGAACAACTATTAATGGATTCATTCCAAATAAACCCAATGACGCTAGTGGTGATGGAGGATCATCTATTGGAACAACTAGCTGGAGATTTAGAGATATGTGGGCAACTAATCATTGTGGTACAAGTTTTAAAGCAGATAATACTATTTTAGATAAAGATAAGTTAGTATTTAGCGATGAAAATAAGTGGAAAAGTATTGATTTATACAGAGGAAATACTAGAGCGAGTTTTGGAGTTGGAAGTACTACTGATGGATTTGCACCAGCGATTGAAAGTTATAGGGCTGGAGAGACAGAGTTCAAATCGAGAATTGATTTATGTCCTACAGCATTAAAGCTAACTTCAGTAGGTACAGATCAGTCTTGTTGGATGGGGTTTTATAGTGGACAAACTACTAATGCAAATAGGATTGGTTATATAGGACGAGGATCAAATGGTAATACAAATATTAATCTAATGGCAGAAAAAGGTGGATTAGTATTTAGAAGTGCCTATAATAGTGGGGCTAATGGATTTATAGCTGATAGTTCAGGATATTTTAGACAAGATGATTCATCAGGAAGATGGGATTTTGGACATCCATCATATAGGTGGCTTACAGTATATTATCATTCATTAAATGCACCATCTGATTATAAGTTGAAAGAGAATATTAAGTATATTAGAGAAAATGATAAGCTAAGGAGTACTAATAGTGCTACCATTACGACTAAGGATTTTTACAACTTTATTAGAAATGACTTAAGTTTAGCTCAATATGATTATAAGACATTTTCATTAAAAGATGATAATAAGAGCAATAAGGGTAAAAACAAAATAGGTTTTATTGCACAAGATATAGTTGGAAGTAAAATAGGTAAGATATTAATACAGAAAGATAAAATATCATGTAAAGAATCCATGGATGATGTTAAGGATGGTAATTATAAAAATAAATTGGTTAAGCTTAATGATGAAGATGATGTTACTTTATCATATGATTTAACTGATTATGTTAGTATTCTTGCTGGAGCACTTAAAGAAAGTATAGTTCAAATAGAAAGTCTAAAATTAGAGGTAGAGAATTTAAAGGATCAATTATTATGAATGTGCAATGTATCTAGGAGAATCAACTACTAAGTGGTATTATCCTAGATATTTTTTTATATCTAATGAAGTGCATATATTAATAGAGAAAACACAAAATAAAAGGAGGGGAAATAACATGAAGATAGGTATTGATATGGGACATTCCTTAAGTGGATTTGGAACAGGTGCATCAGGTAAAGTTAAAGAAGTTGATTACAACAGGAGGTTGGGCAATAGGTTAATTGAGATGTTAAGGGCAAAAGGTCATACAGTAGTAAATTGTACAGTTGACTCAGCTTCATCTTCAAATAATCAATTATCTGGGATAGTACAAAAAGCTAATGCTCAACATATTGATTTATTTGTTTCAATTCATTTAAATGCATTTAATGGGCAAGCATATGGTACGGAAACGTATACCTACTCAACTTCTTCAGCAAAAGAAAAAGCAAGAATTATCAATGATAAAGTTGCAGCAAGTTGTGGATTTACAAATAGGGGGCTAAAAACAGCTGATTACTATGTATTAAGAAATACAGTAGCACCAGCTTGTTTAGTAGAAGTTTGTTTTTGTGATAATCAGGGTGATGTAGATAAGTGGAATACCGAAAAAATAGCAATGGCCATGTTTGAAGGAATTACTGGAGAAAAGTTTGAGTGCAATGATCCAGATCAAGATGAAAAAATATTTTTTAGGGTAATTGCTGGTAGTTATTCCAATAGAGAAAATGCAGAGAATATGGTTAAAAAATTGAAAGGTCTTGGAATCGATGCATTCATTGATATTTATAAGAAATAGGGTAAATTAAATGAGTATAGATTTAATAGAAATTTTAGACCTAGTACTAGTTGTATTAACAGTTAAATTGATAGTTAGTAGATATAGACCACCTATTCAAGAATCATTACAAGCAATAATATGTATTGCAATTGGAGTAATAATATCATTGATAATAAATCCTACAGTTGAAGGTTTTATTACAGGAGTAATAGGATCAGGAGTAGCATTCTATGGTGGAGATTTATTAAATGAATTTAAAAGTGTAAAAAATGAAATAAGTGATATGGATGATACTGTAAGAACAAGTAATGATAGTATGAGTAAAGTAGATAATAAGTAATCTAATATAAGAAGGAAATTTGTATGAGTAAAAGAAAGCTGGCTTCTGTTAAATAACAGGAGTCAGCTTTTTTTTGTTTTGCCTATAACATCTTGACTCCATATGATATAATATATAAGGTTAAAGTCACAAAAAGACTTAATTTTAATAAAAGGTGATTTCATATGTAGAAATTTGTAAATACTACAATTAATATATAAAAAATAGAAGAGCATTAAGTAATAAATAAGAAACCCAAGGAGGATACAACATTGGCTGAATATATAAATGAAATTAACAAAAGAAGAACCTTTGCAATCATATCTCACCCTGATGCAGGTAAAACTACATTAACAGAAAAGTTCCTATTATATGGAGGAGCAATTAGACTTGCAGGTTCTGTAAAGGCTA
>JAVWLU010000007.1:0-4668 GCA_036637795.1 Clostridium sp. | reverse complement strand
GAAAAGTTCCTATTATATGGAGGAGCAATTAGACTTGCAGGTTCTGTAAAGGCTAGAAAAGCATCTAAGCATGCTGTTTCTGACTGGATGGAAATCGAAAAACAAAGAGGTATTTCGGTTACTTCATCAGTTATGCAATTCAACTACGGTGGACACTGCATAAACATACTAGATACTCCTGGTCACCAAGACTTCTCAGAAGATACTTATAGAACTTTAATGGCTGCAGATTCAGCGGTTATGGTTGTTGATGCTGCTAAGGGTATAGAAGATCAAACAAGAAAACTATTCCAAGTTGCATCTTTAAGAGAAATGCCTATCTTCACATTTGTAAATAAGATGGATAGAGAAGCTAGAGATCCATTCCAATTACTTGAAGATATCGAAAGTGAATTAGGAATCAAAACATACCCAATGAACTGGCCAATAGGTTCAGGTAAGGAATTCAAAGGGGTTTATGAAAGAGATAATAACAGAATCATTGCCTTCAATGGAGGAAACCATGGTCAAAATGAAGTTGAAGCTATAGAAGGTTCAGCAGATGATCCTAAGTTCAGAGAAATATTAGGTTCAGCATTACATGAAAAGTTAATGGAAGACATTGAACTTCTTGATATTGCTGGAGATGATTTAGATTTAGAAGCTGTTAGAAGTGGAGAATTAACTCCAGTATTCTTTGGATCAGCATTAACAAACTTTGGTGTTGAGCCATTCCTAGAGCATTTCTTAGAAATGACTACAGCTCCATTATCAAGAAATTCAGATATAGGAACAATAGATCCATTTGAAGATAAATTCTCTGCTTTCGTATTTAAAATACAAGCAAACATGAACAAAGCTCATAGAGATAGAATTGCTTTCATGAGAATATGTTCAGGTAAGTTTACAAAGGGAGAAGATGTATTCCATATGCAAGGTGGAAAGAGATTAAAATTAGCTCAACCACAACAATTCATGGCTCAAGATAGAGAAATAGTTGAAGAAGCATATGCAGGAGATATCATCGGAGTATTTGATCCAGGCATATTTGCAATTGGAGATACACTTTGTTCACCATCAAAGAAATTTAAGTTCGAAGGAATTCCAACATTCGCTCCAGAACACTTTGCTAGAGTTAGACCTGTAGATACAATGAAGAGAAAACAATTCGTTAAGGGAGTAACTCAAATAGCTCAAGAAGGAGCAATCCAAGTATTTAAAGAAAACCATATTGGTATGGAAGAAATAATAGTTGGGGTAGTTGGGGTACTACAATTCGAAGTTTTAGAATACAGACTTAAACATGAATATAATGTTGACATAAAGATGGATAGACTTGCATTTAGATATGTAAGATGGATAGAAAATGAAGACATCGATATGGATAAACTAAACCTTACATCAGATGCTAAAAAAGTTAAGGACTTTAAGGATAGAAACATTCTTATATTCCAAAATGATTGGGGAATTAGCTGGGCATTAGAGCATAATAAGGGATTAATCTTATCAGGTGTAGGTAAGACTGAGTAATGAAAGGATTTTCCTACTGCGTGGAAAATGTGATAGGGAAAACTGTGTTTTCGTGAAAGGGTACTAACGTACATGATAGGGCAAACGAAGGTTTGCATTAGAGAAGCAATCCCAAAGGGGATTGAGAGGGATAATACCGATGGTATTATCCCTCTTTTTTTGCAAAGAAAAAAGACCATAGAAAATCTACAGCCTTCATAAACAAATAGAAACTTATTGAGTTGAATTACAAAAAAACGATGGAATTTAATGAAGATAAGATAAAATTTAGCTAAAAAATTAAGGCTGTAAAGCGAAGTATAAGAGTAGATAACAACTTAATATTATTAACTTAAAATTAGATAGGATGATTATTTTTACTTGAAATTAAATATTAAATAAACTTAGCTATTTTAGTAAGTGCTTTTGTTTTTATTTGTGTGAATTTATAGTATGGAAGAGAGTGAATTTCCATAAATCCAATGGCATAATGTTTATCTTCACTTAGGTACATGTATTCTATAAGTGCTTTTTCTAGTGGATCAAGAGTGTTGATAGCTTGTCTTATTATACTAGACATAGCTTTATCTTCGAATTCTTTTTCGATATCTTCATTAGATATAATTAAGTCTGATAAGTCGTTACCAGCAGATGATGTGTTATTTAAGCTTGAAATGCTATTTAAGTTTATATTTTTTCGTATAAGATATCTGTAATTATTTAATATTGTAGAATATACATAGGCTGATATGTTTAGGTTTTCTTTATTTAAATTAATTTTATTTACGGATTCTAGTAGTGATACTATTCCGATTTGAGTTAAATCTTCCGAGGTATACGATTGTAAATACACTTTCGATGCCTCTTTTTTTATTGCTGGTGAAAATTGTTCTATAAATTCCTCCTTTGCTGCATTATCCCCTTGTAGGATGCGTAAAATCAATTTTTTTAGAGTTTTATTTACATTATTCATTTAAAGTAGTTCCCCCTTAATATTTATAAATACCATATTAAAATGCAATAAATTACATAAAATGGTATGCGTTACATTTATAGTATAAAACAATAGAGAAAAATATGAAATATTTTATTGTAGAGAATTTATGATAAAAAGAGAGATTTTTGGACAAATAACGAGAAAAAATAAGAAGAATAATAAAGTATAAACACAAAATTTACATAAAAATCCATATGGATTTAGAAAAATGTCGAGTAAAAATTTTCTAAAAATTTCTAAAATTACAATTGAATTGCTAAAATATATTCAAAAGATGTATAATATAGGGAGAAAAGAAAAGAAAAGAGAGTTAAAGATATATAATTAGACATTAATGGATTATTAGAGGTGAATGCATGGATTTAACCATTACAATATTAGAAATAATAGCTAGAGGAATTCCAGAATCATTTTTATTAATATTTGGAATTTATGCAATTACAAAAACTACAATTAATAAGAAAAAATACATATATTCAAGCTTAATAGTTTGTTTGCTAGTTTACTTTATAAGGAAGCTTCCCATTAATTTTGGAGTACATACAATACTAATGATGTTTATATTAAATATTATTATGGTGAAGTTTAATGAAATAGACTTTATGGAATCAATAAAAGCAACAGTGCTTATTATAGGAATGCAATTTATATTTGAAGGAATTAATTTGATGTTGATTGTGACCATATTTGGAGAAATAGAGCCGATGCTTTCAAATCCTATAAACAAATTAATGACAGGAGCACCATCATTAGTAATGTTGTTTTTAGCAGTAGTATTTATCTATAAAAAAGGAAAAACGAAGCAAGAGAATAATGCGGAAATAGGAATTCGTTCTTAGCTTGAAGTTAATTATTTGGGTACATAATTAATTTAATTAAAAGAGGTAGCTTATGACGAGTATTGAGAAGAAAAAACAAAAGGAAATTAGCGATATAGTATTTATAATAAAATTATCATCAATATTATTTTGTGCAATAGCACTCATAACCAATGTGTTTACAAAGGAAAATATAGAGGGTAATAGTAATATTATAAATATTGGAGTAATAATAGCTATAGTAAGTGTCTTTATGCTTATATTTGCATTTAGAAGTTATTACATATCAAGTGGAAGAAACAAAAGGGATAGAATATTCAAAGTTATAGAAATATGCATTTTTATGATAGCATTTTGCATTGTTATTGTATTATCAGGTGCACATGAGAGTGATTACAAATTTTTATTTTTATTCTTGATAATTTCTACAACGATACAAGGTGGGCTACGTGATGGATTATCAGTGGCAACTATATCTTCTGCAATTATATTAATTATAGATATATTTGCAGTTTCATATTCAAAAGTGAATTTGTATTTTGGAAATGATTTAGTTCTAGTTGGAGTGTTTTTAATAACTGCATGGGTAGTAGGTTATTATGTAAAGTCTGCAAATGAACAAATAAAAGATTTACAATCACTTATAAATGAAGATAGTTTAACTGGCTTATATAATGAAACATATTTTTCAGAAAGCTTAAAAAGAAAATTAGAATTATGTAGAAGGTATGATTTAGAGATAGCATTACTAACTATCGATATAGATTATTTTAAAGAGTACAATGATTTATATGGTAAAGAACAAGGTAATGAAGTAATAAAATCAATTGCAGCTATTATTAGAGAATGTACAAGAAAAGAACATATAGTATCAAGAGTAGGCGGCGGAAAGTTTACTGTTTTAGTGCCAGGAATGCAATTAGAAAAAGCAATGAATCTTGGAGAAAGTATTCGTAAAGCAATAAATGATGAGTATTTTAAAGGCGAAGAAGAACAACCAAATGGTAGAATAACAGTATCAGTTGGAATATCTCATTATCCAAGTATAGCAGTTGATGAGGAATCACTTATACAATCATCAGAAGATGCATTAAGTAGAGCAAAGTTCTTCAACAAAAACTCAGTAGAAATATATAATCAAATATTAGAGAATATACAAAAATCAAATAATGGATTTGTAAATTCAGTCAAAGGTTTGCTAGATAAATTAAACGTAAAAGATAAGTTTAGTTACTCACATGTACAAAGAGTTGTTATATACTCTAGGTTAATTGCAAGTCAACTTAATTTATCAGAAGAAGATACTAATTTATTAGTTGGTGGAGCATATATGCATGATATAGGAAAAGTTAATATATCAGAAAA
>JAVWLU010000006.1:0-127768 GCA_036637795.1 Clostridium sp. | reverse complement strand
GTATATAATTTAGTATAAAAAACTAATATATTAAAAAGAGATGTTTGTAGAAATATTAGCATCTCTTTTTTTTACACTTACAAAAGTATAAAGTAATAAATGAGTTATGTTCTGATAAATAAAGGGTTTCATATATATAAGTATATGAAAGACGATTTATTTAAAAGAGACTATAGCTTGTACTCACCTATAAATTCCAAGTTATCAGTCAGATTTTCTGAACAAAATTAATATTATGAAGCAAATGGTCAGGAGAATGAGTGACCTTTACTTATATAAATTACTATGAGAATTTAGAGAAAATTACAATTCAGAAATAAATATAGCCCTAAGAGCAAAGCTCTTAGGGCTATGATATTAAATTACTCTAATGTACCAGTTGAAAAATCTTCGGCTTCTTGGAAAGCCTTATCCATTTGATTTACAGCCTTGCTTCCAGCCTCTTTAGATTTATTACCGATTCCTTTGAATACTAAAAATGCTACCGCAGCAAAGATTATAATTATAATTAGAACAACTATCATATCAGATGCTCCAGATTTGCTAGTTACCTTATTTCTTAAATTCATTAACATATTGTGTACCCCCAAATTTTTTATTTTTTAAATTTATTTTAACGCTTATTGATATTTTTATATTACTCTAATGTACCAGTTGAAAAATCTTCTGCTTCTTGGAAAGCCTTATCCATTTGATTTACAGCCTTGCTTCCAGCCTCTTTAGATTTATTACCGATTCCTTTGAATACTAAAAATGCTACCGCAGCAAAGATTATAATTATAATTAGAACAACTATCATATCAGATGCTCCAGATTTGCTAGTTACCTTATTTCTTAAATTCATTAACATATTGTGTACCCCCAAAAATTTTATTTTTTAAATTTATTTTAATGCTTATTGATATTTCTATATTAATTTAAAGTACCATTTGAGAAATCTTCTGCTTCTTGGAAAGCCTTGTCCATTTGGTTAACTGCTTTACTTCCAGCCTCTTTAGATTTATTTCCTATACCCTTGAACACTAAAAATGCTACCGCAGCAAAGATTATAATTATAATTAGAACAACGATCATATCAGATGCACCAGATTTACTTGTAACCTTATTTCTTAAATTCATTAACATACTGTATTCCCCCTAAAAATTAAATTTATTTATACTTTAGTATTGAAGTTAAAAACAGGAGTTTAAAACTTAATATAATTTCTCGTTTTTCACTGTGAAGTTAAAAAAATTAGCAACCCTTGTTACTTATTGAACTTGGATTACTGTTTGTTTTGTTATTGTCTCGTTCGCTACAAGAGTTATTATATATGCTTAAAACAATTTTATCAACTATGATTTTTGATTTAAAATTATTCTTGCAAAGTGAGTAATATCAACGCTTTTAGAAAAAAACGTTGTATGTAAACAAGAGCATTTTAATAAAGATTTCCTAATAACCCAATAATATATATACTACCTTAACCCCCTGTTTTAATTTTAAATCTTAAATTCCATTTATATGATTTGTTGCCAATAAAACATCTGCATAATTTGTATAATTGTAGTGAAAAACGAGAATATAAATGATATAATTAGTATGTGGTTACATTGCTGGCAATGTAATATATCAAATAACATAAGATAAAGGAAGAATGAAGAGATTATGAATAAGTTAATAGATAGATTAAAGAATGTTTTAAAGGGTAATAAAGATATAGATGATAATAGAAGAGAAGTTAAGAAGGTAGATGCAGATGCAATTATTAGAGTAGCTGAAGGAATAACTAATATTGAGATAATAAACCCAAAGATAATAAAAGGTGATTTAGAAGAGAGATATAATTATTACGTTAATTTAGATGAGAAATTAAAAACCATACATTGTAATAGTGAAAATATAGTTCAAACAATTGAAAGTAATAGAGACTGGATGATGACATTATCTAATTTAATAGGAGAGCAAAAAGGAAACAAAATAGTTAATGAAAAAATATTACACATTAAAAGCCATATTAGAAAGGTAAATAATCAAGTTGAAGAAATTAAGGAAATCTTAAAAGAAGGTTTAAAGATAAGAAATAATACTATTGTAGGATATGGTGGAGAAGATGAATTGAATAAGACTCTAAAGTTTTGTGATGATATACTAACATCTCACCAGGGCTGTAGGTTTAAGGTGTTAGAAGAATCGAACGAAACTGATAACTTAATTGTTTCTCCATTTGGTATTTTTAATGTTGAAGTTAAAAACATAGGATCTCAGGGCAAGATAATTATACATGTTGAAAAGGATGGAAGATGGAATAAATATCGTGTAAACAGTGCAGGACAAAAGTTCCGTATGGAACAATCAAATGTCACAGCACAAGTAACAAGGCAATCAGTTTTAAAACAAAGATTAATCAATGAAGAGTTGAAAAAGAAAGGATTTAATGACTATGTTCTTGTAAAACCTATAATAGTAATAGCTAATGATAATGTTGATATAGTTAATAACACTAGTGATCCTATAGTAAGAATACCTCAACTTTATAGCACTATCACAAATAATTCAAGAATTCTAAGTGATGAAATAATAAATGAAATAAATAATATAATTAAAGAAAACACGCTACCTGCTATTAAATATGATTTTACAGATATAGATACTTTAATATTTGATTGTTTTTATAAAATTCAAGATATTAATAGGCTTATAGATTCAATCGTATAGAATTTACCTAAATTTAAATGGAATATATATTAAATAAGTTAGGAAAAATATAAATTAAGAACTTATTAGCATTGTAAGTTCTATAATAAAGAATACTTATGAGAAACGGAATCTTATAAGTGTTCTTTTATTTGCAATAAAATGCATAACTCTAATTTTTTTGGTAAAGATACATTCAGAATACGTTTTATAAATGTATTAAACCTACGTAACCTTAGAAGGTTAGAAAAACCCCTTATTTTAAAAATTATATTAATTCCTTAAATTCTTATAATTGCAACATATTTATTGATGTATTTTACTTCTATCGGGTAGAAAATGCTATTATAATAATTTAAAAAAGTAAAAACATGCTTGAATCCTAGGCATGTTTTTACTTTTATATATAAACGTATTAAATTATCTATTTTTTAATTGAATTTACCTTATTACGCATTTCCTTACCTGCTTTAAAAGTAGGATTTTTTGATGCTGGAATATCAATTTCTTCTTTAGTTCTAGGATTTCTACCTTTTCTTGCAGCTCTTTCTCTCACTTCAAAAGAACCAAAACCAATTAGTGAAACCTTATCGCCACTTTCTAATGATTCAACAATAGATTCAAGTAAGGCCTTTAGAGCAATCTCATTATCTCTGTGATTTAATTTATTTTTTTCACTCATTGATTTTATTAATTCGCTTTTATTCATCTCATTATCATCCTTTTTATTTTTAGTATTTCATTAAATATGTTTTATATCCATCTATCTTATAATAGCAGGATAAGATTGCTTAGTATCCTTATCTACTATTAACAACTCTGATTTTTCACTTACTTTAATTTCGTAATTATGTTCCTTACATAGTTTAGACAGTTTAATTATAAACTCATTTAGTTGTGTATTCATCTTTAGTTAGTTCTCCTTTTTTATGTTTGATATTAGTATAATACAACTAATAATAAACTTCAAGAGTTATCCACAAGTTTTTAGTAATAATTTTACTAAAAACAGTAATTATATTAAATTAATTTAACTCTTTTCCTATTAAATATATATTACAAAGCAAATTGGGGAAATCTAAAAACAAAATAAAATATAGTGTGGTGGCTATTTGGGAGGATGAAAAATGGTATGAAAAATTATTTACCGATTGGCACTATTGTAACTATTAAAGGTCATGATAAGAAACTAATGATATGTGGAAGAAATTATAAGGACAATGTTCTTGATTTATATGATTATGTAGGTTATCAGTATCCACTAGGCATAAATGGAGAAATGTTAAGATTTAATAATGATGATATTACTAATGTAGTATACAGAGGGTATTCAGATGCTGAGGAAGAGAAGTATGTATTTACACTTAATCCAACGAATAAATCTAATGCAAAAGTAGATTTTTCAGTTAGAAAGAAAAAGTATGAAGAAGAAGTTGAAAGAGAAAAGGTTGAAAGAATACTTAAAGAGGTTATAGAGGATAAGGATGTAGCTGATGAAAGCACTGGTTTAAAAGGTAATATAGATAGTTCTGTGAATAAATCTAGTAATCCCTTAATTAAAGCTAAATCTAAGGATTATAGTAGTACATACAAAGAGGAAAACTCAGAGATGATTAGTGAAAGTGTTAATGGAAATAAAAGCACTAAAAAAGAAAAAATTAAAGAAAATAATAAGCTTAAATTTAGTATACCAAAGAGCAAAGTTGAAACTTTAGTTGAAAATAAAGAAGTAGAGACGGTAAAAAAACAAGAAAAAGAAAATGTGCCAGAAAAAAATACTAACAAAAATCGAAAGATGAACTCATTGGCAGGTCTATTTAATCCAAAGGAAAAAGAACATGTTGAAAATGAAGCTCCTAAGGAAGTTAAGTCTAAAGTAGCGGAAAAAGCTAAAATTGAGAAGGTAAAGCCTAAGATTGAAGAAATAAACCCAAAAGTGGAGGAAGTTAAGGTTAAAAGGAAAGAGTTTGCGCCTATAAAGGAAGAAGTTAAAAAGCCTCCAGTAATAGAAGAAAATGATTTTGATGATGAAGATGATGAAGATTATGGGACTACGTTGCTAGGATTAGATATTGATGAATATAAAGTAGCAGATTTAAAACAAATTTCAAACAATAGGACCATAGCGTTAGAGAATGAAGAGCTTAAACTAGGTAGAAGTGGAGCCTATGCTGATTATGTAATTGATAATATTGCAGTTGGTAGGCTACATGCAACAGTTGTAAGAAAAGATAATTCATATTTTTTAGTTGATAATACATCTAAAAATGGTACTTTCCTTAATGGTATTAAACTTGCACCTGGCAAATATGAAGAACTAAAAAATGGAGATGTTATAAGATTAGGTAATGAAGATTTTGTTTTTGAGCTAGAACAGTGCGTTTAAGATTAAGAGCTAGGAGTGGGACGTATGAATTATATAGTTGGTTACAGTTCAAATATAGGAAATAAGAAAGAGGTAAATCAAGACTCCTCAATAGTTCAGATAGCTAAAAGTCCTCATGGAAGAATAGCATTATTTGTAGTATGTGATGGTATGGGTGGGTTAAGTGATGGAGAGTTAGCTAGTGCAACTGTTATTAGAGGTCTAAATAATTGGTTTAACGAAGAAATTCCAACATTAGATTTTAGTGGATTAACTGCAGAAGATATTTGTATAAACATAAATAATGTAATAGAAGTTTTAAATAACAAGATACTTGAATATGGCAAGAAGAATAGAGCTCCATTAGGTACTACGTTAACTTTAATGTTGGTGGTAGATACAAATTATTATATATGCCAGGTAGGAGATAGTAGAGCATATAGACTTACAAAGCAGCTTAATCAACTTACTAAAGATCAAACATTAGTTGCTAGGGAGGTTGAAAGAGGTAATCTTACAGAAGAAGAAGCTAAAAGAGATAAGCGCAGGAATATTCTGTTGCAATGTATTGGTGCGAAAAAAGAAATTGAACCAGAGTTTTTAGCAGGAAAACTAGCTTACAATGAAACATTTTTAATTTGTTCAGATGGATTTTATAGAAAATTAAAGGATTCTGAAATAACAGAAATAGCCTCTAACAAGTTATTAACTACATCCAAGGCCTTGACTAATAAAGCAGAAGAATTAATTGAAATTGTTAAAAGCAGAAAAGAAGTTGATAATATCACAGCTATAATTATAAAAACTATTGAATAAGGGAGGTGGTTGAATTGATACAGATAGGACAATTGGTTGATGATAGATATGAAATATTAAAGGAAATTGATAGAGGTGGAATGAGCATTGTATATCTAGCAACAGATAATAGGTTAAAAAAATCTGTAGTAGTTAAAGATGTACGAAAAAGCAAAAAAATAGACCATGATACATTAATTAAATGCTTACAAGCTGAAGTTGATTTATTGAAAGATTTGGACCATCCTAATTTACCTAAGATTTACGACATCATAGATAACAGAGGAAGTATTTATGTTGTAATGGACTATATTGAGGGTGAATCCTTAAAGAAGAAGTTTAAAAGAGAAGGAAAAATAAATGTAAATGACATAATAACTTGGGCAAAGCAAATCAGTGATGTTCTAGGATATTTACATACTAGAAAACCTGCGCCAATTATATACAGAGATATGAAGCCAGATAATATAATGCTTACTCCTGAAGGTAAGATAAAGCTAATAGATTTTGGAATTGCTATAAAGGAGGACGATACAGAAACAACAAGGTTTGGAACTGGAACATATGCAGCACCAGAACAGGTCCTAAACAATGTAACAGATGCTAGGACCGATATTTATAGCTTGGGAGTCACACTTCATCAGCTAGTTACAGGGAAAACTTATAAAAGCAATACAGACTTACCTCCAATTAGAACAATTGACCCATCATTACCGGAGGGGCTTGAAAGAATATTAGCTAAATGCACACAACAAGATCCAGGAGATAGATATCAAAACTGTATAGAGCTTTCTAGGGATTTAAAAAATATTGATAAACTAACAGCTACATATAAAAAGGAAGTAATTATTAAGATAATGCCTTTTATTTTAAGTGTAACTTTTATATTAATTGGAATACTTATTACTGTGATTGGTTCAAATGGATTGAAATCTATAAAAAGAAATGAATATAAAGCAATTTTAAATGAGGCTGGAGCAAAGTTGATGGAGGGCAATACTACTGATGCTATAAGACTTGTAGATAAGGCTATTACTGAGGTGGACAGTAAGAGGCCAGAAGGATATATATATCTTTTAGACATATACAAAATGATAGAGAATCCAAAGGAAGGCATAGCTAAAGTAGAAGGTTATATGGATCAAAAGTATGGAAATGTAGATAAGAATGATGAAGTTTTATTTAATGTTGGAATGAACTACATGGATACTAAAAACTATCAAATGGCTATGACTTATTTTGAGAAAGTTAATAAAAGAAAAATGCCAGATGTTAAGTATTATAAAAGTATAGCTACTAGTTTAAGCAGTATGAATATAAACTATGCTACATTTACTCAGCAATTAGAGGAATTTGAAAGATATAATGATGCTCTTCCTAATGATGAGAGTAAGTTAATAAACTACTTAACATTATGTAATATATTTGGTTCGTATAAAGGTCAAATAAGTGAAGCTAATGATAGAATAATTGAAATTTTCAACAAGGCCGATAAAGTAATTACCTCGTTAGAGGACGAGTCCTTGGAAAATAAATACAAGCTAGATTTTTATCAGCAATTAGCACAAGCTTTCCATAGTAAAGGAAGTGCTGAGGATGATAGTAATAGTGAGAGAGCTAAGAAGTATTATGAAAGTGCTTTAGAGTATTACAAAGTATTGCTAGATGAAGGATATCCGTATCAAGATATTATCTATATCAAAAAAGGTGATATCTATTTAGAGGTTAAGAATTATGATAAAGCATTAGAAGAGTATAGAACGGCGATAGAAAGAAATGAAAATAGTATAAAAGCTTACTGTAAGTTGATAGAAGCATTTGTTGATGTAGAGCAAAGTAAGCAGCAAGGGCAAAATTATGATATTGTGAAAGATTATTATACTAAAGTATCTAGAATAGAGGGTTCATCAAAGGATGAAGATTATAAAAAACTAACAAGAAGACTATCAAATTTAGGAATACTATAGGGAGAGTGATGCAAGTATGGGCTATCAGATAGTATATTACATTGGGATTGCAGTTATTATAATTGCATTAATTCTTTCTGTGGTTACATTCATAAAATTCAATGTAGTAGAAGCTTTTAAAGATATATTTGGAACTGATATTAACACAACTTTTAAGAAGAAGAATATCTCATCAAAAAACAAAAAAGCACCTAAAAATATTCCAGTTGAAGTAAAGGAAAAGGCAGAAATAGAAGAAAAGAAGATAGAAGTTAAACCTGCAGTAGTTGAAGAAGTTATAGAAGATGATAGTTTGCTTGAAGAAGATACAGGATTGCTAGAAGATGAGACTGGATTATTGGAAGATGAAACTGGATTGCTAGAGGATGAAACTGGACTGTTGGAAGAAGAGACTGGATTGCTAGAAGATGAAACTGGACTGTTAGAAGATGAAACAGGATTATTGATGAATGATCATGGATTCACAGATAAATTTACAATTGAACTAGAAGCTATCTCAATTAATACGGAAGATAAAATTTAACGGAGGAGATAAACATATGAAGGAAAGTAGGTATAGAGTTTCTTTAATATTCATTCTTCAATTAATGTTTCTTTTAAGTTTTTCTGCATACTTACCCGTATCAGCAGCAGAGTTAAATGATATAAAAATTGAGTATAAAGGTGAGGTTTTTACAGGTGATACACCTCAAAGTGAGGTTGAAAATAGGTTTTTCTTTAACGAATTAACAGATACAACATTAAATATAAGTATTGATTTGAGTACTTTATATAAAGAAAGGCAGCCAAGTAATCAAGATGCACCAGTTGATGTTGTGAGTACACTTAATGATTCAGAAACACCATTAAATGCTACAATAAGTCCAATTTTAAGTGGTGGTTCTTTTGTTGGAAAATATAATTTGGCGATAAGTGTTCCAGCTGGCAATGATAAAGACTTAGTAAATATTAAAATAAAGTCTAAATCTGATACAGAATGGAATATTATTAACTCATTCAATATTGTATTTAATGTATACAGAGATTCATCGGCTCCTAACATAATTGTAGAAGGTGTAAATGAATTTGGAGTAGCTACAGATACTGTTAGCATAAGTCTTTATGAGGATTACAAGCAAACTTCTACTATGACAGTTAATCTTGTAAATCCAAACAATGAGCCATTAAGTATTAATGGAGAATATAAAGGAACAAGTGTTATTAAAGTCAATCAAACTATTGATGGACAATATAAGGGGACAGTTACTGCTATTGATAAAGCAGGTAATTCATCAAAGAAAGATATAGTATTTAGCGTTAATAATACGCCACCAACTATTAAATTTGATGGAGAAGAAAAAACTAAAGAATATTATGCAAATAATTATATAAAGGTTGAAATTAGTGATTTATTTGCAATAGATCTAACAAAATCAAATTACAAACTAATAACACCTTCAGCAAAAGAGATAAGTGGAGTTTTTGATTTATCAAGTTCTAATCAAGGCTTAGCGGTTGTTAATTTTGAGGAGCAAGGAAAATATACATTAGAAGTTAATGCGTTTGATTCATTAGGTCAAAGCAGTAAATCCACACAATCATTTATTGTAGATAAAACAATGCCAATGGTTGATATAACTAATGTAGATGGGTTAATGAATTCTATTATTACAGGTATTGATAAAGTAGAAGTGAAAGTTCATGAAGAAAACTTTGATGTTAATAATGTAAAGTTTATTATCAAGAAACAAGTAAGCGGTTCTGAAATGCAAAACATAGAGATAAATGGCAAAGATGTTCCTAATAGCTCTAATGGGAATGCACATGTATTTAATTTAAGCAGTGTATTTTTAGAGGATAAAGAAAATGGGATATTTGATGTAAATTATGATATTACAGTTAATGCAATAGATAAGGCAGGTAATGAAACAAATCCTAAGAGTACTAATAATGTTAAGTTTACTATTGATAATAATGCACCTAAGTTATCTGTTCCAGGAGTAGAAAATAATCACCATTATAATTCTGAATATATTGATTTAGCAGGAATTATTACAGATTTAAATCTAGAAACCTCGGAATTTGTGATTAAGAAAACTACTAATACTATTGGTGCTAAACCAGAAGTGATTACAATTGATAAAAATGATATAAAGGTTGAAGTTAATGGAACAACAACTACATATTCTATAAGATTAAGTGATGAAGCTATGTATGATGTTACATTATCAGCTAAAGATAAAGCAGGTAATAGTGAAAAGTTATCAGTGAAATTTACGATTGATAGAACTAAGCCTTTAGTAACTATAAATAATTACAATGAGATAAATGGAACCTTTAGTTTAGTTCCTAAGACTGTTTCTATTTCTGTTACAGACATCAACTGGAGGGAATCTACTGTGAATGTAGTAATGGTTAAGCAAAAGCTTAATGGTACTAATGAAACTATAGTACTTCCAGCAGTTATGAACAAAGAAACTACTACATTTACTTATGATAATTTTACGGATGATGCAACATATATAATAAATGTGAGTGCTAATGATAGTGCTGGAAATGCTAGTGAAGTTAACAGTGTAACTTTCACAACTGATAAAACAGCTCCAAAAATATTTTTAAGTGGGGTTGAAAATGATAAGTTCTATAATACGGATAGACCTGTTATTGTAAAAATATTGGATATTAATCATAGCAGCAACACAATTTATGTACTAAAAGATGGAGCTCCATACCCGGTTACTGGATTTTATGGTGATGGAATTGAAAAAGTATTCAACTATACCTTTACTAAGGAAGGTAGATATGAGATTGATGTAGCTTCAACCGATAAGGCGGGCAATGAAACAAAGCACCCTAAAGTAGTGTTTAATATAGATAAAACTGCTCCAGGCGTTAAAGCTTACTTTAAAGGTGAAAATAGAGCAATTTCAGATGGGGAGTACATTAATAAAATATTTACTCCAGAGTTTAGACTAGATAACTCAGAGGATATTATTGAAAGCATAAGTCTAAATGGAGAAGGAAATTACTCACAAGGAGTTCCAATGGCCTCTAAGGAAATGATGTACGATTATAATGTGGTTGTAAGAGATAAAGCCAATAATAAAACTGCTTATAATATTAAATTTACTGTAGATACAACAGTGCCAGAGGTTAAAATTGAAGGTCTATTAAGTGGTTTCTTTAATAAGGACCTAAAACCTACTTTCGAAATTAGCGATACTCATCTTGTATCAGATAAAAGTGGGGCAACGCTTAATGGAGAGCCATATGTATCAGGCACAGCAATTACAGAACAAAAAGAATATACATTGCAAATCAAAGGTGTAGACTTAGCTAATAATGAAACTGTGAAGTCAATAGGATTTACATTAGATAAGGATAAACCAGTTATAAGATTTGTGGAACCTATATCGGGGAAATATTTCACAGAAGATTTTATACCTAAGTTTGTTATAGATGATTTAAGTAACTACACCATAATAGCCATGACTTTAGATGGTAAGGACTATCAGATGGGCGAAATTATAACTGAAGAAGGTAAGCATGTACTGTATATAGAGGTTAAGGATAAGGCAGGTAATGCAGAAAGTATAAGTGTTGAATTTATATTAGATAAGACACCTCCAAAATTCTTAATAAAAGGTGTAGAAAACAATGGTAGATACAATGAATCAATAACTTCTATTATCAAGCTAGAAAACCCATTAGATACTATAAATTCTATTGAAGTTGATGGCCAACCAGCAAATGGTGAAATTAAAAATGAAGGAGATCAGCAGATTGCTAAGCTAAGATTTAGCGATTTGAAGAAGTACAAAATAAAGCTAAATGCAAGTGATGTAGCAGGGAATAGTACAGAGGAAATAATAGAGTTTGAAATTGTAGATAACAATGTTATTTCTCAAATAACTAATAATAAATCTATAATGGTCCCAGTGGTAGTTGCTATATTGGCTACTGTTCCTATAGTGATTTTTATGATTTATAGAAACAAAAAAAATAAGGATGAAAACAAATAAGACTTGGAAATAGAATGACTTTTATATTTTATAAAAGTCATTCTAAATACATAAAAAAGGGAGTCTAAAGATGAAGAAAAAAATTAATAAACTTATAAGTTTTTTTATGGTGTTAATATCGATACTAACATTTGTTTCTAAGCCTGCCTATGCTGAATCTTATATCGGAACAACAGGACGTGGAGTTGATGTTGGAGGATGGACTGGGGCAGATGGAACTACAACTAAACCAATAATGATACCTCCATTTACTATAAACGGAGGGATAGCTTATTGCTGTCAGTTGCCTTTAGAATTTCCTGTGAACTTCAGTTATCCTGCTCCAGTAATTACAGATAACTATGTGTACAGAGGAATTGTTTTTGGAGGATATCCGGCTGATTTATTAGGTTTAAAAAACAAGTATGGTTTAAGTGATTTACAAGCTGAGCAGTATACACAATATGCACTATGGAAATTAACTGGGGGAACTGCTGACCGTAGACACCCTTACGTGGATGAATTGATTTCTGCAGTGAACTCAAGAAATTATGGAGAGTTTACTAATATTGGATTTAGTATAAAAAATCCTACAATAACAATAACAAAAAATAATGAATATCAAGAGAGCAATTTAATAGATACTGCTGGTAGCCCAGGTACTTTTACATTTCCATCAAATTCAAATGTATGGTCAGTAGATTCAAATGGAAATAAAAAAGATACTTTTAATATAGGTGAAAGTTTTAAAATAAGAGCTTTGTTAAGCTATAGTGGAGCTTATGATTTTACAATTAAAGCTAGACTTAAAGAGCCAGTAGCTGTAACTTACAAAGGTAATGGAGTTAATCAAGACTTATTAGGGTTTGAATGGAGATACAGAGATGATAGTGCCACTATAAGTGCTGTTTTTAGTGCTTCTGGTAGCTTATCAATTGCCAAGGTTGATGATAGAGGGAATAAAGTGCCTAATGTAAAGTTTGGAATATATTCTGATAGTGCAGCAACTAACTTAGTAAAGGAAGGAACTACAAATTCAGAAGGTATATTGTCAATATCAGATTTAACAATAGGAACTTATTATGTAAAAGAGCTTAGTGTACCACAAGAATATAATCTTAGTGATGAAATAAGAGAAGTTAAGATAGAAGCAGAAAAAACAACAACTATTACGTGGGAAAATACAATTATAAAAGGTTCAGCTAGGATGCTAAAGGTTGATAGTGTTAGTGGAAAGCCGATTGCAGGTGCTAAGTTTAGAATATCGTGTGCAAATGGGGTTGATAAGGGGAAAACATGGGATTTAGTTAGTGATGAAAATGGCTACATCAAGCTAGATAACTATCTATATGGAACATATTATATTGAAGAAATTTCAACAATAGATGGATATGTAATTCAGCCTGAAAAATTAAGCTTTATTATAGATGAAAATAATGAAGTAATTGAATTAAAAATGACTAATGACAGGATCATTGGTGAAGTTCAACTAATAAAAATTGATACGGAAACAGGAAAGCCTCTTGCAAATGCTGATTTTATTATTATATGCGAAGAAGGTTTCTCTAAAGGGGCAACTTATAATCTGAAATCAGATGATAATGGAATAATTAAGGCTAGGTTAGAGTATGGTAAGTATTCTATAAAAGAAGTCAAATCTCCAGAGGGATATGTATTAAATACTGAACCTATATTATTTGAGATTACTCAAGAGGGTCAATCAATTAACTTAACAATGAATAATGATAAGATAACAGGTAATGTACAATTAATAAAAATTGATACTGAAACTGGTACACCATTAGCAAATGCAGAGTTCCAAATTATCTGTGAAGAAGGATTTAGCAAAGGTGAAACTTATAATCTAAAATCTGATGATAACGGAATTATAAAAGCAACCTTGAAGTATGGGAAATATTCAATAGTAGAAGTCAAATCACCACAAGGATATGTGCTTAATACAACACCAATTCCATTTGAAATTAGTGAAAATGGTCAAAATATTGAATTGAAAATGACTAATGACAAGATAAAGGGAAAGGTATCTATAGAAAAGGCTGATAAGGATAACAGTGACTTGAAACTAAAAGGGGCTGAGTTCACTATTTACGATGCAAATGGTAAAGAAGTTGAGGTTCTGGTTACTGATAATGATGGAAAGGCACTGTCTAAAGCTCATCCTTACGGAAAATATACAATGAAGGAGACCAAAGCTCCTAAAGGCTATAAGGCTTCTGACAAAGTGTATGAAATAGTTATAGATGAAAATGGAAAAGTATATGAGTTTACCGTTGAGAATGTAATTAAAGCAGGTAAAATAATAATAAAAAAAGTAGATGCTGATGAAAAAACAAAAGGAATAGAGGGCGCTGAATTTACAATTTACGATTTGCATAGAAAAGAAATTGAAACCTTAGTAACTGATAAGGACGGGAATGCACAATCTAAAAACCTTAAATTCGGTAGGTATATCATGAAAGAAACAAAGGCTCCAGAAGGATATAACTTAGATGAAACAATCCATGAAATTGCAGTTTCTGAGGATGAAATGACTATAGAATTTAATTTGGAGAACAGTAAAATTTCTGGTGATCTAGAAATAACTAAGATGGATATTTCTGATGGTAAACTACTACCTAATGCTGAATTTATCATTAGAGATGAATCTAAAGAAATTGTAGCTAAGGGTGTAACAGATGAAAATGGTTTAGCAAAATTCAAGCTAAAATACGGAAAGTACACATACCAAGAACTAAATGCACCAGAGGGCTACATAATCGACGAAGGTGAATATCCTTTTGAGATTAAAGAGAATGGTGAGATTGTAAAAGCTAAGATGGAAAATGAAAAAATAAAAGGATATATTTCAGTAGAAAAAGTTGACTATGATAATAGCAATAAGAAATTAGCTGGAGCAGAGTTAACTATCTATGATAATGAAGGTAATGTAGTTGAGGTCTTAATCACAGATTCAGAAGGTAAAGCATTATCTAAGGCCTTAGACTATGGAACTTACAGAATGAAAGAAACTAAGGCTCCTGAAGGATATATATTAGGAATTGAAGAAATTGAAATTACAATTACAGAGAATGAAAAAGTATATGAATATACAATAGAAAATAAAGCACCACTAATCGAAACAGGAGGAGTGGATCAAAGCTTGAACTTAGCAATAGGAACTATAATGACAAGTGCAGCTGGATATGTTTTATTTAAGAAAAAGAAAAAAGATTAATAAAGATACTATTTAAAAAATGGATGACTTATATTTAAAAATATAAGTCATCCATTAAACCAATTATATAAGATTATATTAGTGAGAAAGGTTATAGATGCAGATGAAAAATTACAAAAGATTAAAAAATAAAGTCATTGCTATGATAGGGTTATGCCTAACAATGATGATGGTAAGCACATCAGTTGCACAAGCTTTCCCAGTAGATAAGGACAGTGGATTATTAAGTTATGTGAAGATACAGCACCCAAAGTACAAGGGAAGCCACTTAAAAACTTTCAGAAAAAGCAGTAACACTGATGGAAGAACAACATATTGCTTAGACTTTCTAAAAAACACGCCCACAGATGATGTTCAGCCATCAACCGCATTAGATGATGCATTTATGAGAGCAATGAAAGCAGGGTATCCTTATGTAAGTTTTACTGGCGATGCTGATGTTGACTACTACATAACGCAAACCGCAGTATATATGCTTAGAGGACATTTTAATGGATATGATATTGGACTTGGACCAGAACACTTAATTCCAGAAGATGATTTCCAACAAAACATTAAAAATATAGCTACAAAGTTAATGAATGATGCAATTAACGGTACTACTGAACAACCTTATGTAAGTATATCTCCAAAGGACATAGTTGCTGAAAAGAAGAATGGTGAACTTGTAGCAGGTCCTTTCACTATAAAGTCAAATACAGGTGGAGAATATACTGTAGAAGTTAAAAATACAGACAAAGTATCAATTATAACTGGTGATGGAACTAGGAAAAACACATTTAGAAGTGGCGAGCAATTCTATGTAAATATTCCATACAACGTAGATGTTAGGTCAGTAAAATTAGAAGTTACAGCTGAAGCTTCAAAGGAAGTAGCTAGGCTATACCTAACCTCATTAAGTGGATATCAAGACATGACGGCACTCGATGTAATTCCATATGGGACTATTGCCGATGATGCAATAATAACTTATGACCTTTCAGGTGGAATTAAAGTCATTAAGAAAGGCGATGATGGAAAGCTAATTGAGGGAGTAAAATTTAATTTGCTGCAAGATGGAAATTTAATAGGCTCTTATGTTACAGATTCAAATGGAGTAATTGAAATAAGTGGCTTATGGCAAGGGGATTATATACTACAAGAAACCGAAAGTGTACCTGGTTATGATATAGTAAATGAAAATACTAATATTACTGTGAAACCAGATACTACAACAACTGTTGAGATTTCTAATAACAAAATCTACGGATATTTAGAATTAAGTAAAAAGGATATATCAGATGGGAAGTTAATTCCTAATGCTGAGTTTATAGTTAGAAATGAATCTCATGAAGAAGTAGCAAGAGGAAAAACGGATGAACAAGGTGTTGCAAAGTTTAAGTTAACTTATGGTAAATACACATACCAAGAATTTAATGCACCAGAAGGTTATATATTAGATGAAAGCGAGTTTTCTTTTGAAATCAAACAAAATGGTGAGATTGTAAAAGCTGTAATGACTAATGAAAAAATCAAAGGAAAAATTTCTATCGAAAAGGCAGATAAGGATAACCTTGATTTAAAATTAAAAGGAGCAGAATTCACTATATATGATGTAAATGGAAAAGAAGTTGATAAGCTAGTTACTGATAATGATGGTAAGGCAATTTCTAAAGAACACATTTATGGTAAGTACACTATGAAGGAAACAAAGGCTCCTAAAGGATATAAAGCATCCGATAAAATTTATGAGATCTTTATATCTGAAAACGGAAAAGTATATGAGTTTAGTGTAGAAAATGTAATTAAAGCAGGTAAGGTATCTATAACGAAAGTAGATGCTGAGGATAAATCTAAGGGTATCGAAGGGGCAGAGTTCACAATATATGATTTGAACAGAAATCATATAGAAACTATAGTAACCAATAGTGACGGTATTGCAAAATCTAAAAATTTAAAATTTGGAAAATATATTATGAAAGAAACAAAAGCACCTATTGGATATATCCTAGATGAAACAATCCATGAGATTGCTGTCTCAGAGGATGAAATGTTAGTTGAACTCACCCTAAAGAATAGCAAGATTTATGGAGAGTTAGAAATTACAAAAGCTGATATATCTGATGGAAAGCTATTACCTAATGCAGAGTTCATTGTAAGAAATGAAGTTGGAGACGAGGTAGTAAAGGGCAAAACCGATGAAAATGGCTTAGCTAAATTTAAGCTTCCATATGGAAAGTACACTTATCAAGAGTTCAATGCACCTGAAGGATATGTAATAGATGAAGGAGAGTATCCTTTTGAAATTAAGGAGAATGGTGAGATTGTAAAGGCAAAAATGGAGAATGAAAAAATTAAAGGCTTTGTTTCTATAGAGAAAGTTGACTTCGATAATAGAAACAAAAAACTAGCAGGAGCACAACTAACCATATACGATGATAAAGACAATGTAGTTGAAGTATTAACTACTGATGCAGAAGGAAAGGCATTATCTAAGGCATTAGAGTATGGAACATATAAAATGAAGGAAACTACCGCTCCAGAAGGTTATATTTTAGGAACAGAGGCAATAGAGATAAAAATTACTGAACATGAAAAAGTATATACCTATACAATTGAAAATAAAACACCATTAATCCAAACTGGAGGTGTGGATCAAACTGCTAGCCTAGCAATTGGAACCATTATGACAAGTGCTGCAGGATATGTTCTATTTAAGAGAAATAAAAAATAATGCAATATAAAATAAAGGTTGATAATCTTATCAACCTTTATTTGCCTAAAGTCATCTCTAATTATAAATTTTCCATACTAACTTCTTCTATTAACAGTTCATCTACTTCCAAAAGTTCTGCTATTAAATCTTTAGCCATTCCTTTTTCAAGCATATTTCTAATAGCAATCTTAGCTTTATTAATTGCTCCTTCTTCTCTACCTTCTTCTTTCGCAGTTGATAGTGCAGAAACCTTATCGAAAAATGACTTTTCTCTCATGTTATAAAGATCTAGTTCATTTTTATCTCTACTTAATCTATAAAGTTCATCCTTAGCCTCTTTAATTTCTTCCTTACTGAATTCAAGTTTCCTAACTACACTACTTTCAGGATCTTTTAAAAATTCTATCCAAGCTGTAAGCATATCTATTGTATCAACATTTGCATCATCATCAAGATCTTGAAGTTTTGGAATCTCAATGAAGTGAATTTCTTCAATATCAGTAAGCTCCTCATTTGTTTCAATTTCTTTTAACCTATATCCATTGTGAAACCTATCATTATCTAGGTATTTAAAGTCTAATACATTAATACAAACAGTTCTTGAAAGTTGGTCATATTTATCACCATCTGTAAGTTGTTCTTCATAGAGTTTACTCCAGTAATAAAGACTTCGCTTTATCATGTTGTACTCATTTTTCACCTGTATTTCAATGTTGATTATTTCGCCTTTATTTGTTGTTGCCTTAACGTCTAATCTGCTAAATTTATCTTCTAAAAAATCCTTTGTAATTTCCGTATTATTAATAACTACTGAAATTATTTTATCTGCTGGATTCATAACAGCATTTAAAAAGGAAATTAATATGTTTGGATGCTTTTCTGACCCAAAAATTTTCTTGAAAATAAAATCAACTTTAGGATTTAAAAGTCTTCTAGCCAATTAACATCCCTCCTTTATTCTACATTACTATTATAGCCAATTATTCATAGCTAAACAACCTATAGATTAGACAATGTGCCACATATTAAGAGTTTAGAGTTCATATTATGTGGCAATTATCAATTAGTTAGTTAATTTCCTCAAAATAATATTTAGCTACTAGATTGGCAATGAAATAATATACTTCATCCTCATAATCACATCCAGAATCATCATCAACTAAATTAAATTTAAGCTGAAGAACAGATTCTGAGATTTTTGTAATCATATCCTTATAAGAGTTAATAATATAAAATTTGCTCTTGAACTCTAAATCATCATAATGACCATCTATTAAAGTGCTTCCATTGCTATTTACCAACAAACAATTATAGCCATTGCCATATATAAGGTTTATGACCAATAAATTATCAGCCGTTACGCCATCCTTATATAAAGTAACATCACATATATCATTGTCATTGCTTAGGCTTTCTTTTAAACTTCTCAATCTTAATTCAATTTCTTCTTTTCTAATTTCTATTATTCTTTCCATGTACTTTTTCCTCCGTAGTTTAGCTGAATACAGCTCTTTAGTTTATTTAAGCTAGATGCTTAGTTAGTTAGTGTTTCATAGGTATTATGGTACTTTATATATTAGTTTGTTGAATTTTTAATATCTTTTATTGTTATAGAATCATCTTCAATTAAAATATAAGATAGGTTTAATGTATCGATAAATATCTTAGGAGTATTGCTTAATAATAGTAAATATAATTCACGATCCATCGTTGCAATGCTATATTTATCTTCTAAAAATGTAATCTTTAAAGATAACTCTCCGAATAAAGTTGATAAAATCATGCTCTGTGAATCTTCTCTTTCCAAAATAGGATAAGTTCGGATATGCCAATTAGTTCCGCTATTACAATATAAAAAATATCCATCTTCACTTATGTTAGATAGCCAGCCTAATTGAGTTAAGTATCTATCTAGTGTCACATTTAGTAAATGCTTCTCAGGATGTTTCAACTGATAAGTTGGTTCTTGGATTTGATTGTTTATTTCTTCTTCAAATACTGGTTCTTTAATATTAGAAGGTCCCGAAATACCTAACTTTTTCAACTTTATATCGGCAGTTTGAAATTCAACTGCTTTGTTAAAATCTAAATTCAATTCATTTACAAGCGACCTCAGCTTATCAGACGAGGGTTCTCTTTCTCCACCTTCAATAAAAATAAGGTATGATCGGGATATGCCAATTTTATCTGCCAATTTATACTGTGGAATTTTCTTTTGTTTTCTACCATTTTTAAGATAGTTTGCTAATAATTCACCCATAGTTACTCACTTTCTATGTTTTAATAGTAAAATAATTCTAACAGGACAACTATTAGAATTCAAATTGTGAATACAATGAAATTAAAGATCAGCTTAAGATTTCTTGACATATTCAAAGGTTTAATATAATTTATAAATATATATAACTTATATGTAAGGCGGTTGATTGTCTAAGTGAAAAAAAGAGAATTTGTTCCTAGAGAAAATTTATTGAAAGTTAATGGTGAAAAAAAGTCTCGTGAAGCAATAGGGCAAAAATATATTGATTTAATAGAGGATGATTACAATGTAACTGTAGATGAAATATGTGATTATTTGAGGGTTTCCAAGCCATATTTCAATAGATATAAGACTGATATTAAACATATCTCAATTTCAACTACTGTGAGAACAATGTGTATTCCAGCAGCTCTTCAAGGTGAAGAGTTTCCTCTAATAACTAAGAGGATATTGTATTCCAGAAGTGATTTTGAGAGATTTATTTTAGAAAATGTAGTAATTGAAAGCTATTCAGTTAAGGTACCGAAAGAAATTGCTCTTAAATATAAGGAATTCGATGTTGAAATATTTGAAAAGGTTATGAAGTATGCAGATTGGTTAGGTATTTTAGATTCAAAAAATTTGAGGATGGTAAGTTCCAGGATGGTATCACAGATTAAGTTAGCTGATTACAAGGATATCATGATTAGTAGGGATTATAAGCACACAACAAATGCTTATGAATTTATTAAATCTAGAAAACTAAGTAGATACATATTCTTCAACTCAGTAAGGTATAGTATGGATGAAATCAATTCTAATCATATTGTAATACCTTACGATTTAGTACCAGAAATAAATGAAAAGAAGTTAATGAATAAAATGCCAGAAGAGATCTTTGAAAGTTTTTTGAAGAATGGATATAAAAACTTTCCTCATTACTTCAAATTAATCCACTCTATAGGCAATGCAAAGAAAGCTCTTTCAAAAATAAACAATATAATTAACAATTAAATATAAGGAAAAGGTGATAGTATGGGAAGCAAATTTATACTTGCAGATAAGAATGATGTTTTCAAAACAAGACCAGGGGAGTCTATTGGTGACTTAGATAAATATGTAGAAATGTTAAGGGAGAATAACTACACTGTAACAGATGAAGATATTGAAAGATACCTTAAATCAAAGGAAACTGCAGATAAAGAAAAATAAATTTTAAATAACTAAAGAGGAGAAAAAACAAGTGAAGAAGTTTTTAGTAATTATATTGTTATTAATAGTAGTTGGTTCAGCTAGTAGCATAATAAGTAATGATAGAATTGATAATAAAGAAGATATCCAAACTCAAGCACCTATACAAAATGAAGTTTTCACAACTGAAAGTAAAAAAGATTATTATAATCTTTCTAATCCCTCTAATACACAGTCAAGAAAATATATAGTTGGCAAGGATGTAGATCCTGGTCTTTATCAGTTAGAAACATATGGTGAATGGGGACGAATATCTTATAAGCATGACGATGGAACATATCTTTCGTGGGGAATATTGCCTATAGAAGATAATCCTATACATGAATACACTTGGGATATTAAATCAGGTGGTGTTATTAATGTAGGAGGAGGTAGCGGAGGATGTGTTGGCGTAAAGTTAACTAAGATTTCAGAATAAGTGTTTAGGAAAATGTTCTATTTTCTGACTTAGGGTATTTATATACACAAAGTTTTATGTTAAAGTAAAGTAGTAACTTAGATGTATAATCTATTTATTTAAAATTTGAATCAATAGATTATACATCTAAGGCCGTATGCTAGGGATACGGTGGTTTTGTTCATTTTATCCACCTTGGGCTATTGGTAATTATATTACTAAAGCTTAAAAGGTGGTGGTATTGGATGCTTGAAATATTAGTAGTAGGTTCTATCCTATTATTATTAATTAAATTAGTATTAAAACATAATAATGATTTTAGCTTTAAGCTAAAAATTAAATTTATTGGTCTTGATATAGAGATTAAAAGCAAAGAAAAAAAGAACCCCTAATCACAAACGTTCTTTTTTCTCAATTAAATAACTATTTAATTTTCCAATGGCCCAAAACAAAAATAAATGTTCTAGGTAAGCTTAGTGTTGACGCACTAAGCTTTTTCTTATTTATATTATATCAAATATTTATAAAAAATAAACACTAAAAAAATCTTTTTTCTATATAAAATAAATTTAGGGGAATTATGAATTGATTTAGTACTGATAATTCTATCAATATCAAAAAGATAACATAGTTCTTTAAATTATAACCATAGTATTATCTATTATTCACTTTCTGTTAAAATCCCACTAAATATATCCCTTGTATTCTATGAATTAACTAATATTAATATCTTTATTGTACAAACTAAGCTTGTGTAATAATTATACTAAGGAGGTTATAATATTGAAAAAATTAAAGCGATTTTTAAGCTATGTAGTGATTCTAATGTTTCCTGTGATGCTAATAAGTTGTGGTGATAAAGAATTAAGTGAAAAAAAACTCCTAGAAGAATTAAAAGGAAAAGTTATAAGCATAGATTATACCGATGAATACTTACGAAACAATAAATACAGCATGAGTGTAAAGATAGAAGAAGCTACAGAAATAGAAATTACTGAAAGACATACTGCAAGTAAGATGGGTACGGATCAAGTTGAAGGTATATTAACGATGGTTAACTCAGATTGTATTATAAGGTTTCCTGTAAGTATATTCTTACAGAAATATGATGCTGGCTGGAAAGTAAATAGGGTTTATGCTGGAGTTGAAGATAATGATAGATTAGAGTTTATAGGTATTAAAGATGATAGTTCTGAAGGAATAGTTAAATTTTTAGAAGACCACATCATTGGATACAAGGATCTTTACAGAATGGTCAACAGTGCTTCATTTGAAGAAAATAAAATGCTTATAAAAGGCCCATTCACTTACAAATCTGCATTTGATGATGATTACAAAGATTATACAAATTTAGAAATAGAAATTTTGTTTGATGATGATGAAGAAAATCTATTTTTCCTTGAGAGGTTGCAAAAATAAACCAAATACATACAAATCGATTTATTTGCAAATTCCATTTTGAAAAAATATCAAATGTGTATTTACATGAATTTAATTTTTTTGAAAATCTATTTCTTGTCAGAATTGATTTCAACTTTCAACTTCATGTTGAAAATTCTTAGTAATAATCTTACTAAAAGTATTGCATATAATAAAGATTATATGCAATACTATTTTTTCCATTTAAAAAATTGTAATACAAACCAGTCTTATTAATTTTTTATATTATATCTATCTTATATATAATACGCATTATAATTATTATACTTGGGTATTATTACAAGTAGTTATATAATACATAATTGATTGTTATATATTGTGTATTATTTTATTTAATAGTATAATACAGATAACGTTTAAATTAAAAGTGTATTACATGTTTATAATTTTATAATATAGACAATGTTATTAATATTATATTTAAATATTAATATAAATTAAAAAGGCGGTTGTTCATGTATGAAAAGTAGCATAGGTTTAAAAATGGATAGAGAAGTATATGAAAAAGTAAAGAAAATTTCTTTTGAATTAAATATGTCTTCAAGTGCAATATTGAGGCAAGTATTAAATAGATACAAAATGGAAAACAGCGATTCAAGAATCAAATGTCCAACAGACCCCTCAAATGAAATTATTGTTAGAATTAAAGCAACTGAAACTTTTACTAATGAAGAATATGATGATGTAGCTATGAGTATAGCTAATGCCGATATTATAAGAATATTAAATGAAATATATAATGCTGAAATTCAAAAATAACTTAAAATATAGATAAAACCCTGTAAATTATATATTTCATACAATAGAAAAGGAGATATTACTGTGAAGAAAAAAAAATCTTATAACTTACAAGTAAAAACCTTAGATTACATAAATGATTTTTTTAGTGATGCAGGTAAGATAAATGATACAGATAAGCTTGAAGGTGTAATTGAATTGTTTGAGGATTTATATGATGATACATTTGAAAGTATGGATAGTCTTTTAGATTATAATGAAATGTTATTTCTTATAAATTGTTATAAGGACATAGCTCCTAGCTACAATAAAATTAAATGTAGAGATTTTTTTATAAATATTATCTCAGAAAACTTTAAATTAGCAACTTATTTCAATGTTGATACAAATTCCTTGATTTCAATTATTAGAAATAGCAATGCATTAGAGAGATTGGTTCTTTTAAGGGAAATATACAGATGTATTAATAGTGAGATCTTGATACCAGAAGAACATAACTTGATTAATAAAGAAACTATAAATAATGTAGTTAAACTTACTTCCTGGTCAGAGCTTGGAATGGAAACCGAAAATATATATAACTTCAAATCAGGTATGATAATGAGTAGATTTACACATATGGATGAGTTAAGTGATACCAGTCTGTTGTTTGGAGCTGGTATTGACCATCTGAATAAAGATGCATTGTCTAAATTCTTCACAGAAAGAGGATTATCAAATGATGTTATTGAAATCATGTTGAATTATCCTAACATTGAAGGATGGGAGTACATAACAGAGGATAAGTACTATTTAGCTATTGAAAATAATACCGATGAATCCACATTGAATAAAATGTTGAAAGAAATACATGGTACAGTTTCAACTTATAGTGGGATTAAACCAAGGTTTGAAGTTGAATATATTTATGGCAGCTCAATAGTCCTAAAGTTTATTGATACAGTTATTCCAAAGACCTACTATTATTGCAAAAAAGCAAAAAACTTTGATGAAGCGCTTGAAGAGATTTATAGCATCAATGAACTATGGATAGATATTGAAGCTTTAAATAATTTACCAGAGCAAGAAGTTGAAAGAATTAAGGAAAGAAAGTTTATATATAAAGATAAAATTTCAAGATGGGAAAAGGTTGATAAAATTAATATAATTTAAAGAAATGAGGAGTTAGAAATGCAATTAAAAGATAGATTAATGATACTTGTAGACACTGAAACAACAGGCTTTTCAAAGGATAAGCACCAGCTACTTGAAGTAGGGATTCTAGTGATGCAAAACAGAGAAATTAAAGCAGAATTTGAAGTTCAAATCAAACATAAGGATTATACTGTTACAACATCTGCTATGAGCGCTAACAAGATAGATTTAATTAAACATGAGGAAACAGCTTTAACACTTAATGATGCTGCTGAAGAGATTTTAAAGTTCCTGAAGGAACATAATAATACTGGTAATGGATATATATTTGTAGGCCAGAATGTACAATTTGATATAGGTTTTTTAGAAAAGATGTTCCTAGAATGTAGGAGAATTAAAGAATATAGAGATTTGGTTAGCTACAGAAACTTTGATCTAATGCACCTGGCACTAACTAAAAATTTAGAAGGGAAAATTGAGTTGGAAAAGTTAAACTTAGATACTATTCTTACAACTTTAGGAATAGAAATTCCTGAAAATAGGCATAGAGCATTACAGGATTGTTATTTAGAATTTGAAGCAATTAATAGATTATTAGATTTATAGAATCGAAAGAAGTGAGTTTATATGTTGGCAAAAGAAGTTGAAGTGATTGCTTGGTTTGACAAGGAAGGTACTGTGAAACCAATAAAGGTGAGACTTGAAGAGAATGACGAGATACAAGTTATAGCAATAAAAAACATACTTAAAAAAGAATATGAGAAATTAGCTGGAAACCATATGTGGAAATTAACCTGCAGCAGCGACATTGATGGAGTTCAGAAAAACTTCGTATTAAAATTTGAACTAATGACCTCAAAATGGTATTTGTTTGTTTAAAAATATAACATAGCACAATAATAGGAGATAGGTGAACAATGAAAATTAACTTAAATAATAAGGGTTTAAATGGAGAAATATTTGATGGGCAAATGGTACTTATCACAGATATATACTATAATCCAATTAGATATTTTTATATTGATAATGATAAATATATTGCTGAGTATGATGGATTTAAGGGAGTAGATGTAATATCTGTTCTGGAGGACAATGACTGTGATCCGTTTGGAGAAGACTTGAAAATACTTTTAGGAAATGTATCAGCTAAAGAGTTTGAACTAACTGTAGATTATACCGATGCATTAAAGGAATTATTCTAATCATAAGTATATATCATATTATCTAAAGTTATTGTATAATTATGGTATATATGACCAGGAGGAAAGCAATGACACTTATAGTTGCGATTTTAGTTTTAGTATGTGTTGTATTATTTTATATAATGGATTTTCTTATACTTAAAACTAATATTTTAGTTAAAGAAAAAACTTATGTATACATCTGCTTATTTATTACTTGTATCATTAGAATATTTAGCATAGCTATAGATACTATTATACTTCAGTATATTTCAATAGCATTAAATCTACTGTCATTGATTTCTATTTTAAACTACTTTAATGCTAGAAGGAACTTTAAATCGATGAAATAAAATTAATCCCTGTAGCAAATGCAGGGATTAATTTTATTTAAACTATTTCTAAGTACTAAAGTTCAATATTGAAACTAATAAGTTAAATTTATCTTTTACTTATTAGTTTATCTGTTATATATTATCCACTGCTTACAATAATCTTCAAACTTTTCATCTTCTAAATTTGGTATATTCATAGTCGTAATATACTGACCCATAGCATAGATTCTTACATTGGAATCCCCCTCCAATTTAAAAGTCCACACATCACTCACAAATTCTTTATCTTTCATATATTATCTTCCCCTTTTTACCATTACTCATTTAAGATTATTTAAAATTCATTCTATTTTATTAGTTCTATATTGCTTTAAAATTTCCTCTGTTAAATAATTCCATTACTGTACTCTAATTTAATCCTCTTTAGATGCAAAACAAAAGAGAGACAAAATCTGCCTCTCTAATTATATAATATTTTTCTGTTAAATAAATCTTAATTGTTAACTAATTGTTTTTTCTTAAATACTTATTTCTATTAAATACAACTACATATTATAAGATTTTACACATTAATTCAAGTCAATATACTTGGTAAAAACTCTATATATTTCCCATAGGAATATAAAAGTTACTCTCTGTAAAACAATTCGAAATATTTAATGAAAAATAAATTCAATCTATCTATTACCTTTTTCTTTTTCTCAGATCTATTACCTCCACCAAATCGTGATACAGCTGGCATTATTTCATCAATTTCTGTACCTGTAGTTTTTAAAACGCCATCTATAAATGAGTTTTCTATAAACTTTTCTGCTTCAGATTTCTTTAGTTTCTCTTCTTCAATTATTGTTCTTAAATCATTTTTACGCTGATTTTCAACAAATTGCCTCCACTCTCCATCTACCTCTGTATTCGGAGTTACTGTTTTAATAAAATCTTGAATTAACTCTATTTTACTTCTAAGGTTAATGCTCGAATTAATGGCCTTATCAATAGACACTAATATCTCTTTATCCTGGTTACCATCTTCTTGATATTTTTTCACAAGTAATAATATATAATCAATATTTATCTCTACTTGTTTTATTAGCTCTATTTCGAACTCAATGTCATTATTTATGTTTTCTTTCTTCTCATCTTCCCTAGGTTTAAACTCTTGATACAAATCAATATATTCACTTTGATAATCTTGATATTCTCTCAATGTTAGTATCTCTTTTCCTGTAAATATATCAAACGACATAAGGATATTCTTTAATCTTAATATAGATCCAAACAGTTTTATGAATTCCTTCTGTGAAGTCTCACCGATAATTGGTTCACCCACTGGAAACTCACAGATTAACTTATTTACTAGTTCTATATACCCACTATAATGCTTGCCATCTTCATCATATCCATTATAATAAGCATCAAAGCTTTTAAGTAAAACTATACTCCCAGCCTCTTTATCGCCAAATAGAGCTATTGCCTTATTTGTTTGTTCTTCTAAATTTCTAAAGCAAACTATATTACCAAATGTTTTTACTGAATTTAAAATTCTATTAGTTCTAGAAAATGCCTGTATTAACCCATGGTATTTTAAATTTTTATCTACCCATAAAGTATTTAAAGTAGTAGCATCAAAGCCAGTAAGGAACATATTTACTACAATAAGTATATCAATCTCACGATTTTTCATTCTTAGAGATAGATCTTTATAGTAATTTTGGAACTTATCACTTGATGTATCGTAATTAGTTTTAAACATCTCATTGTAATCTTTAATTGCCATATCAAGAAAGTCCCTTGAACTTTGATCAAGCCCTTCAGTATTTTCTGAATTTTCGTCTTCTACAAAATCATCATTTACATCTTCATTTACTCCATAGCTATAAATAGTTGCTATTCGTAATTTCTGAGCCCCTGGAACAGTCTCCATTTGATTCTTTAATTCCGTATAATAAAGTTTTGCCGCATCTATAGAACTCACAGCAAATATTGAATTAAAGCCAGTCATTCTTATACGTTGTTTCTTCTCTTCTATCTCATTTCTTTTCTTAGTAGAAGCAACTTCCTTAACATTAGTTAGTACTGTAAAACCAAATGATTCACGATTTCTTTTTGTCTTTTGATCAAAGTGGTTACGAATATATTCAACAATCTCAGATATTCTTTTAGGCGCAAGTAGAGCCTTCTCTCTATCTATTGCACTTATCTGCTCATCTGATATTCCTGATTTATCTTTTATAGTTTTTATATAATCAATTCTGAAAGGTAAAACATTACCATCATTAATAGCATCTACAATAGTATAAGTATGAAGTTTATCTCCAAATGCCTGTGGAGTTGTTCTTATAGCATATTGTTTTCCAGAGCCAGAATTATCTGCAAATATAGGAGTGCCTGTAAATCCAAATATATGATATTTTTTAAAATTCTTAGTTATTTTAACATGCATATCTCCAAACTGTGAACGATGGCACTCATCAAATACTAATACAACATGCTTATTAAATATAGGATGATCCTTATTTTTTCCGATAAAAGTTGCTAGTTTTTGAATTGTAGTGATAATAATCTTAGCATTTTCATCTTCTAATTGCTTCTTTAACACTATCGTTGAGGTATTACTATTAGCAGCTCCTTTTTCAAATCTATCATATTCTTTCATGGTCTGATAATCTAAATCCTTACGGTCTACAACAAATAAAACCTTGTCAATGAAATCAAGATTAGTTGCAAGTTGAGCTGTTTTAAATGAAGTAAGAGTTTTACCACTTCCAGTAGTATGCCAAATGTATCCACCTGCATCAATAGTTCCAAGTTTCTTATAGTTAGTTGATATATCAATTCTGCTCAGTATACTTTCTGTTGCTGCAATCTGATATGGACGCATTACAAGTAATAAATTTTCTGAAGTAAACACACAATATTTAGTTAAAATATTTAGTATAGTATGTTTTGATAGAAATGTCTTTGTGAAATCTACTAAATCAGGTATAACCTTATTCTTTGCATCTGCCCAAAAAGATGTAAACTCAAAACTGTTACTTGTCTTCTTTCCTCTCTTGTTGCTATTGCTCTGTTCTTTCAAATGTGAACTTCTTGTTGTGTTTGAATAATACTTTGTGTGAGTACCATTTGATATTATAAATATCTGAATGTATTCATATAAGCCACATCCTGCCCAAAAACTATCCCTTTGATATCTGTTGATTTGATTAAAGGCTTCTCTTATTGCAACGCCACGTCTCTTCAATTCAACATGAACTAATGGAAGTCCATTAACTAAAATAGTTACATCATATCTATTGTTATGTTTTGCTCCTTCTTCCTGTGAAATCTCATACTGATTTAGGACTTGAAGCCTATTATTATGAATGTTTTTCTTATCAATCAGCTTGATATTCTTAGTAGTTCCATCATCTCTTTGCAATGATTTAATATGGTCATCCTGAATTGTTCTTGTCTTTTCAACAATTCCCTCATTTGAATTCGCAATACAAGTATTAAAAAATATTTTCCATTCACCATCAGTAAACTTATACTCATTGAGTTGCTCTATTTTTGTACGTAAGTTTGTTATGAGAGACTTTTCATCATGGATTATAAGCCTTTCATAACTTTGTTCACCTAACATTCTAATAAACTCATTCTCAAGTGCAGTCTCACTTTGATATTCATCCGCTCGTTTGTTTACTGGTTTGTATTCTGCCACTACAGTACTTTCGTTGCTAGCTGCAACTATATTAAACGTGCCCATTCTCTTTCCCCTTTTCACCCTTACTCTTCTAATTTTCTAAATGTTAATAATTTATCTCTATAAAATTCATACTGCTTTCTACGTGCTTCAATTTCACTTTTAATGCTTGTAGATATATCCTCACACAAACTATTCATTGAAACTAATATTTTTGAAATTCTATCTTGCTCAGCTAATGATGGTATTGGAATCACTATTTCTTTTAATGAAGGAACACTTGAATGAACCACCTTATTTTTTACTTTACCTTTACTTTTTTGTTTTTGAGCATTAACAGTTGATAACGCATATGCTAGATATATCGGATTCTGATTATGTTTCATAACAACTATATCCCCACCAGCCATGCATTTTTCATTCCCTAGATATGCAATTGATTTGGATATTTCTTCTACACTTTCCCCTGTAATAGCAAATAAAATATCTCCATTTTCAAAATATTTCTTTGATGTAATTTCAGACTCTGTTGTATAAGATATACACTTTTCAAAACTAATATCATAAGATGTATATATTTCTCCATATCTTACACAAGGAATTCCATCTGCAGTAACATGGTCTCGCTTTATTCCAGCACCTCTATACATCTCTGTTGATATTTCATTTAAGGTTTTCCACTGAACGTCTTTATTTTTAAATGCTAGTAATTCATCTCTATAATGTTCATATTGTTTCCTTCTTGCTGAAAGCTCTGCTGTTAGCTCTATTACAAGTTCTGTTGTTAGCTCTGTGAAATTATCTAAAAGACTTACAATTTTATCTTGAACTCCCATTGGTGGAATAGGGATTAATGTATTTAAAATATTATCATTATAAAGCCTTGATATTGTTCCTCCACTTTGTATTTTCCATGGTTGCATTTGATAAATATAATATAAGAACGTATTCTTTACATACTTTTCATCATTATCTACCCAAACTATATTTGAATCCTGATAATATGCAGGATTACCATCAAACACTACCGTTCTTCCAATTGTTCCAGCAGCAGAAATTAATATATCCCCTTTTTTAGGGTAAGAATATTTACTTTTATATTCTTCATATATTTCTTTTGAAATATATGCATTTACCTCACGTCCAAATGTTCCAATTTTATAGAATGGAATCCCCCCTTCTGTATTTGTTTGATGTTTCATAATTCTCTTACACATACAAACTGAACCAATTTCACCTATTTTTTTATATTCAACTCCATTAGGGCATAACTCTTTAATCAGTTCTTCTAATCTACTCATGTTACACCTCAATTTCAGAAATTATCTTATCAATTTGCTCTCTAAGAATTTGTTCTTTTTCAACAATTTCGGATATTTCTTTATTTAGTATTTTTATATCTATTTTTTCACTTATATCTTCTTGCTCTACATATGAATTAACCGTAAGATTATAATCATTTTCTCCAATCTTATCATTAGGTACTATAATTGAAGTGTGCTTCTTTTCTTCTCTATTTGAATAAATAGCTAATATCGTTTCTATATTAGCTTCAGAAAGTTTATTATTATTTGTAACCTTAATAAACTCCTTTGAAGCATCTATAAATAGAGTGCTATTTTCTTGCTTTGATTTCTTAAGCACCATAATACATGTTGCAACACTAGTGCCAAAAAATAAATTGTTGGGTAATTGAATTATGCAATCTACAAAATTATTGTCAATTAAATATTTTCTAATCTTTTGCTCTGCTCCACCTCTATACATTATTCCCGGGAAGCATACAATAGCTGCTGTTCCATTGGTTGAAAGCCAATGTAATGAGTGCATTATAAATGCAAGGTCAGCTTTTGAACTAGGTGCTAACACACCTGCTGGTGAAAATCTTTCATCATTTATTAGAAGTGGATTTTCTTTCCCCTCCCACTTTATACTGTATGGAGGGTTCGAAACTATTGCTTCAAATGGTTCATCATCCCAATGTCCTGGCTCTGTTAATGTATCTCCTAGAACAATATCAAATTTATCGTAATTGATATCATGTAAGAACATATTAATTCTACAAAGATTGTACGTAGTAATGTTTATTTCTTGCCCATAAAAACCTTGTCTGATATTTTCCTTTCCTAATATTTTAGCAAAATTCAGTAACAATGATCCTGAACCACAAGCTGGGTCATATACTTTGTTAACTTCATTTTTACCTGCAATTGTTATTTTTGTAAGCAATTCCGAAACTTCTTGGCTAGTAAAATATTCACCACCTGACTTTCCAGCATTAGCTGCATACATTCCCATTAAATATTCATAAGCGTCACCAAAAGCATCAATTGTATTCTCTTGATAATCCCCTAACTTCATTTCTCCAACTCCGTTTAAGAGTTTAACCAACTTCTCATTTCTCTTAGCTACTGTTCCCCCTAACTTATTGCTATTAACATCAACATCATCAAATAATCCCTTGAAACAATCTTCACTATCTGTTCCTTGAGCTGATGACTCTATATTTTTAAATAGTGTTTCTAATGTCACATTTAAATTCTCATCATTTTTAGCTTTTTTAATTACATTGCAAAACAATTCACTAGGAAGTATAAAATACCCCTTTGTTCTAACTAAGTCCTCCTTAGCTTGCTCCGCATCTTCATCTGATAACTCTGCATATGAAAAGCTTATATCACCAGCTTCATGTTCTCCTTCATTAACATATCTCTCAAAATTTTCAGATATATATCTATAAAATAGCATTCCTAATACATATTGCTTAAAATCCCACCCATCAACACTTCCACGCAATTCATTTGCCATATTCCATATAGTTCTATGTAATTCTTCTCTTTCTTGTTCCTTTTTGTTATCATTCATCTCGTCTTCCTCCAAATTTCTGTTTATTATTAATAATATAACCTAACTTTTCTTAGTATTACGTCTTGGGTCCTGTGGTTTTTTCGCATTTGATGGAATTAACCACGTCTTTCCTTTCTTAATTGAACCTTCAATCCTACCTTCTGAACATAATACTGCTATTCGCCTTGAAGAGATGCCCCATATTATTGACATTTCTGTTGTTGTTGAATATTCCATGTCTTCTCCTCCATAACAACATTTAAACTCTATTATAATTATATTCTGTTATCTGAACATTTTCAACTTTATCTAAACTACATAGTATACATAAACACTTTCATAGCTTGTAATTTGGGGCTTATCATTTTCATGCTTTAATGTAAAACTACAAGTTAAGACTATACATATAACCATTTTAAATTACATATGTATAGTCAAAGACTTTAATATAGAGGTGTGTCATGTCTAAAAAAGATATTTTATATATTTCTGGAGTACATGTTATAAGTAATAAAGGATTCTTTAACACTAGAATTTCAGATATTATAAGAGTTGCCAACCTTTCCACTGGTACTTTCTACAATTACTTTAAGGATAAAAATGATTTACTATTCAACATATTTATAGATATAAATAATAGATTTCTAAGATTGTTTAAATCAGTTTCTATTATTAATATCTCATCTACATCAAAGATAGAATTGATTATTGACGGGATCTTTAAGGAGTGGTCTTTGAATTTAGATGTTTTCAACATATATAAAGCAGAAAGTTACAACCTTTCAAGAATTTTAGATGAAGACACAATAAAAAAAATAAATGCTATCGATTATAATAGCATTTTTGAAAGTATTATTTTAGATGGTCAAAGAAGTTCTGAGTTCAAGCTAATAAATTCAACATTTATCATACTTATAACATATTCCTTAGTAGCGGAATCCGTAATAAGTTCTACTAATAACATAACTCATAAAGTCAATATAGAAGAAGTTAAAGAATTCATTTTAACCACAATTAAAGCTTAAAAAGTTTTATCTAATAATTAGATAAAATCAATTTCAACAAACTAATATGTTGAAATTTGCATTTAAATTTCCGAAAAGAATATGTAAAAATATGGTATAATATTTTTATTATGTAATGGAGGTAAATTTGAATGCAACTTACAATTAAAGCAGCTGCTAAAGAACTTGGAATTAGTGATAAAGCTCTCTACAAAAGAATTAAAGATGAAAACTTCGATGAATCCTTTATAGTTAAAGAGAAAGGGAAGACACTTATAACTAAAGAGGGGATAGCCTTCCTCAAAACTAAAGTAAGGACTAACTACACAACAAAAAATGTTTCTAAAAACATTCAAGCAACAGCCGAAGAAGAAGTTGCAGCTACCGTAATTCAACTTAGTGAAAGACAAATAAAGAAGGCTGATAGAACTACTGATGATGAAAATGATCAACTGATTATATCCAAGGAAGAATATAATTTGTTGAAAAATCTAAAGGAACAAGTAGAATTTTTAAAGTCTCAACTTAATAAACAATCTGACAATCATACTATTCAATTAGATACTCAAGCTAAGTTCTACCAAGAAGTCCTAGACAAGCATATTGAAAGTTCTAATAAGCATATTGAAACAATGCAGGAAATTGTTAAGAATGAACAAGAAAACACTAAGGCTATTTTAGACTATGAAGCCCGTTCAAGGGAGGTAGATGATAAATTGCTAAAACTAAGAGAGAGTATGGAGGAAAAAAGGGTATCTAAAAAGAAGAAACATCTATTTGGATTTTTTAGTTAGAAACCCATTAATCACCTGTATTCGCAACTTGATTTTTAGGTTAATATTTATATAGTATAGTGAAAAACAAGAAATTATATTTACCTTTTATTCTTAAAATGCTATATTAAATAATAAATATGAACAAAAAGGATTTTGATAACCATGAAAGTAAAAAATAATGATGAGATTATTAGAGATTTAACCGCTAATGATGCTTCAAGTTATTTGAATATAACAAAGAGAACTTTATGTGATATTAGTAGTGAAAGTGAGTTAAATATCTATACAGTTAATAAAAGATTATATGTTAATGCTAAATCTTTATTAAAATATCTATCCAACAGGCACTATGAATCAAGTGGATTAGACTGTGAGATTTACAACAACCTTAAAGTCTTACAATTCAAGTGTAGCAAAAATACTATTCCAACTACAACAATAGAGGTTAAAGATATTTTAGAATCTAAAGAGTACCAACGTTTTTGGGCGCTTTATGAAAAGAAAGTTCCTGAGGAACAAAGGGTGAAATTAAATATATTAGTTGATAGCAATTATGATTATAACCCAAATTTAAAAATTGTATCTACTGAAATAAACAAGTTGCCTACATTAATAAGTATAAAAGATTTAAGCGAAAAAATAGGTGTAAATAGAAGGACCTTAACTAAATACTGTGAGTTTGGTAAGCTAACACACTTTAGAGTTGGTGCAAAGATAATGCTTGATGAATCTGAACTTAATTATAATGAGCTGGATCATTTAATGCATAATCAAAAAAGAAGAAAGAAGCCTAAGAGCAACAACTCTGGAACATATTTAGTTCTTGAAGAAATACTTACTATTGATGATTTAGTATCTGAAAGTTTTATATCTGCTTTTTCAGAAGATAAAAATCACAGAAATATTCTTCTTCTATTAGATAAAATTGCTGATACTGAGGAATCTATGCGTATAAAGGATATGGAGAAAGAGGCTTATACCATAACTATGAATAAAGCAAATTCAGCTCTCTTAAGATACAAGCGAAGATTTATTAAAAATATGATATTTAAGAGTAAACAGCTGGAATTAATAAATGAAAAATTAACGCTACTTAAATATTTCAAGGATAAAATAAATTATGAATTATCAACTGGGAAAAATGAAGCTACACTAAAGGTGTATAATGTTGAATTCAACCAGATAAAATCTGATTTAATAAATATTATAACAAATAATAGCCATACACTTGCAGGTTAGCAGTGCATGGCTATTGCTATATACTTATTTCAACTTTCATTTCAATTACTCCACTAGTAGTTAATATCGGTATTCCAATTTCATAAGTTCCCTTAATCTCTTTTAATTCAAGCTTTTCATTTCCTTCAGTATTTCCTAAATTATTTGCACTTGTAAAGGTAAGAAATCCTTCCAACCCTTGGTTTTTAAATAGACCATTTCCTTCTAGGGTATTGTATTGAGCTATCCCCTGTAATAATCCATTATCAGATTTATCTAAGAAATATGCACTTTCAAATAAAGGTGCAATTTTCATTTGATTTATATTTTTAATTGCATAACAAATTGTTACATTACTCCCACTAGCTTTTATATCATTAATTTCTATAGTTACCCCATTTAGTTCCTTACTTGCTTTAGGCGTTGATTTTATATCGCTAATCTTTATATTTCTATCTTTATTTGAACTAGCCCATATCCCTATATTTATGCCTAAAATAGCTATGCTTATTGCCAATATTGCTGCTAAGATAATATATATAACTTTATTATTTTTCACTTGTTCCATCCTAAACCAATTCCTTTCAACACTAATTACTGTTAATATTACCAACAAAATTTAGTATTATGTAAATATATTTTAATAATTTATGTTTTTTTACAGAAACTATAATATTAAGATATTGGAAGGACGTGTTTGTATAAATGCTAGCGTATGGAATGAGTTTCTCAATAACAGATATATGCACCTGTTTAAGCCCTTTGGGACTAGGTAAAGCTACTGGCCTTGAAAAGAAATTCAAGTTGAACATGAGTGATATGGATATGTTGAAAACATTGCTTTTCAACAAGAATAAGATTGATAAGGAAAAATTGAAAAATACAATTAAAGCTAATAGTGAAGATATTATATTTTCTGTGTCAGGAATGAGTATTATAGTAGCTGTCGCAAAAGATGTGATGGAGGAAAAGAATTTAAGTGAAAGTGATGTAATTACAATGGTGAGAAAAGCAATTGATCCAATAGTTAAAAAGTCAATAACAGAAGCATTTGTAGCTGAACGATGTGATTTTTTTGATGTAGAAATTTAATATTATAGAAAAAATTTTTACTGGATAAAAATATAAACATATACTTTTTTTCATTTAATCTACCTTTGTACAAATGCATAATTCTTGTTACTATAAATACAAGAACTAATTTGTTTAATTCAAGGGGGAATTTAAATGAAAAAGTTATTAAGTTATGAAGTTTCAATTAAAGAAATCTTATTAGGTACATTAGCATCAATGTTAGTTTTAGCAGCTATTGTAACGACTGTTAACCTAAGTTCAAAAGCACCAAAAGCAATTGATACATTCGATGTTATAGAGAGTAGATATATAGTTTAATATACAAAGGAACTACCTTGTTAAAAGTAGTTCCTTTTTGATTTAAAAAAACATCGGCAAAGCTAATATAAATAAACTTCCTAGTGTCATTCCTAAGCACATTTCTATTTTAATATAACTCTTTTGCTTTCTGTTTCGATAATCACTTAATACTATAGTTTTAATAAGCTCCATTAATACACCTACCATTATTATTATGTCTTAATTATTGACACATATGAAGTTTATTAAACAGCTGCTATTTAGATTAATCAAACTCTGCAAAATTATATAGTCCCATTACAACTATATTCTTTACAGTTGCCTCATCATAATAAATTGAAATAGTTCCATATTGGTAGCTAAACTTATCATTTTCTTGACTATGTGTTGCTTGAATGAAACCTGGACTGCTAATTTTAATAGCATTTAAAACGCCCCTAGCACTATCATTATCTATAGCAATCTTCCATGTATCCATTACTGTGATTCTATAATGCTTACCACCATAATAGAATTCTCTATTTATATCTGCCTCATAATTAACGCATAAATTATCTGTATAATCTTGAACTAAACTATTTACATACTTTTCTAAATCACTTTTAGAGTAGTAATTCATCATAAATGATTTTGGTGTGTAGTTGCTGTTTGTTTTAATTTCTCCAATTTGATTGAATATATCATTTTGCAAACCTCTCTTATATCCACTTGTTCCTTGCGCAATTACTTTATCTTCAATCTCTAACTTTTCTGTGGGAGGAATTATAGTTATTGCATCCTTGGATGATGTTGGTGGAGGTAATTCTGGCATTGTAGGAGGGTCTTGGCTTTTAGATTCCTCGCGTGGTACTTGCTCTGTTCCTTCCTCAAAGTTAGATGCAATTTCCTTTTCATATTCTTTGCTTATTACTGTAGATACATCACCAATTTTTTTTTCATTTTTAACTCTTATAGTTTCATTACTTTCTTCATTATCCTTATTTTCACCAGTCATATCAATATTGCTATCAAATTTGGCTTGCTTATAATTACCGCTTTTACTAATATAATAATAAACAAATCCTGCAAGTAATAACAAGGATATAGCAAGTGATATATATTTAGAATATTTCTTCCTTTTATTCATTTTTAAACACCACCTACCTTGTTATATTTACTGATGTATCATTTTTATATGAACTTGTTATTATAAACATTTCCTTACCTAATACATTATTTATTAAATATGAGCTATTATCATATGCAGATATTTTAACGCTAATGATAGCTCCTACTGGAACACCTTCTGGTAATACAAATGTTAAATCTACAATTTGATTCCCACTGTTAATTTTCTCTAAATCTATAGTAACCTTATTATCCTTATCTTTATCACCAGCTACTAATTTATTTTCTTCAAATTTAGTTAAAGTCCCATCATAACTTACAAGTTTGTGTGGTGAAGTAAACTTAATTCCATTTAATGCTCTGTCATTCACAAAAAACTCTGCTTCAACAAGTCTTGCCCCATTAGATACAATTCTTAAAGAAGTGTTGTATCCACATCTTAATCCTAAAGGCTTTATCACAGGTCCAAATACCTCATCAGTAACTATTACGCCTGGTTTATCAACCCTATATGTATTGCTTAATGATATTATAGACATAAGTGCTGTAGTTGTTTTTAGAATAACTTCTTCTGTATGGCCATCAACAGAACTTGTTCCTATTACCTTTACATCAACAGTTTTCCCATTTTCAATTTCAGCGATATCAGTTAGTTTGAATTTCAAGACTCCGTTTGAAGTTTTATCAGTATTTTTCTTTAGATCAACTGGAACCTTTGTACCTTTAATAAATTTACTTCCATTCACAATCACACTAAAAGGAAAAATAATATCAATATTAGTTACAAATTTATTTCCCCATACTTCAACATCAAAAATTTCATTAGCATTAATATACTTAGACATTGAAGCTTTAATTTGAATTGGGGAATTTACAGTAACATTTCTTTCAACACTCTTTACTTTGTTATCTCCACTAAAACTCGAAACCCTTGCTTTATATTCTCCATCCTTAAAATCACTAGGAATAAAAAACTCAACTGCTTCAAATTCATTATGGTTATCATCAACTGGTGCTGAATAAGTAGTTGAAGTAAATGCTAATGTAAATGCAATGGTAAAAACTAAAGTAGTATTAATTAATCTATTTATTATATTTTTCAATCTTTAATTCACCTCCATTAATTTAACCACATAGGTATCATCTACCTATGTGATCAATTAGCATTGTTACTTCAACCTTATTTCAATAGCTTGAATATCCTTACCTTCACCTGTTGTTCCTGCCATTCCACCTTGTTGAATCCAGTCCATCCAACCAACAAATCCTACATGAACCCTATATTCTATAGTTTTGCCACTTATATTTTCAGATTTCAATTCAAATGCCTCCATCTGTTGACCGTCTCCCGGTCTTCCTGATGTTGCACCCATGCTTTGCCATTCCATCCACCCTGTATTACTTAGATGACTTCTATAGACCACACTTCCGTTAATATCTTCAAGCCTAATTTCTAGTGCCTCTATATGCTTATCTTGACCCGTTGTACCTGCTGTTTGACCATTAGATACCCAAGCTTGCCATCCAACTCCTTCAACATAAGCTCTATAAGTTATTTTAGGTTCTTTAATATAGTTTCCAGCATTATCAGATAGCGCAATGGACTTACCATCAGCAGTTTCAGCATATCTACCATCAATTTCGCTATCAAAAACAATCTGCCAATCAGTACCATTCTCCGATATTTCAATTCTATTAGAGTAATATGTTCTTCCATCAGCGAAGTAATGCCATATTTTTATTTCATCTAAATCATATGATTTTCCTAAATCAACCCTAATTGCACCTGGATAATTGCCTTTTGTCTCACAATAAGGTGTTGTCGATTTATTTCCATCTGTAAATACTTCTAATGATCCTATGCTTCCTCCATTTCCACCTGCAGCAACAACTTCTCCAATCTCAACAGCAACAGGCTTTCCTCTAGCCACATTGCTACCGCCAGAATAAACTTCTAGTTCAACCCAGTGATTACCTTCATTAGCTGAACTACCATTTAAATGGCTCCTAATATATCTAGCTTTTCTATTTGGTCTTGCATCCCTAAACTCTGGCTCTTGATTTTCTGTGATAACAACTTTTACAGTTTTACCTTCCGATGATTCTTGGTAAGTTCCATTAATGTTACTATCAAAAATTTTATACCATTCTTCACCATTCTCAGAAACATAAATCTTATTATCTTTGTAAGTTCTACCTCCAGGATAGTAATGCCATATCTTAACTTCATCTAGTTCATACTTACTACCTAAATCAACCTCTAAAGCTGTTGTTCCTCCGTATGGTATTAAATCTATATACGGAGTTGCATTTTTGTTACCATCGGTAAATATATTTATATATCCATAATCCGAAGGTTTATCTTTATTTAGCGTTCCATTTATTAATCTAACTTTTTTATTACGAGCAACATTTTCACTGCCTTTAATTGCTTCTAGCTCTATATAGTGAGAACCTCCACTAACGTTACTACCATTAACATAGTTTCTAATATACCTAGTTTTAAAAACTCTATTTTTACTTACATAATCTACTTTATCATCCTTATCAGCAGTCATATAAATAGTTCTACCCATAGATTTCTCTTGATATCTTCCCATTGTTTCACTATCAAATAACAGGTACCAATTTACTCCATCTTCTGATACATGTACTTTGTTATTCATATAGGACCTAACATCTCCATAGTAGTGCCACAATTTTATTGTATCTATAGATGTTTGCTTACCTAAATCAACTTGTAACGTTGCTACAGAATTTTTGAATCCAATGTAGTTTTGTGTGTTCAAATCGCCATCTACTAGAGCATTTATGGTATTTCCTATGGTAAATGTTCCATTAATCAATGAAACCTCTTTTCCCTGTGATATATTAGCTCCATTCTCAAATGCCTGTAATTCAACCCAATGACTATCGGCATTTTCAGTATTACCACTTAAAGTATTTCTAATATACCTTGGTTTTATAGGCTCAGAAACCTTTTGAGGAATATTTTCCGTAGTTGCATTAACTTTAATATTGTTTCCTGCCTCAGTTTCTACAAACTTTTCATTTTGATTCCAAACTCTATACCAATTTACTCCATCACTAGATATATCAATACTATAGGAATAAGTTCTTCCTCCAACATAGTAATTCCATACTTTTATATCAGTAATATCATACTCCTTGCCTAAATCAACCTCTAATGTTGCAATTGGCCCTCCAAACCTTAAATGATTATCTGCATTAATATCTCCATCCACCCAAACACTTAGATTTACATTGTCATAGGCTGTGCTTTCTTGGCCTTTAATTACTTTTACCTTTTTATTTAAGGCAACATTAACCCCATTTTCAAAGGCTTGTAATTCAACAAAGTTACTATTTTTATTAGATGTATTACCTTCACAAGTTTCTCTAATATACCTTGTTTTTATAGGCTTTGGTGGCTCAGGTTTCTCCAACTGTGGTGGAGTAGGTGTTGTAGGAACAACTGGCAATGGTTTTGCAGTTCCACTCTTAAATTTATCTTGTGTTTTAGACCATGCAACATTACCATTCTTATCAATCATTTCGCAGACAACCTTAGTTATCTTGTTATCATAGGTCTGCATATCATTAAAGTACATATACTCACCTTTAGGTATATTATTAAGGTCATATCTAGAAATCCAATTAGCCTTAATTCTTTGATAAACATCACCCTTATAGTCTATATTAGCCTTGTAATCACCTATTTCCTTCTTACTTACTTCACCCTCATAATCTACATAACCAATATAGCCATCACTTATATTCGGAAGTTCAATATATCCTGCATATTTACAAGTGTATTCACGCTTACTTGTTGTATAATATATTTGTGCCACTAATTTCCTATAACGGGATTTACTTCCAACTTCTCCCGAGCCATCCCAAGTGTACTTAGTGTAATATCCATTATCTCTGGTGTGGCATCCATTCATGCTAGATGAACTTGGATCATCCTTTGTATGGAACCAATTTGAACTGTAAGCTGCCCAACCTTGGTCTGGACTTTCAGTTCTGGAGCCTATAATCCACGCATAACCATCATATACATCATTTGCCCAACGTGGTGCATTAGCATAGTAATAACTAGTTCCGTAATATGTGTCATAGTTACTGTTATAATAACCTAACTGTGGTGTTCCGTTATGATTATTAACATACCCATTAAGAGTTTTATATTGTTTAGAACCTGTCTCTGACTGTGAGCCATTTCTAGGTATTGTACCTCTAACTGTAGTGTTTGTAGGCTCATCATAGTAACTAATTTCATAAGCATCAGGTGTTCCATCCCATTGTGTAACTACTGCTGTTCTCCAAATCCTCCTATTATCTTGTACTCCAGTTTCCTCCCACTTAGGCTCACCTTTCTTTGCTAATTTCCCAACAAATTCTCCATCATTATAATTTAATTCATTAGGAAAATTATTATTATCAATTTTATATGTATTAAGTGATACTTTTTTATTTACTGTTTTTTTCACATCTTTAATATTATTTATACTCCAGTTAACATTTTTCAAATCAAGAGCTCCATAATAATTTTCATCACTATGCCATAGCCTTTTTTCAAGGCTATTATTATCAAAATTAGGTGTTACATTTTCAACTTTCTTTTCAACATTCTTACCTGTAATTGGTGTATGTCTATCTATTTCCTCCTGTGAAGGCTTTTCTTCTGAAGCATAAGCCTTAAAACTAGGAGTTATTATTGATGTAATTGTAAAAATTATTAAAAGTACAGATAGTAATCTATTCAACTTCTTCATCATTCGCATAAACTCCTTTTAGAATTTCAGTGGATTTTGTGTAGGATAAGAGCTAAATATAGCTTCATCATTGCTACCTTCAACTAAAAATTGAACATCTTGAAATTCTCCATTGCTTGGTACTGTCCCAATCGACTTCAAAAGACTCTTCAAAAATATTTCTTCTGTGGTCATATCATTAAATCTAACTTGCTTGACTTCTTTATTTAAGTTTAATATCAAAGTTCCCATCTCAATCTTATAATCAATTACTTTCAATTCAGCTGGAATATTTATTATCCCTTTATCTGCATTTGTTGAATAATCATTAAACATATAGTCAACAAAAGCTATCAGAGGTTTTTTATCATTTATTTCAAGCTCTTTTTCTGTGATAGTTTGGTCATTTTCTAATTTATAAAACTTAACTTTTAACTTCTTGCTATGTTCACTAGTCTCTGGAATTACTACATCTCCTTTGGAATTAGGTAAGTCTAATTTATCGTTAGATTTTTTATATAAATATATCCCTACTGCAAAACAAGCTATTATCACTAATGAAGTAATTAATACTTTTTTCCTCATTAATTGCTACACCACCCTTATTAATTTCTTTAATTGTAGTTTTCTACAATTTGTTTATATAAATTCATATTTTTGCGAACACTAAATATAACTATCTTATTTTTTAATTAGAAAGGAGCAATTTAAAACTATGAAGAATAAAACAATAGGAATTTTAGGTCTACTTCTAATTGCATTTTCAGTAGCAACTTGGTTCACCTTTAACTCCTCAATTAAAAAGAATTCTCAAATTTTCGGTGAAGAAGTACTTGTGCTTTCAAAGGATATCCCGGCTGGAGAATTATTTACAAATGATAATGTTGTAGTAAAAAAGATTAAGCAAAATGATTTAATTTCTAATTACATAAAAAAATCTGAAATAGGTGAGTTAAAAAATAGAGTAGCTGCTATACCAATGTCTAAAAATGAACAGATTAATAAATCTAGAATTACAACTCCTAGTAAATTTACTCCTGAAACAGCCAAATATCTATCTCTTGCAATAGATCCTCTTAATTCAGTAAGTGGAGAAATTCACACTGGAGATTTTATTGATATCTGGGATAAAGGCGATGCTAAGACTGAACCTGTTCAAATTCTAGTTAATGTTGAAGTAATAGGCCTTCGTGATAGTGCAAACCAAAATACTGAAGGTATCCTTGGTGCAATACCTACTCAATTAATTATCAAGGTAGCTGATGATACACAAGTGGCTAAGGCAAAGGGAATTCGTTCTCTTGTAACATGTAAAAGCCCAAATCAAGTTAAAACTAAATTAGATGCAGGTACACAATAGGGAGGCGTGAATATGAAGGAAGGAAAAATTATTACTTGTTGGTCTCCGAGAGGAAATATGGGAACAACTTTAACTGCTATAAATTCCGCTATGGCTCTTACTAAATATGGAGAGACAATACTTATTGATTTCAACTTGATTCAACCTAGAATTTCACAGTATTTAAATCTTCCAGCAAACCAAAAAAGCATAGATGACCTCTATCCCTTTGCAATAGGTGGTAAGTTTTCAAAGGAAATCGTAATAGCAAACTGTGATAAAGTAGAAAATTTATATGTATTAAAAGGAACTGTAACTCCAAGCTTAGATGAGTTTGTTAGCCAAGATATATTAGAAGGACTCCTAAATGGTTTGAAAAATGACTTTGATTATATTGTTCTAGATACCCACACTTATCTAAGCAACCCTGGTACTTATACAGCATTAAATATGTGTGACATAGCTTTTACAATGATGCATAAAGATGTCTATACTTCAATGGCACTACACGACTTAAGTAATTACATTTTTCAACTTTTCAACAAAGATAAATTTGTATTAATTTTCAATCAAGAAAGTGAAGAAATTCACATGAAGATTGCTGATATAGTTGATATTGTAAAACTCCCACTTGGTGGTACTTTGCCAAAGGTTAATGATGCCTATAATTTAATCAATCAAGGAAATACCCCAAATCTAATTAAAGAAAAATCATTCAAAGGCTACTTCCAAAGCCTTGATAAGATAATAAAAGAAAATATCACTAGAGAAAAACAGGTAGTTGAGAAAACTAAAAAGAAAAAATTTAACTTTTTCAGCAAGAAAAACTAAAGGAGGTTGAAACCACGTATGGATAATAAGTCTACTTTTAAGATAGGCAGCTTATTGAAGTCAACTCCACCCAATAATGATGTTGCGCCACAAGAACTTGATGAAAACAGTAAATATCTAGAGGCTGAAAGGCTTGTGCTAGATAGGATCATTAATCATAAAGGGAATGATGTTGAAGCAAGAGAATATAACGAAATACTTGCTAAGTGCATTCTTGGTGACTTGCCTAGTATAGCTCAATTAAAAGAGTTTATTAGGAAGTATTTAACCGAATCTAATAAATATGATAAAAATCAAATATCCTTATATATTGAAAAAATCTATACTAATAATTTTGGTTTAGCTGCTATAGATGATTTAGTAAAAGATAAATCTATAAATGAAATATGGGTTAATGGATACTCTCATATTTGGATAGAAAAAGGTGGCTTGAAAACTAGGTTAGACCGTCAATTTAAGGATGATGCTGAAATTATTAGAGTAATGCGTCAAATGTTGCAATATGATAGGAAAGAGATTAATGTAGCTAAACCAACTGCAGAAAGTAAACTACTAGATGGTTCCCGTATTACCTTTGCAATACCTCCAGCATCTTCTATGCCTGTTATAAATATTAGAAAGTTTGAAGCCTTTGAAGTAACTGAAGAAAATGTACTTGGAAGTGGAACAATTTCTCCTAAACAACTAGAGTTTTTAAAGTGTGTAATTAAGGGAAGGACTAATATTCTAGTTATTGGTGAAACTGGTTCTGGTAAGACTTCGTTCCTTAAATTTTTATGTGATTATATTAATCCTAACCTTAGAATTGGTACAGTTGAATCAAATTTAGAATTAAAGCTTACTAAAAAATACCCTGATAGAAATATCTTTGAATATGAAAGCCATGAGGAACTTGGTATTGATTTAGGTACACTATTTAGATTGTGTCTTAGAAGTTCTCCAGACATAGTAATTCTTGGAGAAGCAAGAGGGAGCGAGGAAACACAGGCATTAATAAATTCTATGCGTAGAGGACATCCTGGTTCTATAGGTACAATCCATACAAATTCTGCTGATACTGCTATAGATGATTTGGTTGAAATGGTCTCAGAGGACGGAAGAAATCGTGATATGTCATTACTAAAACATAGAATTGTGAATGCTGTTGAAATGATAGTTCAAGCTCACAGGTTTGAAAGTGGTGAGAGAAGGATAGTAAGAATAACTGAAATTGTTCCTATTAAGGATGATGAGACATTTGGGAAATATAAATTAAACGACTTGTGGGAATTTGATTCTAATAAAAAAGAATTTATACAAGTTGGTACTGTGATAGGTAAAAATCTCCTTGATAAGTATAAGTTTTTCGGTTTAACAGATGAAGATTTTGAAGTAATAGGCATTAAGAAATAATTTGACTTAATAGGAGGTGAAAATGATTATGTTTATGAATAGCATTCCTTTTATTTTTGCTATAGCTACAGGAATAATTCTTATCTTAATTGCTAGAGTGAGTAGTGTAGCCGATAAAGAAAGGAACATTTTAAAGGATTTAGTTTCTGGAAAAAAGGCTAGAAAGAATTTACTTGATGATTTATTGAATGATAGTAAGTTTATACATAATCTTGAAGAGAAAAATAAAATGAAACTGGCTCTTGTAAATGATGATTTCGATATAAGAAAATTCACTAAAATAATATTACTTACAACGTTGATTGGAATAATATTCTCCTTATTCATTATGAATTTTATTGCAATGCCTTTTATAATATTCATAAGTTTCTATATGCCACAACTTTACTTAAACCTTGTAGCAACAAATAAGAGAAATAAAATTGAAAGCCAACTAGGTATTGCAATTAAATTTTTTACAAGTGAATTTTCAACAACTAAACAGGTGGTAGTCTCACTGCAAAATATACTTCCAAAGCTCCCTAAACCAATTAGGGGTGAGTTTGAAAAATTGTCTAGAGAATTAAATTCGAGTGGTACTCCAAGGCAAACTCTCTCAAACTTTGCTAGTAGGATGAATAATAAATATGCTTATATATTTGCAAAGTTATTAACTAGCTACTACGAAAGTGGAACTGAGTTTTCTCAACATCTAATTAGGCTAACATCTGATATTACAGATAATGAATTAACTCAACAAGAAGGAAAAGCAGAAGTTGCTATGGTTAGAACAACAAACTTATTGCTAAACGGAACAGTATTAGTATCGGTTATTGTAATGTTTGTTTTCATACCAGAAAAATCAGTCTATTTTAAGGATAGCATTGGGGGGCAGGCACTAATGGCAGTGGCTATTATTAACGCTTTTCTTAGTGTAATTCTAGGACTTAAACTTGAACATTAGGAGGTCGTTATATGAATACTCTATATGAAAAATTTGTGTTATTTGTATCTGAGTACTTACCTATACAGATAATAGTTATGATACTTCTTTTTGGTCTAGGTTTAGTCTTACTCTCAATTATTTTACCTAAGGACCTAAAGCTCCCTTCAAAAGAAAGTATCCTTGGCAAATCAAAAAAAGATACTCCTTTAGCTGAAAAAATGAAATATTATTACACGCTTAGTCGTAGTGGTGTTTTCAAGATTATAAAAGTTGAAGAAGGAAGTAAGGAGTATATTGAATATCAACAAATGATAAAAAATGCAGGTGGGTTAGAAGGTGCTACCCCTCAAATAATTCATATGTTTAAATATATAGCACTTTTCTCAATACTTTTAATAGGTATAATCTTAACCATAGTTTTAGGAATATTAATACCTGATTTCGATCCACTAAATTTATTGATGATAACGGTGCTAATAGCCTTAATAGGTTTTTTATCACCTCAACTTTACCTTTCATCACTTGCAAAAAAAAGAAATAAAAATATACAAGGTGAACTAGATAAAATAGAATTGTTTTCTGTGATTTATCTGAAAGCAGGTTACAATATTTACGATTTATTAGTAGCTATTGAAGATGTAACCTACTACACAAAGCCTTATTTTAGAAAGTGCATTAATGAATTTTATATTAATCAAGAGGCTGCGTTGCAGAATTTAGCTAACGAGATTAACCAGGAAGAATTTCAACTTCTGGCTGATATATTAAAACAGGCCCTTAATGTATCCAACGAAAATATCACAGAATTTGTTGAAGAACATATGACTCAACTAAAGAAAATTAACTATTTAAATGCACAAGCTGAAAACAAGAAGAAACCTTTAAAATATGTTTTCGTTCTTGCATTACCTTTGATTTCTATAATAATTTTATGGTTCTATCCTTTGGTTACTGAGGCAATAAAGATATTTGAAGAAATAAGTAATTTCTAAACTTTAAGGATAATTAACTATTTTAAAAAAATGTAGTAATTATCCTTTTTTGTATTTACATTAATATTACGTCCAACAATACACTAAATATCTTTCAGCAAATCTATAGTATAATTTTAATTGAAATGTTTTTAGTAATTGTACTTAAAAATGTTGAAAGGAAGTGGCAATTTGAAACTTGTATTAAAAGCTAAATCTAAACAAGCCAGTGCTGAACTTATCTCTATATTAATCGCTATATTACTATTCGCTTCCCTTTCAGGAGTAGTGGCTAACAAGTTAATAGGTAATAAGGATGGCGGTATTAAAGGCTCAGCTAAGGAAATTAACAATGTATTGATTAATAATGTACCTTAGTCTTGTTTAAAACAAAAGGGGGGAGTAATATATGCAAAACATATTAAATAGAATTAAAAGTAAAGATGGCGGTGCCGAGTTAGTAATTATTCTAATTGCAATAATTATTTTTGGTGCAGTAACTGTAGCTACATTAAGTCCTATTGGTAAAGAAATAAATTCTGGAGCGGATACAGCCGTTTCAGTAATAGACAATATGTTAAAGTAAAATTATTATACAGCTCCTTTCTTAAATAAGACAATATGCATTACTTTAGCCAACTAATAGCAATATTGGTTGGCTTTTTTATATTAAAAAATTAGAAAAAATTATTTTTTCTATTTTTAATATATATTAGGGAGTAAGTTAGTATGTTATCTTTATTAAAAAACAGACTATATTCAAAGAATGGAGCAAGCGATATTATGGTAGTAATAGTTCTAATTATTGTTTTTGCCTCATTTGCATTTATGCTATTCAATCCACTTGCTGATCAAGCAACTGACGCAGGTGGAGAAGTTATAAATGAGCTAGACAATATTTTTAGAGAGGCTGATAATATTATAAATAGTTCTTTGTAACCCCCTAAACTCCTAAAGTAATAATTTTAGGAGTTTATTTTTTGCATTAATTAGGCAACATAACTATATATACTTATTTCATGAAAAAGGACTGATTAATGATGCTACATAAGATTTTAAATAAACATGGATCTACTAATATTGTAGAACTTTTAATAGTTATCCCTATCCTAATCATAGTTATTTTCCTTCCTATTTCATTCTACCAACTAAGTCAGCAACAAAACTTTATTGAAGATGTTAAAACTCAGATGGTGCAAGAAATGAGTAGAAATGGAGAATTAAGTTCTGCCTCAATTACTACCAAATGGATACCTGAAATAGAGAAAATAAGTGGTGTTAAAGTTATTTCTATAACACCAGTAGGTAAGGTTTATAAAAAAGATAAAGAACCTATGAAAACAGTAATTACCCTTAAATTAAAACCTGCTTTCTTTTCTAGTTTTATAGGTGGAGAATATAAGACTAAAGGTGTCATATATTCTGAATATGTGGGTGAATGATTATGGCAAGTTATTTTGTTTCAAAGAAATTTAAATCCAAAGATGGTGGTCCTGTATTAATTATTACTCTAATTGTAATAATGATAACCTTCATTGCAACATTACCAGCCATTATTGATAGTTCAACAATACATATAAGCAGTAAAAAGTTGAAAACTCACCTTAATGCCATTTCAAATTCATCAGCAATGCTTACTGCAGAAGTAAACCAAGATGGATTTTTGGCCTATACTCCAGATGAAGGATTTGAATGTGTTAAGAATATGTGTAATGAAATATTTGATAAAAAATTCGTTTCAGTTGGAGCTCCAACTCAAAATGATACTTATTACACCAATACTTTAATAACTGATGATAATAAAATTGCTGTTCAATATTTCTTCTATAATAACCCCGAGACTGTTTCAACTCAACCAGTTTTAAATGATATTAGTAATAAGATAAATGTATCTTCATCTAATTCTAATGTTAATGTAGATAAAATTGTTGGAACTACATCTGTTAATAAACCTACAGTTATTATTCTAATGAGATATGACCTAAAGACATTTATTAATAAAAGTAATTCATCTATGGTTAGAATTGCAGCGTCTCAAATTAATATTAGCTTAGATTAAGGGTATAAAAAAGCAGTGATATTAATATACTTAAAATCACTGCTTATATTTTAGCTTTCTACATAAAAAACACTAATCCTAATGCTATGATGGTTGCAGGTGCAATACCAATCATCATAGGAACCTTTCTTCTCATTGCCTTCATCCATCTCTGTTGCTTGGTCCTAGTCTTCTTAAATAGCTCTGGATTTGCATCTATATATGATTGATAAGTGAACATACCATATATGAAAACAATAATTGATGCTAATATAAATATACCTATGGTTTCAACAACACCAAAATAACAAGCTAAAAATGCTATTACTTTCATGTCTCCACCACCTACAGGTATAAATAAAAATGCTACAAATATTAATATCCCACTAATTATTGATGGTAAAACTGTCATTGGAATTTTTATTACTTCAAATGGTGATATTGATATGCTATATATGTTGTGTGGTATTAACTTAAAATATGCTGCTGCTATACATATAACTGCTCCAATTATGCTTACCCAATGTTCAATTTCAAATCTCTTAATATCAGTGTACATACCAATTAAAACTAATATTACAATAGCTATAGCTGGTATAAATTTAATATACTCATTCATTTATTCTTCGCTCCTTTCTATATGCAAATTCAATATGGCCTTACACATAGTTGCTCTAATATCCTCAACTAAAATATTGAATAATTCACCACCCTTAATGGTATATTCCATTACAGGATCTGCACCTTTGAAACTAATATTAATGCACTGTTTCTCTAGTTCAACCATATTATCAACATGCTTAATCCATAAATCATCTATAATATCTAAAAGTAATTTTTTTTCTACTTTATTAAAACCTTCTCCAATTAAAATCTTCTTTTCTTTATACTTTCCTAATGCTAAGTCAACAAGATATGTTGTTATTGCTTCCTTAGCACTTAATTTCCCTAGTTTCTCAATGGCTAATATTTTCACTCTTTCACTTCTTGAAATTTCATTTTCATCACCGAAATATTCAACCATTAGGTGTTGGTGCAATTCTTTCAATCCACCTTCAACATTTTCATTATCTACTTCAGTTTCAACTAAATTCTTAATTGTTTCTTCAATCATTCCTTGAACATATTTTTCAATTGAATCTGCATCTAAAACTTCCTGTCTTTGCTCATATATTATTTTTCTTTGTTGATTGATAACATCATCATAGATTATAGTGTTTTTTCTATTATTGAAATTAATACCTTCTCTTTTTCTCTGTGAATTAGTAACCTGCTTAGAAATAAATCTATTTTGCAATACATCTTCCTCATTAAAACCTTGTTGGCTTAAAATTTCTACTATTCTATCTGAGCCAAATAGTCTTAATAAGTCATCTTCTAGTGATAAATAAAATATACTTTCACCTGGATCTCCTTGTCTTCCTGCTCTTCCGATTAATTGATTATCTATTCTTCTACTTTCAGCCCTCTCTGTACCGATAACCTTTAATCCTCCAACTTCTTCTACACCTTCACCAAGCTTAATATCAGTACCTCTGCCTGCCATATTTGTAGCCACAGTTATAGTTCCTAACTCTCCAGCCTTTGAAATAATCTCTGCCTCTTTCTCGTGATATTTAGCATTTAAAAGGTTGTGAGGTATTTTTTCTTGCTTTAACATTTCACTTAACTGCTCTGACTTTTCAACACTTGGAGTCCCTATAAGAACTGGCTGCTTTATTTTATAGCTTTCATTTATTTCTTCTACAACATTTTTCAATTTAATCTTTTCTGTAAAATAAACTTTATCATTATGGTCTATACGTTTAATTGGTTTATTAGTAGGTATCACTATAACATCTAATCCATAAATCTCTCTAAACTCATTTTCCTCAGTTTTTGCAGTACCTGTCATTCCAGAAAGTTTACTATATCCTCTGAAGAAATTTTGATATGTAATTGTAGCAATTACTTGGCTTTCAGGTCTTATTGCTACATTTTCTTTTGCCTCTATAGCTTGATGAAGTCCCTCTGAAAATCTTGTTCCAAATGCTATTCTTCCAGTAGCTTCATCTACTATTAGGACCTTACCATCCTTAACTACATAATCCTTATCTAATTTCATTACGTAATTAGCTTTCAATGATTGCATTACTAAATGATGTAATTCCAAATTTTCAACTTCTGCATAATTTTCAACATTGAAATATTCTTCTGCTTTCTTTACTCCATCCTCAGTAAGATAGGCTCCTCTAAGTTTTTCATCCTCATAATATTGTTCATCAAGCTCCAATGTTTTCACAAACTTATCTACATTTAGATATTGCTCAACTATATTCTCTTTAGGCTTTGAAATTATCAATGGAGTTCGTGCTATGTCGATTAATATTGAATCAACTTCATCAACTATTGCAAAGTTTAAACCCCTTTGAACCTTATTTTCTGGTCTTTTGGCTAAATGGTCTCTTAGAAAATCAAAACCTACCTCCGTATTAACAGCATAGGTTATATCCTTACTGTAATTTTCTCTTCTTTGGTCCTGTGTTAGCTTTGTAGTTACTACACCAACATTTACACCTAGAAAATCAAATACTGGTTTCATTAACTCCATATCTCTCACCGCTAAATAATCATTAACTGTGATAATATGAACTCCATTTCCACTTAAAGCATTAAGATAAGCAGGTGCTACTTCTGTTAAAGTTTTACCTTCTCCTGTTTTCATCTCTGCAATTCTTCCTTGATGCAATACAATTCCACCTATAAGTTGTACTGGATATTGCTTCATACCAATAGTTCTATAAGAAACTTCCCTAACAACTGCAAAAACTTCAACAAGAATTGAATCCAATGTATTACCTTTCTTTAATAATTCCTTGAAATGTGTTGTTTTAGATGCTAACTCAGCATCACTTAATTTTTTCATATCATTATCTAATAAAAGAATTTCTTCTACGATTTTATCTAAAGCTTTTAATTCTCTTGCATTGTAATTAAATAAAAACATCTCTGTTGCCTCCTCTTTAGCAAAGGATATCTATTATTATTTTGTCCTATATCTTAATATTTATTTTATTTTTTCAACTTTCTTAGCTCATAAATACCATTATTCTAATGAAAAGAAAAATTAACAAAGCAATAATGCTAAAAAACTAAATTGTAGTGGTCTACAAAATAAAGGAAAAGGTGAAAAAATGAAAAAAAGAAAACTAACTTTAAATGAATTATTAATTACTGGCCATGTCAGAATTTTAGCCGAGGATCTTATGGAAGAATACTCATTTAACATTGATGAAATCTTAAATGTTGGATATCACCAATGTTGTGTATGTGGATTTTATTTTCACAGAAATGATGGTGTTTCTGAAATAGAAATAGGCTCAGATTATTATGAGGAAACTTGTAATGACTGTATTACCTTGTTGAAGGATGGCATTAGATATGAGGATATTCCACATACTGATGAAACCCTAAATTGGTATCTAAGAGATGATGAAGATGAAGATTGCTGGGAAGATGATAGGAATGAACTCCTGCAAGAATACATCAAATCAGTGATATAAGGAGTAATTAATAATGACTAACCTAACTAACTTTGGGAAATTATCTGTCCAACTAGAGGCTTTTTATGATGAAGAAAAGAACTCTGAACTGAGACAAGATATCCATATGAAACTAATTAATAGAGAGATAAAACACGAAGTTTATAAGGTGATTTACTCTTACAAAACTAAAAGAGGGAACATTAAAGAAAATCATAAATATGTAATATCTGAGGATAGCGAAGATGCTACTTTTAAATTCCTTGAACATATTAATGAATTCAACAAAGAATATCCATACAGAGCAATTTTAAACGTAAAAATTCTTAAAGTTACATCTGTTGGAAATCTAAAAATATCTCTTTAATAAAGCTAACACGCCCCTTAAACTCCTCGTATTCGAGGTTGGTATAGTATAAGTTGTTATAGCCTTAATAGCTTATATGAAAAAATTAACTGAGTTAAAACCTTAAAAGGCACACTCATACTAATACAGTAAACTATATTCACTATTAAATTATAGCAAAGGTAATTGACTATTAACTTATAGCTAGAGTATAGGAAGATAGCTTTTCCTAATTCAACTAGGCAATCTAGATGAATTAGGTGAGGATGACGTGTTAATAGAAGAAACTTTATTTGGAAAAAAAGATAAAATACAAATTGCAATAAATAGATTGAAAGAGTTTGAGCCAAAACATGAACCATATATACTAGCTTTTTCAGGTGGGAAAGATAGCTTAGCTATTTACATTTTAGCTAAAATGGCAGGAGTAAAGTTTAAAGCTGTTTATGCTTTAACTACAGTAGATCCTCCAGAGCTAGTGTGGCATATAAAAAGAAATTATCCTGATGTAGAAATTATATATCCTAAAGAGAGTATGTTCGCCTTAATAGAGCGAAAATTACTGCCTCCAACCAGAATTACACGTTGGTGTTGTTCTGAATTTAAAGAGAAGGTTGGTCATAAAGGTGCTTCAGTAATACTAGGTGTAAGAGCTGGTGAAAGTAGAAAAAGGTCAAAACATAAGCTTGTTTCTTTCTTCAAAGGAAAAATTATGGTTAGACCCATACTTGATTGGTCAACTGAAGATGTTTGGGCCTTTATACACGCCAATCCCCAGTATAAATACTGTGATCTTTATGAAAAGATGTCTAGAATAGGTTGCATAGGCTGTCCCTTAAGCAGTAATGCTGAAAAGGAACTAGATATGTACCCTAAATACAGAGAAGCTTATATAAGGGCTTTTGATAGGATGATAGCTAGAAGATTAAAGCTAGGTAAAAGCTGTGATTGGAAAAATGGACAAGAGGTTATGGATTGGTGGCTACAGAAAAATAAGAAGGATAAAAACTTGGTTTCTGGTCAATGTGATATATTTAGCCAATTTGAAGGAATATAACTAAATAGGAGAATAAAAACTAAATGACTAAAGATGAATTAAACAAAATGACAAAAGAAGAAATTAAGAAATATATATCTGCTAAATCTAACTCAGATTTCTTTGAGGCTTTAAATTTAATAGATATTAAAAATTTTATTGAATATAAGTACTTTCAAGTTTACTTTGAAGGTAAAAACCCTAACCCAGAACTTCCTCCATACTGTAATGTCCTTAGTTACTTTTATAAAGGAATTTACATTGGAGAATTATATTTAGATGATATTGAAGAAGCAGAATCAATTGAATTAATAAATTTACATCCACAAAAAAGAAAGAAATTTATACTTGATAATTTTGAACTATTTGGTGGAGGATGGGCAGAAAATGTTGTGTTAGATGATAATTATTACCCTAAAAAGGTATTAAGCAGAAAAGATATGTATAAAGAAATATATGATATATAACTACGAGGTGGAAGAAATGGAACAAATAACAGTACTATATACAAATAACAAAGCTAAGGCAGGACAATTAAAGAAAGCTAACTTTACAAGTGAAGCAGATAGAGATTTATTTTTAGATGTATTTAAAAATGATATAACTATTATTGCTATGTAATAACTTAACTAATAAAGTAGAAATCCTCTGTGATTTCTACTTTTTTATATTTTAATTTCAACTTATTGAACATTATTGACCCATAATACTAATGAAAAATTAACTTTATGGCATAAGCCAACTAAACTAAATGGCTGTATTCAGCTAAATAATAATATAAAGGAAGATAATAAACTAATGAAAGTACAAAATTTAACACGTAATGTAAAAAAAGTAGAAAAACCTATTAGGAAAAAAAGCAATAAAATTAATATTGATTTTTCTAAACCTTCTCACGATGTTTTTGCATCAATTATTAAATATGAACAAGGATTGCTAAACTTAAATGAAGAATCATTTGATGAGTTAGTAAATCAACTTGTATTTGATAATTTCGAAGTTGAAATTGAAAAACTTAGTTCAGATACTAAGGCTAGAATTTATGCAAATGTATTAAGAAAGGAACCTTTGGCGGAAAGCTTTGCTGCAAGAATATTTATAACTAACAAGTATATTGAAAATGCTGAATGCATTGAGTTATATACCTTGGTAGGAGATTTAATACCTTTTAAAGCTCGTAAGTATAAATATTATGACATACTTTCAAATAAGCCTAAGAAAACTAAATACAAAGTCTTAGACCTGTATTATATAGTTGCCTTTTTAACAATGCTTGATTCAGCTCAAAACTTCATTGAAAGTTGCAATGATGAATTTTTCTCGCTTGAAAATTATCATAGATATTTTTCTTGCTACAATGAAAGCTTTATTAATCAAATATGTGATTTAACTTTCAACCAAAATCTTTATTTATTGAAGAATTCAAATCTAACTAGATTTGTAGTCGATATTTATAACGTCATTATTCTGCTGAGACACCAGGATCAATTAGAAGAAGATAATAAAAATGACATGAATAAAGAGTATGCAAGGGCATTTGAGACTAAGAAAAATATACCTGATAAGATTTTAAAGGTAATGTATTCAAATGAGTTTTTAGGGGATTTTACCTTTGTAGAACTAGATGAACTAACTGATATTTCTAAGTTTAGAACTGTAGAAATGGAGTATATGAAGTTAAGGAAACAACTTGATTTTGATAATTTATTCAATAAGGATAAATTGCCAGAACTACGCTTTAGAAGATTAGGTAAGCACCATGCCCTTGGTATGTATTTCGCTAACAAGAAATGTATTTGCGTGGATATAAAATCTCCAACATCATTTATCCATGAAGTTGGCCATTATTTAGACCTTACCAATTCGGATAAGCAACTTTCAAGGCAATATTCATTTTTGAAACTTCATAAGCTTTATACTAAAGAGTTGGATCTGAATTTTAGAGACTTAGAAGATGGTTTTAAAATTGCTTACAAGAAAAAGCGTAATTATTATCATCTTTTCACAGAAGTATTTGCTAGATGCTTTGAACTTTACCTTGGTAAAATAAAAAAACTTAACTCTAGTTTGTTAAAGTCTGAGGAACAGTTTACACCTCAAAATGGGTATCCTGCTCTTACAGATGATTTAGAAATAGCAATAACTGAATACTTTAGTAATATTATTACTGTGAATTTAAGTATTGATTTAAACCAACTATCTAGTCCAACAATCAACGCTGATAGCTTTACAGATATAAAGCTTACTAGTGTACTAGTTAAGGGACTAAATCAACTATCATTTTTATAAAAAAAGGACGGAATTAAATTATGATTACAATATTGTTTTATTTATTATTAGCATTTATGGCATTTGGCTTAATTTGTGCATTTTACTCATATATAGACGATAATTTAGAGGATATTTTAAAGAATATAATAGTGTGGATATGCTTAATTATTATCTTTATCCCAAGGACACTCTATAAGCTGCTTAAGAAATTATTCTCTAGCAGAAATGAAACTATTAATGAAGTAACTACCATCAATCAGCCATCTTATATATTAAATGTTAAAGAAACTAAATATGTAGACTATGTAAGATTGGATTATAATGTTTGCATTCAACTAACCTTAGATGAAACAAATATAACTATTGATAGGATTGTTATTTACAATCATCAATCACATTCAGATTTCACAGTTTCCACTAATGGTATAAATTGTGTAGTTAAACTTCCGTATCTAGTTGATATTGAACGTGTTTATAAGAAGTTGAATGAGTGTAGCTCTTTTGATGATATTAAAAATATCAAGTAACTATATTCCTTAAATAAAAAGTTGAAAATTTATTTTAATTTTTTTCAACTTTTTAATTTTTAAGTACCATAATACTTATGAAAACAAAAAACTAACTAGCATACCGCTACATTAAACAGCAAAATGCTAAAAAAACTAAATTGTAGTAATCTACTAAATAATAATTACGAAAGAAGGAAACAAAAATGAAACAAATCGGACTAAAATTAACAAAAACTATATTTAACTTAGGAATACCTGTATCTTATATTTCAGAAGGTAAGACTTACAAGATTAAGAAATTAGAAAAAGATTGTATTTTTTACTCAGCTGATAATAAAGATTCAAGTATCTTAATACCTGTGAAATTAGCGTTAGATTTACTTAATGAAAATGCTGATGCTCCAGAAAAAATAGATATAGCTTCTTAATTAGTCAACTAAACTTAAAGGTCCTTATGGACAATAAAAACTATCAAAAGGCGGTACATAAATATTTGTACTGCCTTTACTTTTAGGAGGAAAAACTAATGAAATTCAAATTGAATTTTGATAAATTTACTAAAGAATTAGAAACGAAAAAACAATTAACTGAAGATGAAATTTTAGTTAGGGAATTACTAGAGGAATGTTCTAAATCAACTATAGATTACTCACTTATTAATAAACTATCATCTAGACATTTCTACATGGCCCAACAGGTCATAAAGAAAGCTAAAAATGGTGATATAAGTGTCCTTAGCGATTTGTCCTTATCAGAGTTTGTAAGGGAAAATATATTAAGTACACAAGAAATCTATGAAGATGATTTCGATATTTATTAGAGGTGGCATATGTATAGAGAAATTGGATCATCAGAAATACATTTTCTACAAAATAGATTAAAGGATTTAATTAATGCCAAGAAATTTACACTTGATAAGAAATATACTGCATTTAATAATAATGAGCTTAGCCTTATAGATAGCATAGATTTATATCTTAAAGTTGTTGTTGAACATAAATCTGGAATTTCTCAATCATTTGATGAAGTTTTAATTAATATGTTATGCAAGAATAACTATCTTACAACTAAGCATGTGAAAACCTTATTAGAGCAATGTCTTAATATTTCAAATGAAGATGACTGGGACTATGATTCAGGCTTTGCTAATTCAGAGAATATAATTGAAATTATTATGGGCTTATGGAACAAAGTTACTGAAAAAAGAGGTATGATTTGGGACTTGCATTGCCTCGCTGAAGGTAATGATAATGCTGATGAAATTAATAAGTATTTTAAAAACCTACAGCAATCTATTAGAGACTACGTTTGCTATGATGAATTTATGGAAACAGTTAAAGATGGAGATAATACTGAGCAAGATTTTTACCAATGGTATTACGATCATGCCTGTGAGGATGCAAAAGTTTTCTGCTTTCCAGAAATCAACTTGAACCCTAAAATACTTTCTCTTTTATCAAATTATTTACCAGTTCATAGTGGGCAAATTTCAACTGAGGTATGGTGTGAGAATGATAATTTATACTTTGTATTTGCAGATTCATCTCTCCTTGATGGGTTGAGATTGAGATTTGTAATTGTCTTACTAGCATCCTTTATTAAGGAGGCTATGTATGTTTAAAAGCATTGGAAATTACGAATTATCAAGACTTACATCTAAATTAAATCACTTATTAGAAGCAAAGAAATATACGGTTGATTATATGGTAAAAAAACTACAAAGTAATTCTTTACCATTAGAAGAAGCGATAAATTCTTATATAGACTTATTAGATAAATATGATTTTGATAATTTATTGCCTATTCACTTTTATATGCTTGATATCTTATATTCATATTCAATAATAACTTATGCACAAAAGAGTTATCTTGAAGGTTTTTATAGTGATTTAAAAGAAAAAAGGCATAATTCTATGCTATACAGTAGCAATATGAAATTATTAGATTATTTATTTAATGATATAATCGCTAATAATTTTAAAATTAATATATTAGAATGCCAATTAAGTGATGTCTGTGATTCTCCAGATTCTAATACTTCTCTGTATCTGCCTAATACAAGTGCTTGGTTAGATGATATTAAATACATGCATATAGAAGATTGGAAAGAGGATGAGGAATATTATAGTGAATATCTTGAAGATACTTCAAATATGTATTCCAAGATGTTTTCACAAGATGCAAGTATGTATATTCTACGTAATTTTCAACTTAAAGATCACAACTTACTGATTAGATTAGATGAATTAATTAATGAGGAATATACGGATAGTTGCGATAACTCTCATGTATGTAATGATGGTAATGCAACTGTATTCTCTTTTAGTGAAGATATTTGTTGTGGATATATACCAATCGAATTATTTCTATTAACTATTATTGCTTGTTATGAAGCTACTAAAGGTGATGTATGTATAGAACTATAGGAAATTTAGAACTAACTTGTATCAGTTCAAACCTGGACCTTATATTGAAACGGAAATTGTTTGAAATGGATAAAGATAAAAATAACTTTTTAGATAAAAAACTTAACTTAGAAAAAGCAACAAAATTATATCTAAAAACAGTAGCTCCATTTGTAGGATTTATTGATTATCACAAGCTTATGCTTGATTACTTATATCATAATAAAATTATAAATATAAATGGTGTACTTACTATTGAAAATAGAATTGAAAAAGTGCTTTCAGGCATCTTATATGATGAGTTTACTGGAGCATCTGAGATAGACTTGCTATATGACTTCATTGATGTATTTGTTACAAAAATACTCAATTCAAAACATAAATCAAATGTTTTATTTACCACACTTTCATATCTAACAACTAAGGAAAGTTTGGAATTAAATTTACATTCAGAATTTGAAACAGCAACTAAATACATACATTATTACTATGATGAATTAGTTGAATTTGAGGATGCTGAATGGATGTTTCGTGAAATGTTTGAGGAAGGGATACTTATTAAAATTTCAAATTTCAACCACCATTTCAACAATTCTATGTTGAAAGCATTAGGTTTGAAATCGAGTTTTGATTTAAATAATAGCTCTGCCTATCTAACTAATTCTAATGATTTATATGTTTGCATCTTAGAAAATGATTGCAACTATGGAATAGATATTTTTCTTGTAATACTAACACTAATTAACTTTGGAGGATAAAAAAATGAAGAAAATTTTAGTTGAAATAAATGAGGATAGCAACAATGTTTGCATAATAAATAATATTAATGGAAAGAAAACAGAAAAATATATCTCTACTGAAGATTTTGTTAATAGCATAATATCATCTACCGAAAGAGATAAAAAAGTTGAATTTAAACCTGTTATGGGAACTCTTTACAGAGAGAAAGGGTTTTGCAAAATAATTCAAACTATCCAAACAGGTAAAAATACTTATATTTATATAATTCTTAGAGAAAAGGCGCAAGCTCCTATGCCAGTAGGGAAGCGTTTTTACGGAAACGTAGGTATGCCAAACCTTTTATTTGCTGTGAAAGTTGTAAATAATAGATTTAGTCAATTATTTTTAGCAGCAGCAGATACTAAGAATATAAAAGAGGATAGTAAATTATTCTGTTACCCATTTTCTCATGTATCAAGAGGTAGAGCCAGCGTATGTTTAGGTTCTAATAGTATAAGTTTAGATCTTTCAATATTGGACAATCTGTTGCTAATTCCAGATTTATTTTTCAGCATGGGAAATGGTCTAGATAGTTATTCTGTACAGAATAATGCACAAAACTTAGAGTTTGAGGCATTGCTTAGATACTGTGATAATAATGAATATAGCAATGATATGTTAGTTGAAAATCCAACTTATAAATCATACATTGAATGGATTAAATCAATTTAATTGTAGTAATCTACAAAATAACTAACGAGGAGTTGACAATAAATGATTCAATTAATATTTTGCTTAACATTACTTTTAATGATATTTATTTTAGTTGCAAAAACATTTGGAATAATATTGGGAAATGCTTACTATTATCTTCTCAATCCAAGTAAAATAAGTAAATTTATAAATGATTTTAAAGATGAAATAATAATTAGAATGAAATAATAAATAAATGAAAACTTCTTAGACATGAAGTTTTTTCAACTTTTTTATTTATTAGTACCATAATACTAATGAAAATAAAAACTAACTAGCAAAACCGCTAACTCAACTAATTTGTAGATTTCTACAATATTTAACCTAGTATCACAGTGACTACCTATTTATCAAAAGAGTCAAAAGTTTTTACATATTAAGTTTTATATGCTAAATAACTTTCAAAACTCAAATAAATAAGGAGGTGTCACTCATGATACATATACTATGTATAATAGCCTTGCTATTAATACTAACAACCTCATATAAGCTTTTAATGACTATCTTAGGTAATGTTGTTTATTATTCAACTAGACCTAAGAAGTTCGTTAAAGCCATAAAAAATACTTTTAAAAAACTTCTTAAATTTTAAGAAGTTTTTTTCAACTTTTTTTTATATAAGTACCATAATACTAATGAAAACAAAAAACTAACTAGCAAAACCGCTAAAAAAACTAAATTGTAGTGTTCTACAAAAATATTAAATGAAAGAAGGAAAATAAAAATGATGGATTTACTAAAGATGTTTGAAGGAAATGAAGAAATTAAGAAGTTTAATGAGGTTCAAGCTGAAAAAGCTACTCCACAAAAAATCGTAAAAGAAAAAACTGCTAAAAATCAAGCTAACTCTAAAACTAAGGCTGCTCCTAAAGCACCTGTTTTAAGTAAGAATGAAAAGTTAGAGAAAGAATGTCAGAGTTTTACTAAGATAATCATTAAAGTATTTGGAGCTGAGATACTATCTATTGAAGATGCTGAAGATATTAAAGCTATTAAATTAGATACTATAGGTCACAGATTAATTAATGAATATCACTTTGAAGAGTTTGGAAAAGAGATAATCTGGAACTTAGTACCTAGCGTTGATAAACTTACTGGAATATTAATACCATTCTATAAGTTCCAACAAAAAGGCTAAGGGAGGATTAAACTATGAATTATTCTTTAATCATAGTTGGTTGTGGTGCTACAGGCTCAAATATAGCCTGTTTTGCCTCACAATTCGCTATATCCGAACGTAAATTAGCTGAAATAATAGTTGTCGATGGAGATACTGTTGAGGCTAAAAATTACAGAAATCAAAAATTTAGTAAAAATGATATTGGTAGAAATAAAGCAAGAGTTTTATCTAATAGATATAGAAAATTAGGTATTAACATTAGTTTCTATGATGACTATATCACCAGGAAAGAGGATTTAATTAACATAATTAACTCTGCAACTGGAGACTTAGTAATATTAGTAGGAAGCGTTGATAACAACAAGTGTAGAAGAATTATGAATGATGTTTTTAATTCAACTGATACCTTAATTTATATTGATACTGGAAATGGTGATGAGAGAAATCCTAGCGGACAAGTTGTTTTAGGGTGTAAGCAAAATGGGACTGTAATTAAAGACCCTGTTTGTATATGCTTCCCATCAATACTTGATCCAAATATGGATGATGATAAAGAAGAAGTTGCAAGTGGGCCATTTTCTTGTTCACAAATACAAGAGCATCCACAATGCTTAGCTACTAATTTATTGTCTGCTACCACAGTATTTCTGATGATTAATAATATCATTAGTTACAACAAGTTAGATAAAACAATTCATAGATTTGATAGCAAAAATATTTATATACGATAGGAGAACCCAAAGATGGAACTAACATTTAATGCAATTATAATGAGGAAATTAATTTATATGGATGATTTTTTAAGATTTGCTTATAAAGCTCTTAATGAATCTTCTTACTCAACTGAAACTGACAATGATAGATTACTTACTCTATTTAAGTATCACGTTGTAGGAGATTCTAAGCTTACTAATGCTTATATAGAATTATCTAAATAAATAACTAAATACATTAATTATTAATGATAATAACTAAAATCACCCATAAGAATTAAACTTTCAAGGGTGATTTTAATTTTAAAAATAGTTGTAGACAACTGATTAAACTTGAAGGGAAGTAAAAATAAATGAAAAAAATAAATATTAGCGTTCCACTAGAGGAAATGGTAGGACAAATAGTTTTCTCTGATAATGGTGAAGTAGATTTAACTTTTGAAGGACTTCTGTATTTAAATCAAATTGCAAAGGTTAGTATCTTTCAACCAGATAGAATTTATATTCATGGGGATGAAAGAGAGAACCCATACATTGTCTATGATGAGGATGGAAGTATATTAGAGGTAACAGCAACTTCAGTAACTGTATCCAATTTTAATGGTAGCCACATTACCACATCTGCTACAGTAAAAGTAAACACAGATATGTATTTACTTAATGATCTAATGAAAATTGCAGCTAGTGATAAAAAAGGGGCTGACATTGTAAAATCAGGTACATTACAAGAAACTGAGACAACTATTATTAAAAGAATTAATAGCTCTCTTGATGTTGTAGCTAATATTAGTCATATAGATGTAATTAAAGCTATAGAACAATATGTTTCTAATAAGACATTTGGTGAGAGATTAGCAATATCACTTGCCCAGAGAAATGCATTAAAGAAACAACCTCACTTCTCTAGCCCTATTACACATGTTAAAGGTAGTGAAGGTTTTAGAACTGCAATGATTTCTATACCATTTTACTGTGATGACAATGAAAACTTAGATTCAACTATATCTACAGCAAGAAGTATGAACTCTACTATTTTGAGTTCAACATTAATTAATGTTGAAACTGGAGAAGTTATGGATATGGTTCATAAGAATTTTAGAGAAGGTATAGATGTAGATAAACAGCAATTTGATAAAGAAGTGTACAATAAGGAAAGGTCAATTCTAGCAGGTGAATATAGTAAGCTTACTGAAAGCTCTAAAGTAACTGCTAAAGATAGGATGTTTCCAAATACAGAACTAAAGCAATTATCTAATGCACAGATATCAGCATTAATTAAATATGCAAAGACGTTAAATTAATATAAATAAACTAATAAAGGAAGATAGCAAAATGATGAATAATATAATAACTGAAAGAATTTTAAAGATGATAAAACTAAGTGATGGAATATTAAAATGGAATAAAACTTTAAACAAGAAAGCAATTTTTATTGAAAGAAATAAATATAATAGATACTTATACCTTGTTAAAGAGGAAAAAGGATATTATATTGCTTTTTATACTAAGAATGGCCTTGTTGAAATGGGTGAAACTTTTGTAGATGGTTTCCCTACAGAAAAAGCTATAATTCAAGCATTAATAAAAAATGTTAATGATAGAATTGTGAGCTTGGATTCTAGGAAGTCTCAATTGCTTGAAGCAGTTGATAAAATAATTGTTACATCAATTCAATAAGGGGAGGATTAAAATATTATGTTTTTCAATAAAATAAATAAAGCTTTAAAAACTAAAATAGTGTTACTTCTATTATGCATAACTGTAATACTTATAAGTGCTAATATGATACTTAACATTATTTCAAGTTTCTTTTCATTTTATAACTAAATAAATGTAGCATTATAGCTACAATAATAAACTTAACCCATAGGGGGAGGTCTCTTATGGGACCTCCTTTTTTTGTAATTTGGAGGTATCTGCATTTAAAGCTTAGGCAATATCTCCAAGATTGTAAAACTTGTAAACAAATTATATAATCGAAGGAGTGATATTGTTTGGAGGCTTTAAATATGTGGATACATAACAATGAAAAAGAAGAATGGATTAATGAAATTAAATATATGTCCCCAAGACCAAGATATAATCATACAGTTATAGCAGGCGAGGTTTATTTTCAGTTTAAAAACTATTTTAACAAAAATTGTACCGTTGCTATTGAGGGAGCATTATTTCTAACAAAGCTCAATATAGACGATATTAAAAGTGATATAAATAAATTAAATACATTAATTAAGTCTAAAAAAGCTGAATTAGCACCAGATATTGCAGTATACTGTGATAAAAATCAAAGATTCTATCGAGGGTTTTTAGGAGTACCTCAACTAATAGTTGAAGTTTTAAGTCCTTCTAACTCTGATGATGATACTATTACTAAAAAAGATTTGTATGAAGAATATGGAGTGCCAGAATATTGGATTATATCTCCTATGAATAAAAAAATAAGAGTATTTTCATTAATTAATGAAAAATATGAACTAACATCTGAATGTAGTATTTCAGATAATGTATTTTCAACTAGATTCAACGATTTATCCGTTAATTTATCTGAGGTTGAATTAATTGAAGATGATTTCTAATAATTTTGAGTTTATGATGGCCATGTCATTATAAGCTCTTTTTTTGTTTTTAAATACCTTAAATTTCTATTAGAAATTTTTCAACTTTTTATCTTTTTCAGTACCATAATACTTATGAATAAAAATAACTAACTGGCTATATGCCTATCAACTAAATTGCTGTATTTCAGCTACTAAAATAACTAACAAAGGATGGTAAAACCAAATGAATTTATTTAAAATGTTTGATTTCATTGATGAAATCAAGGAGATTAAGGAAAGTAAAAAAACTACTAGGAGTAAAAAAACTACTAAGAAATCTACTAAACCAAAATCTAAAATTGCTACTGGTCAAAGTGACATTTTCAAGATGTTTCAATTTGGATCAGATACGCAAAATTCAATCGAAACTACTAAATCTACTACAACTACTGATGATAATTCAATTAATTTATTTACTTCAATATTAGAAACTACTAAACAAACTTTATCTAAAACTATAGATAAAGTGGTCGAAATGTATGATTTTCTTTTCAATAGAGAGAATTTATCAACTTCTAATAAAGATAGATACAGTGATAATATTACAGCTATTAAGTTAGTAAATAAATTGAATGAAAGCAATAGACTAGCTACTCCTAAGGAGCAGGCCATTATTGCAAAGTATGTTGGATGGGGTGGACTTGCAGATAAATTTAAAGAAGGAAGTAATAGTTCCCTTGAACTAAAGACTTTACTTGGTGCAAATTATGATAGTGCTAAAGCGAGTACATTAACAAGCTTTTACACACCATTACACCTAATTAAATACATCTACAAGGTATTAACTAAGCTAGGATTTGAAAAAGGGGTTATATTAGAACCTTCTTGTGGTACAGGAAGGTTGCTAGGAGCAATGAATGAAGATAATTACTACAATTCTAAGATTGTTGGAGTTGAAATGGATAAAGTATCATCAGAAATTGCTAAAAACCTATATCAATCAGCTAGAATTATTAATAGTAAATATGAGGATTGTGAACTGAAGGATGGAAGTTTTGACCTGATATTAGGTAATGTCCCTTTTGGAAGTACAAGCCCTTATGATTGCATTGATAAGGATCTAAATAACCACAACTTACTTATACATGATTACTTCTTTATGAAGAGCATTAAAAAAGTAAGAGAGGGTGGAGTAATTGCCTTCATTACAAGTTCAGGAACAATGGATAAGAAAACTTCTGATGTTAGAGAACTTATATCTAAAGAATGTAGCTTAATTGGTGCATTAAGACTTCCATCTGGAACTTTTATTGATACTGAAGTTACTACAGATATTATTTTCTTAATTAAATCAAAGGATTTCCCAGGTGCAAAAAAGTGGACCAATATTAAGGAAACTGATGATGGTTTCACTATTAATGAGTATTTTATTGAACACCCATACATGATGTTAGGTGAAATGAAAAATGTATCTAGTCAATATGGAGAAAAGCAGATTTTATTTAATGAAAATGTAATTACTTCAAAGGACCTAGAAAAAACATTAAAGTATTTCCCATCTGAAGTATATGAGGCTGCTCTTACTGATGAATACATGCACAATGAGGAAGATTTAATTATCTGTGATGACTTAGAGATTAAGGAGAGTGAATTTATTCTTAGAGATAATAATTTATATCAAAGACAAGGTAGATTCTTACTTCCAATTAACTACTTTGGTGCTAGAAAACAAAAATTTGTAGCCTACATTGAAGTTAAGACTGCATTGAAGGGAATAATCCAAAATCAATTAGATGATTGCTCTGATGAAAAACTTAGTAAATTACAGGATGAATTGACTGCAAAGTATGATAGCTTTGTTAAGGAATATGGCTATATTAGTTCAAAAGCTAATAAAAAATTACTTAGTAATGACATACTCTACTACTTAGTTTCAACTTTGGAAATTCAAATTCCAGATACTACTGAGTACAATAAATCACAGGTATTCACTAAGCGAACTATTGGTTGCAGTAATCAAAGCTCTAATGCAGAAACTGTTGAAGATGCAATGGTAATATCACTTAATGATAAGGGTTCTATGGACTTAAATTACATGAGTGAGTTATTAGGCAAATCTTATGATTTAGTTGTTTCAGAGTTAAGAGAGAAAGAATTAATTTACTTAGATCCAATAACAAATGAATATGTTGAAAGAGATATTTATTTATCTGGCTATGTAAAGAAAAAACTAAAGGATGCTAAATTAGCAGCTGAAAATAATTCAGAATTTGAAGTTAATGTTGAAGCTTTAGAAGATAACCAACCTGAGTATGTTAGGGATGTTTACTTTAATCTTAGTTCTGTTTGGATTCCTGCAGGAATTAAAGAAGATTTTATAAAAACTAACCTTGATATAAATGAAGAAAGTGAATTTAAAATTCTCTATACTCATCAAATGGGATATTCAATAACTTCAAGAGCTTATGTTAAGAGCGACTTAAGAACTGTCCATTGGGGTACAGGAAGGAAAGATGCTATAACACTAGTTGAACTAACTTTAAACATGAAGAATGCTACTGTATATGACACTGTCTTTGATCCAATTGAAAGAAAGGATAAGCAAGTTAAAAATGCAGAAGAAACTCAACTAGCTATGAGCATACAGGATAAATGGAAGGATTCATTTAATGAATATATTAATAATAATCCTAAACTTTTAAAAGACCTTTTAGACTTGTATAATGAAAAATTTATTGATTATAAGGAAAGAGAGTATAAAAACATACTAACTAACCTTAGAATTAATCCAAATATTCAACTTAGAGAACATCAATTGAAAGCTGCAAGTAGAATTATTACTTCTCAAAATAATACTCTACTAGCACATGGTGTTGGAACAGTAATTATTACTGCGTACATTGAGAAATTAGTGTGCGAATCGACTTTAAAACCAGTAAATCCTAAAGCCTTGTAACCACAATAGTGGATAGAAAGAAACCTCTATGATGGTGAGAAATCATAACAACTACAAGGATGGCATATGGTTAAATCCTAAGTGCTATTACAATGGAAATTTGGTCGCCAAGCCTAGAAATAGGAAGGTCAAACGACTATTCCGTAAGGAAGTAAAGCCACAAGTTATTGGTGGAAGAAATGGGTCGCCCTTACCAGGTAAAGCTGGAGGTGGTGAAATAGTCTTTACACTTTGGGAAACCAAGTGGTCATATTTATTATTATGACATCTACTGAGTAGCGTCAGGAGGTAAAAGTATAGGAAAAACATTTACTTCAATTGCTGCAGCAATGGAGATAGCTAGAATAAGGAAATCAACAAATAAAAATGGCAAGACACTGTTTGTTATTCCTAATCATCTATGCCAATCTTCTCAATTTGCTAAGGAATTTTTAACTCTATATCCTCAAGCTAATATTCTTGCTACGACGAGCAAAGATTTTAGTAAAGTTAATCGCAGAAAAATTTTGGCAAAAATGGTTTTAAATAATTGGGATGCTGTGATCATACCTCATTCAGCACTTACACTCATACCCCTGAAGCCAAACACCGAATCGGTTATGCTTGAAGAAGATTTAAAAGAACTTAAATCTCTTATAGATTACTACAAGGAAAATGATAAGAGTTTTTCAGTTAAGCAAATTGAAAAAATGATTGAAGATAAAGAAAATAAGTTGAAAGAACTAAATGATATTCATAAAGACACTGGCTCTCTTTTTTGGGAAGACTTAGGTATTGATACTCTTATAATTGATGAGGTAATTGCCTCCCATATTCGTAAAGAGTATGGAAAATCCCTTGAATTGCTGGAACCCCCTAAAGCTAATCATACTACAACATAATATCCTACATGAGATATAAGTGTGAATGTTGCTAAAGCAGAAAAAAATGATTAGATGGTGCATGGTTAAATCCTAAACACTTTAGCAATGGGCAATCAGCAGGTAAGACCGAAAGGTAAACTCCAACGACTATTCTATAACGAAGTACATCCAAGTGGATGGAAGTAGGGGACTCCGATTAGGAGATGATGTAGTCTATCCTCATATTAATGTATGAGAAGTTCATTGAAGAACTGGCTAAGCTTAACGAACTTAGTTGAATATTAAGCACATAATTATAAGAATTTATCATTTTCTACTAAACTACAAGTAGCAGGATTAAATGCTACTAACTCAAAAAAAGCTCAGGATCTTTACAATAAGATAAGATACCACAGAACTAAATATGGTAATAAGGGTATTGTTTTTCTAACAGCTACCCCAATATCAAATTCAATTGCAGAAACATATACAATGCAAAGATACATGGATCAAGATACATTAAACCACTATGGTCTAATGAGTTTTGATAGTTGGGCTAGTGTCTATTCTACCATCACAACAACTATGGAAATAGGAGTGGCTGGTGGATTTAAATTAAGAGATAGGTTCTCTAAATTCAATAATTTACCAGAATTAATAATGATGTTTAGAAAATTTGGTGATGTTGTTAATTCTGATGATGTTAAGGAGTTAAATCTCCCAACTGCAAAAGTTGAAATAATAACGACAGAAGCCAATGAAGAGATGATTGAATTTATTGAGAATCTAGTTGACAGAGCCGATGCAATTCAAAATAAACGAGTTAACATGAGTGAAGATAACATGCTTTGTGTCGCTAATGACGGTAGGATGTTGGCTGTTGCACCTAGATTGGTTGGTGTTGATTCTAATTCCCCTAAAGTTGAAAAAGCTTGTGAAATTATTTCAGAACTTTACAAGGAAAGTGATAAGGGAACACACCTTATTTTCTGTGATTTAGGTACTCCTACAGGAACTACTTATAATGTATATCAAGAAATTAAGGATGGATTAATTCAACATGATGTTAAGGAATGTGATATAGCATTCATTCATGATGCTTCTACTAATGAAAAAAGAAAAAAACTAATAGAGGATTTTAATGAGGGAAATGTAAGAATTCTTATAGGCTCAACAGCCAAAATGGGAGAAGGTACAAACTTCCAAAAGAATATACAATCATTAACTCATTTAGATGTACCTTGGAAGCCTTCATCAATAGAACAGCGTGATGGAAGAGCAATAAGACAAGGTAATCAAAATAAAAATGTAAAAATTATGAGATTCGTGACTAACCGCTCATTTGACGCATACTCTTGGCAGATATTGGAGAATAAAGCTAAATTTATAGCTCAATTATTCAAAAGTCTTTCTTCTGAAAGAACTGCTGAGGATTTAGATAACGCATTACTAAGTTTCGCAGAAACTAAAGCTTGTGCTACAGGTGATGATAGAATATTAAAACTTGTGAATTTACAGCAAGAAATAAAGAAACTCCAGTTGCTAGAAAAAGCTCACAGGGATCAAAAACTAAATACCCTAGCAAATGTACAATCAAAGGAAAACACTTTAAAAAACATAACTGCTAAACTTGAAATATTAGATAAAGAAGTTGAATTAATTAAGGATTCAGAAATAAATCTTCAACTTGATGGTATTTCGTACAATGAAATCAACACTGATACACTTCAGTACCTTGCTAAAATTATGAAGGATGATTTCAATGGAGCAGTATGGGGTACATGCTATGGACTAGAACTAAAACTAAAGAAAGCTATAGATACTAAGGGAGTTTATAGAGAACTTCACTTCGGTAACTCAGGTTATGCTATTGGATATAAAATGTATCCAAAACTAATGATGGAAGAGATTGTTAATTCTAAAGTTTCTATAATCAGCCACTATGAAAGGTTAAAAAATAGGAAGAATATCATTGAAAATGAGATTATAGGATTAAATAATAGCCTTACATCTGGTTTTTCTAAGAAAGAAGAGCTAAACAACTTAATAGATAAGAAAAATAAACTTGAAGCTGAATTAGCTGTAAAATAACTAAAAACTACTTATGCAAAGCATAGGTAGTTTTTTTAGTTATATCCTTGTTGCAAAACAACTAACCAATCTATCTGCAAGCTTAATATCCTTACACCTTATAAAAATTGAATTATTTGTCCCATACTCCAAGTCCTCAACTATAGTCGTCGGTGATAAAATCTTATATAGGTTTGCCATCACCTTATCTGTTCCACCTGTGACAATTTGTATGCAACTTTTTCTTCCAAAGCTAATACCATAATTTCTAAGCAGCTGCTCAAACTTATCCTTTATGGTATTAGTATCAAAATTATCTTTTCCTAAACACATTTTAATCTTACTATTTTGTGGTTCTTTAGCTAATTCAACAATAGAGGTATTTATCATGGATATACTTATACCTTTTAATGCAAGCGTCGATAATAGGTTTGAAAATGTGTCATTATTACATACAAAGGTATACATATATCTAAGTGTATAAGTTAAGCTCTGTGAACTTGCATATGAATTAGAATTTTTATTACTAGCTAGATTGTATGCATCAATATCGTAAAAATTAGATTCTTTTACATCTATTTCATTCTCTTCTAAGTCATATAAGATAGTGCTTTCAAGGTTTGTATCACTTTCTATCCCCAAATCTTTACCCTCCTTTTTAAAGATTTTTATATTTTATAATATTTAGATTTACATAAATTGCTACATTTATAATTTACATATCTTAATATATTTTTACATTTTAATTTTCAACTATAAAATACTTTATTCATAATACATTTTTTTGTATTTTCAAATAAAAATATCACAAATCCACTACCATTTTGCATAGTATATTTACATATAGTATATTTTGAAATCTTTAAAAGTAAGGTGATTAACGAATGATAACAGGTTATAGTTTAGTAATTCAAAGCCCTAATTCCAGTTGGAAAATAATAATAAATGACACTGTTATAGTTAAGGCAATAAAGAATAACACTATAAATATCAATGACTTTTTAGAAGTTGTATCTGGTAGGGACAAGTCTAAATGGGACATAATTATATACAGAGATATGGTAGCACTTAAAGTTCCTACAGAAAAAAAGATATTTATCTACACTAAAAAATTTTGGGATTTGAGGTGTAAAAATAATCTTCAAAATCTAAAAGTACTTTATTTTACAGATACAAGGCAATATTAGTATAGTTATTAAAATTTAGCTAATACTATCGTATTGAAGACCTCTAATTACTGAAGTTATATATACTACAGTAATGACAAACAAACAAATTTCTTTCATATGTATAACTCCAGTAATTAAAAAACCCTCTAGATTTAAAAATAAATTAATCTAGAGGGTTTTTTGTTATCTATTTCTTATTAACTTTAGCTTTATCAGTACTTTCTTTTTGAAGTAACATTTTTTCATACTTAATTGTTAATTTATCTATCTCCATTTGCTTTTTTTCACTTGCTCTTTTCTCAATTTCACTTAATTCTTTCTCATAATTAGATTTTAATGAAGTTATGGTTTTTTCATTAGTTGCTTTTAACTCATTAATCTCCTTCTCATGTCTTGCTAATAGGTCATTAATTTTCTTTTCATTATTACTTTCTATAACTTCTTTCTCTAACTTTAACTCTTTAATATATGACTTATCAGTTTCTAATCTATCACTAATTTCGCTTTTATGTTCAGCTTTCATCTCAGAAATAGTTTTCTCATTAGATTTCTTTAATTCACTAACCTCATTTTCATGTTTAAGTAATAGATCCTTAATTTTATTTTCATTATTAGATACAATAACTTCTCTTTCAGCCTTTAATTCAGTTATATTTATCTTATTTTCTTCTTTAATTTCTTTAATTGTATCCTTATATTCATTTATATTTTTATTTAATACTTCAATTTGATTTTTCAAATTATCATTTTCTAATCTAAGCTCCTTACCTTCATAAATAATTATTTCATTGGTTTTCTTTTCAGTATCTAATTCAATTTTAACTTCCTCAATTGAATCCTTATATATCTTATATTCAGTAACAAGTGATGTTAAGGTATCTATCTTGTTAGTATATTCATTTAGAAGAGCTTCCTTAGTTTCTAATATACTTTTAGTGTTTTCAACTTCCTTATTCAACTTAATCTTATCATTTATAGTTATATCTAATAATGATTTGTTCTCTTTCAATTCATCTTTAATTTTATTTAATTGCCCCTGCATTGTAGATATTAGGTCCTGCTTTAAAATCAATTGCTCCTCAAAGCATTCTTTAATTCTTTCCTCACTATTTTGATTTAATTCTAACGAATTAATATAAATCCTTATTAATCTGTGAGCTAAACTTTGAAATTCCTCAATTTCCTTACTTCTATCACTTACTGTATTTTTAGCTTGTTCCAATTCAAATGTTGATAGTAAATCCTGAAACATTTTATCCTGCGTTAATCCTAAATCTCCTGCTAAGGTTTTGAATTTATCTATTGCATCTGTCCCTAGCCTAAATGTAGCTGGTTTAATTTCGTTCATTTTTTCAACCTCTCTATATAATTTAATGTAATACATAAGATTACATTGTATATGTATTACTTTTTCACTCTATAATTGTACCATAATTTTCCTACCTCAACAAATCTATATATATTTAGTTGCATATTCTCGTTAACTGTATTACTTGTTTATGTATTACAATTACTATGTGTACATATGTATTACAATTTCATTTCTCTCATTTTTTCTAATAATCATCTTAATTACCCCAGTTTTCTTATATTATTTTTATTAAAGGCAAGGAGCTTTTGAAATTAATGTAGTTAGTGATTACTTTTCCCCTAAACTATATTAATTTTGAAAGGTTCTTGCCTTTAATAAAAATAATTTTTTTCAACTTTTAATGAATTAAAATACCACAATTACTATGAATACTTAACTAACTGGCTATATGCATATCAACTAAATTGCTGTTATCAGCTAAATTAAAAGAAAGAAGGTAATTTGATGAACACAATGGAAAAAATCGAACTTAATGAACTTATACTTTTCAAAGATATTATTGATGGAGTAAATCTCTACTCAATCTATCATGAGCCAACAGATTCAAGCATAGCTTTTGAAAATATTTCACAGATAAAAGAATATCTTATTGAAACTGGAAATGAACCTTATTTTAGTAATCACTCTCTTATAAGTGCTTATTATTTAGTAATTAATGATATTCTTGCAACTCCAGATGATTTGATATTCGATTTAGAATGTAGTATTGTTGGGAAATGTCCTGGATATGATGTTTCATGCCTATCTGATTTTATAGATAATGATCTAGGTTATGGATTTTTAGATTTAGATTTTAATTCTATGAAGAATTATATCTCTGAAAGAATAAGACAACTAATAATTAAATAAGTATAACTTAGAACCCACTCATATTCTTAGTAATATAAGTGGGTTTCTTTGTGTCAAAAATCATATAAAAAAATATAATGATTTATAGACCACTTAATTAAGGAGTTATCTAATGCCAATTTTTATAAATAGAGTAAACTTTGTAAACAATACAATACCTCAAACTATAATTACCCCAATAGGTGTTTCATGGTTTGCATTTAAATTATGGGGCGCAGGAGGTGGAATTCAATCAGGTTCAACGGCAAACTCAATTCCTGGTGCTGGAGGATATTCCTATGGGGAAATTTTTGTTTCTCAATATCAAACAAGACTGGATGTTGTTGTTGGAAGGGCAGGTTATTTTAATAGTTCAACATCATCTTCATTTCTTGGTGGTGGAATTGGAGGAAATGGCGTAGCTGCATCTGCTGGCTCTGGTGGTGGTGGATATAGTAGCATTGCATTTCAAGGACAATCACCTTTCATAGTGGCAGGTGGTGGTGGTGGTGTCGGTATCGGTAATGTATCTTCAAACTTATATTTCGGTGGAAATGGTGGTGGCTTGTCAGGTAATGATGCAGTTTTAACAAACTTAACTTCACCAACAGCCATTACTGCCAAAGGAGCCACACAATTAGTTGGAGGGTCTGGTGGAAGTTACGCTGGAACATCAGCCAGTACGTCTGGATCTTCTGGTTCTTCTCTCCAAGGTGGAAAAGGTGGTCAAGAAGTTTCTAACGGGATTGGAGGCGGTGGAGGCGGTGGAGGTGGATTCTTTGGTGGTGGTGGTGGTGCTGGTTCAAACGAACTTGTTTCATCGCTTCAACAAGAACAACCCGGTGGTGGTGGTTCTGGATTTATAAATACAAGTATTATATTTAATGCACAAACTCAAGCGGCCACTCAAAATACAACTAAAACCAATGCATTGCCTCCAAATAGTAATGATCCAGATTATAGTGTAGGTGCCGGAGTTGGATACCTTCCTCCATTGCCACCTATAGGTACTTCGATTGGTGGTAATGGTTTGGTGTTATTATATTTCGGACTACAAACACTTACTAAATACGTAGATAAGTCTATTGCCACTATTGGTGATACGTTAACTTATACAGTTGTTCATGCTGGAGATACCGTATATAAGTATTTTAACGCTATATTTTTTGATACTATTCCATCAAGCACAAGCTTCATATCAGATAGTTTTAAAGTCAATGGAGTTACTATTACAGGTGCTAATCCTAATCCTCCTGGTGTAAATATAGGTTCAATAGGACCAGGTAATACAACTATAACATTTAGTGTAGTTGTAACAACAATTCCATCCCCAAGCCTAATATCTAACATAGGAAATATATCTGCTAACACAGTTCCAAATATAGTATCAAATACTGTGACTACAACTATCTTAGAAGCTAATTTAACTGCAACTAAACTAGTAGATAAAACTATAGCTGATATTGGTAATATTCTAACCTATACTATTCCAATTAAAAATATAGGCAATACTACAGCAACTAACATTGTATTTATAGATACAATTCCTAGTGATACCAGTTTAGTCCTAGGAAGTTTCTTTCAAGACAGTACTCCTATCTCTAACTCTCCTAATCCTCCCGGTGTTACACTTCCAAATTCAATAGGTATAGGTAGAGTTTCAACAATAACTTTTAAAATTAAAATAAATACAGCTCCAAACCCAAATCCAATCCCAAATGTAGCCACAATAAACTATTTATACTCAGTAAACACTACTACTATAGTAAAAAACACTGGAACAAATATAGTTAATACTAAAGTCCTTTATGCCTCATTTAGTGATATAACAAAATATGTAGATAAAAGCTTTGCTGACTGCAATGATATACTTACTTATACTATAGTAGCGAAAAATACAGGAACTGTAACTGCACAAAATATAAGTTTTAAAGATACTATCCCAAATGGAACAGTATTTGAGGTTGATTCTGTTAGGATAAATGGCATTAAACAGACAGGTGCAAACCCTAGTAACGGATTTGCAATGGCTAATATAGCACCTAACGATACATCTACAATTACTTTCACCGTTAAAGTCTTATGCCAATAATAAATTTTATATATTTTTAGAAAAGGGCTAAATTTATCTAATAGCTCTTTTTTATTTTTGCTAATCTGTATAAGTTATATATATTTATAATTTATGAATACCCCCAAATATTTTTTTATTATATATTCAACTTTTCAACTAAATTAAACCCATAATACCTATGAAAAACAAACTAATGACTTTACGTCTCTTAACTAAATAGCTGTACTCAGCTAAATTTAAAAACAACTAAAAAGGAGAAGAATTAACTAATGATTAAAAGTATCGAACTAACAAATTTTAAAAAGTATGACAACAAAAGAATTGAATTAAAAGGTGTTGATGTAGTAGCTGGATTGAATGGTGCAGGAAAATCTTCTGTAATTCAAGGTATCATATTTTCAACTTTAGGCTATGTGCCTGGGGTAGATAAAAAATCTAATGAGATTATGAAATTATCTAAAAATTCATTAGACCTTGGTGTAAAAGTTGAAGTCAACAATGAATTCATTGAAAGAAAGATATCAATTCAAAAAGGTGGAAAGTGTAAAGAGGAACTATATTATTCAGGTACAGAAGAAAATAAGTTGGACAAAAAGAATGAAGAAATAATAAGTAATTTAGGTATCAATAAAACAGTTTTTGATATTGAAAATTTCTTAGTATTATCTTCAACTGAAAGATCTAAACTAATTTACTCTCTAGTATCTAACAATTCTATAGATAAGAAGTTTTTAGAAACTAATCTTTATAATAACTTACCCGCAGCTATGGCCCAAGAAGTCCTAGAAGATTTTGATGATAGTCTACCAATAGAATCTAACATAGATAATATGTTATCTGTGATATCTACAAGCAAAAGACTATACTCACGTGAAATTAGGGCAATGGAGTCAACTACTATTCAATTAACTGAACTGAAAAATACTATGAATAATAGTTATGCTATGATTTCAAACTTAGAAAATACTCTTAAAGCCAAAAGAGAAGAGTATAACAAACTTAATTCTACTATTGAAGTTGCAAAAAGAGAAAAGGTTAAAAGAACTCAAATGGAGATGAAATATACCTTGCTTAAAGAAGCTACTTCAAAAGAAAGTGATAAACTTTCAACCTTAAATTCAAGAAAAGTTGAAATAGAAGTTGAAATTAATAGAAGGTTAGATGCTCTTAACTCTAATACTGATATTAACCAAGAGTTAGAATCACTTACTCAACAACTTAATGCCCTAGATAATCAAGGAAACTCTATAAAAGTTTCTGGTGCTAAGTATGATGAGAAGATGAACTATTATAAGGACCTTGGAAGGAAAATTAATGCTATTAAGGACACTAAGCAATGTGCCATTAATTCTAATATTAGATGCCTAAATGGAGATAGCTTTAATGAATCCTTGAAACAACTATCAGGGCTTTTCAATGAGTGTATGGCTGAAAAAAATAAGCTAATTGAAGAATACAATAAAATAGGAACTTCCTATAAATCAATAGATTCTCAAAAAAGAGATTTACTTAATAAAAGTCAAGCTAATCAGCGTGTTTGTAATGAACATCGTGATATTATAGCTACTTTGAGAAATGAAGTTACCTCTATTGAAAATTCAATTAAAGAATTTGAGAAGAAAAAATATGAGCTTGAAGTGGTAGAAGATTTTCTTAGAAATACTAAAAGTATTTCTGATACTTCTCTTCAAGAAAAAATACTTCTAACTAAGAGAAATGAAATTGTTGAGCTTGAAGAACAGTTTAAGGCTGAAATAAAGGGTAGAGAAAATCTAATCTTGATTGAAAGAAATGAACTTGAAAGAGAGCAAAAACAACAGAAACTAGACCAATATAAATTGTGTGAAAAAACACTATCTGATATTAAGCTTAAGATAATAAACTCTGGAATAGGACCATTTGTAGGAACTATGAATGAAATACTATCGCAGATTGGGTTTAGGAAGAAAGCTTTTATTGAAACAGATAAAAAGAAGGTTGTATATGGTTTAGTTAATGAAGGAAATATGAAGATTACTTTTGAAAGTTTATCAAAAGGTGAATCACTTATATTTTTAATTTCATTAATTGCTGCAATGTATCAGGATCATCAGGGTTTAAAAATTCTGGCATTAGATAACATTGAAAATTTAGATGTTATTAACTTAGATATACTTTTAGGAAATATTGATATTCTTAAAAATTACTTTGATAATATCCTGCTAATTGGTGCTATTAAGCATATTGATTTTGCAAACTACATGGACAAGATTAACTTAATTAACTTATAGAAAGAGGATTAACTACAAATGAAGAAAGAGATAACTTACAGAGTGGATGGCGAAGCTGTAGATATTACTGCTATTGTTACTGCCGAATGGGAATATGACTACATCATGGATAACTTTGATGTAAGGAAAATAAAAACTTTAGACTAAAAATAACTAATTATGAAAAGAGGATTAACTAATTATGAAAAAAGAATTTGAAATAACTATAACTGAAACATTACAAAAAACTATCACAATTCCTGCTGATAGCATAGATGAGGCTAAATCAATAGCTGAGGATATGTATAAGGCCTCTGAGATAGTATTATCATCAGAAGACTTCACAGATCACACAATTGAAGGCGATATGAGGTTTTAAATGATGAATAATTTGTTTAATAATGTAGAATTTGATGTTGAAACTATGAAAAGACTTATCCAATCAGATATGTTTTTAAGATTTTCTTTTCAGGATCTTATGAGGAGAAATCCCACTAATTCAGAAATTAGCATTCTAGAAGTAATATTTAACTCATATGTGCTTGAAGATTCTATAATGATAGATGAATACTTAAGCCATAGATGATTTATTGCCTCGATATAGACCTCACTCTTATGGTGGTCTATTGCTAGAAAGGATAATAATTGAATTTATTAATATATTTGATATACTCTAATTATATTAATAAGATAGAAGGATGTGTCTATAAAATGAGATATTATTACTCTACAGTTGACGATGTTATTCTAACTCATAGTGGTATCATAGAAAATAATTATCTTGAAACTATTATTTTACATTTTGAGAAAACTAATTCTAAAGGAAGCTTTGATATAGCTGAGCTAGTTTTGCCAAATTATAACTTTACTAAGGTTATGGGATTTAATGAAGATGAACTATTTGAACTAGAGGACTATGCTAAAAATAATGCACCTTTAATTTGGGAATTAGCAAAGGAATATGGAGGTGTAGATAATGCCTAAAGCCTTGTTAGATTTTTTAGGTTTTAAGCTGTATTTTTGGTCAAATAAATATTCTGGTGGAAAATTAGAGCCAATTCATATTCACATATCAAAAGGTGAACCAACTGAAGATGCAACAAAGATTTGGATTAAACCTGATGGAATTGAACTTTGTAATAATAACAGTCAAATTTCATCAAGTGATTTAAAGAAAATAATGAAATATATTGCAAATAATAGAGCAAAGGTAGTAGATAGATGGTATAAACATTTTGGTTTATAAAATTTCTATTTATTTTTAAATTAACTAATATTACAACCCATAGGGAAAGGATAAAACTTTCCCTATGGGGAACTCCTTTCCCTTATTTCATATAAACAGAAGGGAGTTTTACTAATGATGAAAAACTTAACTAACAAAAGAATTGATGTAAGAGAGGTACTATTAAATGTTTAGTGGATTATATAAATGGATTTTCCATAGAGAGAAGGCAATTGAGAAAATTTTAATATTTTTTATAGTCATTGGACTTATCCTGCTTTTTAAGGAAACTATACTTAACTTTTTCTACAAGCATATTAATGAAGCCGATTCTATAATCAATCAGATATTACAATAAAAAGAAGGATTAGGGAAACCTAATCCTTCTAAATTATACTAATTCTAATGTTTTATAATTCGCTCCCTCAATTAACTCACCAGAGTTTATCTCCTTGTTAATTATCTTTTTCTCAATATCTTCTGGTAATCTAACGTAATTAATGTAGTAATATATACTTCCTCTTGGCTTTTCAAATGATGATACTATAAGCGAATTTTCAATTAACTCTGCTAATACCTTATCTATTCTCTTTTTAAGCAATGAAGTATTACTAGTTTGGCTCTTAATACTCTTAGCTACCTGATAGATACTTATCATATCTTTTTCAAAATTCCCCTCTGTAAATCTTCTTAATCTTCTCTTTTGAAGCCATATAGCTATTTGTTGTGAATCCTTACTTAATTTACTATATACATCTGTATTGAAATTAAATGTTGAATTCATTATAGCTAGCTGTCTTAAAAATCTTCCTAAAGTTACTATTACCTCGCTATCTTTCATATATACTTCAAGTATTCCTCCTGCAAGAGAAACCTTTGTATCCGAAGTAGCATAGTATGCACTCATGTTTACACTTCCTATTTTAAGTAAGCTATTTCTTACACTCTCATAACTAACTCCATTGTCTGGCAGGTTAAGTTTTTTAATCAAGCTATATATACTTATTGGCTCCATACTTTCATTTACAACGTTATACAAGTCTGTATAAAAACAATTTATTATTGCTACATCTAAATTTGTAAAATCTTTCATAGCTTGAACTAACGCTATTTTAGTCATAACATCTTCTACCGCTTGTTGACCTTCAAGCCTTTTTACCACTTCATTTTTTAATGATATTAATAATTCATCACTTTCATCAGGCGTTGTTAAATACCTTTCTGTTCCCCCAGTCAATCCAAGCTCTCCTTCAACATTTCCACTCCAAATTTTATTCCTATTTGTAGTATCAATACCTATTGCTCCAATGAAAGATGGTATTCTTGTGATATTACTATATTCTTCATTCAATTTACTCATTATTCTTTTGAAATACAAGATACGTATATCATTTTTTATTGCAGCACTTAAAGTCCTTCCAACAAGCGGTTTGAACTTATTAAACTGTGAAAAATAGGAGTTTACATCATTCCGCCATTCAATGATATCTTTTTTTAATGCATATTCTAGTTCCTCAATACTATCTACCGCAAACAATAATCTAAATCCTTCCTTTATCTTATCTTCACTGTAGTTACGTTCCTTTAATATCTTTAAATTCGAGTTTGCAAGTTCTAAATCCTTTGCATATCTGCTATTCTTATCATTAATATAGTCATAACACCATCTTGCCTTCTTTTTTCTAATAGCATTCATATGCTTTTCATAATCCTCTTTAAACATGTTTGGTTCATAATTGTCTATATTATTTAGCTCAACTTTTAAAGAGTTGTATATATCATCAATTATTTGATTGCATTCATTATTGTATAAATTATAAACCTCATTAACAAAGTCGTTCATTTTCTCCACCTAATTCCTCTTGAATATACTTATCATTATAGCAAAGTCAGTACTCAAACTCTATAGTTATAGATTTTATATAGTTTTTAATTATAATCATTTTTTTATTTTTAGAGTTTCACGTAACAAAAATACCGACTTTTCTTTATTTTTCAGAATTTCACGTAACAAAAATACCGACTTTTCTTTATTTTTTATTAAGAATAGTTTTTTTGCTTTATTAACTAAAGAATTATAACTTATAATTCAATTTACTCTATAATTTTCATGTATAAAAAATTTTTTTTGCATTTTATTTTTATATAAAATCTATTTTTTTTAGTTTTTACGTAACAAAAATACCGACTTTTCTTTATTTTTGAAATTAAATTGATATTGTCTTGGTTATACGTAACAAAAATACCGACTTTTCTTTATAAAATAAAAATTTTTTTGTGATTTTTTCTTATTTAGTGAACTATGCTTAATTTGCTATGCTTAAAAGCAAGTATTTTCAATGGTTTTAAAGTTAACGTAACGAAAATACCGACTTATCTTTATTTTTACTTTTTATTACATATTTTCTTGTGTAATTAGTATTATTTTATCTGATTTTTCACTCATACGTAACAAAAATACCGACTTTTCTTTATTTTTCAGACCAGATTTGTACCAATTTGCCTCTTTTTATTTAGTACTTTACAATTAAATAACATGATAAATTTAGTGTAAGGAGGCTTGTTCAGATATGGCAACTAAAGGTGCAGTTTATGATTATATTCAATTATTTAATTCAAAAAGCAATAAAATTATAGACATATATAATACACTTGCCATCTGTGCAACTGAAATTAAATTTAAACTAGAGAATGGCTCAACAGAACCAAGGTTTATCATTTTTTCTAATACTGGAAGCATTTATAGTCTTGCTAAAGTTATTATGACTGAGAATGAATGCTTAAAATCAAGAGAAACTGTAGAAGGTTGCCTTAGAGAATTAAAAACTCTTGGCACTTTATGTTATGATGAAAAATTATCAGCATGGTATCTACCTAATTTAACTTCAGCTGTGAGCCAAATTAAAGATACTGATGATGAAGCAATAAAATCAAAGAAAAAAGGTTATTTATCTCTTAAATCTATCTTCTTCACAGAAAGATTTTATGCTGCAAGTAAAAATGACAAGAAGTTATTATTATTTAGCTTACTTACAATGGAGTGCATGACCACTAATTCTCAGAAAAAAACTTTCAGGCGTATCCATAAAGCTGATTTCCTAGTAAATGTAGAAAAATCATTTGATGAATTAGCTAAAAAGAATATTAACTGGGTTAGTATTCTTGGTACTAATAATATACATTATGCTAGATTAATAATAAAAAGTTTTATAAATGACAATAAGGATCTTATCCAAGGGGTAGAGGATTCCTATACAAAGAAATCTGCTAAGTTTAAATTTAATATAATACGTACTATGTTTACAGATATAAAGTCTATATCTTTACAGGATGAATACTTGCAGTTAGTAAATAAATATAAAGAGAAATTTGAGATACTTAAAGAAATTGCAGAAGTTAGAAACTTCAAACTAGAAGAGAAATTTGTAGTTACTTCTCTTCGAACCCTAAAAACGTATACAAGCACTCAATTTAGATGGGTTACTACAAGAGCTATAAATAAAATACTATTTGGTGGTACTAAGATTAGCTCCCTTGCAAAATATTTGATTGGTACAGGTACTGATATTTTTGTAAGAAGTAATTGGTCTATTGATGATCCAATAGCAAAAACAATGCTAGGACTTTAAAAAATTTAATTTTTTAAGGTCTATTTGTGCATACAAAATTATATTAAGATTAACTGGATAGTAAAAACCATGAACTGTTTAAGGCAGAACATGGTTTATTTTTTTACCAATATAAGTTGTCCACAGTATTATTCACACATTTTCCACAGACTTATCCACAGAAAGTGTAGTTTTATTGTCACTTCAAGATGTATATATTTTTAACTTGCCTAATCTTTTTTATTTAAATGCCTAATTATTTTTAAATAGTTAATATTTCTTCAAAATTACGCCTATTTTAATTTCATGCCTAATCGCTGGAAGTTTGACAAACAGTGAGTTTAAGAAGGGTTTTATGAGAGGATAAACAGTATGCGGTTATATTATATACTGTATGCTAAAATTATGCACGTAAACATGCACTTGTCCTGTGATGGTAGATTTATCTATTTATAATTATATTAATATATCAAATAAAGTATTCCAACAGAAACTAATAAAGTATTATTTTAATCTCATTTATAGGGTTCAGTAACCTAAAGAGCTTACTATCATTTCATGATTTGCAAGAGTCCTTTCAAGAATATAATAGTACCCTTAGAAACTATTTGCAATTTTAATTTAAAGGCAACAGATTGATACTTTGGAGGTAACAGATTTCATTATTTGTTGCTTTTAATCTGAATTAAGGTAAATAATAAAGTTAGAACTTAGAACAAATAATTTATATTTAGTCTATTTCAATTATGAAAACATGACAGATTAAGATTTTTAGTATGACTGATTCTAAACATTGTCATTTTATAAAATATATTGTTTACTAAAATCTAAAACCATTGGAAGTGTTTAAAATGAGACTTTAGACCGAATGCAGGAAAACCGAAAACGGATAAACCGAAATCGGTAAATCTACAACTAGAAAATAAAGATACTAATAATAAAACTATTAGTAGTAGTAAGGGCAATTCCATTAATTCAAATAATTCTACTAAAGAATTATTTAATGGTTAAATATGTGACCTAAAAAAGACTATAACAGCAATTTTTTTCTATTAAGGTTATTATAAAAAAAATTAAAATACTAGATGTAGAGGCATACCTTTTCCTCTAGTATTTAGGTATTAGTATTTATTAGTATTTATTAGTATTTAGACATCCCTTAAAGTACTGAATTTACTATGTTTAACTTATGTAAAGGCAACAGATTGATACCTAAAGGCAACAGATTGATACTTAAAGGCAACAGATTGATACTTTAAAAGCAACAGATTGATACTTAAAGGCAACAGATTGATACTTTAAATGTAAAGGCAACAGATTGATACTTTAAAGGCAACAGATTTTATTATGTGTTGCCTTTATTCTTGTAATAGTTTATAATAGTAGATATAGTAATTAAATAAATTATGAGGTACTGATTATGAAAAATGAGATAGTAAATACTCCCAATAATATTGTCAAAGGGAAAATTGAAATTGATGCTCAAATAAACAAAATTTATTATAGAATTTTAAACAACATTCAAAGAGATAACAGAGATTTGATTATAAAGATAAAAAAAGGTCAAGAGCTTACTGAAGAGCAAAGAATTATATTAGAAAAGCTAGAAAATATGGATATACTTAAGTGTAAACTTAAAAATGAAGAAATCTATGAAATATTGCAAAGGAGAAATGATAGAACTAAAGATGAAATAGATAAAAGGTTTAATGCATTACAATCTGCAATATTTAAATTTAGTACAGGTGAAAAAAGTAGCACTATGTCACAACTTATTGGGACAGTAACAGAAAATGAAGATGGATATATTATTAATTTAGATGCTAAGTTATATATATACTTATTTTATAATTTAGATGTAGGGTTTACACCCGTAAACTTGGCTACTTTATTTAGCCTACAAGGGCAATATGCACAATCGCTATATGTACTGCTAAGAAGCTGGACAGGTACAAAAAATGAGATTGAATTTACAGTTGAAGAACTTAGGGAACATTTCAAAATAGGAGAAAAATATAAGGCTTATAGAAATTTTAAACAAAGAGTTATATTACAAGCTATAGATGAAATAAATAATACTGGTTCTATGACTATAGATAAAGATAAATTAGTTGAAAAAAAAATAGGTAGGAGTGTTAACTCAATAATATTTAAAGTTATTGACCATGAAACGAGATTTAGTAAAGGTAATAAAGATAATATTTTAGAAACAGAGAAAGTAAAAGTGGAGGCAATTGAATGGATACCAGGAATAATGGTTGAAAATATAAATTTAGCAAATGTATTAGATGCACTATATGGAGATATAAAGCATGGATTAGCTAAAGATGTATTATTTAGAGCTTATTTAAAAACATTAGAGAAAGACAAGAATGGAGATAAACTTTTGACTAGAAGGAATAGATCATTCTTTACACTTATTGCAGATGAAGAACTACAAAAATACCAAACAGAAGTAATTGGAGAAATTGTGGAAGAAGCATATTATTAACTCAACCAACAACTTAACTAAGGGATGGAGTAACTAAAATGGAGAATAAACTAACTTTAAATATAAGGACCAATGAAATGGAGCAGTATCACAGAGATATTGTTTCCTTTTTCAGAAATGAAGGGGACAAGCATTTCATAGAAAAATTCCTTGAAATAAAGGGAATTAAAAGTGAAAATACAGAAAAAACATACAGGAATGCCATAAAATCATTCTTTAATAAGGAAATTGAGAATATAACTATAGATGAAGTTGTAGCTGTCCAATACTATCAATGCTATGAATACCTTCAGAAACTCACGAGAGAAGGCTTAGCGAGTGGAACAGTACATAATAGGATATCTTGTCTATCCTCATTCTATAAATGGCTTACAAAGCATAATAGCGAGCATCTAACGATAATAAGCAACAATCCATTTGCCGGGTTAAAGGATGACAAGCCTAAACTTGTATCAGAGGAGACACAAGCACTAACTCAGGAAGAGTTGATAAGGCTTATGAATAGTATAGAGGAAGATAAAGAGATAGATTTAAGAGATAAAGCTTTATTAAGCCTTGCATTCACAACAGCTCTTAGAAAATCGGACATAAGAAAGTTGAAGTTGAAAGATATTTTCTACTTTCAAGGAGTTTGGGGGATTAAGGTTATTACTGAAAAGGGAAAGAAAATCCATAATGCGAAATTAACTGATGATGTTAAGAGATTAATAGATAAATATTTGGAGATAAGCAATAGAAATTATGAGGATCACGAGGAGGATTATATCTTTCGTGGAACAACTGTGGCTAGTAAGAAGCGTAAGGAAATGCTTTCATCTAACATTTTCAACCATATAATTAAAACCAGGTTGAAAAACTGTGATATAAAGAAGCATATTAAAGTACATAGCACCAGACATACTTCAATAACAATGCTCTATGAGGCAGGTGTACCACTAGTCCAACTACAGGAATTTGCTAATCATAGTCAATTAGAGACTACTAGAAGATATATAAAGGCCAACAGCACTATTGCTAATAGTCCAGCTGATAAAATTAAATTGTTTTAAAATCAATAAAATATGAAAAATAAGAGAAATTATATAATAATTTCTCTTATTTTTTTTGTAGAAAATTTTTTAAAATAAATATTCAACTTTTTTCATTCAATAGCACCATAATAACAATGAAACACTTAATTAACATAGCTAACTAGCTTACTAACTAAATGGTTGTATTCAACTAAATAAAAAAATGGAGGAAAATTAAATGAACAAAAGCAAACTTTTGATAGTAAATAATTATTATCACGTAAAGAAAGAAATTGATAAAGTTACAGCTCCTTTGCAATTAAAAGATATGAACTACTCAAAGATATCTGAAAAAATTGATATAAAGGACCTACTAACTAATATCAGTACGCTACCTTTTATTGACCAATATCGAGTAATTCAACTTAATGTATCATTGTTTACTAAAGCTGAATTGAAGAAAATAACTGATGCAATTAAGAATCAGAAAAATACAATATTAATTTGTGTTTATTATTGCAAGGATAAGCTTGATAAAGGTGATAAAGGAACTGTAGATCTATTTTCTAAGCAAGGAATTGAAGTAATTAAATCAATTACTATAAATCTTCAAGAAGTACAGTTTTTATTAAAGGAAAAAGGTTTAGCTCATGTGGATGCAAATATATTTATGGATGCAGATAATATGGATGTTGTAGTAAATGATATTGAAAAATTGAGGATGCTAGACAGAAATATTAATCTCCAAGATTATATATCAAAATCATTTATGAATAACGTATTTGACTTGATTAGAGCAATTTCACAAAGGGATTTAACTTTAACACTAGATATATTAAAGCAGTTACTAGAGAAAGAAAATAAGGTAACTATTAATATAATTTTGTTAAAACACTTTAATTCATTGAGACAAATTAAAGAACTTACAAATAATAGCTGTGATCTTAGGGAAGAGCTTTATAGAAGAGAAAAACTTGCGACTGGAAAGGGTAGTTATATACATCCTTACAGGTTAAAGATACTGACAAGTGAAGCTATAAAAAGCAAAATAGACCTAGAGTACGCTACGGAAGTATTGCTAAAAAACGAACTAGATAAAAATTTCGATTTAGAGATTGGAATAACAAAAATAATTGGAAGAATGGAGAACTAAGTATGTTATATCAGGTATATAGACCAACAAAATTTGAAGAAGTTATTGGGCAAGGAGCAAATGCAGAGATATTAAAAAGGCAAATTGTAAATAATACAGTAGCTCATAGTTACTTATTTGAAGGTAATAGAGGTTCTGGAAAAACTACAAGTGCAAGAATACTAGCAAAGGCTTTAAATTGCCAAAGACCTTTAAATGGAGAGCCATGTTGTTCTTGTGAATCATGCCTAAGCATAGATAAGGGAAATTCACAGGATGTAATTGAGCTAGATGCTGCGAGTAATAACGGAGTAGATAATATTAGAAATATAATTAATAGTATGCAATATGCTCCTAACGGAAAATATAAGATTTATATAATAGATGAAGCACATATGCTATCTAATTCAGCAGCTAATGCTTTTCTTAAGATATTAGAAGAGCCACCAGTCTATGGAGTATTTATCTTATGTACTACGGAAGCAAGGAAATTACCTATTACTATATTATCTAGATGTCAAAAGTTCACATTTAACAGAATTAGAACTAATGATATTTTAAGTAGATTGAATTTTATTAATGCTAAGGAAAATGCAGGGATAGAAGAAAAAGCATTATCATTAATTGCAAAATTAGCAGATGGTGCATTAAGAGATGCATTAAGCCTTATGGAATTAGTTATAACATCAGGTAAAAGAACATATGGAGATGTATGTCAAGTAACTGGAGTAACTACTAATTCAATATGTTTTTCAATTTTAGATGCTCTTATAAAAAGAGATAGTAAAAGTGCAATTGAAAACTTCTATAATGTCTTAGAAAATGGTATGAACATAGAATCATTTGTAAATGAACTTATAGAAATTTCAAGAAACTTAATGGTATTAAAAGCAGGAGCAGATACAAGAATTATTTCTATGGCAGATGAAGATATAAATGTAATTCAAGGATTTGCAAATGTAATTAGTTTTGATGAGATTTTAAATATCTTAGATATTTTACAAGAAACTCAATCAAAATTTAAAGTAACATCATACGTTTCAACACTTGTGGAGATGGCATTTATTAAAATTACAAGAGTAAAAAGTATTTCTAACTGTGATAACAATGAATATCAAACAAACAATGTACAAGAGCAAGAAGTGATTAGAGAGCAACATCAGCAAGTTGAGGAAGTAATTAATGCTCCAGAATTACAAGCTGTAACTGATAACATAATTTCAGTGCTTAAATCTCACGAAAATGCCAATATACAAAGAGTAGGAAATATTATAGATAGGGCAGCAGTAATCCAAGATGATGATTATAAAGCCATAAATATCTACTGTGATAGTTCAGAGGATGGAGATTACTTAACTTTATTTGAAAATAATAAAAATTATTTATCAACTCAATATTCACAAGCATTTAATAAGCAAATGCAAGTATTTATATACTAAAAATACTAAAACTAACTAAAGAATAATAAAAAAACTAACTAAAATATATGAAAGATAGAGGTAACTAAAGATGAATTCAGTAAATTTAATAGGAAGATTAACTAAAGATGGAAAGATGGACAAAATAGGAGAGGATTTATTTGTTTACAACAATACAATCGCTGTTAAGGACTTTATGAGAAAGGATAAACCAACATACTTTTTCAATATAAAGGCTTTTGGTGCAACTGCTAAACATATGAATGATACTGCAAGTAAAGGTGACAATGTAGGTATAGCAGGAAAGCTTATACAAAGCGAGTACGATGATAAAGAAACAAATAAAAAAGTCTATGTAGTCTATGTTGAAGTAAGTGGATATGAAAATACTTCACCAATTAAGGGAGAAGGTAATTCTAATAACACTAATAATGCTAATAATAATAACAATAATAATTTTAGTAACAATAATAACTTCAACAATAACAATAATAATAACAGCAATGGAAATAAAGATTTTGGTGATTTTGGAGACTTTGGTGGAAATAATAATCAAGGAAATCAGAATAACCAATTTAATAATTCCAATAATAACTCAAATAGCAATTTCCAAAAAACTAATAATGACTCTGATCCTTTTGCGGGATTATAAAAGTTGACTTTAAGTATATATCTTTATAAGATATATACTTAAAAAGTTTTAATGAAGTAAGATGAGGTAAAAGGATATGGATATAAAATTAATAATACTGGTAGTAGCAATGATAATTGTAGAGCTATCGTTAAATCAAATGAAAAAAAGACATGAAAAAATAATTGAAAATATAGAAGTGGTAGATGAAGCTACTCTAGATTTTAAATATGAAACAATAAATAAATATAGTAAAATTAGAAAATTAACTAGATTAAGTGTATTTATAATATTAGTACTAATTGCACTTATACTAAGAACTAAGATTTAGATTAATCTATAAATATATGAAAAAATTAATTACCTTAAAGGTGAACAAGCCTTTAAGGGGTCATGTTCTCCTTTTTTGTAATTAGAAAGGAGGAGAATATGAAACTATTTTTAAAAACTAAAAAAGAAACATTGAAAGAGATTTCATCATTAAAAGAAGATGTTGATTTAAACAAATTAGCTATAAAAAAATTAAATTGTATTTTTATAGCGGCTTCAAACTTATTTGTGTTTGAAATGTTTACATTTAAAATTGACTTTAAATTAATTTTCTTCTATTCAATAGTAGGTATAACAAGTTATTTAATTTCAAATAAACTTAATAAAAATTATATTAAGTTAATGAAAGACAGAGATAAGGACTTATTAGAATGATGGTGTAATTATGATAAAAATGTTAGAAATTTATATAAAAAATAATGATGAAAAATACCGATGGATAATAATATATAATCCATCGGTATTTTTGTTAATATCAACACTTATCTATAAAACTCTTGGGTTGCATACACTTTATTACCTACTTTATATACACCTACACCTATTTCAGTGTAATTGGTTGATAAAATATTTGTTCTATGACCTGTTGAATTCATCCAATTATTCATAAATTGTTGTGCTAGACCAGAAGAACTACCAGTAATTGAAGCTATATTCTCTGCCCAAGCACTGTAACTTACTCCATCAGCTTTCATTTGAACAGTAATTAAATTCCCTTCTGGATCATTGTGGTCGAAGTAATTTCTGTCGCCCATGTCCTTGCTTTTAATTCTGCCATATTTCTGCATAGTATTACTATAACCAAGTGCAGGAACTCCAGCTTTAGCCCTTTCTTGGTTTACTATATTGAAAATTTCCTGTTCAACACTAGACATGTAATCAGAATTACCTGTTACTGTTGGTGGAGTAGGAGTAGGCGCAGGTGGTGGAGTTGGTGCTGGTGCGGGACTAGGTGTAGGCGTAGGAGTTGGGTTCGGTGTAGGATTTGTATTAGGAGTAGAACTTTGAGGTGCTTCTCCATTATTTGTTGAATTATCAGTTGAATCCTCAACTAAATTTGGATTATCATCAGTAGTATTATCAGCAGTATTATTTGAATTTTCATTATTATCATTCATAATAATTTTAGGTCCTTCATCACTATCAGTAATTTCTGTAGGATTGGTGGAATTTGATATATTTTTATAAACAAAAACACCAACTAAAACTAAGAGAGAAGTAGATAGTAATCCTATTAGTAACTTCTTATTCATATGTGTAAATAACCTCCCTAAAATAAACTATACACTTATTATGCAATAATCAGTTAAAAATATACTTATTTGCTATTATTCAAGATCATAGTCCTTGTTTTTTACAATATACTCTTTAACCATCTCTTCAAATTTTAAAAGCGCTTCTGGATACTTAACTTCAAAATATGATTTTAAAGTAGTAATTTTCTTTTTGAAGATATCAAAATTTTTATTAGTTTCTAAAAATCCATTTAGTGCTGATGGCTCTGTCTCTTCAATAACCCTATCTAACAAATATCTTTTCTGTGATTTTAAATTTGACAAATATTCATTGTAGCTCATTATTATATCTTTAAATATCTTGTTTTCAGGAGCTCTTGCCTTCAGTTTAATTAATGTCTCCATATTACTTTCAGTTATTAAAATAGAGGGTTTAATTAATGCCAATAAATCACTTGGTGAACCTTCTCCAGAATCAAGTCTATTGAACTCATTGGATAGTAAATTGTAGTCTTGTTCAAGGAAAACTATATAGCTATATACAAAATTTGTACTAAGTGAATCAGTTATTTTAGGCACTGGCATTTTGGGAAAGTTCATAGCAAACAAGTTGACAACATCATCTTCTTGAATTTCGATATTACTTATTTCCTTAGTTTCATTAGGAATTTCCTTTTGTGGGACTTTAACTGTGTTGGCTATATCTAGATTTTCACTTGGTTTAGTAACAAGTTTTACACCAATAAAAATAGCTATTATTGCGACTGCACTTAAAATACCAATTGTTATAAATTTTCTTTTATCCATTTGTATTTTTCACCTCCACATTTAATTTCAACTTTTCAACTAAAAATATACCAAAATAATTATGAAAGATAAACTAATTAAGCTAAAAGCTAAAAAAACTACGTGGTTAATTGACCGATAAGAAAATGGAGGATAAAAAAAATTGAATTTAAAAGGATTAAATGAAAATCAACTTAGAGCAGTAACTACTGACCATAAAAGGGTTCTAGTTAATGCAGGCGCTGGTTCAGGAAAAACTCGTGTCGTTAGTATGAGAGTAGCTTACTTGATGCACAATAGGGTCGGTGCTAGAAATATCTACTGTATTACGTTCACTAGGTATGCTGCTGAAGAAATGAAAGAAAGGATCATTAAAGAGGATAAAAGGAATGGAGGAAAGGTTTTTGTAGGAACTTTTCATGCATTTGCTTTAAACATTCTAAGAAAATATGGTGATTTTCAAGATACTTCTATACTAGGAGATGTTGAGAAGACCAAATTGGTAGAACAATTAGTTAAGAAGTTTAAGTTGAAATCAACCAATATTTTAAAGAACTTAATTAAAAACTATGATGGAAGAAGCACAGGAATTGAAAGGATAGTACTCACAGAATATATGCAAATACTTAAAAGTTATAATGTTATAGATGTTGACTTAATAATTCCAATTACACTTCAACTATTAAAGAATGAAGTGGTTTTGGAGCAAGTAAGAGCAGATGTGGATTACTTAATAGTTGATGAATTACAAGATTCAAGTGAGCTACATCAGGCAATTATAGATGCAATTATAGATGAAGATAAGCATTTATTCTGTGTTGGAGATGATGCACAATCAATTTATGGATGGAATAATGCCAAAATAGACTACATTTTAGATTTTGAAAAGAAATATAATGCAGAAGTCATTAATCTAGATATCAATTATAGAAGTTCACACCAAATAGTTCAAGCATCTAACAATTTAATTTCCTATAATAAAAGGCAACTTAAAAAAAATATTATTGCAACTAGAGATGGTGATGATATATGTTTTGAGGAATTTACTACAAGGGAGCAACAGGATATAAAGCTCATCGGAGACATACTTGGAGTAGATGATGATTTGAGCGTAGGAATATTGTGTAGGACCAATGCAGACATATCTCATTATGCAAATTTATTCAATAGCTATGATATTGAATTTTGTAGTAGTGCGAAGGAAAAAGGAAATGATAGAATACTAAACATTATAGATTCTGTCATAAATGTTGAAAATGATATGTTGATAGACAATGTTATGGATGTTCCAAAGGAAATTAAATTAAAAGCTATGGAAAACAACATAAGTTATTTTGAGGCTATGTGTATGTTTAAAGGTAATAAAACCACTGAAAAATACAAGATGCTTAATAAAAGCATTAAAAAGGTTGATGCTATAAGGGCATATGACGCTATTTCAAGTGAATTAGGTATAGGCAGTGATAAGATAAGGGTAAACATAGAGAGGTGGCTAAAATCTAAAGCTAGGCTCAATGAGGGAGATAGTATTGAGGAGTATATGTACTATCATAAAACCAAAGAAAGCCAAGAGCTGTTGAGAGAATCTAATTGTAAGGTTTCTTTGCTTACAGTTCATGCATCAAAAGGCTTAGAATTTGACCATATATACTTACCAAATGTCTGTGAGAATAACTTCCCTAAAAGGAATGAGGACTTAGAGGAGGCTACAAGGCTCTTCTATGTTGCTATAACAAGGGCAAAAAGCTATTTAAAACTATACCATCACTTAAGTGATGAACAAGCTAAAAGCAGATTTATTAATCAAATGATGAAAAAAGCTTAAATTAACTAACTGGAGGAATAACTAACTTATGAATATATTAACTTTGGATGGAGAAGTGAAAATAATACAAGAGGAAGTAAAAAAATTTGATATAGCAATTGGAATAGGTAATTTATATTATAGTGCCGACCTACTTATAGATTTAGCTAATGGCAAAATTATAGGGATAGAAATTACTAAATATAATACAATTAAGGATTGTGAGTTTATTAGAAAATTGATAGATGATAACTTTATAAAGCAATTTTATATTGTACCTTTATATAGAGATTTCTTAGAGATTTATCATCATTCTAAAAATGAAACTTATATAGAGCAAGAGTTTCATATATGGGCTAAAGGAACAACATTTGTTCTAATAGAGGAATGGTTTACTGATAATAATTTGGGTTATTATGAATTTGAATATGAGATGGTGGACTATATGTAAGATATATAAATACAAAACAATTGACTATAAAACCTAAATAATAATATAAAAAAAACTTCTTATAAAAATTATAAGAAGTTTTTTTCAACTTTTTTATTCAGAAGTACCATAATACTTATGAAACAAAAAACTAACTAGCCAAATGGCCATAACTAACTAATAGTAGTAATCTACAATAATTAAATGAAAGAAGGAAAACAAAATGATAAGTGCAAAACAAATATTTAAAGCAGGAAGAGAAACTAAAATTTTTGAATTAAAAGATGATTTAATGGTGAATGATTTTTACAACGAAACTGGGTATCAATACTCAAAACTACATGGAAAGATGTCTAGATTATCTATGATATTAGTTGATGTAACAAAGGGTAAAAAAGATAAGGCGGTTGTATTAAAATTCTGTTTCACAGCAGATGAATGGAGAGATCTAAGAAATATATTAGGTGCAGGTAGCATGAATTTTGAACAAGCCTGTTCAAATTATAGCAACACCTCATTTTACGGATTTGTAAAAGCTAATAAGTACAAAAGTTACGGAGATGGCTTTATTGAAGTAAAGAGAATAAAAATTTCTTATGAGAAAAACATGAAATCACCAAGCAAGTGGAAAATTGCATTATCTACAGGAAAAGCTAGACCTAGCGATGGAGAAGGCTTTGGATATCAAACGAATACTTATGTAGATATCAACTCAGCTAATTGTTTCTTAAATGATGCAGAAATTAATGAGATGATTAGAGCAACAGATGTATATCTACCATTATGGGAACAACATCATTTCCCTATATTCTTGAAATATAGAGAAGAGTTTATGATGAGGGCTAAAGCAAATAACTATGATGAAAATAACATGTCATGGAATAATAGTCCTAATCGATATGAAAATTCAAATACTGAAGATAATTCAAGTGTTAATAACAATAGTTATAACAGTAACAGTTCTAATAATTTTAATGATTATAATGAATTTGAAAGTTATAACACTAATAATAATTATTCAGCTGGAAGTCAAAATAATAGCAATCAATTTAATGATGCTAATTCATTTGGAGAAAGCCAGTCAAATAATTCAGATCCATTTGCTAATGAAAATGGAGGATTTAATAGTTTTAATAACACTAATGTTAACGGAAGTAATGGTAATTGTTCAGCTTGTAATGCAACAGTTGATAGTAAAGTAGCAATGGTATCTCAAAAGAGATTTGGCAAGGTTCTATGCCATGTATGCATGAGAAAGTAAATTAAATCAAAAAATAACTAACAAAAGAAAAAACTACTGGAGGATAATTAAATGATTTTAAATAAACAACAAATTAAAGAGGTAATAATAAATGCAGAAAAGGTAAGTGATTTTATAAAGCTTATCGTTAGTGAAGGTAATGCTTTAGTTAGTGCAGCTAATGAAGCTATTATGTTTCAAGGTAAAATAGAGAATGTAGAGGAGGATATAACAGTTAATGAAACTTATATATTCGACTCAACCGCAATAAATATATTAAAGAACTCACCGATGGATGAAGTAATAATTGAAAGAGTAGATGGAAAAACTAAAATACGTTCTGGAAAGTACAGAGCAACTATAGAAGAACCAGTTTATAAAGAACTTAGCTTTGAACAAGAGAGTCCTGAAAAAATCCTACTGATTCAAAGCTTTAGCAAAGTAAAACAGGTTGTTCATGCAGCAGCTAATGAAGAAGTAGTACCAGCGTTGAAGGGAATTAATTTCAAAATAGACAATGGTAAACTTATAGTTGGAGCTACCGATGGATATAGGATAGCGTCAAAATATATTGATTATAAAGATGCAGGTGCAAATAGTCCTTTAGGAGCCATTGAAGATGGATATAGTTTTACTATTGAAAAAGATGTTCTAAATAAGGCCTTTTCTATTTGTGGAGATAATGTATGCATAGGATTAACTAAGACACAAGTAATATTTCAATCTAATAACATAGCATTTTTAGCAAAAAAAATGCAAGTTGATTTCGTTAATTATCTAAAAATATTAGATTCAATAAAAGATACTAAAAGTTTTAAGATTGAAAGAGAAGCTTTAATAAATGCAACTAATAGATGTAACATTACAAAGAAAGATATTACTGCAATTTGTATGACAGTAACAAATGGCTTAGTTACATTAAGTAACTCAGCTAATGAAAATACTGTTGAGGTTGGAGAAGAGATTGAAATTATAGGTGGTACAGATGTTAAGATTAATCTAAATCCAAAATATATATTAGATGCTCTTGGTAATATAAGTGATGATACAGTTGAAATACAATATACAGAAGAATTAAAACCAATAAAAATTGAAGGTGACAATTATAGAATGATTGTTTTACCTGTAGCAAACCAAAAGTAAAGTTAAGGGGGGATTCAATATTGAATTTCTCCTTTTCCTTTAATGGGAGGATAAAACTAAATGAAGAATAATATAGATTATCAAAACAATGAAGCACTTAATATTGTTAATGTAGCAGTTAAATGTGGTATTGAAATAATCAAACCTATTGATAACACAAGGATTCTGGCTAAATGTCCATTCTGTGATGATAGGTCAGGTCATTTATATCTAACATTAGCAAATCCCAAAGGATATTATAATGTATATAAGTGTATTAAGTGCGGAGAAGGTGGAAGTGCTGTTAAACTGTATTCTAAAATGAAAGGATATAGTGATAATAAAGAGGCATTCAAGGCTTTAATGAGCGAAGATAATAGCAATAATGTTGAATTAACTAAGAAGATAATTGAAAAAACTAAGGAAGCAAATAAAGTAGTTGATGCTAAGGATATTTCATACTTAAATAAAGTATATATAGCTTTCCTTGAGAAATTGAATTTGAACACAGCTCATAACAAGGATTTAGTTGAAAGAGGATTAGATGAAATTTCAATTTCAACAAATAGTTATAAAAGCATACCTTATAATTTCAAAGATAGAAATGTAATCTGTGAAAAATTGATAAAAGAAGGATTTACTCTGGAAGGAGTACCAGGATTTTTTACAGATAAATATGGGAAGTGGAGTTTCGCAGGAAAAACGGGATATTTAATTCCTATAAGAAATCTTAATAATGAGATTATATCTTTGCAAATTAGGTTAGATCATAAGGAAGGGAAGTTGAGATATAAATATTTTTCAAGTGTTGGATATAATAATGGATGTAAGGCTATTGCAGGAGTTCATTATGCTGAAGGAACTAAGAAAGATAGATTATATGTCACAGAAGGTCCTTTAAAAGCCGATGTGTCTAGATATTTGTCTGGTTATAGCTTTCTTGCTATACCAGGAGTTAATGCTATTCACGAACAACTAATTGATGCAATTAAGGAGCTTGGATACACTGAAGTGGTTCTAGCTTTTGATATGGATGTACTCAATAAAATAGAAGTGAAAAAAGGAATAGTAAAGCTATTTAAGAGAATGCAGGATAATAAAATAAAATGTACTCAAATAACTTGGAAAGAAGAATATTATAAGGACGAAAATATAAAAGGAATAGATGATTATTTATTAATTAATAAGTTTTAATAATAATGAGAGAATTCAGTGATTGGATTCTCTTTTTTTTTATAAAAACAACTCAGAAGACCTAGTTGGAAAAACTATGTGCAAAATTTACTCAAAAAAAATAAAATAAAAGATTAATAAAGTTAATAATAGAGTGTTTTAAAAAAACAATGTAAAAATAGTCTGCAAATAAAATTTAATAGTAAAACAATATCTAATTTGCACAAGAAAATTTAAAATTCGCACAAAAAATAAGGATATTTGCACAAAAATAATTAAAATTTGCACAAAGTATAAAATACTGCATAAGTTAAAAGATAAAACCAACACAATAAAAAGTCTAGATTTTAAATATTTGCACAAGAAATAAGTATATTTACACAAGAAATAAGTATATTTACACAAGAAATAAAGAAATTTGCACAAAAATCACTTAAATTTGCACAAGCTATTCAAAATCACTTTAAGGGATAATTAATAGCTTGTGCAAAAAATAATAAAAAAGTGGAAATTAGAGGTTACATATGATAAAATTATGGTAACATAAAAAATATATTGTAAATTAAAGGGGAAGAATTAAAATGGCGAAAGAGTTAGTTTATAACACAACAGCAAATTCAGACGGAGGAAATTCAAGCACAAAAGTAATCGTAGGTGGTTCACAGGCAACTATAATTGAAAATTATAGAGCTACAAGAACTATGGTTGACTACAGAGGTACAGAAAGTGAGTATGCAGAATCTCAAAATGGTGGAATTAACTGCCTACATTTAAAGGTAACACTAGATGGTAAGGATGAGAGAGAGTTCTTATTTGGAGATATGGCTAAGAATTGGGACAGTTCTAGAGATTTTGATGGAATAGCAAATAAACATAATAATAATGTAATAATAGAAAATTCAATAGCATCAGTAGCAGCATGTTTTGCTCAAAATGTAATATTATTAGAAAAAGAAAAAAGTGAAAATATAAGACTTAATGTTGCATTAAGCGTTGGTTTACCAGTTTTAGAATATGGAAATGAGGATAGTAGAGACGAATTTACAAAAAGATTAAAAGGTGTTCATTTAGTAGAATTCTTATCTCCATACTTCCATAAAAATGGAATAAGAAAAATTACAGTTAATGTTGAAAGAATAGAACTTTTCAGAGAAGGTGAAGCAGCATTAAATAGTTTAGCGAGATTTAGTGAACATCCAATAATTACTGATGAGATAAAATACGAATACGATGGTAAGATTGTTTCTGGTATTGACCTTGGTAAAGGATCAACCGATGGAATAACAGCAACATTTAAAGTATTAACTGATAGTGAAGGTAATGAGTATCAAAAACTTCATATAGAAAAGGAAAAATGTTTAGCATTAAGAGGTGTATCTAGAGATTATAAAGAAGTTATGCTTGCTCTACAACCAAAGGACACAGAAAATGAGTTAACTATGATATCTATAGAACAGGCTTTGAAAAGAAAACCAGAAGCTCTAAGAGGAAAAATCAAGGAGTTAGGTAATGAAGATATGTTACCAGAATTTAGAAGCGTTGTTAAGTTCCATACAGATGAAATTGCTGAAAGCTATAAGGGAACTGTGAAAAATCATAAAAACATATTGATTATTTATATTTCAGGTGGAGCTAGTGAAATACCTGAGTTAGTTGAGTCTCTAAAAGCAAGTTTCATTAAAGCATATAACTTAACAGGTATACATGCAGAAAACTTTATAAAGAAAATAGTAACATGTTCAAATCCTAGTCCTATAATAGCAAATGTAGAAGGATACTATGGATTGTTACAAGCTAAGTTAGAATTAGAAGGTAATACTAAGTACTTAGAAATATTCGCTGATTAAGGTAGGATGTTATGAATGTAGAAGATAAGCCAATTAAAAATGGAAGTTTTAGAAGAACTTTTTATTTGAAAAAAGAAATGCAGATACCTGAAAATGATAAAGCGGTAAAATGGTTAGAAGGTCTTGATGACTTTTCAAAAACAGTAATGGATATTGTTAAAAAATATGTTGATGGTGATTTATTAGAACGTAGCAGAGCTATATCTATAGAAGAATATCAAAAAGAAATTGATGAAAAAAATAAATTATTAAAAGAAAAAGAGTTAGAAATAAAAAGAAAACAAGAGATAATTGAAGACATTCAAGAAAGAAAAAATAAATTAGAAGATAGCTTGAATTTACAAATAAACTTGTTCAATTCGATGGTTTCAGGTGGGAATATTGCTATTACACAGGATAATAACATGAGCAAAGATGAAGAAGTTAAAACTTCAACAGTCACAACAGATTCACTTGTTTCAAATATTGAATTAAATGAAGAAAACCAAGAGATAGCAATTGGTGATGCAAAAGATGATGAAGTAATTGCTACAGTAATTACAGATGAAAAGTTCAATAGCAATGAAACTAATGAAATAATAACTGAGAATGCTGAAGATATACCTGAAATCAAACCTACCAGAAGTGGAAGAATGAAAAGAGGAAATTTGTCAGCAACATATAAGGGACAGATATAAATCTATATTTTTACAAAATACTCATAAAAATATTATGAGTATTTTCTTTTAGCAAAAAAGTAGCTTTAAAGCTATTTTACCAAATTTTTTGCATTGAATTAGGCTATTAAATAAGCTAAAATTAATACATAACTAAATATAATTTTGATTAAATGAGTTAACAATAGCAGGAATTAGCTTGTTATTTTTTTGTTTAAAATTACTTTTACCTTAGGATAACTATATATAAATATAGGAGGTCATAAAGTGAAAAAAATTACACTTAAACAACAAATAATTGATTACTATTGCCAAAATTCAAGTAAACAAGATATTAAATTAAGCGAAATTGCTTCTCTATATAATGTAAAAGAAAGTTATGTTAGTAGATGTTTAAAAGAACATAGAAAATCAGATAAAAAAGTTCTGAATGAAAATATAAAAGTTCTTTTTTATAAAGAAAATAAAAATATAAATGATATATCAGAAATTTTAGATGTATCTGTACCAACTGTGAGAAAAGTCTTGAAAAGCAACGTGGAAGAATTCAACATTGAAATTGAAAGAAGAAAAGTTGAAAGTTTAAATAATAGAAAAGCGTACAAGCTAGAATACAATAAGATAGCAAGATTAGAGAAAAGAAGAGAAGAAGAATATATTAAGAATGAAATGAAGAGATTACAAGAAATACATGCTAGAAGTATGTCAGTGAAAAGTAAAATGTCAGATACAAGTATGGTAGCCTATCATGGTAGACACTATAATCTTAAACAAACCAGGGGGGGCAACAAGGTACTTGTAATTAATAATGATATGAAACACTTAATATCAGCAGATATGCCTCGTAGATTAGATATAACACTCCATTAAACCAAGAAGGGAAATCATCAGATTTCCCTTCTTTTTTTATGCGGAGGAAGGTGATTTATTTGAATTTAAAGTCTTATACAAAGCCTAACTTTACTAGCATAGATAAATGCAAATTTAAAAAATGTCATTACAAAAAAGCTTTTAAAAATCCATAATGGTAGAAAACAATAGTGAAAAACAGCTAATAAAATTAGCTAAGGCAGGCAACAAAGATGCACTTGAACAACTATTAAAACTACATGAAGGATACATTTATAAGCTGATTTTAGGACATGAGGTTCCTTTTTCAGAGTGTGATAATATGTTCAATTATTGTGTATTAGGAGTTATGGAAGCTATAAAACATTTCGATGTTGAAAGGGATATAAAATTCCTAACTTATGCAAATGGATATATATTAGATGCTTTAGAAGCTGGCATGAGAGAATCATGTTATGGAGTAAGGATACCTAGAAACTCTTACAAAAAATATGTAAGAGCTAAAAAGCAGAAGATAACTAAGACAGAAAAAGAGTTTGATATTTATTTAGAAGATGAAGGCATGAAAGAAACTTATAAGTGCATTGAAGTGTTTGAAGGTCAAGGTTCATTAGATGTTGATGATGAACTTATCAATGATAAGATTCCAACAACTAATAACTTTGATGAAAGCTCATGCAACACGATCCTTTTAGATAAGTACATCGAAAAATTAACTAAGGAACAACAAAAAGTAATTAGATATTTCTATTATGAGGACAAAGAGATTCAAGAAATCATGGATATTATGGACTTAAAGAAATATCAAGTCAATTACTTGAAATCCTCTGCTCTCAAAACATTAAAATCTTTAATGAAAGAATACGTTTCGTGCGTATAGAAGGGGGTGGAAAAATGTATCAAGTATTGGCTTTAAGTGAATTAGCAATACCACATGTAACGACAGATGAAATGACAGGAAAGATAACAGGAATACTTTCAGAGATAGATACTTTCCTATCAGGGAGCTTCTACAATATAGCAATAATAGCTCTAGTAATTGCAATTATTGCATTAGTAGTATCGGTTGCCATATTTAAATCAAAGTTTGCGGGACATGCATTAATGAGTATTGCTTGTATTCTAGTAGGAATAGTTCTATTTGCATCTAGATACGAGATTATCGGATGGTTTAAGACTATTTCATCACTCGGATAGCAAAACAACTAAAATCATCACTGGAATGAAAATCTAAGTTGATGAATCAAAAGAATGTAGCTGTACTGAAGTATAGCTACATTCTAAAAATATTTTTAAATAAAGGGTTATAAACAACTAGTTTGTAACGTGCTATAAAAATAATAAGGTACAGGAGATAAATATGGTAAGTTTTAGAGATAATATTCTTGCCTTTGGTAATAATTTTTTAAAAAATATTATAGCCCCAATTCAGGTAATTGGCTTAGTTATGGCAGTAGGTGCTATGCTCTTCTGTGCTATTAAGTTAATAATGGCAAAAAAAGCAGAAGAAAGAATTAACATAATTGAAAATATAGGTTTTATTCCTATAGGAATTTTCTTTATAGGAAGTGCTATGTCAATTCTAGGCTATATATATCATGGAATTATTAAATAAGAATAGTGTATTTTAAGGAGGAAGAAGAATGGATTTTAGTTATTTAGCTACAGTAGGATTAGATTTACCAAATACAACAATAGATAGTATAGGAAATACAATATTAGGACCAATTACTGATATTGCAAAAGTTGTAGGATTGGTAGCAGCAGTAGGAGCTATAATGATTGTAGCAATTACTTTAATAATGAGTAAAAGACAAGAAGAAAGAACAGAAGCAATGAGTAGAGTTATAACAATAGGTGGAGCAATTGCACTTATTGGATTAGCAACATCATTAATAGGATTCTTCTCATCAACATTCATAAAATAAGGAAAATGGATTTAGGCACTGCTTAAATCCATATTTTTTTATGGAGAATAATTATGGAGGTAATAACCATGACTAATTATCAAATTCCATTTGATTTAAGTTTTGAAGATAAAATCATTGGTGGAAAATTGTCGCTAAGACAAGCAATATGGCTGATAGTTCCTATAGGTATTTTTATGGTAGGAATTCAAAATCCAGATAATTTCTATACAATAACTGAAAACAGCAGAGTTTTAAATATAACAGCAATAACTATGTTTATTTTATTTGAGCTTATCTTATTTACTATTGCAAGTTGCTTTAGTTTTATAACAGTAAATGGGATGAGTTTGGATAATTACTTATATAAGGTTATTAAATATAATTTAAATAAAAATAAGGTAAAACACTATGAATAGACTTTGAAAAGTAAGCTTATAGGCAATGAATTTCATGTTTTGAAGTTTATTGAGGGCAGAATACGGTAGAGTCAATTATTATAACAGGGTTTACAACTCAATCTCACACTTGTTCATATAGGCTAATAATGTGGAGGTTTTAAAGGGTGTGAGAATGGCTCTATAAAGCCTTAATAATAATAGGGGGTATAGATAAAAATATGTTTAACTTTAATAAAAAAACTAGCACAGCAAAATTGAAAGTTAAAAATGAGAAAAAACAGTTAGAAAACAATAAAGAAATTAAGCTGATGAATAGTATTATAGGCATAGAGAAGATAATCAATAATACTGTGATTAAAAGTAAATACGGTTACTCTGTAATATTACAGATATCAACAAGTGATGTATCGTTATTATCAGAAGATGATATAGCATCATTTGAGAGTACTTTAGTTGGGTATAGCTTTGGGCTTAACTCTCCAATTAAATACTTTAGAAGTAATAAGAGACAGAATTACTCAGCATATAGAGAATTTATAAATGAAAGAATGAATGAAAATACTCACAGTAGCTATTTAGAACATTACAAGGAACAGCTATTTGAAGAATTTAAGCGAATTGAAGGTATGCCTTATAATGATGCTAAGTATAACTATATTTTTATCTATACTCCTCCAAATCAAGTTGAAGAAAGAGCATTAAAGGACTTAACAGATAAGGTAAAGTATGTTGTAGGAAGTTTATGTGACACAAACTTTAGACTAGAGCCAGTAAGAGGCCTAGACTTAATAAAGTTTATGCATAGCTTCTTCAATAAAGGGATTGATTTGAATATTGAGAGGTTATTAGATAGTGATATTTTTTCAACTTATTGTGAGGGATTAGGAATATTGGTTAATGATGAATCAATATTAGAAAATAGATTAGAATTACTTACAGAAGAAGACTATCAAAGAATTGTAAATGAAATTGAAGAAGAAAAAAAGGTTGAAAATGAAATTCAAAGCAAAAAATCTAAGAAAAAACCTAAACAAAGTAAAGTAAAACAAAATAAAGATGAAGAAAACCTATTAGAACTAGGTAGATTAAAGATATATGATGTTATAAAGCCTAATATTTTTGAAGAAAAGCCAGATTATTTAAGGTTAGGACTGAATAAGTATTGTAGAATGCTATCAATTCAATCATTACCATCATCAATGAATATAACTACTATAAATAATATATGCCATGTTGAGGACATGGAGGTTTTATCTACATTAAAGAAATTAGATGAAAGAAGTTTAAGTAATGAGTTGAAAAAGAAGTTTTCAACTTTAATGTCTAATATAAATATTGAATACAAAAATACTGGGACAATTGACTATGACAAAAAGGAAGCTGCAAGTAATATAGATCAATTAAGACAGCTAATAGAAACTAACTCAGATAAATTGTTTCACACTCAAAATCTTATAAAAATATGGGCAGATGATTTAAAAACATTAGAAGATAGAACAAATCAAATAGTTGATACTTGTGCAAAGCGAGGGATTATTATTAGAGTTCTTTTCTATGACCAAAAGGATGCCTTTATGACTACTTTACCATTTAACACATCAACATTCCAAGCTGATAAGAGGAATGTTACTACAGGAGGAGCAGCGTGTCTTGTACCAACAGGATGCACACACTTAGCTCATAAAGAAGGTAAGCATGTAGGTACTAACATGGAAACTAATTCATCAATAGTTCTAGATAATTTCTTATGTCAAAAGAAGACTAAGGAATCAGAATTGTTCTCTAATCCCAACATGTATGTCTGTGGAAAACCAGGTAGTGGGAAATCAACATTTATGAAGGTTTTCATGGGTAGAGGAACCTTGATAGGTGAATGGAATGCAATATTTGATATGGAAAATGAGTATCTAAATTTAAGTAAAAAATTTGGAGGAACTTATTTAAATATAAAATCAGGAAGGAAAACAGGAATAAATCCATTAGAACTATCTGTTGCAGAAGATGAGAATGGAAGGAAAACAGTTCCACTTTTTGAAAAAGTAGTTGAAGTTACCAACTTGCTTAATAACTTCGTAGTTAAATATAGAGAAAAAGGATTGAATGGTACTGAAATTACAGGGATTCAAGATGCAGTAAAAAATATTTATACAGCGAAAGGAATTGATTTAAATCCAGAGAGTTTATTTATTGAAGATGAAGATGGAAAGCTAGTTAAAAAGAAGTTACCAATACTTAATGATTTACGTTTAGAGATGGAAAAGTTTGAGTATTTAGCAGAAATTTCAGAAATGATGAAATTAATAACTGGCGATGGGATAATGGCCATGTTTGACTGTGAAACATCAGAAGAAATATTGAATTTTGCTGATAGAAAATTGGTAGTATTCTGCCTAAAAGAGCTTGATGAATTTACGAAATTCTTCGCAATGACAACTATATTAAGTTGGTTATGGGGATTATTTTCAGATTGGAAGTATAAAGGAATACAAAAGAACGTTTGGATCGACGAAGGCTGGAAGTTCGCACAGCATGAGGCTTCACTGCAACTGTTAGAAGATTTCTCGCGTAGGGGACGTAAGTATTGGACAAGTTTAATCGTGTCAACGCAGATGATTGAGGAATTCCTTAGAACACCAGCAGGTAAAGCTATAATTAACTTATGTTCAACTAAGGTTATATTTAAGCAGGACGCTTCGTTGGCTAAAGAAATAACTAAGTTTTTTGGATTGCCTTCTCACTCAATAAAAAGAATTCCTTCATTCTCAAAGGGACAATGTATTTTAGTTACTGAAGTAGGTAACTTACTTACTCAAGTAGATCTATTTGACTGTGAAAAAGAATTCGCAGAAACGTAGGAGGTAAAATAATTTATGACTACGAATTTAGAACTTAATGCATTAGTTGATATACTTCAGATTATAGGTATTATAATCCTAACAATTTCATTAGCAGGATTAGCATATAGATTGATTATATATAAGGATAATGCAGATAAAAGAACTATATTAATGCAAAACTCAAGTAAAATGCTAGTAGGGGCGTTAATATTAGGTAGTTTGTTAACAATATCAGGATTCTTAAATACTTTTATTAATACACTATCGGAAGATATCCCAGATGCTAATATGACTTCAATAGAATTTAATATAAGTGAAGATGACCAAAAGATTAAGGATGAGGGAAATTGGTTTACAAAATTACTAGCAGGTTCAGTAAGTTGGATACCTGATTTTGTATTAGGTGAACCTGGTAAACCTATAGAGGAAGACAGTATAAGAGAAAGGCTATTTGGATTTAGACCATTAGATGATATTTTGACACCATCCTCTAATGATATGATTTTTAATAAAACAGCTCCAGAAAGTGGAGGAAAATCTGAATGGCAATATATATTAATGGGATACAACATTACAAGATTAATAGCTATTGTTCTATTAGTTATAATGGTATTCAAAACTGGTATCACGATGATAATGAGTTCAGCAAATGAAAAAAAGCTAGAAGAAGTTAAAGAAGATATTTATAGATGGGTTTTTGTTTGCATAATCATAGCAATAGGACCTATATTAGTTGATGGTATATTGTCATTATTTCATTGGCTTACAACATTAATAAAAGTACCTTCATTAAATACAGACATGCTTAACAATGTTAAAACAGGAAACGTAATAGCAACACAAGCTGTTAGGTTGTATTATACATATCTAACAGTAAACTTGAATGTTATGTTTATGGTTTCAAAGTGGTGTCTTGCGGTAATGATTATATTCACTCCTATAGCAGCAACGTTATGGGGTATAAACAAGAGATTTCATGCATTTGAAATTTGGCTTGGTGAAATAATTAGTAACGGAGCTATGAGATTATGCTATACCATAGTATTTTTAGCACTTAACCTAGTGTTTATGTCAGGTCAACAATCTATGGTAATGATTTTAATTGGCCTTACATTAGTAATTAAGCTAGGAGATGTGCTAAGAAATTCACTGAATGGAATAATAGCTAGAATTGGTGGAATGGATGAAGCAAGTCATGCGAGTTCACTTGGTAGAGGTTCTTTAAATGGTGTTAAAAGGCTTGCAATGGCAACCGGGGGAGCAGTTGGTTTGATGAAGGGACTTACAGGTAATGGAGATAATGCAGAGCAGTTTGCGAAGATGGGTAATTCACATAACTTATCTAAGGCTGTGAATGGTGAAGGTTCTGGAGCTAAAGCAGGAGCAGTTGCAGAAATGATGAATACTGAAATGGATAATAGCCCAGATGAAATTGCAAGTGACATTGTTTCGGGTGGAAACAAGCCTAATACAGAAGCTGCAGTACAGGACATGTTTATGAATAACTTAGCTCAAAAGAATGCTTACGGTAATAGAAGTGATGGAATGATTATGAGGGGAATTAATGCCAAGGCTAATAAAAATCTAATTAATGAAGCCAAAGAAGATACTATATCACAAATGGCAGATGTATATAAATCACAGGGTATGGACTCTGAGCAGGCTAATATTAAGGCTAGAACTGAGTTCAACAAGAATATGTATGGTGCGGAAAATGTTGATGCTGATGGAGATCTTACAAGAAAGGGTAGTTCTATTGATAGGAAATTCTCTAGTAAAATTGCAAAAGGACAGTATCACATTGCAAAGAAAAATTTATCTAACAGTAATAGAGATGAAAATGTAAGAAATTTATTTAAAGATGCCCTATAAATAGCGAAGTTAGCTTTAATTAAAGCTAACTTCTTTTAATTTAAAAGATGGAGGAATGATTTTGATAAAAATAGGTAAGGACTTTGTTAAAAGAAAATGCAATAAATTAAAAAAGAAAATATTTAAAAAAATAATGTTGCCTTATGGAGCTATTTTTATCTTCATCGTTTTATCAATAGGTGCAATTTTTGGTTCGTTCTCATCGGATGGATTGAATGATAACTTAAGCTTAGAAGATAAAGATTCACTAAATAAATACATTATAGAAAGAACAACATTTGAAAGTATTGATTATTTACATTTAGATAATGGACATTTTCTAAAACCTAGTCATGTAAATGGATTTTTAAATTTTTTAGTGATAAATGATGAAGCCAATACAGATACACTAGAAAAAGCTAAAAAAGAAGTTGATAAAATAATTGATGATAAATTGAAGTCAAATCTTAAATATAAGGATGCTAAAGAAACAAAAAAACGAACTTATATGAAGGCTGAAACTACTGTTAATGAAGCAGGTGAAGAAACTGTAACTTATAAACAAGTGACAGAAGAAACCACAAATTCTGTAAAACTACTGACATATGCTAAATCTATTTATAATGAGGCTGACTATTATTATGAAGATGATGTAATAACAGAAGTTTTTAATGAAGATGATCCCAATAAGAAAGAAACACTAATATATACAAAGCCTAAATTGGTAAGGACTGATTTAAAAGATAACCAATACGATGGACTAAGACAAGCGTTGAAGAAGGTTGATAGTAGTTTAACTGATGAAGATATAGAAACATTTGTTGAAGTTATTACAGCGCCTACTTCATTTTTTGGTGAAGGAGGAAAATGGGGAAGTGGAAATTTATTAGGTGTTCCACCAGAATTAATACCTCATTTTGAAGAATCGGGGCAAATATTTAATATCCCACCTTGGTTATTAGCTTCAGTTGGGAAACATGAAAGTAACTTTAACCCTAATGCTGTAAGCCATACTGGAGCAACAGGAATAATGCAGATTCAAAAAATTGATATAGGTAGTGGAAAAGACCTTTGGGCATGGCTAATTGATATAGGATTAGGAGATATTTATAGAACTTGTGGGTATTCATTTAGTAATAGTGAGCATATGTGGGAGCAATTCAAAACTGATCCTAGAGCCCAGATAATTGCAGGAGCATATGAAGTTAGATATTACATTAACTATGTTTTAAACCATAAAGGATTAACTGATGGATTTCAACGTAACTCAAATGAAAATATGAACTTGGTTAATTGGAGTGCAAGTAGAGATGATGCTGACTTAAAGGACATTATTAGAAGGTCAATCGCTTGTTACAATATGGGACCAGGTGGTGTAAATGTAACAGATTTAGATAAAGGATTGGCTGGATATCCTAATAAAGTATTTGAAACTGCAATGACTTATAGAGACACAGGTTTAAGTAGTGGAACTGGTGCTGCAGCAGCGGTAGTTAATGAGGCTGTAAAACACTTAGGAACTCCATACGTTTGGGGCGGAAGAAATCCTGGCGGATTTGATTGTTCTGGATTAATGCAATATTCATATAAGACAGCATTAGGAATAGATATAGGGGCAACGACACATTCACAATGTAAAAATGGAACTCTAATTGGCTCAGGTCCAATGGATGAATCGCTATTACAACCGGGTGACTTATTATTTAGATCTCCTAGTAATAACAATGATGGAGCTCATGTTGTTATGTACATGGGAGATGGAAAGATAATACATGCACCACAAACAGGTGATGTAGTTAAGATAATTACTTATGATAATCTTAAAAGTTGGATGAGGATAGATATGGTGAGAAGATATGTATTTTAAAATCTACAATCTATACAAATCTGGCATTTATTAATCATAGATTATATTAAATTTAATAAGTATAATTGTATTAGGACAACCAATTTCTTTAAATAAATTGCTGTGAAGTACAATTTTAAAAAAGGGAAATTGGTTATTTTTTTGCAAAAAATTAGTTAAAACATATGAAAAAGTGGAGGAGAGAAAGATGAAAATATTTAATAAAATAAGCAATCTATTCAGTAAGAAAAGTACTAGAATAGTTGCTTTAGTCGGAGCTTTAACATTAACAACTTCGATTATTAGTTCAGCTTTGCAGGTAAGCGATGTGAGTTCAAGATTAACATTCATGCACATAAGTCACCCTAAATATATAGGGGATTCACTTGCAACTTATATGCAAAAAACTGATGATGGTAGACTAGCTTATTGCTTAGACTTTACAAAGGGTTCACCAACAGATGAGCTAGCACAAGGAAGTCAGTTAAATGATGCATACTATAGAGTTTTAAAAAATGGTTATCCATATGTAAGCTTTACTGGTGATGCAAACCAAGATTACTATATTACACAAACAGCAGTATGGTTAACAAGAGGATATTTAGACGGTTATGAAGTCGGGTTTGCTCCGGATCATTTATTAGCATATAACGACCATGAACAAATGCTAAAAAACCATGCAGTTAATTTATTCAACAAAGCAATAAATAGTTCTTCAGCACCAGCACCAACAATCTCTGTTACACCATCAACAGTAACAGCAGAAAAGAAAGATGGGAAGTTTGTAGCTGGACCTTTTACTGTTACAGGTAATCCAAATAATGATTTAAATTATTGGGTAACTACGCAAAGTGAAAATATAATTGTTAGAAGTGTAAATGGAGATGCAAGAACTGATTTCCATACAGGAGATAGTTTCTATATAGAAATACCTCTAAATATAGACATGAGTGAAGTTAAATTTAGAGTAGATGCAGATATTCCTTATGAAGCACCAAGAGCATATATAACTAGCATGGCAGGAAAGCAAAATATAGTAGTGCTTGAAAACTTTACAGCAAATGCAGTTTCAACTTCTGGTACTATTACTTATGATTTAAATGGAGATATAAAGCTTGTTAAGAAGGGTGATGACGGAAAGTTATTACAAGGAGTTAAGTTTACATTAAAAGATAACAATGGTACAGTTGTAGGAAATTATGAAACTGATGCAAATGGAGAATTATATATCACAGGAATTAAAGCTGGAAACTACATTCTTGAAGAAACAGAAACAGCAGAAGGATATGTGATAATTAATCCAAATACGGATATAGTAGTAGTTCCACAAGAAACAACAAGTGTTGAAGTAACTAATAAACAAATCAAAGGTAAGATTGACATAATGAAAGTTGATAATAAATTCGGTAAGGACAAGCCATTAAAGAATGCTGAATTTACTATATGGGATATGGATGGTGTAGAAGTTGATAAGTTAATAACTGATATTGATGGTAAAGCAGTATCTAAAGACTTACCTTACGGAAAATACACAATGAAAGAAACTAAAAGTCCATTAGGATACAAGCCACAAGAGAAAACTTATAATGTAGAAATAAGCGAAGATGGAAAGACTTATGAGTATGTTATTGACAATACAATTCAAACAGGTAAAGTTTCTGTGACTAAAGTTGACTCTGAAAACAATAAAAAGAAATTAGCGGGTGCTGAATTTACGATTTATGATTTACACAGAAATGTAGTAGATGTATTAACTACAGATGAAAATGGTAAAGCAACATCTAAGGCAATAGATTTTGGAAGATATATAATGCAAGAAACTAAGGCCCCAGAAGGGTATGTTCTTGATGAAACAATATATGAAGTTAACATTACAAAAGATGAAATTCTTTTAGAGTATACAGTTGAAAACACAAGTATATATGGAGATTTAGAAATTACTAAATCGGATATTGCTGACGGAAAATTACTTCCAAATACTGAATTTACTATAAGAGATGAATCAGGAAAAGTTGTTGTTAAAGGTATAACTGATGAAAATGGATTAGCTAAATTCAAGCTGAAATATGGTAAATACACTTATCAAGAAACAAATGCTCCAGAAGGATATGTTATTGATGAAAGCGAGTTCCCATTTGAAATTAAAGAAGATGGTGAAATAATCAAAGCAGAAATGACTAATGAAATGATTAAAGGAAAAGTTGGAGTAACTAAAGTTGATGCTGATAACAAGGATATCGTACTACAAGGTGCTGAATTCACTATTTATGATGAAGAAGGAAATATAGTAGAAGTTCTTGTTACAGATGAAAGTGGTAAAGCTTATTCTAAGGATCTTAATTACGGTAAATATACAATGAAGGAAACTAAGGCTCCAGAGGGGTATGTTTTAAGTGATAAAGAAACTAAAATAGTTGTAGATGAACATGAAAAAGTATATGAATATACTATAAAAAATAGAAAACCTATTATTAATACTGGTGGTACACCAGTAGCTCTAGCAGTAGCTGGTGGATTAACTCTAACTACTATTGCAGGAACAGTATTATTCAAGAAGAAAAGAAAGAAATAAATAAAGAAATCTAGGCTAGATAATTAATTTATCTAGCCTATTTCATTTTTAAAATCAACAACTAAAATCATACGAATTAGCGTTCCTTGTAATAAAATGGTCAGCATAAACTTGTCTATTATTACAAACAATAAAAAGAGTAAATTAAAAAGGTTTTATAATATAAATAATGAGGTGTTGTATAGTGAAAAAATTAATGGTTACAGCTCTTTTATGTTTAAGTTTACTGAGTCCTACAATAGTTTATGCAGCTGAGGGTGATGGCGAAACATACGCAAAAAAACCAGGGAAACCATCAACAGAACAAACTCAGCCACCCAAAGGTGATATAACTATAGAAAAAGAAGGAGACAATATCAAAATCACAATTGAAAATAAGAAGAAGATGGGTACTATAACTATTGTTAAGATAGATAGTGATACAAAGAAACCTATCGAGGGAGTAAAATTTAAATTAGTAGATAAAACAACTAAGGAAATTGTTGCTGAAGGCATAACAGGAAAAGATGGAGTATTAATTTTTGACAATATACCAATCGGAGATTACTACTACGAAGAAATGTCTGCACCAAAACCATACTAAAAATAGAAGAACACTTGATGATAAATCAAGTGTTCTTTTGGTATTATTCATGAAAAATTCAATAAATTTATTACTAACAGCTTTATGCTTACCTAAGAAGTCACTTATTATACATCAAAGTATTAGATTCATTATAAGAAAAGTCATGCCATTCAAAGGTTGCACAATCAACACAACACCACTTATATCTTTCTAGATATCTAATGTCAATAGGTACTCTTAACTGTGGTAAATCTTTTAATGATGATTCATGTATGAAGTTATCTATACCAGGGATAAAAACCGTATAATCCTTATCAGCATCACTAAGAACTCCAACTTTAACAATAATATTAGATGAGCCACATTCACAAATGCTCCCACAACAATTATCCTTTAGAGCAAATATATTGGGATCTAGTAAAAAGATTTTATTATCTTCATTTTTAAGTAAAGATTTTATATTAGAAATATAGCTTTTTAAAAGAGAATCAACATTAGAATCATCTATAATTTTTTTATTTTTAATAAACTTTGACCATTCTTTTATATTAATATCATTACACATATCAGAAACTTCAAAATAGTTCACAGTGATATCATCTCCAATTAATTAATAATCTTTATAGAATTATAATTTATCATCACTTTTATTACTATATTTATCTAATACATATTTAACGCCTTCCTCAATTAAATCGCAGATATGAATATCCTTATCAAAAGCTAATCGACGAAGTTTTTTTAATAAATCAACATCCATAGTAGTATTAAAATTTTTTCTTTTTATTTTATTTTCATTATCCATACTTACTTATCACCTCAATAAAACAATACCACATTGCTGGCAACGTTACAAGAAAAAAGTATGTTGCTACATTGCTATGTTGCTATGTTGTTGACAACATAGCAATGTGGTGATATTATAATTACATCGTTATATTGCGAGCAAATTAATAAAAGGATATGGAGTGAAAAACAAATGATGAAAAATAAAAAATATAAATTAATAATTACAACAATAATGTTAGGTACTATCACAGTAGGAGCTGCTTTACTTAGTAATAAGGTTGAAGTAGGAGATAAAAATGGAAATATTTCAGCTAATACTAAAATTAGTGAAAATATAAAAAGGAATGAGATAGAAGAATTAAATAATATAGATGAAGAAAAAGTAAGTGATAACAACAATGAATTATTAGACGAAAATACACAGACTGCTGTTAATGCTTCAGTAGAAGGTACGGATGAATTAATTGTTAAAGGTGAAAATGTACAACAATCTAATCAAAATAATAATGGAATAACAAGTAATAATCAAAAACCAACTACACCTAATAGTGGAGGTAGTAACTCAAATACCAACCCAGAAAAACCAGTAACACCACCAGTAGTTAATCCAGGGACCCCAACGGAAAAGCCACAACCACCAGTTGTGAATCCAGAACCTCCAACAGTAACGCCTCAACCTCCAGTAACTCCAGAGCCACCAGTAGTTACACCACCACCAACGCAAAGGACGTGGGAATATCAAGCTGGTATGACACAGGAATTATGGAATGTATATCAAGCAAAGAGAGCCTCAATGGGATTAAATCAACTGACTTTCGATAGTTCATATGCTACATGGACAAAAAATCATTGCGAAGAAATGGCTGCTAGTAACAGTGCCTACCACATTAGATATCCAGATGGTGAATCTGCTAATGTAGTAGGATACAGTAATACAATTAGAAGTGCTAGTGATATATTAAATCAATTTTTTAATTCAGCAGGACATAAAGAGAATTTAACAGCAACACAACTTACTAAAGGGGCTTGCGCTGTATTTAAAGATAGCAATGGTAAATACTTTTTTGTAATAGGTTTTGATTATAGAAAATTTTAATAAATAGATTTAGGTAGGATACAACTAATGATAACTAATATTGAACTTGAAAAAGACTCATACATTTATAAGGTAGGCAATAAATTTTTAATTACTCTAGCAACAGAAGAAGATATTAATAATGCTGTGAAAGAGGTTAAACAAAATAACTGGAGTAAATCAGTAAATGGGATAAGAGACGTTATTGATGAATGCATAGGATTTGATGCTTGTGTAAGACAATCAAATCACATTACTACAGAATTATTAGAAAAAGCAAAAGTAATTGAAATAGATTTTGGAATATAAATATGGAGCTAGTGTTACAATAGACACTAGCTTTTTTATTTAGCCTTTTTAAAATAGTGAATACTATTTTATGTATATAATTGACCAAACTGTACAAGTTATAACTATAAATAAAGGTAAAAAGGTGGAATTTAGAATTTATGAAAGAAAACATAATTAGAAACATAGCAGAAATACATCAAAGTGAGATTAGACCATATCAGATTAATTTTAAAGAAGCATGTGAGCTTAAAGTAATAGATTTATTTAATGATACAGATGTCAATAGCAATCAAAGACTATTAAGCAGAGCAGATTTAGTATTGATATTTTCACTGTACGATAATGGGCTTAAAGAATTTTTAGGAGAATATAGAAAATACATTAGTGACTTAAATGAAAAGAAGGGTTATACGGCTGTTCCAAAACCACATTATTTCCTTAAAAATATTCTAGGTTAATTTTAGAAATTAAACTTTAATAGGTATATGAAAATATAATCTCCTTAAACTATACTTACACAAATAGAGGAAGGAGTTATGATAATGGATAAAAAGAAGTGGATCGCCTTACCGATTTTCATAATAGGAATAGTTATATGTCTAGGAGCAATAATTCCTTATACCATATCACAGTATCAATCACGTAAATTAATAAAGGAACTAGAAAACTACAATGAAACAGAAATTGTTGAAGATAACTTTGAAATAAATATTGGTGAATCTATTGAAGATGAAAATGGAAGCAATGTAGATGTTAATAATCCAAGGGCCATTGCAATACTCCAAATAGATACTATTAAATTAAAATTACCTGTTCTTGAAGGTGCTACATATGAGAATTTAAATCATGGAGTTGGACATTATGAAAGGACTGCTAAACCAGGTGGGAAAGGAAATTGTGTTTTAGCAGGACATAATTATGGAAGATGCCCAACTTTTAAAAATCTACATAAACTATCAATCGGTGATGAAGTAAAGTTAATATATAAAGGAAATACATATTTGTATATTGTAAATGAAAAGAGTGTAATATACCCTGATGATGTTGAAGTGCTAGATGATAGAGAAGGGATCAATGAATTAACATTAATAACCTGCACTAATGAAGGAAAACAAAGATTAATAACTAAATGTATTTTACAGTAATAATTTGAGAAAACTAATCTATATTAAGGATACTATTTCTAGTATCCTTTTTTCATAACACAAAAGGATAGTGATAGCTTGAAAAAGAACAATATATTAAATAATGAGTTGAATAAATATAGAGAAAAAATGAATAAAAATACCATTGCAATAATGGAATCTATTAAAGATTTAGAAGTAACTCAACTAAAATTATTAGATACATTGATAGAATCGGAAAGAGAATATGAGAGGATTTTAGGAGAAAATTTAGACACATCATTCAAAGATCTAATTAAAACTGAAAGTTATATTGAAGGAGAATTTATTAAACTAAGTACAACTTTTACACCTCCAAGTATGTTTACTTTTGAAATAAATAATAACTACACAAAGCATATTTATAGTTTAAAATATGTGTTAAGGGAGAAGATTTTAGAGTTTAATGAGCGTTGGAATTCTGTGTTAATTGTTTATAAATTTCACAACAAGTATAAAATATTTGATTTAGAAAATTACTATTTTAAACCATATACTGATGCAATTGTAGAGGCTAAGGTCGTTAAAGATGATTCAAGTAAATATGTTTCTATTCTATATAAAGGGTATAGTTCAAGCGAACTTAAATTGGAAATAGAAATCTATAATGAAGAAAAGCTAAGCAAAGAAATTAAAGATATAATTACATGATTTTAGAGGTCTAAAAATATTAATTTTATCAAAAAAATAGAGGTCTAAAAATATTAAAGTAAAAAAAACTTTTTAGTGGTCTAAAAATTTTAAAAAACACCACAAATACTAGTCTGTGAGGGTCTAATTTTAAAAACATACTTATGGATTTCACTGACCAACCTAAGCAACTTACTATTTTAGCCTGTTATTGCTCCATTTTTTAAGAGAGAATATTGAAGGTGGACAAAGGGGATACTAATGCTAGAAAGTACATTTTTTCAATGAAAGGAATGTCTAAAATGGCTATATTGATTCAAGATAGAGATGAAGAATTATTAATGAAATTAAATAAATATGGATCTATATATTCTAGAGATGTTTATGAAATTTATAAGTCTAAATTTGCAGATGAAGGAAGTAAAGATACATTTAAATATAGAAGATTAAAGATGCTTATATCAGAAAATTATATAAGTAAAAAGGATGGAACATTTTACTTAGCTGCTAATGGCAGAAAGTATTTGGCTGAAAAGAATGAGCCTATGGGATACAAATACGTACATGCTAGGCAAAGGATTGCTCTGGCAGATATATACAATATTGCAAAGCGGTTAGAAGGGTTTAAGGATATCATAACAAGAAGTGATTTAAGTATGAGTGAAGAGTTTGGTGATGATAAAAGTGGATACATAGTAAGGTATTTATTTAAAGTAATTGCCAATGATGAAAGTGAATACTTCGTGTATAAATTAAAGGCTCGTATTCCTATATATTCGATTAAAAGTATTCTCGCAGATATGCAGAGATTGGGAAATTCAAAGGTGATAATAATCTATGAAAGTAAAGATACATACCTTAAATATACTAGGTATACACCGGGGCGAATGGCTAAAGAAATATTGATTCCATTAACGGAAGATGGGTTTAAAGCGTTAAAAATGATAGGAGAAGGACTTTTAAGTGATGATAAGATATTTCAAGCTCTTAGCGAGAATGGTATGGAGGTTAGTAAAGAAGGTGGCCATAGCTACGTAAATGCATTATTGGCATTTAACTTAGCTAATTGTGATTACTTAGCTGAAAGAGCTATGGACACTTTTATCACAACCTTCGCCCCAAACTCTCGCTACTACATAATTTGCGCAGAATTTATGAAAGATTACTATAGAAAAAAATATGCTAAATCTATAGTAATCCATATGGAAGTGCAATAGCTACCTAGTTATTTGCAATAATGCAAAATAGCTAAGTAGCTATTATTGTATAATTATTTATTTACTTCATCTAAGCCGTTAAAGTCTAGCTGGCCTTTTATAATCAGCTCATTGCAAAGGTTGAGCAGAGTGTATGATTGGAATTCAGTAAGCTCATTAATCTTATCAAAAACATCATTGCCTATAGGTGAATTAGAAATCAAATTATAACTATTAATGGAAGACTTCATATGCTCTTTCGCCGAAACCAAGGTATCGTACTTAGATATGTAAATTGCTTTTGCAATCTCCTGGATTATCTCAGTTGAAATAAGAGTGCTTAGTTCCTTTCTTGCTAACAATAATTGCATACCTAAGGTTTCAACAATCTCATTAGCTTTTGCTCCAGTTTTTTTATTACTTTGAGTTCCAGTGAACTTACCTAGTAACTTAACTGAAAGAGGACTTCCTTTGAATGTTATATTTTTAGAATTAAATTCTTCATTATCAAGAGTACTATTTATCATTTAAACTACATCCTTATCAAATTATATACATTAATAATAGCATAATAGCTATTTTTATTGTATGGAATATTTTACATAATTAGCTGTAAGGGAAAGGATTAAAGGATAAATAGGCAATGAGCAATAATAGCAACATAGCTATTCTACTGTGTTTGTAGCAATTAATGTTTTTAACCCTCAAAAAAAATCTAAGCACTCCTCAACTCATTACCAAGATTTGTTGTTTGAAAGAATAACTTAATAATTTTATAATGGGGTTAGTTGTCTATAAATTAAGGCAGAAGTAAATCGGATTTAGGGGCAAGTTTAAATAATTATAATTGCAATTAAGCAAAATAGCTAAAAAGCTATTATATATATTGGGGGTTGAATAGTGAGTGAAAAATTAAATGATATAATGAGTAAAATTTCAAATGTGAATTTAAAAACTTTAAAATATATTGGATTGGGGACTGGATTGGTTTATCTAGAAGTTCCAATGATAACATTATTTAAAAATGGATTTTCATCTACCAATTTAGCTTCTTTATATCTATCTCCTATTAAACTCTTGGCAAGTATATTTGATTTTGGAATGATAATGTCATTAATAAAGATAAATGCAATGCTTGCTATAATAATTGCTATATCAATAGCGGTAGCAAAAATAAAAAATGGTGAAGCCAACTCAGAATCTGCAAATGTCTTATTGAAGAAAATAGCAGCTTGGATAAATAAAAGAGATGAAAAGAAGATAGAGTTTTCATCAGACATGGGTACTTACGGAACAGCTGAGTGGTTAAGTGAAAATGGATTAAGAAAGATAAGTGACTATGTTCAGTTAGGAACTGGACAGGGTATTATATATGGAAAAATGAAAGATACAAGCAAATTAGTATCTTTGCATAAGGAAAGTTTTTTTAATAGAAACGTTGCGGTGTTTGGAGCTTCAGGTTCTGGTAAATCAAGAACATTTGTTATTCCTAATATACTAAATCTAATAGAACAAGAAGAGAGTATGTTTATTACCGATCCAAAGGGTGAACTTCTTAGAAAAGCATCTAAAATATTAGAGGATAATGGATATATAGTTAGAGCTTTGAATCTGAACAATATAGAATGTAGTGATAGGTGGAATATGTTAGATGAGGTTAAGGATGATTTAACAGCTATAACATTTGCACAGGCTATAATTGATGGAACAAGTGGAGATGGAGCAACTGATGAATTCTGGTCCAAAGGACAAATGAATCTTTTAAAAGCATTAGCCTTGTTTATAGTTAAGGAAATGCCAGAAGATGAAAGAAATATGACATCACTGTACAAGCTAATTACTCAAAAGAAGGCAGGAGCAACTTTGGAAAGATTGTTTAAGCAACTTGGTGAGGAACATATAGCAATGCAGCCATTTAATATATTCTTAGAAAGTGCTGACAATGAAAAGGTTAGAGCAGGTATGATATCTGGACTGGCTACTAGATTGCAGTTATTTCAGGCAAAGAAATTTAAGTTGCTGGCAGAAGGAAATGATATTGATCTTGAATTGCCAGGTAAGAAAAAATGTGCTTACTTTATAGTTATTCCAGATTCTCATAGCTCATTCGACTTTATGCCTAGCTTATTTTTCTCATTTGCTTTCATTAAATTGATGGCATTGGCTGATAGAAAGGCAAGTGGACGATTGGATGTTCAATGTAACTTCTTGTTAGATGAATTCCCAAACATATCAGCTATACCTGATTTTACTAAAAAGATATCAGTTATAAGGTCAAGGGGAATTAATACTTGTGTTATATTTCAAAACATTGCCCAGCTACAAAATAGATATCCTGATGGTCAATGGGAAGAAATCTTAGGTAACTGTGATACTCATCTATTCTTAGGGTGCAATGAAAATACAACGGCTAATTTTATTTCAGAAACATTAGGTGTTGCAACTATAGAAGATAAGAGTGAAAGTCGAGAAAAGTACGAAATAAACCCATTTACAGGCAAAGAAATGGATAAGTTGGGCCAAAGAAATTTATTAAATCCAGATGAAGTTCGTAAGTTGAATAATAAAGATGCCATATTGATGATGAAAGGGTTTAATCCTGTTTATTTAAATAAAGCAGACTATTCAACTCATAAACTTGCGAACCAAATGGAAGAAGTCCCAATTTATTGTATGATGAAAGAATGGTCAGAGGAATTCCATGTTGAATGGTTAAAAAACTTTGAGGATGATCCAGCGGTTGAAACAAAGTTAAAAGAAATATTGGAATCCAAGGCTAAAGCTGAGCAGGTTGAAGATGTTGAGGGAATTATTCAAGATAATAGTAGAAAAGCTAGTGTAGTAAATTCTTCAAACACAGACTGTAAGCCTGCTGCGAGTGAAATAGAAAGAATTGTTGAAGATGAAAAAGAACAGATTGTTGAAGAATTTATTAAACAAATTGATATAAGAAAGCTGAAAAATGCAAATAATATAGATGATATAAATAAAGTTGAAAAGCAAAATGAAGAACCTAATGAAGACGTAAGAGTAATCAACTTAAAAGGAAAAAAGAAAGAATCATCTATTAAGAGTAAAGAAAACAAGGAAAAGGACAAGCTAGAAAAAGTTGACAAGGCAGAAAAAGCTAATAAGGCTAAACCAGTGAAAAAATCAGATGGAAAAGCTAAAAAAGCAGTATGCCAAGGACAAACTTCTTTACTGAAGTTTGTAATTGACCTTGATGAAAAATCAAATGAAGATATTAAAGATGATGAATTTTTTTAGGAGGAGATAAGTTATGACTACTAAGATTAACAATGAATTCAAACAAACTACAATGGCAAGTCTTACATCTGCGATGAAAGGTGAGACTATTAAAAGAATGAGAGTTGATTCTATTGAAAAAATAGAAGTAGAAGAAGGAAGAATTGAAAAATGTGCAATCTCTTACTATGAAGATGAAGTTAAAGTAATAATACCTCTGGATGAAATGGATGTTTATCATTACTCTCCAAAAAATGCAGAGATTAGCGATAAAGAGATTCAAAGTTCTAAAAGAGATGCCTTAGATAGAATGCTTGGAGCAAGTATTCCAGTGGTAGTGAAAAATGTTTTTGAAGATAGACACAGAGCTCTTGCGTCAAGAAAAGAAGCATTAAGAAGATTAAGAAGTTTCAATACTGTATCTGAAGGTGAAATTGTTGAAGCAAATGTTGTTGAAGTTACATGGAATTTTGCTGTATTAGAGTTCGATGGGTATATAGGAACTATGGCTAAAAAGGATGCAGGTCATGGAGTTATTAGTGATATAAATGATTACGTGAAGGTTGGAGATAAGAAATCTGTAAAGATTATATCCAAGCAGGAGAATGGAACATACTTTGTAAGTCTTAAAGATGCAAGTGCAAATCCTTTTGATGAATATGTTATAGAGAAGGAGTTTTATACTTCAAAGAGTAGGTATGTAGGTACAGTTAAATCTGTGAGTGAGTACGGTATTTTTGTAGAATTAAGACAAGGCATTACAGTCTTATGTCAACATCCATCAACTAGAATGCCTAACTTTGTACCAATAGTAGGTGAAAAGATAAATATACAAATTACAAAAATTAATGAAGAGAAAAAGCAACTTTCAGGAATGGTGTTATATCAATAATTTTGGATGGAGCCTCAAAAGAGGCTTTTTTCTTTACTCATTAAATTGATGATTACAAGGGAGGTTTAAGTATGTACAAGGAAATGAGTTCTATAGATTACATCAACACATTTGGATGTCTAAGAGAGGATCAATTGATAAAATTAAAACCTAATGATATAAAATTAAAGAATGATATTCAATGCATTAATTCACTAAATAAATTAAAATTTAACCTAAAGTATCATGGCTGTACATTTGATGAAACCGCAAATCTATATTTAGCACCAGTGGATAATGAAATTAATAATCAAATGATGTTGGCCATAGATGCATTTATTGAACTCAAAAATAATATAGATATTGATTTTTTTAAAAAATCCACAGATAAAGTATATCCATCGTTATTGTTCTTTACACAGGTAAAAGAAGTTGAAGAAGAGATGGAATATAAAAGATATGATATAATATACTGCTCACCAGGTTCAGAGAGCATAATAACAAGGTTGATTTATGACAATGAGTTATTTGAAAACATACTGGTTCTTGTAGCTCCTGAAAAATTAAGTGATTATAAAGAATTAAAGTTAGAAAATAATATAAGATACGTTGCTGTTTTGAAAGATAAAAGCGTAAAGATGGCAGCTACATTAAAACAATTAGCTAGTAAAATAAAATAGTTAAGGACATTCGGGGGGATGACGGAAATGAAAGTTAAAAATTTTGGAGAATTAATTTTAAATAGAAGAAAAACATTGAAGCATACCAGGTGCAGTATTGCTGATACAGTTGGTGTAACTCCAACTTACCTCCTAGATATAGAGAGAGGTCGAAGACCAGCGCCAACAGAGAACTTATTATATAATATACTTGATTTATTAGAGTTTGAAGAAGGAACTTTAGAATATTTTTATGCTCTAAATTTAGCTGCAAAATCTAGAGATGATATTCCTTCAGATGTAAAAAGTTTTATAATGGATAATGCTGATATAATTTATCCAATGCTTAGGAATATTAAACTTGGAATAACATATAGTGATGAAGAAGTTAGACTAGCAATAAACAAACTAAAAAGATAAGGTGGAAAGATGATAACATGGTAAAAGGTATTAGAGAAAGAATAAGCAGTAGTGTAAATCTATATTTAAGTAAAGCAAATATATATAAGGAAAAGGATATTCTTTTAGTAGAGTATATTAATAGGACCTTCATTAAGGAAAACAACAGTTACTTTTACATTGTTCATTCAACATCACAGAAAGAAAAAGTTGAAGATGATGATATGGAGTGGCTAGTTGATATATTTATAGAAAGATTAGATGAGAGATTAAGAAGATCAACTACGGAAAAGAAACAGGTTGAAACTGTAGCAAAAGTTATAGATTTAATAGAATATAAGAATGCTAGAGTAGGTGAAGAGAATGAGTAAGTTAAAACAGTGTTTTAAGCAATTAAGAAGTGGAATGAATTATGTTGATAAGACTAGTATAGATGATATATTTCCTAGCCTATCTTATGGAGAGAAGGCTCTTGTATTGGCCTGCTGGGAAGTAGAAACAGGAACTGCGTATAAATATAGAAATATGAATTATGATGCAGATCATAAGTATTTGAATGAAAATGAAGATTTGAATAAGCTATATAAAGAAATTATATGTAATTAATAAAAACCCTCGGAAAAATCCGAGGGTTTTGAATGTATTGACGCTCATGCTATTTATTATAAATTACTCTACTGATGAACCAAGGTCTCCGTTTGAAAAATTCTCTGCTTCTTGGAAAGCCTTATCCATTTGATTTACAGCCTTGCTTCCAGCCTCTTTAGATTTATTACCGATTCCTTTGAATACTAGAAATGCTACCGCAGCAAAGATTATAATTATTATTAATACTACGATCATATCAGATGCACCAGATTTAGATGTAACCTTATTTCTTAAATTCATTATCATATATTGTACCCCCAAATTTTTTTATTTTTTAATTTATCTTAAAGCTTATTGATATTTCTATATTACTCTAATGTACCGTCAGAAAAATTCTCTGCCTCTTGGAAAGCCTTATCCATTTGGTTAACTGCCTTACTTCCAGCCTCTTTAGATTTATTACCGATTCCTTTGAATACTAAAAATGCTACCGCAGCAAAGATTATAATTATAATTAGAACAACTATCATATCAGATGCTCCAGATTTGCTAGTTACCTTATTTCTTAAATTCATTAACATATTGTGTACCCCCAAATTTTTTATTTTTTAAATTTATTTTAACGCTTATTGATATTTTTATATTACTCTAATGTACCAGTTGAAAAATCTTCTGCTTCTTGGAAAGCCTTATCCATTTGATTTACAGCTTTACTACCAGCCTCTTTAGATTTATTTCCTATACCCTTGAACACTAAAAATGCTACCGCAGCAAAGATTATAATTATAATTAGAACAACGATCATATCAGATGCACCAGATTTGCTAGTTACCTTATTTCTTAAATTCATTAACATATTGTGTACCCCCAAATTTTTTATTTTTTAAATTTATTTTAACGCTTATTGATATTTTTATATTACTCTAATGTACCAGTTGAAAAATCTTCTGCTTCTTGGAAAGCCTTATCCATTTGGTTAACTGCCTTACTTCCAGCCTCTTTAGACTTATTTCCTATCCCTTTAAACACTAGGAAAGCGACTGCTGCGAAGATTATAATTATTATTAGAACAACTATCATATCAGATGCTCCAGACTTGCTAGTTACCTTATTTCTTAAATTCATTATCATACTGCTACCCCCAAAAATTTAATATTTTTTCATTTATAACTTAGGTGAAAAATAGGAATATAAAACTTAATATAATTTCTCGTTTTTCACTATGTTGTTAAAAAAAATAGCAACCCTTGTTACTTGATGAACTTGGATTACTGTTTGTTTTGTTATTGTCTCGTTCGCTACAAGAATTATTATATATCCTTAAAAGACTTTGTGCAATAGAGAAAAATTCTAAAATAGTATAAGCTAAAAGCTAGTGTTTTCAACGGGTTACGAAAAAAACATTCGTTGTAAACATGAACATTTTAATAAAGATTTCCTTTAAATCCAATAAGATATACGTAAAGAGTTCCCCCTGTGAAATTTTTGGTTTTTAGAGATTGTTAATTAGATATACTAAGAATATGGTAACTTTAGATAGATGGAATGATATTAGGAAAGGAATGAATTATTACAAATAAACTTTGTTAATGTAATAGTAAATATGCGACGAAAAATTGTATTAAAATACGAGGTGGTTTGATTTTAAAACTACTCGATAAATAGGAATTTAGCGATTAGAGTATTTTAATTGAACAACTAATATTAGTTAAAA
>JAVWLU010000005.1:0-170276 GCA_036637795.1 Clostridium sp. | reverse complement strand
TAGGTGTAGATAGATGATTGCTTAATACAGAACTCCGCTTACGGCTTATCTTGCAACTTGATAAACACTAGGTTTTAAGCCTGGTGTTTTTCTATTTTCCCTTGTTTTTCCCTTAACTTTCCCTTAAGATTTTTTTGGTAAAGAAAGTCAGCAAGTATGTCAGTTGCATATTTATTCATATTTTCTGTAACATGTGCATAAGTGTCAGATGTAGTTTGCATTAATGAGTGCCCAAGTCTTTCTTGAACTACTTTCATATTTACACCTTTTTTTAATAAAAATGTAGCATTTGTATGACGTAAATCATGCCATCTAACATTTTTATTAATCTTTATATTTTTGCAAATTCTTTTTAATCTTTGAAGAAAATTAGAAGGTATAATTGGACTACCATCTTCCCATCTAAATAGTAAGTCATATTCTTCTCCTTCAAATTTTGCTTTTTGATATAAAGTACCATATTGTAATTTATATCTTTTAAGCCTTTGTTTATGTTTTTTTATTTTTTCTAAAAGAGTTTGGCTTATTGGTAACGTTCTATTACTTTCTTCAGTTTTTGTATCTGATATAGCATATCTTTTATCTATTCTTATAAAAGATTTATTTATAGATATTGTAGAATTTTCATAGTCTATATCTTTGAATTCTAAGCCACACATTTCGCCACGTCGTAAACCTAATTCTACAGCTATATCAAGTGCTAGAGAGAAGATATCATCTTCGTATGTGCATTCTGGATCTAAATAGTTATAAATTGACTTTAGTTCATCAAATGTAAGAACTTCTGCTTTGAATTTATCTCTTTTAGGTCTATCAACTAATGCACAAGGATTAGATAAAATCATTTGAAGTTTTACAGCTTTATTAAGTGCTGTGTTTAATGTTCCTAAGTATCCTTGAACTGTTGTGTTAGATAAATCGGATTTTCTTAATTTAATAAGAAACTTTTCAATGTGTATAACTCGTAAATCACATAACGATATATTACCAATAGCAGGGTTGATTTTTTTCTCTATAGCTGTCTTATATTTAAAATATGTATTTTCTGATTTGAGATCTTTAATATAGTCATTTAACCACATAAATTAGTTATAAAGCAAATCAGAGTATCAACAAATGATACTCTGATTTTTTTGATTGGTTATGAAATTAAACCAGTTCCCATTTAGTAACTTGTCTTTCTGTTACTTGAGCACTGTATTTGCTTACTAAAGCACCGTTTTTTGATGTAAAAATGGTATTTGTGATAATAGCATCAATTAAAGTTGAAATATCATCTTTTGCAAGATTTGATTTTACATCTGAAATAGTCATAGAGCGTTTATCACCATTTTCACATACAAATAGTAATTGATATTAATTGTAGGAAAAATGCCTGCTATTATTTAATAACAATAGAACATGTAACTATTAAATATCAATATATTTTTGATAAATGGTTCACAGGTAAAGGTTTTCATGGTAATATTAACCTGTGGTCATAAATAATAAAAGGGGATGAGTAAATTGAAAAAACTATTTAGAGAAATTGCTCTGTCATTAGTGTTGTTATTAGGAGTAAGCCTTTTACAACCAGCACATAGTGTTTATGGAGCAGAAAGAACATTGGTAGAAAATAAGGACATACTAAAGGAATATGAAGAATTGGTGAAAAACAGCAAACCTAATTATGGTTTAAAAACAAAAAACACAAATTTAAATGGAGATTTTGATGTTTTAAATTTAGTTACTAATTCATCTGAATCCAATATTGAACTTATAAATTTTAAGGAAAATAAAAAATCACAAAGTATAATAGCATTAAATACTGATACAGATACCTATATTTTAATAGAAGCTAATAATGTATCTGGCAAATTAGTATATATAGTTAATGGAGAAGAATTTGAATTTGTACAAGATAGAGATAATATAAATTTGGTGTCAAGAAATGGATATGTTTTACCAGTGTTAATTACAGAATATGAGGATAAAGGGTTAGTGGAAAATGAGTTTAGACAATATTTATCACAAGATAATTTAGTTAAAACATCATTTGGTAGAGAGTATGGTCCTTTCGAGAAAACTAATAAAGTAATAGTTGATGTTTTAGGAGTAGTTAGCCTTGCAACAGGTGTATTAGGTTATAAAATAAAGCATCCAGTATTAGGGATAATTAGTATAGTTACTGGAGCAATATCAACAATTGGTGGAAATTCCTATGCAACATTATATATACAATATTATCAATCATACGCAACGAACGATCCAACATATGTAAAACAACGTGAAAGATTTTATAATTATAATAATTATACTGGTTTTGTTAAAGAAAGAACTTGGTATTTCCATTCTTCAAGACCATAATAAGAAGGTGATTAAGTGGATAATTTAATTTTAACATTAATACCTTTTTTAGGAATGTTTTTAGGAATATTTTCAATAGTAAGATATTATTTTAATAAATTAGAAAAGAGAATAGATGAGTTAGAATTAAGATTAAATAAAATTGAAAATAAATAAGAATATAAAACTTCAATGAACGTGAGATTCATAATCTTATAATTGGTAGTAATTGTGTTTTGACGAAACTGAAAATGAACCACGTATGAGGGGAAAAAGAAAAATTTAGAATTTAAAAAGTAAAGCAGCGGATCAAACAAATGATACGCTGCTCTTTTGATTGGTTATGAAATTAAGCCAGTTCCCATTTAGTAACTTGTCTTTCTGTTACTTGAGCACTGTATTTGTGGTCTTATGTCAATATCTTGGACACAAAAAGTCAAACTTTTTTATGCTACACTTCTGGCTAATAATTCACATTGATCTGGAGTCATGTAATTAATAGAAGAGTGTATCCTTTTTCTGTTATACCAACCTTCAATATATTTAAATATAGCTATATTTGCTTCTTCGAAGGTGCGATATGTATTTCTATAGATTTCTTCCTTCTTTATTGAAGAATGGAAAGATTCTATACAAGCATTGTCATATGGACAACCTTTTTTACTAAATGATTGTATAATATTGAACTCTGTACATATCTCTTTTAAATCATTACTAGTATATTGAGAGCCTAAATCTGTATGAAATATTAATTCTTTATTTTTATCAGGACTTTGGCTATGATAGGCATTTTTTAAAGCTTTAATAACTAAATCATTAGTCATTCTTTTACCGAAAGCGTAGCCAATTATTTTTTTTGAATGTAAATCAAGAACTGAAGCTAAATAGCACCAACCATCTCTGATAGTATGAATATATGTAATATCGCCAACCCATTTTTCATTAATAGAAGTAGTTGTAAAATCTCTTTTTAAAACGTTTTCTAAACCTTCTGCTACTTTTTTATTTGAATGAGGCTTATATTTTTTTACAGTTATTGCACAAAGACCAAGTTCAGTCATTTTTCTTTGAACTCTCTTTATTGACACATTAAAGCCTTCTGTACCAAGTATATGATGAATCCTAGGAGCACCATATATACCTTTATTGGCATTATATATCCTTATAATCGCTGCTTTTAATGCCTCATTTTCTATTGATCTTGCAGATTTAGTCTTATCAAAAGATTTATAATATGTACTTCTGGCTACGCCTAGAACGGTACACATAGTCTTAATATCATGGTTGTTTTTATTATTATCTATAAATACTATTACTTGATTTAATTTCTTGTTGCAAATATGGCCATAGCTTTTTTTAATATTTCATTTTCCTCTTTAATCCTTGCCATTTCTTTTTTAAAAGCCTTTACTTCTTTAAGTGTCATAACTTCATTTTCATCTATTTTAACTTCTTTTACATCTTTAACCCAGCCGTTGATTGTTGATTTTGCAATGCTATATTCGCTACTTAGCTCTGCTAAGCTCATTCCTGATTTAAATAAATCTACTATCATATTTTTATATTCTTGATCATACCTTTTGCCACTTCCCAAAATGGACACATCCTTTCTTAACTAAATATAATTTTACTTAGTTCGACTTAATGTGTCCACTACTTTATACTAACACCAAGTACCAGTAACAGTTTCATATGATAATGCAGCTATAGTAGAAAATAAGGATAAAGAAATAGGAAGAATAAAACTAGAAAAGTATGAGAAAGGTAGTTTCAGAGATACATTAGATATCTTTGGAAATGTTAAGAAAACAGAAGCTATTGAAGGGTCTTCAACAACAGCAATTGAAACAAATAGTTATGATTATGTTGGCAATTTGATTTCACAAATAGATGGTAAAAACAATGAGTATAAATATACTTATAATAATTTAGGTCTATTAAAAACAGAGGTATTACCAAATGATGAATCTATAGATAAAAATACAATAGTTCATAGATATAATGCTTTTGGAGAAGAAGTATTTAATAAAGACTCTATAGGTAAAATGACTATTACTACAAGGGACTTTGAAGGTAAAGTCACTAAAGAACAAGTTAAATCAGCTTCATTTGTTCCAACAGAACAAAAAGTTGATTACGCTTCAACGTATACTTACACTATTAAAGAGGGAAATACAATACTATCAATTATAGATGGTAATGGTAAAAAATCAGAGAAGCTTTATGATGGACTTGATAGAATAAGAAGTGAAAAAATTACAATAACAGATGCTAATGGGGTTACAAAAGAATTAGAGTCACGTGTAAGTTATTTTGCAGGAGATTTAATTTCTGAATTTGATGATTTGAATCATGTGTACACTCAAAATAAATATGACTTATTTGGAAGGTTAATTGGAAAATATTATGGTGGAAATGAGTTAATAGAAGAATTAAGCTACAATAAAAATGGGCTACAAATATCTTCACGAGATGCTCTAAATAATACTATTAGATTTAATTATGATAAAAATAATAGATTAATAGAAACTATAGATGGTGAAAATAATAAAACAACACAAAGTTATGATTCTAATGGAAATGTTGTAAAGAAGATTGATGCAAAACAAAATACAACAGATTACACTTATGACTTAAGAAACAGATTGAAAGAAGTGAAACTTCAAAAGGGTACAGGGGTTGATACCTACTCTTACCAATACGATGAGAATGATAACTTAACTAGAGTTCAAGATGGTGAAGGTAGAGTTAAGGTCTACGATTACAATTCATTAAACAAAGTTAAGACATTTAAAGAAGTAGAATTAAGTGGTATGAATAGTGTAGATAAATATACTGAAAGTTATTCATACTATGCAAATGGAAGTAACAAATCTAAATCAATAAATGGTGTAGAAGATAAAACCTATAAAAATGATATTTTAGGTAGAACAAAAGAGGAAAAATCAAAATCAGATACAATAACGACTAAATATGATAACAATAATAATATATTAGAAGTTAAAAACACATCTGACACAATAACAAGGACTTTTGATGAGTTAAATAGAGTTAAAACTAAAACATCATTAGGTAAAACATTGAAATTTACTTATAATGATGAAATTAATGGAAAACGTGCAGAGACTACAAAGGATTTTAATAATAATGTAACAAGTAGGGTTTATGATGGATCAGGAAGAGTAATTAAATCAATTGATAATAAGGTTGAAACTAATTTCACTTATTATCCAAATGGTAATAAAGAATCAGTAGAATATGCAAGTGGAGTTAAGGAAGAATACTCCTACAATAAAAATAACTCATTAACAAAATTAGTTAATAAAAAAGGTAACGAAATTTTATCAGAGTATAATTATACTTATGATGCAAATAATTTACTTGAAACAAAGGTAGATAGTAAAGGAAAGACAAGTTATTCATATGATAAGCAAAATAGATTAGAAGTAGTAAAAGAGCCAAATAAAACTGTAACATATACTTATGATGGTGCAGGAAATAGAAAAACGGAACAAGTTTCCCAAAATGGAGTTACTACTAATTCAATTTATCAATATAATTCAACGAATAAACTTGAGAAAGTTGAAACTAAGCAAGGTGATAAAGTTACATCAACTAAGACTTATCTTTATGATAAAAAAGGAAATGTACAAGCTGAGCTTGAAAGTAGCAAAGGAACAGAACTTAAAAATGTTTCATCAAAAAGTATTGAAGAGAGTATAAAACAAAGTAATGGAAGAGGAATACTTTCAGAAAATGCAGCTTTGAATGATGCAGAAAGTAAAGCAGTTTCAGAAGATACCTATAAGTATTTCAGTTATGATGATAATAACAATATGATAGCTATAAAAGATAAGGCTGGAAAAGTTATATCATCAAGCAAATACAACGGGGAAGGATTAAGAGTTCAACAAACAACAAGTACAGGAACTACAAACTATATTTATGAAGGTAATAATCCAATACTAGAATTAGATGCTAATAAAAATGTAGTAGCTAAAAATGAGTATGTAGGAAATACACTTTTAAGTAGAAATATAAAGAATATAAAGTATAATTATTTATATAACGGTCATGGAGATGTAGTAAACTTAGTTAATAATAAAGGTGGAATAGAAAACACTTATTATTATGATAGTTTTGGTAATATCGAAGAAAGTAATGAAAAAGTTAAGAATCCATTTAAATATTCTAAGTATGAACATGATGCAGAAACAGGTTTATACTATTTAAAGAGTAGAATGTATGACCCAACAACAGCAAGGTTTATGCAAATGGATACTTATAAGGGGCAGTCAAATGATCCACTAAGTTTAAATCTTTATACGTATTGTGTAAATGAACCAATGATGTATCATGATCCAGATGGCCATAACCCATTATTAGTATTAGCGATAGCAGTGCCTGTAATTGGAGCAATTACTGGTATGGCAGGAGAGTATGCAGCTGATAAAATTGACGATGGTAAAATTAATACAGATTTTAGACATTACCTAGCAGCAGGCATAACTGGAAGTTTGGAAGCATCGTTTAGAGCATTTGTACCGATTGTTAATATTCAACCATTAAGCTTTGGGGTTGATATTGGTAGTAATCTTTTATATCAAGCAATTGCTGGAGATGAAATTTCAGTAGGAAATGCAGTTGCTAATGCAACATTTGGATATGGAATAAATGGTTTAAGTAAACTTACATCAAAAGCTTATAAAGTGGGTATGAATAAAATAGGCGATATGTTGATGCCTAAGATTAACAAATTAATTCCTGATTTTGAACCAAAGTTAAATAATATAATAAGTTCATTGAATATTAAAACAAACAAAGCAATAAATAGTATAGATACATTTACTAATAAATCATCAAATAAAGTCAACAGTATGATTTCAAACATTACACCAAGTAGCACGAAATCATCAACATTAATAACAGAAACAATAGATAATAAGTTGAATTTAAATAAACCGCTTATGATGGATTTACAATTATTTTCACATAAGAGGGGGGTAGGTAACCCTGATAGACAATTGTTAAGTGGGGGAGAATGGAATAAATACTTTAAAGAAACTTATGGAACAGAAAATGTAGATTGGATAACTAAGAATAAATCATCCTTTTCATCAAGGGATTTACTAGAAGGTCATTATAGTAAACATGGTAATGAATTTGGAGGCTTATATAATAATGCTGATGAATATCTACAAGGGGCTAAAAATGTTATGGATAATGGGTATAAGGTACAATATGAGTATAAAGGTGAAATAAGAAATGGATATATGAGTTTTATGGGTAATAATAGAAAGGGATTAGCTAAATTTGAATTTGTGGGTACTAATAACAGAGGTGATATAACGACATACCATGCTAAAAGTGGTAAGGAGCTATGGAAATTATTGAATGGTTCTAGTACTGATAAAACAATAAATCCAATAAAATAGGAAGTGATAAATATGAAGTATTTAGTAAAAGTAGACAGTTTCGACGAGATAATTGAAGAAGAAGTAGTTGTTAATGTTAATGGTCAGTTATTAAGATGCTTTATATCATACTTAGATGATATATGTATTGAAGTAGGTAATGACTATTATGTAAATATTGAATATGAAATATATAATGAATTAATGGTTGAAAAAGTAAATGAGGAGTTAAAAAGTATTCAATGTATAAATGAAAGCTTTAGCTATGATATAGTAGGGAAGTTAAATATAGATGAATGTAAGTTAGAATCATTAATAGATTTAGAAATAGACCAAGAGGATATATATGAATGTGGTAGTTATGATAATAAATATATAAAATTTAGAGTTGATAGATTTAATATTGAATTTATTGAATAAAGAAGATACACTTCAAAATATAATAATAAATGACTGCATAAAAAATAATAATATCCCAATATAGTTTAAATCTATAAAATGAAGAAATTTAAATACTGCATAACTTAAATAATGCAGTGAAAGAAGTTGAGAAGGTTAATGTTTCAGTAATGGAGCATTAATCTTTTTTTCATGTACTGAAATATTTATAAAAAGCTAAGAGAACTAGGGTTGAAATCTATCATAGGCTGATAAGCTAGGAAATCCTAGGCTAGATAATTCCACTTAAAAGTTAATGGAATTCAGAACATATAATATGTAGTAGAAAATCACTAAAAAATAAAAAGAATTGAAAAGATGAAACATATAAATAATGGAACTTGGAAATAGGAACTCGGGACTCGGAAAGAGGAACGGGGGGGTAGGGGGGAACAAGAACTAAATAAAAATAATAATTGAAATAGACCTAAAGTCTATTTCATTAATAATAAATAAAGAGAGATAGAAGAAGTTGAAGAAAATATAAATAATAAATGACAACTAAGAAGAATAAAGAATTGAGTAATACAAATAATATCTACTCAGAATAAATAATAATAAAAGAACATCTAATCAGATAAGAAGAATAGTAATAATCAGTGAAGAAATTATAATAAAATAGTTCAATAGAATAAATAATTAAACTATAGATAAAATACATCAATCAATATAAATACATTAGAAAAACAACGATAAGGCATCAGAAAACAGAGAAGTAGAAGAATGTGAACAAGAATACCATTCAGATTGAAAAGCTATAAATAAAGGCTAAATCAACTGAATTTAAAATAGATGATAAATATATATTATAACAATGATAAAAGAGTTAATGTTTCTAATTTAGGAAGCATTAACTCTTTTTCTATTTAAGAAAATTGAGAGGAGTAATAGCAATGTGTAAAGTAATTGATGATTTCAAGATAAGTCTAATTGAAGATGGTAAGAGTCCTAAAACAATTGAAAGTTACATTGGTGACATTAAGGCATTCATAGAATTTCTAGGAACTAAAGGAGTTGAATTCAATGGTATATTACAACGATTTTACGTAGTAAGCTACAAGAACTTTCTAGTAGAGAATAGATATGAGGTAGCAACAATCAATAAAAAGATAAATAGCATTCATGCACTAAATAGATACCTTGTAGCAACTGGTGATATGAAAGAAATAGTTGTAGAAAATTCTAAAGACAGAGTAAAGATAGCCTATGGTTCAGAGAAACAAGTGGAAGTTTACAGTGATAAGGAGGTTGAGAGGATATTATTCTACATTCAGAATGAGTACAAGGTGAGTAAAAGAAATAAGGTAATTGTAATGTTGCTACTTTATACAGGGGTTAGAGTAAGTGAACTATGTAGCATTAAGATAAAAGATATTGATTTATTGAATTACTCAATAAAAGTCTATGGCAAGGGAGGAAAGTTTAGAGAAGTACCATTGAAATTTGATTTAGCTGATGTAATTAAGGAATACATCAAAGAGAGAGATTACAGCTTAAAGGATTCAGAATATCTAGTAATAGGTCAAAGAGGAGCCTTAAGAAGGGATGCTATAAATACAATGCTTGAAAGGTTAACTGATGAGATAGGAATGGTAAATAAATTAAAGCCTCATACATTTAGACATACCTTCTGTACAAGGTTAATTAATAGAGGAGTACCTATTTCAACAGTAAGTAAACTAGCAGGTCATAGCAGTGTAGATACTACTGCAACGTTTTACATCAATAGTAGCAGAGAAGAAAAATTAAAAGCAGTAAATCTACTGTAGAAAGGATTGAAGAAATGATAATAATAAATACTTTAGAGGACATAGAGAAAGCCGAGATAACTCCAAGGGAGTTGAAGGAGGAAATACTACAACATTTTCAAGAAATAGCTGAAAGTGTTGTAGATAAATACTGGAGAATGTACAACTTAAAAGAAGTTGGAGACATAGTAGTTCTAGAAGATGATGATTCAATAGAAGTTCTAAATAAGTACAATCTACTGAATAAGCAATCAAAGAAAATAACATCAATACCAGAGTTCACAGAAGTAATTGTAATAAATGATGTTGAGATAATAAAAACAACATTCATTCTAGGAGATTCCTTCGGGATAACTCTATACCATAAAAGCGGTAAACTAGGAATAGAAAACGAAAATTTCCTAAAGGAATATAAAATATAGGAGGTACAGAAAAGATGGAAATAGCCATACTAATTGCAAGAATAATACTATTAATACTAAGTGGACTGTCGTCAGTTGGAGCAATTGAAGAAGTAGCTAAAGCTAGCGGTGTAGGAACAGCCACATTGTGGAACAATCTACCTAATAGGTTCAAGTAGGAGGTAATTGGACTAATGTTGGACGGATTGTGGGTGGATAAAACCTAGATAAATCAATAGATTGGGCATATGGGTTAATTGATTAAATAAAAATAGACTAAAAAATAATTAAATAATAAGTGAAAAATATAAGAAAATTTACTAAGTAATACGCCCATATGCCCTAAGTCAGTAAAATTAAGGATTACAAGAAAAGAAAACTGCCCTGAAAGAGTCCATGAAGCACCCAATAATAAAAGGTAAATATCGTTGTAACCGTAATATAGTCATGTCAATAATGACGATATTTTCAGTTGTAATAGAGGTCATTGAAGAATTGGAAATAGACTAATGAAGAATAAAACAAAATTGTAAGAATGGAGGAGTAAATGAAAGATAGGCATTAAAAATCAATATAAAATCTAATAAATAGAACATTTTCACTAAAGGAAGTCCTTAACTGGAAATTGTAGAAAGTGGACTAGTCTAGGAAAACTAGGGATACCCCGAATTTCTATAAATGAAGATTTTCAGAGAATGAGATTTTAGAAGATACAAGCTATACTAAACCTAAAAGAAATAGTAACTAATGCGGGAGTGTGATATCTCAAAGTAGAAGATTCAATAATGATTTCATTGAAAGCTACATCATTACTTCTAGCAGAACAAGAACGGATTGGCTTTCGCCCCCATGCACAATAATTCTCTTAGAGGATTAGTTGAATGCTTCAAACTGAGGTTGCCTGCGTTCCTGCATGAATAATGAATAGGAGTGAGTAGATATGCATAAAAAGCAAAATCATATATATGTTGGATTAGACCTGCATAAAGATACCCATACCGCTGTAATAATTGATTGTTGGGATGAGAAGATAGATTCAATAACAATTGAAAATAAGCCTTCTGATTTCACAAGACTAATGAATAAGGTAAACAAGATAGCAGGTAAACTAACACCAGTATATGGACTTGAAGATGTACATGGCTATGGTAGAAGTCTAGCAGTGTTTCTAATAGAAAGAGGAATGATAGTAAAAGAAGTTAATTCAGCACTTTCATATATGGAAAGAATGAGTTACCCAACTACTAAAAAGAGTGATGACTGGGATGCTAATTGCATTGCATCAGTTCTCCTAAGAAAGCTAGATACACTACCAGATGCTAATCCACAAGACCTATACTGGACTATAAAAATGATGGTGAATAGAAGAGATGCTATTGTAAAATCAGTAACAACTCTAACTAATCAACTTCATGAAAATCTAAACTATAATTACCCAAGCTACAAGAAATTTTTTTCTGATGTAAATGGAAAAACTGCATTAGCATTTTACGAGAAGTACCCATCACCGAAACACCTGCAAGGTGCAACTGATGAAGAACTAGGAGCATTTCTAAGGAAACCTAGTCACAATAGTTGTTCAACAAGAAAGGCTAAAGAAATTCTAGACATTGTAGAAAGTGATGGAGATACAACAAGGGAGTACCAAGAGTCTAGAGATTTCATAATTCAGAGCATTGTAAGAGACATTGCATTTAAGAGTGAGGAAATCAAGAAAGTTGAGGTAGAAATGAAAAAGCTACTAAAACTACTAGACCTAAAACTAGAAACAATTCCAGGAGTAGATACAGTAACTGCAATAGCACTAGTTGCTCATATAGGAGATATTAAAAGATTCCGTAATGCTGATAAGCTAGCTAAGTTTTCTGGAATAGCACCAGTAAATTTCAGTTCAGCAGGTAAAGGAAAAGATAAAAAGAGTAAACAAGGTAATAGGGAACTCTACGGAGTATTTTACTTCCTAGCAGTGCAACAGGTGCAAGTTTCTAGAAAAAGAACTCCTAGAAATCCAGTTTTCATACAATACTACAAGAGAAAGATATCAGAAGGTAAAACCAAGATACAAGCATTAGTCTGTGTAATGAGAAGGCTTAACAACATCATCTATGGAATGATGAAAAATAAAAGTGAATATGTAATGCCTAATGTAGAAATAAAAGAAGTAGCATGATAAAATAAGGTTAACAGATTAAGGAAAATTAGGGTTGGAAAAGTAACTACATAACACTAAAAATGATAAGTAGTTGGAAGTAGTCTTGAAACTGTGGTAAGGGTTGAAAACACTAAAACCTACCACTAAAAACAAAAAGACAGACTCTGCCCCAAGGGGGCGGCTAAAGCTGACAATATTCCAGGTAGAGGATATCATAAAGAAGTTTATGCAAATAAGCCTGTAAAAGTTACTGAAGCGGTTGATAAATGGGATGAATTTTTAGGACCAGGAGAATATACTGATATTCATCCAAGAACAGGGCTAAAAGACCCTGATAGAATATTCTCTGCTGATGGAAAAAAAAGTATAAGATTCGGTTCACATGAAATGAATTCGAAGCCAAGTAAGTTCCATTATCATGAAGAAATATGGACTTATGACCCAATAAATAATGTTATGAATGTTGACAATACAGTTGTTAGAGTACCATATAAAAATTAGGAGTGATAAACAATGAATGTTAAAGTAGCAGATATATTAGATGAGAATAGGGTAGTAGTTCAAGTAGAACGTAATGAATTCATTGCGGAGTGGGATGGAGATAAACCAGAAAGAAATGAAAGCTATGCTGTAGAAATGGATATAGATGATGAACTTATATGGAAAACTAATATATGCTTTTCAAGTGAAAATAACAATGTAATAATGCAGAAAGATAAGGGAATTAAAATAGTAGCCAAGTTGGATTATAATAGCGAAGACAATTTAGCTACATTAAAAGTTTATGATAGTATTGTATTAATTGATATAGAAGGAATTAAGCAAGATATATCAAATAGATGGGTAGAAATAAATTGTGATTCAATTAGATTAAGTAATGTAAATTTATAGGATTAAGTAAATGCATAATACAGAATTGATTAACTGCATAAAAAGTTATAATAGCAGAGTAGTATTAAATCAATAAAAGTAAGAGAATTTAATACTGCATAATTCTAATAATGCATTGAGTAGGGGGAAGGGGGAAGAGTGGCAGAAAAATTAAAAAGTAAATTCTAGTTGATGAAACTAAAAATACTTTCTAAAATATTAAACACCTATGCCCCTTTTCAACCTAAAAGTTAAAGAAAATATCGTTGTAACTGAAATATCGATACTTCAATTACAACGGTATTTTTTTGCTTATATATAATACCTAATATAGAAATAAAAGAAGTGAAATGATAGAATAACGTTAATAGATTAAGGAAAATTAATGCTAAAAAGTAGATACATAATAGAAAAAATGATAAGTACTTGAAAGTAGCATTAAAACTGTGGTAAGGGTTTAAAACACTCAAATCTACCACTAAAAATAAAAAGACAGACTCTGCCCCAAGGGGGCGGGTAACCCTAGAAAGATACCAGGAGTTGCTACTGGAGGAGAGAATTTATCTAATCCAATTAAATCTATGAGAGGTTCAAATGGTAATATAGGATTAGTGCCTAAAGAAGTTGCAGATAACTTACGAGGAATAGAATTCAATAGTTTTGATGATTTTAGGAATGCTTTCTGGCAAGAATATTCAACTTCAAGCTATGCAAGTGAATTTAGTAAAGCTAATATTAAGCGAATGAGTCAAGGTTTAGCACCTAAAGCACCAGCCTCACAACAATATAAAAATATTTCAAGCTATGTACTTCATCATAAAAATCCAATTTATAATGGTGGAGGAGTATATGATTTAGATAATATAATAATATCATCGCCACGAATGCATCAAGAAATATTAGATAAGGGATTCCACTTTAATAAATAAGGAGTGAAAATGTATGTTAAAAAAATTAACACGAGAAGAATTGATAAATCTAGTAAATAGAATAGTAGAGTGTGAAGGGGCAGAAGAAGAAATTGATGAAATGATAGAGGTTGTAAAAAGAAATGTACCTCATCCAGAAATAAGTGATTTAATATATTGGAATGAAGAAGAACTTACTCCAGAACAAATAGTTGATAAAGCATTAGAATATAAACCAATTCAGCTTTAATAGTTGAAATAATATTTTTTACTGCATAATAAATAGATGATTAACTGCATAAAAAATAATAGACGTATAATCTAGTTAAATCAATAATAGTAAGAATATTTAATACTGCATAATTTTAATAATGCAGTGAAAGAAGTTGAGAAGGTTAATGTTTCAGTAATGGAGCATTAATCTTTTTTTCATACATTGATATAATTATAAAATTCAAGATAAGTAGGGTTGAAAACTACCGTAAGCTGAAAGCTAAGGAATTCCTAGGCTCAACAATTCCACTTGAAATCAAGGGGAACTGATAACAAGTAATATGTAGTGAGATAAATGAATTCCACTCAAAAATAAAAAGAATTGGAAAGATAAAACATATGAATAATGGAACTTGGAATTCGGAAAAATAAACAGGGTAGGCAAGAACTTAAAGGAAAACAATAAAAATAATATTTACTCAGAATAAATAAATAAATAAATAAATAAAAAGCTAACAAAAGACAATCTAATCAAATAGGGGCAGTAACTTTTTGTCTATATTAAGAAGGTTGAGTTGAGTATGGATAAGTTAGATTTCAATGGAATATATTAAGAATTAATTGACTTACTTCTTTTGTAATTTATAATGAATTATACATGTAAATTCACAGAAGTATTAGATTACGGTATTATTGAAGTAATCATAGAGGGTAGAGAAGATTTAGTATTTGGATAGGAATAATTCATAATTTAAAATGAGATAATTAGTCTAATCAATGTTGATGTATAAGTAATTAAATGTTATGAATAAAAATACTGTAATGAATAATAAATTTAAAATATAGTAAAGAAAAATGCAAGATATAAATTTTGATATTTCATAATAGAAAGAGCAAAATAAGAATAGAGTTTCTAATTTTGCCCTCATTTTGCCCATGAAGAATAAGTTGTAGTAGATTACAATAAATTATAGCAAAGTATGAAAGTATGAAATATCGCTTTAAAATCAATACTTAAGGTGATGTAAGATTATGATAAAGCACAATAAATTTTATTGTATTTGAATACAGAACTCCGCTTACGGCTTATCTTGCATCATGTGAAACACTAGGTGAAAACCTAGTGTTTTTCTGCGTTTACAGAATTTATTGAAATCAAAAATATTAATAGCTTTAAATTTTGTCCCCCTATCATTGTCCACATTACAAAATAACTAATAGAAATATTGCTTAAAGTAAGTTTGACAAATATAGAAATGATATTAATAAGTGAAAGGAAGAATGTGATATAATATCATTAGGAAATTATTGGGGGATTAAATATGAGAGAAATTGAGATGATAAAATTAATTGAATTATATAGATATAAGTGGTTTGAAGCATCATCAAAGTATGAGTTTAACTTTAAACATAGTAATTTAAGAGAGAAAATTAAGAATGAAAAGAAATTCGATAGTGTTATAGAGAATATAATGAATAAATTCGAATCATTTCCAAATGAAGAAGTTGATAGAGTTAATTGGAAGAAGGATTTTTATCTTTCTATACAATCTATTGTGAAATCATTTGGTTTAGTAAAAGATAATAATGTTTCAGATGAAATGATTGATAAATTTTTAGATGTAAGTAGACAATTTATATTGGAATGTAGAAAGTTTGATGAAAAATTATCATTTGAAGATATTGGACAAGCACTTAGAAATCAATGGATAATATGTTTTCTACAGATTGTAAAGAATGAAGAAATAAAATTTTCTAAATCTGCATTAGCATATAGTCTATTATATCCATACACAGATAATTATTTAGATGATCCAAAGATAAGTATTAATGAAAAGGAATGTTTCAATGAATCATTTACTAAAAGGTTAAGTGGTGAGTGGGTTGAAGCAAAAACTAAAAATGAAGAAAAAATATGGATGTTAGTTTCATTTATTGAGGATGAATTTGATAGAGAAAGATATCCTAGTGTTTATAAAGGATTACTTTTGATACATGGAGGACAGATAAAGAGCTTAAATCAGCAAGAGGAAAAGACTATACCATATGAAAGAGATATATTAGGTATTTCTTTAGAAAAGGGAGGCAGTTCGGTACTTGCAGATGGTTATTTAATAAATGGAGAGTTAACATCAGTAGAAGAAGAATTTATGTTTGGATATGGTTTTATACTTCAATTAGCAGATGATATTGCTGATGTAGAAGAAGATTTGAAAAATACACATATGACTATGGCATCAACGCTAGCTGGAAATTATCCGTTAGATAATATATCAAACAAAGCTTTGAATTTCATGAAAGATTTAATAAATGATAATGAAGAGCTATTAGTTAATAAAGGTATGAATTTTAGTCAATTATTAGAAGATGGAATTAGTAGTTTGGTTATACAATCAATTGCTAGCTCAGAAAAATATTATTCAAAAGCATATATTTCAGAAATTAAAAGTGGGTATGCATTAAGATTTTCTTATGTGAAAGATATGTATAAAAGAATGTATAGAAAGTTTTATGGAATATCGAATAAAATAAGTAAAGAAAAGTTTGATGAAATGATAGATTATATTTTAGAGGAATTTTAATAAGAGAAATTTATAAAATAATGATTCGTTATGTATTTGAGGTTAAAGCAAGAACAATTAATAGTTGTTCTGCTATGATTTCTAAAATATAATGGATCATTTTTTTTATTTATTTGAGGATAGGTATATTATTATTATTATAAATTTTTTAGTTTAACAAAGATAAAAGTTCAGGAACTTTTAGAGAATAATTGAAAATAATAGTATTCGGAAGATAAATTAAAAAAATGGATGTTTATGGCTATAGAATAGGAGAATTTAGTTTGTGAAAAATAGATGTAAACATTTATAAAATGGATGACATAGTATTTACGAGCTATAAAGAGTAATCAAATGGAAACATATAGTATATATTGATAAAAGTGAGTAGTAACAAGGAAAATGGTTAATTATTGATTTTAATGACGTTGTCTAATAAATTAATCAGAGTATAATTCAGTACATAGTCAAATTTAAGGGGTGATATATATGAAATGGATATCTTTAATAGTGCTTATAGGATTATTTATTTTAATTTCAATTTATGTTGGTAAGTACATGTATAACATTTTATTTCAGAAGAAATCTTTTGTAGATCCAGTGATGGACAAGATTGATAATGTTATATACAAGATATCAGGAATTAAAGATGAAAATATGGATTGGAAGCAATATATAAAAGCGGTGCTTATTACAAATGGTGTAATGATAGTAGTAGCATTTGTGTTGCTAATGGTTCAGCAATATATAGCTTTTGCTACTAGTGATCTGGTGGATATGAACTGGCATACAGCATTTAACACAGCTATAAGTTTTATGACAAATACTAATTTACAAGATTATACTGGAGAACTGAATTTAACTAATTTAAGTCAAATGATTGTTATTACATTTATGATGTTTACATCAGCAGCAACAGGTTTTTCAGTATGCGGTGCATTTATTAAAGGAATTACAGGGAATCCAATGGGGAATTTTTATAAAGATATGGTAAGGGTAATAACTAGATTATTATTACCAATATCTATAGTAGCTTCCATTATATTGATGTGGCAGGGGGTGCCTCAAACATTAGAAGCTCATAGAGTTGTACAAACATTAGAAGGGCAAACACAAACATTAGCATATGGTCCAGTTGCATCATTAGAGAGTATTAAGCATTTAGGAACAAATGGAGGAGGATTCTTTGGAGCTAATTCAGCACATCCATTTGAAAATCCTACAGCAATGACAAATATGTTAGAAATGTTATTAATGATGGCTACACCAGGTGCGTTTTGTGTTGTACTTGGAAAAGCAGTTAAAAATAAAAAACAGGGTATGACTATATTTGCAGCAGCATTATTTTTATTCATCATTGCTATACCAGTAATTAATATTGCTGAACAAGCAGGAAATCCTATTATGAATGAACTTGGAATATCCAGTACACTCGGTAATATGGAAGGTAAGGAAGTTAGAATTGGGACATTTGATTCTTCATTATTCACTGTTGTAACTACAGCATTTACTACAGGGTCTGTAAATAATATGCATGATTCTTTAACACCTATGGGTGGTGCAGTTCCAATGTGGAATATGATGCTAAATGTAGTGTTCGGTGGAAAAGGCGTAGGATTTATGGGGTTAATAGTCTACTCAATGCTTGGAGTGTTTATATGTGGACTTATGGTAGGTAGGACACCAGAGTTCTTGAGGAGAAAAATTGAGGGGAAAGAAATGAAATTAATGGCGGCAACAATATTAATTCATCCAATACTAATTTTATTACCAACAGCAATAGCATTAATAGCTAGCCAAGCAACGACAGAAGGTTATCATGGGTTATCCCAGGTATTATATCAGTTTTGTACATCCGCAGCTAATAATGGATCTGGGTTTGAAGGTTTGCAAGATGCAACAGTATTTTGGAATGTAATTACAGGTTTTATAATGACATTTGGAAGATATATATCAATGACATTGCTTTTATGTTTAGCTGGATCACTATCAGTGAAGAAAGAAGTTCCAGAAGGAGCAGTATCATTTAGAACAGATAAACCTATATTTGTAGGGGTTTTAATAGTAACAATAATAATAATTGGAGCATTAACATTCTTACCAGTATTAGTATTAGGACCAGGCGCAGAATTTTTAACGATTTCTTGATAAGGGGGAGTAAAAAATGAAAGACAAAAAAAGCTTTATTACAAAGCCAATGATGAAAATAGCTATTAAGGGATCATTTAAAAAGCTGAATCCTAAAGATATGATTAAAAATCCAGTTATGTTTATAGCATATTTAGGTATGATTTTTACGGCAATATTAACTATATATCCTCAATTAGTGGGAGAGGATAATAGAGTATACAATGCTATAGTAACAATTATATTATTTGCAACTATAATCTTTGCTAATTTTGCAGAGGCTATTGCAGAAGGTAGAGGTAAAGCTCAAGCTGATACTTTAAAATCTACAAAGAAAGATACAAAGGCAAAGTTATTAAAGGAAGATGGAAGTTATGATGTAGTTAATGCATCAGAACTTAAAAAAGATGATGTAGTATTAGCTGAAGCAGGAGATATGATACCAAATGATGGTGAGGTAATAGAAGGTTTAGCATCTATCAATGAATCTGCAATTACAGGAGAATCAGCTCCTGTAATTAAAGAACCAGGTGGTGATTTCTGTTCAGTAACAGGAGGAACAACTGTAGTTTCTGACTGGGTAAAAATTAAAATTACATCTGATCCAGGTGAATCTTTCTTAGATAAAATGATTTCATTAGTTGAAGGTGCTTCAAGAAAGAAAACACCAAATGAAATTGCACTTTCAACATTGTTAATGGCACTGACAGTAATATTTATAATAGTAATTATATCATTATATCCAATTGCAGACTTTGTTGGAGTAAAACTTGAAATTTCAACACTAGTAGCATTATTAGTTTGCTTAATACCAACTACAATAGGAGGGTTATTATCAGCTATAGGTATTGCAGGGATGGATAGAGTTACAAGGTTTAATGTTATAGCAATGAGTGGTAAAGCAGTTGAAGCTTGTGGGGATGTTGATGTTATGATGTTAGATAAAACAGGAACAATAACATTTGGTAATAGATTAGCAGCAGATTTTATCCCAGTGGATGGAGTGTCAAAAGAAGAGATTATTAAATATGCATTAATTACTTCTTTAAGAGATACAACTCCAGAGGGTAAATCCACTATAGAGCTTGGAGACAGGTTAGGATTTAAAATTAATGGAGATTTATATAAAGATGCTAAGTTTATAGAATTTGCAGCACAAACCAAAAGTAGTGGAGTAGATTTATTAAATGGTACAAAAATAAGAAAAGGTGCATCTTCATCAATAATGGACTTTGTAAGAGGTAATGGAGGAACTATACCAGAAGATTTAAAGGTAAAAGTTGAGGATATTTCTAAGTTAGGGGGAACTCCATTAGTAGTTGCTAAGGATGATAAAATATACGGGGTTATATATTTAAAAGATACAGTTAAACCAGGGCTAGTAGAAAGGTTTAATATGCTTAGAGAAATGGGAATTAAAACTGTAATGTGTACAGGGGACAATCCATTAACAGCAGCTACAATAGCAAAAGAAGCAGGTGTAGATGCATTTATAGCAGAATGTAAACCAGAAGATAAGATTGAGGAAATAAAGAAAGAACAAGCTCTTGGTAAGGTAGTTGCAATGACTGGAGATGGTACAAATGATGCTCCAGCTCTTGCGCAAGCTAATGTTGGGATCGCAATGAATTCTGGGACTATAGCAGCAAAAGAGGCTGCAAATATGGTTGACCTAGATTCTGATCCAACAAAGATATTAGATGTAGTTGGAATAGGTAAACAACTTTTAATAACTAGAGGGGCACTTACAACATTCTCAATAGCTAATGATATAGCTAAATATTTTGCAATAATACCAGCAATGTTTACGCTAGCTATACCTGAGATGCAAGTATTAAATATAATGGGTCTTGGAAGTCCAAAATCAGCAATAATATCAGCACTTATATTCAATGCAATAATAATTCCATTATTAATACCAATAGCATTAAAAGGTGTAAAATATAGACCGATGAATCCAGAAAGAATATTAAAGAGAAATTTAAGTATATATGGACTTGGTGGAATAATAGTACCATTCATTGGGATTAAGATAATAGATATTATTGTAGCACCATTATTAGCATTAATAGGTATGTAGGGAGTGGAGTTAAATGAAAACTATTTTAAAAGTTTTAAGATTGACTGTAGTATTGATATTAATATGTGGATTGGCGTACCCATTACTAATAACAGGAATTGGACAGGTAGCATTTAATCATCAAGCTAATGGAAGCGTAATAGAGTATAATGGCAAGGAAGTTGGATCTGAGTTAATAGGTCAACAATTTACAGAAGATAAGTATTTTGTAGGGAGAATATCAGCTGTAGGATATAACACATCAGAAGATGGAACAGAGGTTGATGCAACTTCTGGGTCTAATAATTTAGGACCTACAAGTGAAGAATTAAAGTCAAGAGTTGAAAAAAATATAGATATGTTTTTAGAAAAGAATCCTAAACTATCTAAAGAAGATATTTCATCAGAACTTATATCACAATCAGGTTCAGGATTAGATCCTGATATAACAGTGCAAGGAGCTAAGATTCAAATACCTAGAATTATAGATGCTACAGGCATATCAGAAATTCAACTTAATAAACTAATAGAAGATAATACAGAAGGTAAACTACTTGGATTATTTGGTGAAGAACATGTGAATGTATTAAAATTAAATATAGGAATTGATGAATTGCTTAAATAATAAATTTAAAATAATGGTCAAATATCAATAAATAATTAAAGCTAAGTAGGTAAGTAATATTGCTTTAATTAAATTATGGTATTTGATCATTTTATTTATTAATATCTATAGTAAATAAAAGATAATTATAAGAAATGTATAAGAAAACTATATATATCTTAATACTATCATCTAATATGGTGGATAAGGGTGAAATATGCCCATAAATGGCGTTGTTTAACTAAGGAATAAGAGTATAATTCAAAGTGTAAAGGGCTACTTTGGATTAACTAAAATATGGAGGGGAAAATAATGTGTAGTGGCTGTATTAAGGCTAAATTATTAAAAAAGGATGGAAGCTATGAGATTGTTAATGAAAGTAAGCTTAAAGACGGGGATATAGTGTTAGTTGAAGAGGGTGATGTAGTTCCAGGCGATGGTGAAATTGTAGATGGAGTTGCCTCGGTTAATGAAGCGGCAATAACAGGAGAGTCTGTACCAGTTATTAAAGGTGTTAATGAGAGAAATAAAACGGTAGTAAGAGGTACGACTGTAGTTTCAAAATATATAAAGATAAAAATACTATTACACGTAAAGCATGGGATATTAAACAAAGTGTGCAATTTGTTTGGATCTAGAGAAAATAAGATGTGTGCAACTAAGTGAAATAGTTAATAAAAAATAGAAAGCTCCAATTGTATTTTAAAGATTAATTTAAAATACAGTTGGGGCTTTTAATTATATAAAATATTACGCTAGGCATTACCCTATAACGCTAGATTATATACTGATTAATATAATTCTATTATAAAGTATAAAATATTAGAAAACAATACAAATAATAATAAATAATAAAATAAAATTATATATAATAATAAATAATATGATATAATAGTGAAAAACAATAAAAATGATAGTTTTTTTAACGAGGTGAATAGTATGTTTTTGGAAGAACGATATGAAAGTATTATTGAACTTATTGAGAAAAAAGGGAGAGTAACTGTAAAAGAACTTTCTAAGGAGTTTAATGTTACAGATGATTGCATTCGAAAAGATCTTAGAGAACTTGAGAATAGAGGTTGTTTAAAAAGAGTTCATGGAGGAGCAATTCCTAATAGAGTTCATAATGAAATTAAAAGTGTAGATGAACGAAAAAGTATAAATATAGAACAAAAGAAAAAAATAGCTATGAGAGCTGTTGAAGTAATAGAAAATGGAGATGTTATATTTTTAGATGTGTCTACTATAAATTTAGAAATAGCAAAACAATTAATAAATAGTAATTTAAATATATTAGTTATAACTAATATGATAGATATAGTATTAGAACTTAGCCAAAGTGAAAGCATAAGAGTAGTATCAATTGGTGGTGAGTTTAATAAAAAAATAGGCGCAATCATTGGTGCTGAAGCTGATAGGTACATAAGTAAATTTACATTTGATAAGGCATTTATAGGAGTGTGTGGAATAAATAAGGAAAGTGGATATATAAGTACACGAGATATTGAGGATGGCAATACTAAAAAAACAATAATAGAAAATTCAAATGAGAATTACTTGGTAATGGAAAATGAAAAATTCAACTATGATGAATTTTATAAATTTGCAACATTAAATGAAATTACTGGAGTAATAACAGAAACAGAAATATTAAACTAGGGGGATAAATAAATGATTAAATTGATAGCAACAGATATGGATGGGACTTTATTAAACGAAAAAGGAGAATTACCAAAGGAGTTTTTCACGGTATTAGATAGGTTATGTGAAAAAGGTGTTAAGTTTGTAGTGGGCAGTGGACGTTCTTATTACAATCTTTATGATGTATTTACTCCATCAAGTGATAAGATGTCATATATCTGTGATAATGGTGCTTATGTAGTAGAGGATAAAGATCATCAAAGAATAGAAATTATAGATAAGAACATAGTACATGAAATCATAAACGTATGCTCAAAAATAGAGAACATATCAGTAACATTATGTGGATTAAAAGGAGCATATCATAGTCCATGTGCAAAAGAATTTACAGATGAAATGTATAAATATTATACTAAAAGAACAATAGTAGATGATTTGCATGTTGTAGAGGATGATATATTTAAAATTGCAGTATGTGATATGTCAGGATCAGCAAACAATTCATATAAAGTACTAGGACCTAAATTTGGAGAAAACTTCAGTGTAGTAGTATCAGGAGCAGTTTGGTTAGATGTAATGAACAAAGGTGTAAACAAAGGCGTAGCACTTGCAAAGATACAAGAAGATTTAAACATATCATATGAAGAAACCATGATATTTGGTGATTTTTATAATGATGTAGAAATGTTAAAGCAAGGGAAATATAGCTTTGTAATGGAAAATGCCAATGAAGATATGAAACAATATGGAAATTATATAGCAAAGAGCAATAGGGAAAATGGTGTTATGAAGGCTATTGAAGAGTACGTGTTTTAAAGGTGAAAGTGAAAGCGTAGCTTTCACTTTCACCTTTAAAAACTATCATAAGGAACAACTAAAATTTGTATATTCTTAGCATGTTCTAAAAACTTATTTATAGTTGATCCCCTAAAGAATTTTTGAATTGTAGTTCGCTTTGAATGTCCAATTATCAATTGTGTTATATGTTTTTTTTCTGAGAACTTTAATAATTCATTAGATACTGAAATTCCTGTTAGTTTAATTATTGAAGCATTGAATTTTTCAGCTAGTTCTAAATTTTCATTTAGGCACTTAATTCGTTCAGGAGTTTCTTTTGGACAAAATCTATGAGTACAATTTACATATACAACATAAAAAGGACACTTGTATTTTTTAGCTATTCTAGCACCAAGTCTAATTAATCTTTTAGATTTTGGGTTAGATGATATTGAGACCATTATTCTCTCGGCAGTATGCCAGTTTTCATGAATATTATGGCTGAGCTTATACTCTTCTAAATCTTCATCGACTTCATCAGCTATTTGTCTTAATGTAAGTTCTCTCAGTGCATTTAGATTTCCATTTCTAAAAAAATTATTAAGTGCAGATTCAATTAAATGACGTTTATATATATTTCCACGTTTGAGTCTGTTTCTTAAAGCATCGGGTGGAATATCAATAATTACAACTTCAGCATCAGCAATTATGTTATCTGGAATTGTTTCATTTATACTAACCCCTGTAATTTGCTTTACTATATCATTAAGGCTTTCTAAATGTTGAAGATTTACTGTTGAATAGACATTTATACCAGCATTTAAAATTTCAATGACATCTTCATATCTTTTTTTGTTTTTTGAACCGGGAATATTAGTATGTGCTAATTCATCTACCAAGACCAACTGTGGTTTACGATTAATTATTGCATCTACATCCATTTCTTTTAATTGTATTGAGTTATATATTATTTCCTTTAAAGGGATACATGGCAAGCCTTTTAATTGACTCAAGGTGTCTTTTCTCGCATGTGGTTCAAAGTAACCAACTACAACATCGTCACCACGGTCAAAACGTCTGTTGGCTTCATTGAGCATAGTATATGTTTTTCCAACACCAGGGGCATAACCTAGGAATATCTTAAGTGTACCTGTACTTTCTTTCTTGCATTTTTTTAAAGCTTCTTCAGGAGTGATTCTTGTTTCTACCATTCAATCACCTTATTTCAAATTTTTTAGTTTTAAAGATAACTCCTTAAATAGTTCACCTTTTTCAAGATCGCCTTCTTGGATTAGTAAATTACCTAAGTCATTATAAGCTATGTAATCAATTGGGTTTTTGCTAAGCGATAATTTGATATTGGATATATCTAAATGCTTGTCTATAATTTCTTGATTAAAATCAGGAAATATATCAGTTAAAACTTTACGGATAGTATTAGAGGTAAATGGTTTTTGCAAATAAGCTTTTGCACCTAGCTTCGTAGTAGTAACAGCATTTTTTATAGTACCAAAAGCTGTCATTATGACTACAGGGAAATCATATCCCTCATTTATAATTTGCTCTAACAAGGCTGTTCCGCTTATGTTTGGCATTTTGATATCGATAAATGCAATATCAAAGTTTGTTTCTTTTACTAATTCAAGAGCTTCAACTGCATTAGTGGCAGTAAAGACTTGAAAGTTTTCACTTTTAAGGCATTGTGATAATAAAAATCTAATGTTTTTAGTATCATCTACTATTAAAGCTGTTCTCATATAAATTATCTCCTTAGTATATAGTTAAATTTATACTACTTTAGTTTTTAGGCTTTATCAACAAGTGATATTGATAGAAAAATAGATTATATATGATTAATGGTATAATATGGAGAGAAGATTTGCTATAGTAGTTTATAACAAGTTGGATTAGGAAAAAATAGTCAAATAAGGCAATTAGAAAATAATATCTGTTTAGAATATAATTGATATAAGAAAAAGATGGGGTGTACTACGATGAAGAGTATAAAGTCAAAGATATCATTAATATTAATAGTTTTTTTATTATTAACTGTAGGAAATAGTTTAGTATCTATAAGGAATTTTAATAAGCTTCAAAGTTCAATAGATTTAATAATGTACGATAATTATGAAAGTGTAGTTGCAGCACAAAATATGATTGAGGCATTAGAGAGGCAAGATAGTTTAGAATTAGCATTTGTTTTTGAAAATAGTACAGTATTATCAGATGAGTATAAAGAGAATAATAAGAAATTCCAAGAATGGTTATATAAAGCTAAAGGTAATGTTACTGAAATTGGTGAAGAGGATACACTTATAGAAATTGATAGTGCTTACTACGTTTATTCAGAAAGAGTTAATGCTTTAGAAAATGTAAAAGAAACTGGCGAAAGTGATGCAGTGCGCAAATATTATTATAATGATATTTTACCTTTATTTAATCAATTAAAAATATTATGTAGTGATTTATTAAATATAAATCAAGAATCTATGGTTAGTATGAAAAATGAATCTAAAGAATTAGCAGACACTGCAAGGAATTATACATTAACACTTTTAGCGGTAGTTTTACTTTTAGGGATATCTATTATAGGATACTTATTAAAAAAGATTATAAAACCAATTGAAGAGTTAGCAGTTGGAATAGATAAAGTATCTAATGGAAAGTATGATTATTCAATTCCTTTAAGTAAGGATAAAGAAATAAATTATCTGTTGAAAGATTTCAATAATATGGTGACTAAGCTAAAAGAATATGAAAGATTAAATGTAAATGAAATTTTGAGAGAGAAGCAAAAAGCAGAAGCTATTATAGAGAGTATTGAGTCTCCAATAATAGTTACTGATGATGATAATAAGATAACTATGGTTAATAAAGCAGCAGAAAGATTATTAGATGTAAAAGAAAAAAATATAATAAATAGACATTTTCTTGAAAGTATAGAAGTAAGAGAAATATTTAATATAATCCAAGAAGCAAGGAAATCAATAAAGGAATATAAAAGTGAAGAAGATATTGAATTAACTACATTAGATAAAATAAATTGTTATAGAGTAACGGCTAATCCTATCTGGTTTGAAAATAAAGTAAATATAGGTACAGTTACTATAATGCAAGACATAACGAAGTTCAAGGAAATACAAAAAATGAAATCAGAATTTATATCAACAGTATCACATGAATTTAGAACACCGCTTACATCGATAACAATGGCTGTTGAATTGCTTCTTGAAGAGAATTTTGATGGAAAAGAAGGAGAAACAGAACTTTTAACTATTATCAGAGAAGATAGTGAAAGATTAAACCAGTTAGTAGGAGAATTATTAGATCTTTCAAAAATGGAATCAGGTAAAATTGAAATGGATATACAAGAAATTGATATAAATAATGTAATAAAACAGGTAAATAAAGCATTTAAAATACAGTTAGAAGAGAAAAATATAAATTTATATATTGATACTCAAGGCATTGAAAGAAAAGTACGAGCAGATGTAAATAAAATTTCCTGGGTAATGGTTAACTTAGTTGGGAATGCATTAAGGTATACAAAGAAAGATGGAACTGGTGTTATAGATATTAAAGCACGACAGGTGAACAACGATATGCTTGTATCTATCGCAGACAATGGACAAGGCATTTCAGAGGAGTATCAACAAATCATATTTGAAAAGTTTGTTCAGATAAAGGATGAAAATGGAGAAAATGTAGGAAGTTCAGGTTTAGGGCTTGCAATAAGTAAAGAGATTGTAAAGGCTCACCTAGGGGATATATGGGTAGATAGTACGGTTGGAAAGGGGAGTTGCTTTTACTTTACATTAAAACTTGGAGGTGTAATTGGTAGTGAGGATATTAATAGTTGATGATGAAAAGAATATTAGAATTAGTATAGAAAGGTGTTTGAAAAGTGAGGGATATGATTTAGAAGTAGCGTGCAATGGAGAAGAAGCCGTTAATTTCATAAGACAGAATAAATATGATCTTATTTTATTGGATATTCAAATGCCTAAAAAAAGTGGTATTGAAGTATTAAAAGAAATAAGAAAGCAAGGGATTATAACAAAAGTTATAATGATGACAGCTTTTGGAACAGTTGATATAGCTGTAGATATAATGAAATTAGGTGCTGTAGATTTTATATGTAAGCCGTTTACAGTGAGACAAATAAAAGGTATTGTCAAAGATACTTTAAATAAAGAAATAAATATATTAAGAATTGATAAGGATATTGAAGAATATATTGATGAAGCTAAATTAGCTATAAAAGATAGAATGTTTGATAGAGCAAGGATATTACTTAAGGAATCATTAGTAATAGATACAAGTAATCCAGCCATACAAAATCTATTGGGTGTAGTAGAGGAGAAATGTAACCATACTCAGTTAGCTCAGAAATATTATAGAGCTGCATTATCCTTAGATGCAACGTATAAACCGGCTGATAATAATTTAAAGAGGACAGCTATGTTTAATACAAACTCAACATTAACAGATTTAGGTTAAATTTAATAATGATAAAAATAAAAGAAAAGTGTATAAAATGTGAGAAAAGCTAAAGTGGAAAAATGTCGTAACTTTAGCTTTTTTTGTTGCTAATTAAAAACTATTATTATTTAACAGTAGATTATTGTTATGTAAATAGGTTATAATCAAAAATAGATTAAATTTTAGACATAGCAGGTGAGTAGATGAATGAAAATAAATTTTTACCTATAAGTAGAAAAGATATGGATGATAGAGGCTGGGAACAATGTGATTTTATTATTGTTACTGGTGATGCTTATGTTGACCATCATAGCTTTGGTACAGCAATCATATCAAGAGTCTTAGAGGATGCAGGATATAAAGTAGGTATTATACCTCAACCAGATTGGCACAGTACAGATGACTTCATGAAACTAGGAAAACCAAGATTAGCTTTCTTAGTTAATGGTGGTAATATGGATTCAATGGTTAACCATTATACAGTATCAAAGAGAGTAAGAGAAAAAGATCTTTATACTCCAGGTGGTGTAATGGGTAAAAGACCAGATAGAGCCACAATAGTATATTGTAATAAAATTAGAGAAGCATACAAGAATGTTGATGTAGTAATAGGTGGGATAGAAGCTTCACTTCGAAGATTTGCTCATTATGATTACTGGAGTGACAAAGTAAGAAACTCTATATTAGTAGATTCAGGTGCTGATTTACTTATTTATGGAATGAGTGAAAAGCAAATCGTTGAAATGGCAAATGCTCTTAATGATGGATTTAGAGCAAAATACATAAGACATATTAATGGAACATCATTTATAATTGATGATTTAGATGAAATATATGATTACATAGAAATACCATCATTAAAAGCAGTAACTGAAGATAAAAGAGTACATGCAGAGTGCTTTGCAATTCAAAATGAAAATCAAGATCCTATAACAGGAAAAGTATTAGTTCAACAGCATGGTAATAAGTATGTTGTAATTAATAAGCCTGAAATGCCTTTAAATAGAGATGAGTTAGATGCTGTTTACGGGTTACCATATCAAAAAACATACCATCCTAGTTATAAAGAGGCTGGTGGAGTTCCTGCTATTGAAGAAGTTAAATTCTCAATAGTAAGCTCAAGAGGATGTTTTGGTAACTGTGCATTCTGTGCTATTACCTTCCACCAAGGAAGAGCAGTACAAAGTAGAAGTGAATCATCTATTGTTGAAGAAGCAAAGGGCATTACAGAATACGAAGACTTTAAGGGATATATCCACGATGTTGGAGGTCCTACAGCTAACTTTAGAAAACCAGCATGTAAGAAACAACTTACATTAGGTGCATGTTCTACAAAACAATGTTTATGGCCAAAAGTTTGTCCAGCAGCAGAAGTAGATCATAAAGAATTCTTAGGGGTACTTAGAAAAGTTAGAAGTTTACCAAAGGTTAAAAAAGTATTCGTTAGATCAGGTATTAGATACGATTACGTAATGGCAGATAAAGATGACACATTCTTTAAAGAATTAGTAGAACATCATGTATCAGGACAACTTAAGGTTGCTCCAGAGCACGTTTCAGCAAATGTATTAAAGTATATGGGTAAACCAGCTGGGGATACATATGATAAGTTCAGAGAAAAGTTCTTTAAGTTAAGTGAAAAAGCAGGTAAGAAGCAATACATTATTCCTTACTTAATGTCTTCACATCCAGGAAGTTCATTAAAAGAAGCAATTGAATTAGCTGAATACTTAAGAGATACAAACTATCAACCAGAACAAGTGCAAGATTTCTATCCTACACCAGGAACGTTATCAACAGTAATGTTCTACACAGGATTAGATCCATTAACAATGCAAAAGGTTTATACTCCAAAAACTAAAGAAGAAAAAGCAATGCAAAGAGCTTTACTTCAATTTAAGAATCCAAAGAACTACAACATTGTTTATGATGCGTTAATAAAGGCAGGAAGAGAAGATTTAATAGGACATAGCCCTAAGTGTTTAATAAGACCTAGAGATGCTAGATTTGGTCATGGACCATCAAAATCAAAGTCTAAAACAAATACTTCAAAAAGTTCAGCTAAAAAACCTTCAGCTCCATGGAGTGATAGCTCAAATGATATAACTGCTGAAGATTTAGAGTTCGCAAATAGAGGACCTAAAAAACGTGGTTCAAAAGGAAAGAACACAAGAGCGAATAACTTAAAAGGTAAGGAGTCAAGAAACAGCGATAGGCCAAAGACATCAAGATATGATGATCAAGCTGGTAAGGGATCAAAAACTAAGAATGTAAGAGAAAGAGAAGTTTCTAGTAGTGATTTTAGAAGATCGAAGTCTGATAATTCATATGAAGGTAGAAAGAAGGCTTCTAACCATTCAAAAACTGATAGATCAAGAAGAAGAAAGTAATTAGAGTATAATTATATAAAAATATTTTTAAATAATGGCCATTAATTAATATACAATTAAAATGTATTAAAGCTCTTTGAGTTTGAATTACTTTAATTGAATTTGATTAATGGTCATTTTTTTATTTTTATAAATTTAATTAGGTAATAAATAAGGTTAAAGATAATATAATGACAATATAGCATTAGTAGGTTAGGTTAAATAGTTGGAGGAAGATGAAAAAATCAAAAAAAGTTATTTTATAAGAGATTGTTGTATTTCTATTGCAGTTGGTTTAATTATAGGAATAATATTATTGTCATTATTTAGAGTGTCTAGAGTTGAAGGAATATCAATGGAACCAACATTAGAGAATGGAGAACAGGTATTATTAGATTTAACCTATCAAAAGAGAAATGACTTAAAGTACAATGATATAGTTGTATTTGATAAAAAATTAGTTTCAGATGATTATTACGTAAAAAGAGTAATTGCAGTAGAAGGAGATAAAGTTGAAATAGTAAATAATGAATTGGGAATAAGTGAATTGTATATAAATGGACAAAATATTAATGAAAAATATATTAAAGAAGATATGATAACGGATGAGTTAACCGTAGTAGTTCCTTCAGGAGAAATATTTGTTATGGGGGATAATAGAAATAGAAGTATGGATAGTAGAGAAAGTTTTATTGGATTAGTAAGTGTTGAAGATGAAGTTTATGGAAAGGTTATCTTTAACTTTAACAATTTTGAAAGTGTTCGATGATAAGGAATAATTAAATAATAAATTGTTAAAACTACGAAAGGATATTCGTAGTTTTTATTTTAGAGTAATATACTATAAAAACAATATCTTTTGGGGGAAATATGAAGAGGAGCAGTATTTTTAGTTTTATATCAGCAATAGTATCTCTAGGTATGGCAGTTGTGTTGATAATTGCACTACTAGATTATAATGTTGTTTCATGGGATACAAATATATCTTACATACACACAGTTGTTATCGTGATATTTGGATATGAGTACATATATGAATTAATTACTTCAGACAATAGGGGGAGGTATATATACACTCATATAACAGAGTTGTTATCTATTATTCCATTATTTGTTTTTATAACATTTACAAAAGCAATAGGATTAGGTAGATTGCTTACAATTACTCAATTAGTAGATTTTATTATTGTTATATTAATAGCTATATATTTATTGAGGTTTAAAGATGCTATAAGACCATTATGGGATAAAAATAGAATATATTATATGTTGTTACTTACGAGTATAGTAATAGTAATTGGAGCATTATTTATATCAATTGTAGAGGGGATAAGTTTCGGGGATGCTATATGGTGGAGTTTTGTAACATTTACGACTGTCGGATATGGTGATGTAACATTATATACTTCATTTGGGCGTATTGTTGGAGTGGTTTTAATGATACTAGGAATAGGAGTAATAGGTGTTTTAACAAGTACAATTGCAGTTATGATGTTTTTTGGAGGAAAGTCAAGAAAGGAAAAAACAACTTATAGGCAAGAAATTGTAGAAAATGCAAGAGAAAAATTAAACCATTTTGATGACTTAAGTAAAAAAGATTTAGAGGATATGTTTAATAATCTAAAGTCATTGAAATAAGGAGGAAGATTTTGAGAAAAATATATACAATAGTATTTACAATTATTATGTTACTTATATCTATTGAAATATATTCAAATTATAAAGATACAAAGGTTAGCATAAATTTTGATGAGGTTAGGCAGGAAAGTAAAGAAGAAAAAAAATTAAGAGAATTCATTTTTACAAAGATGATAGATTCTAACGGTGGAGTTTTTACTAATTATTTAGATGGTGAAAATGAGGGGGATATAACAAAAGGACACTTTGTTTTATCAGAATCACAGGGGATGTTATTACAGTACTATTTAAAAGTTGATAATGAAGATTTATTTGAAAGGACTGTAAACTATATTAGTGAAAATATGATGCTAGATAATGGTTTAATAAGTTGGAGAATCAATAAAGGTTTGAAAGAAGAAAGTTCAGCTACTATTGATGAATTAAGAATAATATTAGCGCTTTTAAAAGGTGCAGATAAGTATAATATTGCAGAATATAAAGATTTAGCTATAAATATATCGGAGTGTTTATACGATAATGTAATTAAAGATAATTATATCGTTGATTTTAAAGATAAGTATGGATGTGCTAGAGTTTCTACTGTATGTTATCAAGATATAGAGGCACTTAAGCGATTAACAGATATTGATTCAAAATGGGAGCCTATTTTGAAGAAATCCATTGAAGTTGTGAAAGGCGCATTTATAGATGATAATATTCCTTTATATAAAAGAGAGTTTTGCATAGAAAATTTGAGTTATGATAATGAACATATAGATATGTTATTATCTACAATAACTATAAGGAATTTAGCTATGTCTGGAGAGGATGTAACAAAGAGTATTCAATGGATAAAGAATAGATTTCAATCTGATAAGGTCATATATACAAGCTATAATAGAGAAACGGGGCAAACAGAATGCGAATGTGAATCAACATCTATATATGCAATAATATGTGATATTGCTAATATAGTTAATGATAGAGAGCTATATAATTTATCGAAAAAAAGAATGTTAATGTTTCAGATAGTAGAAAGAAATAATGAATTGTATGGTGCATTTGGAGATAAAGAAAAAAGAGCAGTATATTCTTTTGATAATTTAAATGCTTTAATAGCATTATAATTAACAAGGGAATTATAACATATTTAGATAAAATTCTACAAAAAGATTTATTTGATAGGATTAAAATGGTATAATTAATATATCTTACAAAAGGAAGAAGGGTAATTATGAAAACAATTGAGAAACAATTTGGATTTGTGAAATTATTACAAGTGTTAACTGTGATTTTTGTTACAATAGCATTTATATTAGAAGGGGTTGAATTGCCAGCTAAATATGATTTTGTAGAGAATATATCACTTATAGCAGCAGAGCTATTAGTTATTACGACTGCTTACTTTACATATAGAGGTGGTAAAATCATTGTTGGGGGAGTTAAAAGATTAACTGAAGCAGCAATGGTTATAAGTGGATTTGATGTATCAAATGAAATAGATAGTGAACTTCTTACTATAGAAAATGAAATTGGAGATTTAGCACGTTCTATACAAATGATATCAGATAGCTTAAAGATGTTTATTTTATCTGTAGATGAGACTGCAAATAATCTATCAGGAGCATCAGGTGGATTAAAGGTAGCTACAGAATCTTTAATGACAACAGCAGCAGAAGTTTCAACTGTAGTACAACAAATAGCAGATGGAGCAACTACTCAAGCCGAGGATACAGAAGGGTGTGCATATAATGTAGCTGACCTTGGTGGAATGATTGATAAGAATAAAGAAGAATTAGCGAATTTAAATGAAACTCTTAAGGAAGTTATTTTATTAAAGAATGATGGTGTTGAATTAGTTGAAAATTTAACTACAAGAAACTTAGAAAATAATAAAGCTATAAAAGAAGTTTCTAATATAATAAATAATACAAATGTAAAGACAGAAGCAATTCAAAAAGCAATTACAATGATTAAAAATATAGCAGATCAAACTAACTTACTTGCATTAAATGCAGCTATCGAAGCAGCTAGAGCAGGGGAACATGGTAAAGGATTTGAAATTGTTGCAGAAGAAGTTAGAAAGTTAGCAGAAGAAACAAATACATTCTCTAACAATGTAGTAACAACTATAATTAGTTTAAGAGAAGAAACTGAACAAGCTGTGATAACAATGAATAAAATGAATCAATTAATGGAATTACAGACTGTAAGTGTTACAGACACTAAGGACAAGTTTGATGGTATATCAAATGCAATTGATACTACAAGGGAAGTAATTAGTAACTTGAATAAGTCAGAACAAGAAATGGAAGGTAGAAAAGATCAGTTAATTGATATTATTCAAAGCCTTTCAGCTATAGCAGAAGAAAATGCAGCATCTACAGAAGAAGTATCTGCATCAGTAGAACAGCAAACTATGTCCATAGGAATGTGTAATGATTCAGTAGGACAAGTTGATATGCTAGTAGAAGAAATGAAAGGTGCAGTAAGTACTTTTATAGTTGAATAATTTCAAAATCTTCCCTATAATAAAAGGGAAGATTTTTTTATGCAGGTATGGTGGAATGGCAGACACGCTATCTTGAGGGGGTAGTTGCAAATTTGCAGTATGGGTTCAAGTCCCATTACCTGCACCATTTTAATATTTAAAAAAGTAAGGATAAAGCATTTAGGGGATTTTTGTATAATAATTCCTATCTAATTGTAAGGAGGAGAACAATGAAAAATATTGTTTTACTAGATGGAAAGACATTAGGAGGACTTGATTTTGATAGATTAAGTCAATTTGGAAATGTAACTTATTATGATACAACATCAGCTAGTGAAGTTGTAGAGAGAATTAAAGAGGCACATATTATATTAACTAACAAAGTAGTTTTAAATGAAGAAAACTTAAAGCATGCTAAAAACCTTGAATTAATTTGTGAAACAGCAACAGGATTTAATAATATAGATATAGAATATGCAAAGAAAGCTAATATAGGAGTAACTAATGTCGCAGGATATTCAACTAATACAGTAGTTCAACATACATTTGCTACATTATTAAGTCTTTGTGATAAAGTATCATATTACGATAACTATGTGAAAAGTGGAGATTATGCTAGGTCAGGATTATTTACTCATTTAGATAAACCTTTTAATGATTTAGAAGGAAAAACATATGGAATAATAGGCCTTGGAGCTATCGGTAGAAAAATTGCAAGTATTGCAGAAGCATTTGGAATGAATGTAATTTACTATTCTACTTCAGGAAAGAATAATAACTCAGATTATAAGAGAGTTGAGCTTAATGAGCTTTTAAAAGAATCAGATGTTATATCTATTCATGCACCATTAACAGAAGCAACTACAGGACTTATTAATTATGAAAGTTTAAGCGAGATGAAGAAAAGTGCAATTTTAATTAATATGGGAAGAGGTCCAATTGTTGTGGAAGCAGATTTAGCTAGAGCTATAGATGAAGAATTAATAGCAGCAGCTGCATTAGATGTATTTGCAATAGAACCAATGAAAGAAGATAATGAATTATTAAAAGTTAAAAATAAAGATAGATTAGTGCTTACACCTCATATAGCTTGGGCAAGTGTTGAAGCTAGAGAAAGGTTATTCCAAGGTGTATTAGATAATATTACTGCTTTTTATGGAGGAGAACTTAGAAATAGATTAGATAAGTAGTAAGTGATAGGTTTTCTATCTTTTTGAAAGAAAGGGTCTCTTTGTTTAGTAAAAGTGCTGCTACGCTTGTGATATAATGAAATCTATGATTTTATTTTTTATAGGAAAATGGGGATGTATCATATTTTGATACATCCCCATTAGTTTTAAACGGAGCGTAAGTGGCTTCTTCGGTTACAAATGGAACAATAGCGGCCGTATCATAGAAGGCAGTAAATCTATAATGAATTTAAAAGTGCTGTTTAACGGAATCTATTACCGAAAATTTAAATTCTTCCGTAAATAAATTTATCAATATAATCTTCAATTCTTTTGCAAATTGAATCATCATCATTAGTATTAATTACACCTGTAGCAATTCGTTTCAATTTACTAGGGGATTCTTCAAATGCATAGGTAAAGGAAGCCTGTTTAAACATTTCAATATCATCATTAAATCTTCCAAATACCATGGTTTCTTGAGGAAGTAAACAAAGTTTGGTTTGTAGTGATTTAAGTGCAGTACCTTTATTAGTATATTTATCTAATGGTTGAGTAAAATTTTTATGGTTATTACCATTAACTACAATACCATTATCTGAGCTAAACATAATAATAACATTATTATGTTTCTTTAAGTGGAGTTTAATAGTTTCCAGAGGTTCATCAGTTGTTATTATAAATCTAATATTACGCTCTTCTAACTCTTTTAAAATATTTTCAAACCTTGTTGAGATTTCTTTTTTATCATTTAATAATGATTCATGTAAATCACTTACTATTAGTTTTAGCATATAATCATCCTTTCTTAAAGGCACATTATAGCATAGTGAAATATAAAATGTTACTGGTGTACAAGTAGTAAATTAGTAGCAAATGTTGACAATAAACATACTATATGGTATATTATTACAAAGTAAATATATATTGCAAGGATTGAGAATAGTAGGAAGTAGGCGTTTTTTAGAGAGTGAACGGGTGGTGGAAGTTCATAAATTGCTCTTGTGAACTCGCTCATGAGCTATAAGGTTGAAGAAATTAGTAGATCTTATCGGTAGAAATGCCGTTATTAAATTAAGTGAGAAAATTGGATGGTACCGCGTAAATCGCTCCAAGTAAGGAGATTTTACGGGGTTTTTTTATATTTTCATATAAAGGAGGAGAAGTAATTGGGGTTAAGATAGATAGGACTATAGTTTTTATAGTTAAGATTTATGGTGTTATAGAGCGATTGTAGTTCTCAGGGGGATAAAGAGAATGACAGTAAATAAAAAGGGGGGCTTAAATTTGTTAAATTATAAAAAGTATAAAAGATTTGAGACTATAAAATTAAAGGATAGAACATGGCCAGGTAATGAAATTGAAAAGGCTCCAATATGGTGTAGCGTTGATTTGAGAGATGGAAATCAAGCATTAGTTAATCCTATGACAGTAGAAGAAAAAATTGAAATGTTCCAGTTGCTTGTGGAACTTGGATTTAAGGAAATTGAAATAGGATTTCCTTCAGCATCTCAAGTGGAATATGATTTTTTAAGAACTCTTGTGGATGATAATTTAATACCGGAGGATGTTATTGTACAAGTACTTACACAAGCAAGACCACATTTAATAAAGAGAACTTTTGAATCATTAAAAGATGTGAAAAAAGCGGTTGTTCATATATATAATTCAACTTCAGTACTTCAAAGAGATGTTGTGTTTAACATGTCTAAGGATGAAATAAAACAAATTGCAATTGAGGGAACTGATTTAGTTAAACAGTATGCTCAAGATTTTCAAGGTGAAATTATTTTAGAATATTCACCAGAAAGCTTTACAGGAACAGAAGTAGAGTATGCGTTAGAAATATGTGAAGCAGTATGTGATACATGGGGAGCTAGTAAGGATAATAAAGTAATTATAAATTTACCATCTACAGTAGAAATGGATACACCTAATATCTATGCAGATCAAATAGAATGGATGGGAAGAAACTTCAAAAATAGAGAAGCTATAATTCTAAGTGTTCATCCACATAATGATAGAGGAACAGGTGTAGCAGCAGCAGAACTTGCAATGCTTGCTGGAGCAGATAGAGTAGAGGGAACTTTATTTGGGAATGGAGAAAGAACGGGGAATGTAGATATAGTTAATTTAGCTTGTAATATGTTCTCACAAGGAATTAATCCTGAACTAAATTTTGATAATATAAATAAAATAATTAATGTTTATGAAAGATGTTGTAAAATTCCAGTGCATATTAGACATCCATATGCAGGCGATTTAGTATTTACAGCATTCTCAGGATCGCATCAAGATGCAATAAACAAGGGAATGACTAAGTATAATGAAAGGGAAACAGGAATTTGGCAAGTGCCATATCTACCGGTAGATCCAAGAGATTTAGGAAGAGAATATGAAGCCCTAGTCAGAATTAATAGTCAATCTGGTAAAGGTGGAATTGCTTTTGTTATGGAAAGTTATTTTGGATATAAGATGCCAAAAGCAATGCATAAAGAATTTGCAGATGTAATTCAAAAAATTTCTGAAAAACTAGGTGAGGTTTCGCCAAGTGTTATAATGGATAAGTTTAAAGAAGAGTATTTAGAAATTAATGCTCCATTTAAGCTTATTAAATGTAAAGTTACAGAGATATCAGAAGTAGATGAAACAACTAAAATAAATGTTGTAGTATCTCATAATGGCAAAGAAAATGAGATAGAAGGTATTGGTAATGGTCCGATTGATGCATTGAAAAAAGCTTTGGTTAATTCGAGTTTAATAGATACAACTATATTAGATTATGAAGAACATTCGTTAGGAAAAGGATCAGAAGCTAAGGCTGCAGCATATGTACAAGTTAAACGAAATGATAAAAATATTCAAACTTTCGGTGTTGGCGTAGATAGTAATATTACAATGGCATCAATAAAAGCTATTTTTAGTGGTATAAATAGATTATATAAATAAGAAATATAGGTGATTTTGTAATAAGAACAATAAAATGGAAAATCTTGTTGCAAAATCGCCCCAGTACATATATAATAGATAACATAATTAAATATTGTTCGGATGAAGGTATTGGGAGAGAGATTTCTATAAGAAATCCACCGAAGAAGCAAATCTTTCAGGTTTATAGGACCGATACTGGACGAGCCCTTGGAGAGACTCATATGAGCACCGAAGGAGAAAGACGTAAGTCGAAACTCTCAGGTAAAAGGACAGGGGATGATACATAGTTAGTTTAATAGACTAGCTATATTAATCTCCTCCTAAATTAATTTTTAAAGGAGGATTTTTTATGAGTTCAAACTTATTATTTTCAATCAAATCTTTGGAGGATATCTTAACAAGTATTAATGATATCATCTGGGGACCACCATTATTAATGTTGTTAGTAGGTACAGGTATCTATCTAACATGGAAGCTTAAGCTTTTACAAATATTGAAATTGCCTAAGGCATTTAAGTATGTATTTGGTAAAGATGAAGAAGCAACAGATGAAAATGCAAAAGGAGATGTATCAAGTTTTGCAGCATTATGTACTGCATTATCAGCTACAATAGGTACTGGTAATATTGTTGGAGTAGCAACAGCGGTAGCAGCAGGAGGTCCAGGTGCAATATTCTGGATGTGGATTGCAGCATTCTTTGGTATGGCAACTAAGTATGCAGAAGGAGTTCTAGCAATTAAGTATAGAACTGTAGATGAAAATGGAAATATGTGTGGCGGACCAATGTACTACATCGAAAAGGGTACAGGAATGAAATGGTTAGCTAAGATGTTTGCAGTGTTTGGAGTAGGTGTTGCTTTACTAGGTATAGGAACTTTTGGACAAGTTAAATCTATTGCAGATGCAGTATCAATTACTTTTAATGTACCATTAATAGTAACAGCAGTTATTATTACTATTTTAGTAGCATTGGTTACATTAGGTGGTATTAAAAGAATATCAAGGGTTGCAGAAACTGTAGTTCCATTTATGGCAGTTGTTTATATTGTAGGTGCTTTATTAGTATTAATATTTAATGCTACAGCAATTCCATCAGCAATTGCGTTAATAGTAGAAAGTGCATTTAATCCATCAGCAGCACTAGGTGGTGCAGCAGGGGTAACAATATCAGTAGCGATGCAAAGAGGTATTGGTAGAGGTGTATTTTCAAATGAAGCAGGGCTAGGTAGTGCACCAATAGCAGCAGCGGCAGCTAAAACTAATGATCCAGTAAGACAAGGACTTATATCAATGACAGGAACGTTTATAGATACAATTCTAATTTGTACTATGACAGGATTAGCATTAGTTATAACAGGGAATTTTGGAGCTGGAACTAATGGATTAGAAGGTGCAGCATTAACAACAGCAGCATTTGAAGCTGGATTACCAATAGCAATTGTAGGTAAATATATAGTCAATTTAGGATTAATATTCTTTGCATTTACAACAATTATAGGCTGGAATTATTATGGAGAAAAATGTATTCAATATCTAGGTGGAACAAAGGCTATAAGACCATATAAATATGTATTTATAGCATTAGTTGCAGTAGGACCATTCTTACCACTAGCATTAATATTTATTATTGCAGATATAGTTAATGGATTGATGGCATTCCCTAATTTAGTTGGTTTAATAAAATTAAGACATGTTGTAATTGAAGAAACTGAAAAGGCATTTAGTTCTGAAAAAGAACTTAAAAATAGAGATATAGAAACAGCATAAAATTAAATTTATGCAAAATAAAAATGATCAATAATCAATTAGTAATTAATTTATAAGAAACTTTAAAAGTTATTATAAAATGTTAATTATATATTGATTATTGATCATTTTTTTTTGTATTTAAAAGATTTACAAGTAAAATATAATAAGAATATTAGTTTTATGCTTGGAAATATAACTTCTTAACATTGGTTTCTTCGAGTAAATCCCATTTAAGATTATCTAAAATATACTCTCTACCTATAGTAGCAAAGTGAGAAACATCAAAACTATTATAATCAGTTAAACATAAGTTGTATTCATCAATTACTTGTGATGGCAATACATTTTTTATTAAAGAATATTTATAAATATCTATACATTCAGTTATTATTACATCTCCTAAATCGGTATTATAATCTATTAAAGCATGTCCAAGTTGAGCTGAAAGCGCAGGGTTTTCATATAATAAAATTGAAGTTTTATTAGGCATACGGCTCTTTTCATAATCAGTAAGTTCGTTAAATTTACTATTAATAACATCTTCAAAAGAGTCTATAAACATAGCTTTAAATCTATACAGTAAGAGATGTGCTGAAGATAAGTAGGACTTTAAAGCTTTATCTGAATTTTTATTTAGGTAGAATACATCACCTAAAATAGAGTAAGCTCTCTCGGAAGTCGGGTCTAATTCTATAACTTTAAGTAAAGCCTTTTTAGCTTTGATAAAGTCTCCTTCAGAAATCATTTTTAAAGAATAACTAATAAGAATATCGATTTCTTTCATTTTACCCTCCTAAAAATTAATATTATAATAATTATAACATTTACAAATTAATACAACAATGACTTAGTATGTAATTTTAAACTTTTTTTCGTCATTTTCTACAGGTAAATTTGTTATTTTATAATCTTCAACCTTAGAAAATCCATTACCTTTTAATATTAAATTAAGGAAGGTTTCTAACTTTGGAGACGTTCCTTGAGCTTCTATTTCAACAGCGCCATTATCTAAATTCTTAGCAAAGCCAGTAATGTTATTTAGTAAACTCTGATATTGGCAGAAGTATCTAAAACCGACACCCTGAACCTTTCCAGATATAATTAAATGAATTCTTTCCATATAATAACCTCCTAATCATATCTAGTGTACTTGCTTGTACACTGACGTACTTATATCAAAATTATACCATAATAAAATAAAATTGGTAATAATAGTTCAAATATTCAGAATATTATGATATAATGATTTTTGAGAAAAGGGGGAGTGGATTATGGAAAAAACATTAGTATTAATTAAACCTGATGCAGTAGAAAAAAATATTATAGGTAAAATTATAAGTCATTATGAAAACGATGGATTAAGCATTAGTGCGTTAAAGATGGAAAGGATTACTCCTGAATTTGCATCTAAGCACTATGAAGAACACATAGGTAAATCATTTTATGATGGATTAATAAAATTCATAACATCTAGCCCGTTATGTGCAATGATAATAGAAGGGGAGAATGCAATACAGAAAGTTAGAAAGATTAATGGAGCTACTAATCCAGAGAATGCTGAGGAAGGAACTATTAGAAAATTATACGCAGATAATTCTTCTAAAAATTGTGTGCATGCTTCAGATTCACTTGAAAGTGCTAAGAGAGAAATAAACTTGTGGTTTGATAAATAGAAAAATAGATTTTTGTGGTGGGGTAAAAAGAATTTTAAATTCCCAATTCCTATAAAAAATCAGAAACTCCCTAAGGAGTTTCTGATTTTTTTAATTCTTAATTGAACCAAAGCTTGATTTATATTCATCAAACGCTCTAATATAATGATTTAATGTTTCTTTAGGTAAATCAACAAATACTTCACATTTTTCAATTACATCCTTATCAGGATAAGCTGTTTTATTATTTTGATCTAATGGATCCATTAAATCGAATGAAGCTTTATTTGGAGTAGAGTACCCAATATATTCAGAGTTTCTCATTCCATTTTCAGCATCTAGCATAAAGTTAATGAATTTTTCAGCATTTTCTTTATTAGGTGCATTTTTAGGGATAGCCATAGAGTCAAAGTATATATTAGAACCTTCCTTTGGAACTGCGAATTTCATATCTTTTTCAGGTACTTCATTCATTATATACATAGCATCTCCAGACCAAACAGGAGCAAGAGAGCCTTCACCATTAACAAGAAGAGTTTTTATATCGTCAACTACTAAGGCTTGAACTAAAGGCGTTTGTTTTTCTAATAGTTCTTTAGCTGCATCTATCTCAGCTGGATTATTAGTATTTAAAGAATAGCCAAGCTTTTTTAAAGGAGCAACAAAAGTATCTCTATATGAATCATACATAAAAATTTCTTTTTCATATTTTTTGTCCCATAGAACATCCCAACTATCTACTTCTTCGGTAACAACTTCAGGATCATAGATGATTCCAATAACACCCCAAGTATAAGGGACTGAATATTTGTTCTCAACATCATATGCAAGATTTTTATATTGCTCATCTATATTAGAGTAGTTAGGTATATTATTAAAATTAATTTCTTCAAGAAGATCTTCATTAATCATTTTTTGTATCATGTAATCAGAAGGTATAACTAAGTCATAAACCCCTGGTGTAGACTTAACTTTATTATACATAATTTCATTTGTATCATAATTTTCAAGTACTACATCTATTAATGTTTCTTTTTCAAATTGTTTAATTAAACCAGTATCGATGTAATCTCCCCAGTTAAAGAGATTTATCTTACCGTTGGTTCCGATTTTTCCGCCATCATTACCACATCCAACGAAAAGGTTAGCAGTTAATAGTACTGTACAAACTATAGCACTTAATCTTTTAATTAAACTACGCTTCATTCTTCTTGGCTCCTTTTGAAGTAAATTCTTTTCTGTTTACAATTAATAATAAAATTAATACAGTTACAAACATTAGAGTTGATAACGCATTGATTTCTGGCTTAATACCTTTTCTAGCCATAGAATAAATTTGTATTGAAAGGTTTGAAACCCCAGGACCAGTAGTGAAGAAACTTATTACAAAATCATCAACAGACATTGTAAATGCTATTAAAAGTCCTGCAAAAATACCAGGTTTTATTTGAGGTAATATTACCTTTCTCATTGCATAGAATGGTGTTGCACCTAAATCTAGAGCAGCATCAGTTACATTCTTAGGCAATTGTTTTATTTTTGGTAATACTGCAAGTATTACATAAGGTATATTAAAAGTAATATGTGCAATTAACATTGTAATAAACCCAAATTCTATATTTAATAGTGGTCTTATAAAAATAAATAAACTCATTAGTGCAATACCAGTAACTATATCTGGATTTAAAACAGGTATATAGTTAATATTAAGCAATAAATTTTTAGGAGTTCTTTTCATTCTTGATATTCCAATAGCGGCAAATGTTCCTATTATTGTTGCTACAATAGAAGAGATTACTGCTAAGATTATTGTTGTATAAAGAGCTTCCATAATATCAGTGTTTTGGAATAACTGCTTATACCATTTAAGAGTAAATCCACTCCATCCACCCATTGTTTTAGAATCGTTGAATGAATATACCATTAAAGTAACTATAGGTGTATATAAGAAGGCAAATATAATAAATAAATAAAATTTACTAAAAAATCCTGATATCTTTTTTACCATATTGGCCCACCACCTTCTTTACTATTTTCACCGTCAAACCTGTTCATAAATGCCATGCAAATAAGGATAATTAACATCATAAAGATTGATATTGCTGAACCAAAATTCCAATCTCCATAAGTAGTGAAGTTTTGTTCAATTAAATTACCTAAAAGCATATATTGCCCACCACCTAATAATCTTGAGATTACAAAGGTTGATACCGCAGGCATAAATACCATTGTTATTCCTGAAACTACGCCAGGCATACTTAATGGGAATGTTATTTTTCTAAAAATTTGCATTTTATTTGCTCCAAGATCAGAAGCAGCACTTATTAAATCTTGGTCCATCTTTGATAAAACAGTATATATAGGTAGTACCATAAATGGTAAGAAGTTATATACCATACCTAGTAAAACCGTTGCATCATGGTAAAGGAATTGAATAGGATCAAAACCAAACATACCTAAGAAAGAATTTAAGAATCCATTCTTACCTAGTATAGGTAACCAAGCATAAGTTCTAAGTAAAAAGTTCATCCACATAGGAACTATAAAAAGCATAATTATAATATTTTTTTTGCTAGTTTTCATATTAGCAATAATATAAGCTACAGGATACCCTAAAAGAAGGCAAAGCAACGTAGCTTTTAATGCTAGAAGAATACTAGATTTAAATACAGTAAATGATTGAGAGTCCATAAGTCTTATGAAATTATCAAAAGAAAATTTATATGTATCCCCATCTTGAACTGTGAAACCAAAGAAAACTACTATTAATAATGGAATTACTATGAAAATTGTGCTCCAAATAACATAAGGATAAGCACTGATTGATGATTGATTATTAAATTTTTTCATCTTACTACTTAACCTTTCTCATTATATGAATATCTTCAGGATCAAATACAAGACCTATAGTTGAACCTTCTTCGGCATATTTAGTGTTATGGATAATCCATCTTTGATTTCCATTAATAACTTCCATTTCATAGTGAACACCTTTAAATATAATAGAGTTAACTTTTCCTTTAAGCATTCCATTTTCTGAAGATACAATCTTAATATCCTCTGGTCTAATAACTACATCGATTTCTTCAGACATTTCAAATCCTTTATCAACACAAATAAAGTTTTGATTACAGAATTCAACCTTAAAGTCTTCATGCATAATACCATCTAATATATTACTTTCTCCAATAAAGTCGGCAACAAAAGCATTTGCTGGTTCATTGTATATATCTTGAGGAGTTCCCATTTGTTGAATTTCTCCCTTATTCATAACAACAATTGTATCAGACATTGTTAAAGCTTCTTCTTGATCATGAGTTACAAAGATAAATGTTATACCTAATCTTTGTTGTATTTTCTTAAGTTCAAGTTGCATTTCTTTTCTAAGTTTTAAATCTAATGCACCTAGTGGCTCATCTAAAAGTAAAATTTCAGGTTCATTAACAAGAGCTCTTGCAATAGCAACTCTTTGTTGTTGACCACCACTTAAAGAGTTTACATCTCTCTTTTCAAAGCCAGAAAGAGCAACCATTTTAAGCATTTCAGAAACCTTAGTTTTGATTTCATCCTTAGGAAGCTTTTTTATATTAAGACCAAAAGCTACATTTTCAAATACATTCATATGTGGGAATAGTGCATACTTTTGGAATACAGTATTTACTTGTCTTTTGTATGGAGGAACATCTGAAATGTCGGTTCCATCTAAAAGTACATCACCTGAATCAGCTGTTTCAAAACCAGCTATAATTTTTAATGTAGTTGTTTTACCACATCCGCTTGGACCTAGTAATGTTAAAAATTCATTCTTTTTAATATTTAAGTTAATTCCTTTTAATACTGCATCGCCATCATAGCTTTTGCAGATATTTTTTAATTCGATAATATTTTGATTCAACAAAAACACCTCTTTCAAAGATTAAAATGATGGTGGAGTGCTAATCCATATTACTTTAGCTGTAGTTTTACCTGTATTAGCAATAAAGTGGTTTTCTGTAGCTTTATAATAGAAACTTTCACCTTTTTTCACCTTAAAAACTCTATCACCTAAGTGGAGATTAATAGTTCCAGCTAAACAATATCCAAACTCTTCACCTTCATGAGGTTCTTCTTCTATATATTGCCCACCTGGTTCAATAGTTATCATGATTGGTTCCATTTCATTTTTTTGTGCATTTGGAACTAACCACATTAACTTATATTTTAAGTCTACATTTTCAGTTTCAAACATATCTGAATCTTTATATGTAACCTTTTCTTCTTTATCATCACTAAAAAATTCTCTTAAATTAGTACCGAGAATTTCTAAAATATCAATAAGTGTAGCTATTGAAGGAGAGGTTAAGTCATTTTCAAGCTGAGATATAAATCCTTTTGACAATTCTGTACGATTTGCCAATTCCTCTTGTGTAAGTTGTTTTCCTATTCGTAAACGTCGAATTTTATCACCAATTTCCATTAATTCACCTTCCTATTACTAAACTTATTGTTTAAAATTACTAAACAACCAATAGCTATTATATGATTATTATAGAAAAAAATCAATAATTTTTTGATAAAAAAATATAAAAAAATTAGGTTCTAAATTATTATGTATCAAAGGGTTAGAAGGAATTGTATAAAAGTAGAGTTTAATAATATAAGTATAAAGTTTAGTAGGAGTAAGTAAAATATACAAAGGGAGAAAATACAGATTTTACTGAAAATTCAATAGCGTTATTTGGAGAAAACTTAATTGTTGAGATACTCTATAATACTTGATAATATGAGTGTTTTATGAGATATTTATCTTATAGATATAAAAATTATGGAAATAAATTAAAGTATAAGGGTGATTCATGGTGGAAAAATTAAACCTGTATAGAAGAAATGGTAAAAAGGTATATATAAAGCAGCCAACTTTTGAAGAACTAGAAAATACAGCTAAATTATGGAATGATAGAATAACAATGTCTGAAATAGGTGGAGTATATAGTTTTCCAGAAGCGAAGTGGGGCATGTTCTATAAAAAAATGGTTTCTCCATCTGATGGGAAGAACTTTTATTGTCATGTGTATAATATAAGGGATAAATTTATTGGAGAAGTTAGTTTTCATGGATATGATTCATCAACTAAAGCAGCAAGAGTAAATGTGAAAATTCATCATAGAGAAAGAGGGAAAGGATATGCGGAAGAAGCAGTTAAACTTCTTTTAGAATATTACTTTTTTGAGTTCTGTGGTACAAGCATAATAGATACTACAGATATTGAAGGTGGGAAAAAGTTATTAAATAAACTAGGGTTTGAATCAATAGGACAATTTAAGAATAAGGAAACATTTAAAATGTCTAAAACTAGATTCTTAAGTTATAAGCCTGCAACTCCAAAAAATGTAGTAATAATAGCATATGATGATATGAAAGATATTTATTATTCAACTGTTGAAGAAGTATTCAGCTTAGCTAATAAAATTTCAGGTGAAGAAAAGTTTATTTTAACAACTGTTTCTAAAGAGGAATCTATTAAAATAGGAAATAAGATACTTTATAACAATAAAAGTTTTGACTTAGAGATAAAACCGGATATATTAATTATGCCAGGGGGAGATGGTACATTTAATGCAGTGAAGGATAAAGATATAATAAAGTATATATTAACTCACTACAATGATTGTGACTATCTATTATCAATTGAAAAATCTATTCTGTTTTTAAATAGATGTAGAATGTTAGATGGAATATTAATACCTAATATAAGAGGGACAGAAGAAGAATTAAGTGAAGCATCAACGAGAACTAGGTTTGTTGATAAGGCATTTTTAGATTATGGAAAGATAATGATTTCAAGTAATTTAATAGGAACTATAGAATCTTGTTTAATTTTGGTTAAAAAGATTTTAGGTGAAGAATGTTTTAGAGCTGTAGAAAAAGAGTTAGGAATTTAACAATTTTGTTAGGTTTCTAACTTTTTTTTAGATTATAAATAAGAAACTTTACATATATATATATGGTGTTTATAATCTAAATATTTTGACAAAAAAGGTGAAATGATTAAAAAAAACATAAATTTTATAAAGTAAACGGTTTAATTATGGAATATAGTATTAACAAAGGGAAAATTTAGGTGTATAATGAAATTGTTAAAAAAATGACACAGGGGAGGAATTTGATTATGTTTCCACAATGGGAAGGTTTTAAAGGCGGATCATGGCAAGAAGGAATAGACGTTAGAAGCTTTATTCAAAAGAATTACAACTTATATGAAGGTGATTCTAGCTTTTTAGCTCCGATTTCAGAAAGAACTGAAAAAGTATGGTCTAAATGTAGAGAACTAATAATCGAGGAAATCAAAAAGGGGATTATTGATGTTGAAACTAACATAGTATCAGGAATTGATGCATATGAAGCTGGATATATCGATAAGGACAATGAAGTAATCGTAGGATTACAAACAGATGCTCCATTAAAGAGAATTGTCAATCCATTCGGGGGAATGAGAATGGTACATAACTCTTTAGAAGAATATGGATACAAATTAGATGAGGGTATCGACAAACATTTTTCAGCTTATAGAAAAACTCACAATCAAGGTGTTTTTGATGCATATACAAACGAAATTAGAGCAGCAAGAAGTGCTGGTTTATTAACAGGATTACCAGATGCTTACGGTAGAGGAAGAATCATAGGTGACTACAGAAGAGTAGCATTATATGGTATTGATTTCTTAATTGAAGAAAAGAAAAAAGACTTAAACAATCTTCAAGGAGATATGTTAGCAGATTTAGTTAGACAAAGAGAAGAAGTAAATGAACAAATCAGAGCATTAGCTGCTATTAAAGCTATGGCTGCAAGATATGGAGTAGATATTTCTAAGCCAGCAGGATCAGCTGTAGAAGCAACTCAAGCTGTTTACTTTGGATACTTAGCTGCAGTAAAAGAAAATAACGGAGCTGCTATGTCAATTGGTAGAACTTCAAACTTCTTAGATGTTTATATCGAAAGAGATTTACAAGCTGGTGTTATCAATGAACAAGAAGCTCAAGAAATTATAGATCAATTTATTATTAAATTAAGATTAGTTAGACATTTAAGAACTCCTGAATATAATGATTTATTCGCAGGAGATCCTACTTGGGTAACTGAATCATTAGGTGGTATTGGTATTAATGGTAAACCATTAGTAACTAAGAACTCATTCAGATACTTACACACATTAACTAATTTAGATCCAGCACCAGAACCAAACTTAACAGTTTTATGGTCACCAAACTTAACAGAAGGTTATAAGAAATATTGTGCTGAAATGTCAATCAAGACAGATGCAATCCAATATGAAAATGATGATGTTATGAGACCAATATATGGAGATGACTATGCTATCGCTTGTTGCGTATCTGCAATGAAGGTTGGTAAGCAAATGCAATTCTTCGGAGCTAGAACAAACTTAGCAAAAGCATTACTTTACGCTGTAAATGGTGGAGTAGATGAAAAGACTGGTAAAGTTGTTATAGCAGGATTAGATAAAATGACTGACGAAGTTCTTGACTTCGATAAAGTTAAAACTGCTTACGTAGAAGTATTAAACTATATTGCAAAATTATATGTTGATACAATGAACATTATCCACGTAATGCATGATAAATATGCTTATGAAGCTGGACAAATGGCTTTACATGATACAGAAGTAGGTAGATTAATGGCATTCGGTATTGCTGGTTTATCAGTTGTTGCCGATTCATTATCAGCTATTAAGTATGCAAAAGTTAAACCAGTTAGAAATGCTGAAGGAGTAGCTGTAGATTTTGAAATCGAAGGAGATTTCCCTAAGTATGGTAATGATGATGATAGAGTTGATGATTTAGCAGTTTGGTTAGTAAACTACTTCTCAGCTGAATTAAAGAAACATCCTTTATATAGAGATGCAGAGCATACATTATCTATCTTAACTATTACATCAAATGTTGTATATGGTAAGAAGACTGGTTCAACTCCAGATGGAAGAAAAATTGGAGAACCTTTAGCACCAGGAGCTAACCCAATGCATGGAAGAGATACAAATGGAGCATTAGCATCATTAAATTCAGTTGCTAAGATTCCTTACAACCCAAGTTGTAGAGATGGTGTTTCTAACACATTCTCAATTGTTCCAGATGCATTAGGAAAAGAAGAAGGTCAAAGAATTGATAACTTAGTTTCAATTTTAGATGGATACTTCACTCAAGGAGCTCATCACTTAAATGTTAATGTATTTAATAGAGATACTTTATTAGATGCTATGGAAAATCCAGAAAAGTATCCAACATTAACTATTAGAGTTTCAGGATATGCAGTTAACTTCAACAGATTAACTAGAAAGCAACAAGAAGAAGTTGTAAGCAGAACATTCCACGAAACAATATAATAGAAAAATTTAGATAATTAAGTTATAATAGAGGGGGATGTATCAAAATGATTTATCATTTCGATACATCCCTATTAATTTAGAGTTTAGAATGTAAAATTTAAAATTCAGGTAGTAATTCTGAAAGAATTACTAAAAATATAATATTTTAGAAACTCACTTAGGAGTTTCATCAATAATTTTAAATTCTAAATTGTTAATTTTAAATTATAAAGTAGTGAACTAAGGAGTGTTTTAGATGATAAAAGGTAGAATTCATTCAATAGAAACAATGGGACTTGTTGATGGACCAGGAATAAGAGTAGTGGTATTTTTCCAAGGTTGTGCATTAAGATGTTTATACTGTCACAATCCAGATACATGGGTTGAAAATGAAGGTGAAGAATATACTGCAGAAGCTTTAGTGAAAAAATTAGCAAGATTTAAATCTTATTTTTCAAAATCAGGTGGAGGCGTTACATTCTCAGGGGGAGACCCATTAAGACAAGGTGAATTTTTATTAGAGGCATTAAAGCTTTGTAAAGCAGAAGGTATTAATACTTGTATTGATACATCAGGTGTAGGAACAGGTAATTATGATGAAATATTAAAATATACAGACTTAGTACTTTATGATGTAAAGCATCTAACTGAAGAAGGTTATTTAGATATGACTGGATTAAAATATGATGAAACTAAGAAGTTTTTAGATGCATGCAAGAGAAATAATACTAAGATATGGATAAGACAGGTAGTAGTACCTGGTAAGACAGATAGTGAAGAATATATGTATAAACTTAAAGAGTTTGTAGATGACTTAAAGAATGTTGAAAAAGTTGAATTGTTACCTTATCACTTATTAGGTGTTAATAAGTATGAAGTAATGGGAATTAAATATAGATTAGATGGTGTAGAAGCTATGGATAAAGATAAATGCAAGGAATTGCAAAAAATATTTGAATAAAATTATTCATATACTCTTACAAAATATGGTATAATTATTAGTAAGCTTATTTTTAGGAGGAAAACAATGAAAAAGAGATTAGGAATAAATACAGCCACTGGTATTATTAATATTATCCTTGGGATTTTTGCACTTGCCGCATTCTTTATAATACTAGATGTTGCGAGTAACATGGAACTTTTGGATTTAGGTCTTGAGGTAGAGGATATTATAGGTGAAGGACAATTATTATTCTTTGCTTTTGCATGGTTGGTGAGTATAGGTTCAATTGTTATGTCAATTATATCTATAGTGCAGTCAAAGAAACATGGGATTTCTATGCTTGGTCCTATTTTAGCGTTATGTGGATCTTCTGGAACATTAATTTTATGTACAGGACTAGCTATAATAACAGGACCACTTACAATCGCAGGTGGTATTGTAGGGTTAATACAAAGTAATGTAAAACAAAACTATAATAATTCAGGTAATAGACAAGAGCCAGGACAAATACCATTATCATATCAAGGTGTTAATGTAGGTCAACAAAATAACCCAGTGCAATCTGTTAATCTTGGACAACAAGTTAATCCTGTTCAATCTGTTAACATTGGACAACAAATTAATCCAGTACAAGAGGTTGTATCAGATGAAATAGAAGTTATTAATGTTGAAAGATCTGCTGATGATATAGAAGTAGTAAGCAGTCAACAAGAAAAAGTAACTAGCTCAATAGGAACAGAGGAAGAGTGGAAACTTTAATATATAATATTTAAAAAATTATATAAAAATAAAAAATGATCAATTATCAAATTACGATTAATGCAAAACAAACTTTAAGTTTGTTTTGCATGCTAATCTAATAGTGATAATTGATCGTTTTTTTTGTAGAAAACTAATATATACCTTTTTATTTTTTTAGTAATTCACTAAAGTAACCATGAGGTATTAATTTAGTTTTTAATCCTTTTATAACTGTTAAATAAGTAGCAGCTGTATCGAATCTAGCATCATGATAATTACCACTACCTTGGAATAACTCATTTGCTTTATCAGCTATTTCTTTTTCAGTTATATGTAAGAAATCAATAACTTCTGAAAGTTTAGGGTTCTTAATACTGCCAGTAGAAGATGGGATACTGCAAATGTTTTTGTAGTAAGCCATAGTACAAAAAGCATTTTTAGGTTCCCATTTATCTTCTAGAATTCCAGCTTCCCATAGGGATGTGATTTCGTGTTTTAAGAATTTAATATCGAATTGTACATTATGTCCAATTACAAAATCTGCATCATAAAAATCTTTCATAAAATCTTGACATTGATCCATAAACTCAAGACCGTCTGAAAGTTCATATAGTTTTTCTTCAGAAAAACCATGTACTTCTCTAGCACCATCATCAACGTGTTCAACTGTGAAAAAGAAGTTTTTCCCAGTAGTTTTTTGTGGTTTACAAGTTGCATCTATAAGTACATAGCTAAGCTGACAAATGTTGCCAGGCTTAATGCTAGTTGTTTCAGTATCAAATATTAATAGTTTCATAGCGACCTCCATTAATGTTAATAATAAAATAATACCATATTATAATTAGTAAATACAAATTTCTTTTAAAGAAAGAATATATTAAGAGTATTCCTTTATTTAATGAAAGTTTAGCGAAGTTTAGTTTGAATGAAATCTATGATTTCACTTTAAATAAGAACATGGAGGATGTATCACAATTTGAGATTGCAAATTTAAAGTGAAAAATTAATTGGTCTGTATAATTATGATAAATCATTGTTATACAGACCAATTTTAATTATATAAAAATATATTAAATTCCTTTTGAAATAACCTTTAGTAATTCAACACAAGTTTCTAAAGTTCGTTCATTTTTATCAAGAGCGGGGTTGAATTCTACGAAATCTAAACTTTTAACTAATTTAGTTTCTAGAATTGAATTAATTATTTGCTTGCCTTCTAAAAATGTTAGACCTTCCTCTACAGGGGTACCTGTACCTGGAACGTATTCTGGGTCTAAACAATCTATATCAAAACTAAAATGTAAGTTTTTAACCGAAGTTTTAGCAAGCTTGTCTAAAAATTCTTTGATAACTAAATCAAGTCCTTTTGTTCTTATAGTTTTAATATCCCAAACATTTAAGTTATGTTTAGATATTAAATCAACTTCACCTTGGTCTAAATCTCTAGCAGCTAAAATAAATACATTTTCAGGCTTAACTTTTTGACCTTCAAATAAGATGGTAGTTAAAGAGTCATCACCGATATTCATTGACGCGGCTAAAGGCATACCGTGTATATTGCCTGATGGACTTGTACAAGACGTGTTAATGTCTCCGTGTGCATCTACCCAAACAACAGCAAGTTCATCCGAACCATAATATTTGCTGACACCAGCAATAGATCCAAGTGCAAGTGAATGATCACCACCTATTACTATAGGTGTTGCATTTGATTCTAGGGCTTCGTAAACTTTATTTGCTAGTTCTAAGTTAGCGTGAACAACTTCATCTAAATACTTCATTTTGTTGTTTGATTTGAATTTATTATCAGCACTAGCTGTCTTTACTTCAATATCGCCCATATCATATACAGAATGATTTTTTTCAAAGATATTTAGAAGGTTGTTTTCTCTAAGTTTTTGTGGTCCTTTCTCTACTCCAGGATTATCACATCCATAGAAAAGAGGCATACCAATTAAGTTAATTGTCATAGAAAAAACCTCCAAATAATAATTAAATTTCGACACAGTAATTATATATTAATACTTACAATTTAATAAGTAAATAAAAATATTAATATTTTATTATTATAAGTTTATTATATGTAGATAATAAATTAAAACACACTGAAAAAATAGTTATATAATACAAAAAAATTCAAAAAATAATATATAAATGGAAATAAGTGTGGTATAATTAAAGATAAATTAATTGGAAAGTATTGGGGGAATAGACATGATATTAGATGGCATAATTATACCAGAGTCATACAAAAGCAAAACATCACTAATTGATACACAAATTTACATTAAAAGAATTAAAGATTACTTTGAAGCTAATTTAGCAAGGGAACTTAATTTAGTAAGAGTTTCAGCACCACTATTTGTAGAAGCTTCGACAGGAATGAATGATAACTTAAATGGTATTGAGAGACCAGTAAGTTTTGATGTACTAGCTACAGGTAAGGAAGTTGAAATTGTTCACTCTTTAGCAAAATGGAAAAGAATGAGTTTACACAGGTATAATTTTGAAGTTGGTCAAGGGCTATATACAGATATGAATGCAATAAGAAGAGATGAAGAATTAGACAATATTCATTCAATATATGTAGACCAATGGGATTGGGAAAAAATAATAAGAAAAGAAGATAGAAGTTTATCTACATTAAAAGAAACTGTTGAAGTGATATATGATGTTTTTAAAAGAACAGAGTTTTATGTAAATAATAATTTATCAAAGATGGATTTTGAGCTTCCACAAGAAATGTTCTTTATAACAACTCAAGAACTTGAAGATATGTATCCTACGTTATCATCTAAAGAAAGAGAAGATGAAATATGTAAAGAAAAGGGTGCAGTATTTATAAGTCAAATCGGGGGAACATTAAACTCAGGTGAAAAACATGATGGAAGAAGTCCAGATTACGATGATTGGACATTAAATGGAGATATATTATTCTGGTATCCATTATTAGATAGAGCAGTAGAATTATCATCTATGGGAATTAGAGTAGATGAAGATGCCTTAGATCATCAATTAAAAATATCAGGATGTGATGATAGAAGAAGTTTACCATTCCATAAAATGCTTTTAAATAAAGAGTTACCATATACAATTGGTGGTGGGATAGGACAATCTAGAATATGTATGTTCTTTTTAAATAAAGCACATATTGGTGAAGTTCAAGCTACTATATGGGATGATAAGAATATAAATGCTTGTAGGGAAAATGGGATAGATTTATTGTAGAGAAAGTGTAAGTGCAGCTTATGATAAAGGAAAAGCTTTGCTTTTGCTAAAGTGTAGGCAAGACTACGATATAGAAATAAATCTTTCGGATTTATAAATAATAAGTATGGGGATGTATCAAAATGATTAATCATTTCAATACATCCCCATTAATTTAGAATATAAAGTTTAAAATTAAGTATATAATTCTAAAAGAATTCCAACACTATTTCAACTTAGATGCTTTTATACGTAAGAAGTACATTTTATCGGACCAAGTAAAATCAGGTCCACTTTCGCGTAAATCCACAAGATTTACACTTTAGCACTTAAACCAGTGGTTTACTCAAACTTATTTCACCAGAATTCTGAATAACAGTATTTCCATCATCATCAATTAAAACTAAATTTCCATCTGAATCAATATCAATACATTTAGCATTAAAAGAGTTTCTAATAGTATGAACAGTTACATTTTTATTTATAATATTTGAATGTTTCCTAAATAAATTTATTGTAGTAGTGAGATCTAATGTATTAGTAAAATCAATGTAATCTGATTCAAAGTTTTTTAAGAACGTACATAATACATCTATATTTGAAATTGATTTTCCTGTTTCAATTTTTAGTGATGTTGATTTATCTTTAAGTTCATTAGGAATAATATCTTCGTCTATATTTGTATTTATACCTATACCAAGAACTATATAGTTTATTTTATCCATGTCACCATTCATCTCAGTTAAAATACCAGAGAATTTTTTACCTTTAATAAGTAAATCATTTGGCCATTTTATATTAATATCTATATTAAATTCTTCAAGTGTTTTATGTAATGAAGCTGCAGCTAACATAGTAAGCTTTGAAGCATCTTGAGGTGAAATTAAAGGTCTTAATATTAATGATAACCATAAACCACCTTTTGGAGAGATCCAAGTTCTATCAAATCTACCTTTTCCTATAGATTGTTCGTCGCTAATAATTAAACTCCCATCAATTGCATCTTTTTTTGCTAATTCCTTAGCTTTTTTATTTGTGGAATCTATACTAGCAAAGTGAAAAATATTATGTCCTATAAATGTTGTTTCTAAATTAGATTTAATTTCAAATTCATTGATTATTTCTGGTGATGAAATTAATTTATACCCTTTGTTAGAAATACCTTCAATTATGTAACCTTCGGATTTAAGTGATTTTATATATTTCCATATACTAGCTCTTGTAACACCTAGTTCTGTAGATATTAATTCGCCAGATACATAATCATTTGAGTTTTTTAAAATACTAAGTAATGAATATTTCATATTGTTTCCTCCGAATTTATTAATTCAATTATATATAATATATGGAAAAAATTCAAATTGGAAAAAAGTATTACATTTTTGTTATTTAATTTACATATTTTAAAAATAGTTATATAATATTCTAGAATAAAAGGAGGCGTTTTAATGGGAGAAAATAGCAAAAGAAGTGGGAAAAATAAGAAAAGAAAGCCACTTTCTAAAAAGCAAAAAATAGTTATATCTATCCTATCTGTATTAGGAGTTTTAATATTAGTTGGTGGAGCATGGCTTTATAGTCTATGGAATGCAGTATATGAACCATCAGAAAAACCGCAAACAAGTAATGATGTTGAATATGAAGTTGTTGAGGGGATTACAAATGTTCTTTTAATTGGAACAGATGGAAGAACTCTTGATGAAGCTTCAAGATCGGATTCAATTATTATTGCAACATTAGATGCTAATCAACAAAAAACAAGATTAACATCTATAAATAGAGATACATTAGTTGAGATACCAGGTCATGGTCAACAAAAGATTAATGCTGCATATGCATTTGGTGGTCATGAATTATTAATGGAAACAATATCAAAAAACTTTGATATTAAATTAGATAAATACGTTGCTATCAATTTCTGGGGATTTGAAAATGTTATTGATGAAATCGGTGGAATTGAAGTTGACGTTGAAAAAGGCGAAATAGAGGAATTAAATAAATTTATTGGAGAATCAACAGGTGGGGCTACATCACCAATGATTAAAGAAACAGGAGTTCAAACACTAGATGGTCAACAAGCTTTATCATATGCAAGAATCAGAAAAAATGATTCAGGATATAATAGAGACTCAAGACAAAGAGAAGTTTTATTTAAAGTTGCAGAAGAACTTAAGAGTGTAAATCCTATTCAATATCCATTCTTATTAAATGCATTAAAAGATCAAGTTAAAACGAATATTAAGCCTGATGAAGCATTTAGTTTAGGATATACAATTTACAAGATGCCAGTTTTAGATATACAACAAGTTGGTATGCCACTAATAGATACAGAAACAGGTGTACTTGCAGGTGAAGGTAGATTATATAAAGAAAAAGGATGGGTAGTTCTAACTGATTTAAAACAAATGGGTAAATTAATGAATAAGTTTATAAATGAAGGTGTTGTTCCAACATTAGATGATGTAGATTATGGTTCATTAAACTCAGTATTAGCTGATTTTAGATCGGAAGAAAAAAGATATAATTCAGTAAATGGAATTAATCCAGAAGACCATGCTACTGAAGAGGATAAAGAAAAAGAAAATATTCCTGCACCAAAACCTGATACTAAGCCTGAAGTGCCAGATGTTAAGCCAGAGGTTAGTAACACTAAGCCTGTTATAAATGGTGTTTCAAATAAGAGCATAAATGTAGGAAGTGGATTCAATCCATTATCAGGTGTTTCAGCATCAGATAAAGAAGATGGTAACCTAAGTGGAAATATATCAGTTAGTGGATCTGTAAATACAGCTGTTGCTGGAAAATATACTTTGACATATTCAGTAACTGATAGTGATGGGAATACAACAAGTGCGAGTTGTGTCGTTACAGTTGTAGCACCTACACCACCTCCAACAGAACCTGGAGAGGGTGAAGAAACAGAAGAAACACCATAAAAGTTTCTATGAATTTAGGCAGAGCGAAAGCTCTGCTTTTTTAATAAAATTTTATGAACTTATATAATTGAAAAATAATTGTAATATTTGTATGATATAATAAAGCATATATATAGTAAAAAGGAGTAGTTAAAATGGGATCAATGCAAAGTTTTTTATTTACAACAATGTGCTCATTTCCTGCTGTTTTAATTGCAATAACTGTTCAAGGTTATGCTAAAGCAAAGATGGCAGATAAATTAGGAGATAAATTACCAAGGTTTCAAGGTAGAGTAACACTAAACCCTTCAGCACATTTAGATATAATGGGATTTATACTATTATTAGTTGCTGGATTTGGTTGGACTAAACCTATAGAGACAAATCCAAGTGCGTATAAAAGAGGATATAAAGATTCTATAAAAGTATCTGTAGCGCCTATACTAGGAAATTTATTAACAGCAATAATTTTTGCAGTAATATATGTATTAGTAGTAACATTCTTATTACCGTTACTTCCAGTAACAGCAGCATATGTTTTAAAACTTATGCTTTACTATATTGTTTGGGTTAATATTAGTTTAATGATATTTCACCTATTACCACTACCAGGTTTATGTGGGTGGAATATATTAAAAGATTTAAAACCAAAGTTATTTTACAAGATAGCGAATACAATATATCAGTATCAAATGTTTATATTATTAGGTGTAGTTTTAATTGGTGGAAGAATTTTAGTTGTTCCAGTTAGAATTGTATTTGACACATTGATAAATAGTATAGTATTTATCTTAAATATATTTATTTAAGATAAATATATTTTAAAAGTAATTTAAAGCAAAAAAGATCAGTTATTAATTGTTAATTAGTAACTGATCTTTTTTTATATTGTTAAGTATAATATTACTATTTGAATAATATTACTGAACATAGCGTAAACTGGTTTTATTAAACAGATCTTATAATTAAATCTCTATTAAAGATTTCTTTAAACTTATGTGCGGCTCTCATAGCTTGTGAGGTTTCCATACTAATATCCCTGTCGGAGAGTGCTGTTATTGTTACACTTTCATCATCTAATGATATTTCAATATCATTAACTGCACTAATAGTGCTTCTATCAAGTCCTTCAGCAATTTTTACAATAACACCAATCATATCAACAATTTTAAGATCATGCTTATTTATAATTGATGTAAATGGAGTACAAGGCATTTTGTAAGAATTAAATCTATGCGATGCAGCAACACCAGCACTTAATAATAATTCTCTATGAGATAAATTGTTAAGCGCTGAATTCATTATAATGTAAAATGAATTCATATGATGGTTTTGATAGTTAATACTTATACCAGAGTCATGCAACATTGCACCAGTCTTTAATATTTTCAAATAATCATTATTTAATTTATGTAGTGGTCTTAATTTATCATAAAGTTTTAGAGCTAAATCATATACATGTTTGGCATGAACTTTATTAATGTTAAGATTATTTAAAATACCAGTTATACTATAGTCAAGATTATCATCTATAATATCATAATTATTTATAATATAATCATATAAAATTCCTTCAAGTAAACCTGTACTAGATATAATAGATTTTTCGCAATCTACTAAACCAACTATCGCATGAATTATAGAAGTTCCACCAAGGATTACATCTCCAAGGCCATAGTCTAGTCCTTCAACTAAGTTACGTTGTTTTTTATCTTTTGATTTTAAAGTATTAAATATATCATGAATGTCCATGTTGTCCATTAAATAGTTATGTTCAATAGATAGAGGATATCTCTTCTTTATTCTATCTATTTTACAAAGGTTTCTAGCCATTATTCCAGATAAGATTATAGAATCATATCGTTCTTCAGCAAGCCAAGGAATATCTAGAAGTGTTTTTTCAATATGATTAATAGCATTAGTCAAATTGTTACCTAAAATTCTATCTGTTAAATCATATGTATAAGAAATATCCATAGCACCAAAAGGTAAAGTAGTATATTGTACTAAATTATTATCTTTAAGTTTTGCTACATGAGTTACAATACCACCTACATAAACTAAAAGTGAATTTTTAGTATCCATTGTTTTTGTAACACCAAGAGCTGTGTATTTTATTTCTTCATCATAAGAAAGAATATTAACTTCTAAGTTTAAAACACTTTGAATTATGTCAGTTAAGAGTGCTTTATTAACCTCAAGTCTAAATGACTCAGTTGCAGTTAATATGATTTTTTCAGCACCTGCAGTAGAGCATAGTTGTTTAAATGTTTTTAAGTCTGTAATTATTTTCTTTAATAGCCCTTCAGAAATAACACAATTGTTTTCACAATCATAACAAAATCTAACATTGCTATGTAATTCATCTAGTATCTTATAATACCCATCTTCCTCTACTTCGAAAAGCATTAGCTTCATAGAATTAGAACCTATATTAATTACACCGATTTTCCCCATAATTATTACTCCTAAATTAAAAAAATATTTATATAACATTATGATATACTATTTAAAGGAATTTACAACCCATATAGTATTAAATTAAGAATTGTATAGATTTTAAGTTGACAGAAAATATAGAGGTTATGTATAATTAAAAGAAATAATATTAAATCAATGAAGAGAAGAGTATAGTAGCTGAAGCTTCTAGCGAGTAAGGGATGGTGTAAGCCTTATAAGATAAGTTATCTAGAAAAGAATCTCTGAGATACCTGTATAGGTCGTAGCTGCTGCGTTAAAGCAACTAAGTGGCATATAATTATGCAATTAGAGTGGTACCGCGGATTATTTTCGTCTCTTGTTTTTTCAAGAGGCGTTTTTTATTTGTTTTTATTTAAAAATTAGGAGGAGTTACATATGGATTACAAAAAGAGAGTTGCTGCCATTATTGGGGAGCATGTAGATTTAGACATAGAAACTATAGAAAAGTTAATTGAGATTCCACCAAAGCCTGAAATGGGTGATTTTGCTTTCCCATGCTTCCAATTATCAAAGGTTATGAGAAAAGCACCTAATATGATAGCAGAAGAGTTAAAAGATAAGCTTAATAAAGATGGATTCGAAAGAATAGAAAACTTAGGACCATACATAAACTTCTTCGCAGATAAGAGTGTATTCACTAAAAATACTTTAGAGAAAGTATTAAGTGAAGGAGATGAATATGGTACATCAAATATTGGAGAAGGTAAAACAGTATGTGTTGAATATTCATCACCTAATATTGCTAAGCCATTCCACGTTGGACATTTATTCACAACAGCAATAGGAAATTCATTATACAAGTTATTTAAAAAAGAAGGATATACAGTTGAAGGAATCAATCATTTAGGTGATTGGGGAACTCAATTTGGTAAATTAATATCTGCATATAAAAGATGGGGTAATGAAGATGCATTAAAAGAAGATGCTATCAAAGAATTACTAAGAATATATGTTAAGTTCCATGATGAAGCGGAAAATGATCCAGCATTAGTAGATGAAGGTAGAGCATACTTCAAAGCATTAGAAGATGGAGATAAAGATGCTTATGAATTATGGGATAGATTCAGAAAACTAAGTTTAAAAGAATTCGAAAGAATTTATAACATATTTAATGTTGAGTTTGACTCATATGCAGGAGAAGCATTCTACAATGATAAGATGGATGTTGTAGTTAATGAATTAAAAGAAAAAGGTCTTTTAGTTGAAAGTAACGGAGCACAAGTTGTAATGCTTGATGAGTATAATATGCCTCCATGTATCGTTTTAAAAGGTGATGGAGCTACTATCTATGCAACAAGAGATTTAGCAGCAGCTATGTATAGAAAGAAGAAGTATGACTTCTATAAATCTATATACGTAGTTGGAACACCACAAGCACTTCATTTTAAACAAGTATTTAAAGTATTAGAACTTGCAGGACATGAATGGGCTAACGATTGTACACATGTTGGGTTTGGATTAGTTAAATTTGCAGATAGAAAACTTTCTACAAGAAAAGGAGAAGTTATACTTCTTGAGGATTTAATTAGAGAGTCAGTAGATAAAACATTAGAAACTATAAATGAAAAAAATCCAAACCTTGAAAACAAGGAAGAAGTAGCTAAGAAAATTGGTGTTGGAGCAATAGTCTTCACATACCTTAAGAACTCAAGAGAAAAAGATATAGTATTTGACTGGAAAGAAATGCTTTCTTCAGAAGGAGAAACAGGTCCTTATGTTCAATACTCATATGCTAGAGCTAACAGCATATTAACAAAGGCTGGAGAAATGTCTGGTGAGATTGATTACTCAAAGCTTACATCAAAAGAAGAATTCGAACTTGTTAAAACTTTAGAAGGATTTAGCAAAGCTATTCATAATGCAGTAGAAAAGCTTGAACCATCAGTTGTAACAAGATATTCTATTGAAGTAGCAAAAGCTTTTAGTAAGTTCTATAATGCTCATTCAATATTAAACTTAGAAGATGAAGGATTAAAAAATGCAAGATTAATGCTTGTTAAAGCAACTTGTCAAGTAATTAAAAATTCATTAGGTTTAATAGGTCTTGAAGTAGTAGATAAGATGTAGTAGAGATGATTAAGGGGCTGTATCAAAATGATTTATCATTTTGATACAGCCCCATTAATTTAGAATTTTCAATTATGATGCAGACCTTTTCTTAATTAAATTTAACAATTAAACAAGAGTTAAACAATATTTTTTATGGTATAATAAATAAATTAATAAATCTAAAAGTAGGGAGTTGTAGTTCATTGTTTCGTAGAGAGATAAAAAATAAAGATATGATAATTACTATATCAATTTCTTTAATAATTGCCGTAATTGGGTGGAAGTTACTTGAGTATGTGCCAGAGACATTCGCTGTAATAGATAAAATATATAGATTATTGATACCATTTATATACGCATTTATTATTGCATATGTTTTAAATCCAATAGTTAAATTCTTTGTGAATAGATTAAAATTTAAACAAGGATTAGCAATTGCAATAACATATTTGCTATTCTTAGGAGGGATTGTGTTATTTGCATTTGTTGCAATTCCTAATTTATATCAAAGTGTAACAGATATAATAAGTAAGATGCCTGAATATATAAAAGAAGCTCAAGATTTCTTCTATAAAACAATTGAGCAACAAAGTGTTAAGGATATTATAAATAGTACAGGATTAACAAAAAATGTTGAGCAAATGATAGTTCAATTTGGCGATGTTGCTATAAAGATGCTAGAAGGAACTGTTAATACAGCATTTTCTTTAACAACATCAGTTATTAATGTAGCACTTGGTATGTTAATATCAATTTATGTTTTATGTGATAAGATGAGGTTTAAACGAGAAGGAAGAAGATTTTTAGTAGCAGTAATTAAAGAAGAGAAGACTGAAAGAATAATTGGGTTTGTAAAAACATTCCATAAAATGATTGGCACATATATAGGAATAAAAGCAATTGATTCTAGTATAATTGCGTTAATGGCATTTGTATTACTAAGTTTAGTAAAGTCAGAGTATGCATTATTCTTGTCAGTAATTGTAGGAGTTACAAATATGATTCCATATTTCGGACCGTTTATAGGTGAGGTAATTGGATTCTTATTTAACGTTTTTGTATCACCAACAAAGGCAATTATAGTGTTTATAGTGTTATTTAGCTTGCAGATGTTTGATGGGTGGTATTTAGATCCAAAACTTATAGGATCTAAAGTAGGGGTGAGACCTTTCTGGATCATCCTAGCTGTTGTAATTGGTGGAGGATTCTATGGGCCTATAGGAATGCTTTTAGCATCTCCAGCTGTAGCTACAATAAAGATATATTATGATAAGTTTATAGATAAAAGAGAAGAGGAAGCTCTAAAAGAAAAAGAAGCTTTAGATAGCATAGAAGACGTATAGATTCTTATTTTATAAGAATACATTAAGATAAAAACTTAAAAAGAAAGGGGACTGTATCAAAATATGATATAGTCCCCTTTATAGTTTTTATTATATATTATTTCTTTAATTTAATTTCATCACATTTATTTTGACAACCACTACAATCACTGCATCCTTTTGACTTCTTTTTAATGCTTTTAAAAAGAATATAACATGAAGCAACAACTATTATTAAAGTTATTAGTATTTCCATTTAAACACCTCTTATCTATTTAAAGAAATAGTAATGCTATGTGATATACTATAAAGCTAACTACCCAAGCTAAAGTTATTTGATAAGCGATAGAGAACCACATAAGCTTAGAACCAAATTCTTTTTTCATTACACCTATAACTGAAACACATGGAGTATAAAGTAATACAAATACCATGAATGAAAGAGCAGATGCTGCATTAAAGTATAATGGAAGCATAATGCTTAAGTCTCCAGCGTAAACAACACCCATAGATGCTACTACTGATTCTTTAGCTAATAATCCAGTTAATAATGAAACTGAACTTTGCCAATTTCCAAAACCAAGTGGAGTAAATATTGGTGAAAGTATATTACCTATTGAAGCTAATAGTGAATCATCCATATCAACCATTCCAGTAAAGTTAAAGTTTGAAAGTACCCATAATACAACACTCATAGCGAAAATTATTGTACCAGCTTTTATAATAAATCCTTTTCCTTTATCATAAACCTGTTTAACAAGATTAGTGAAGTTAGGAGTTTTATACTCTGGGATTTCAATTATAAAAGGTTCTTCTTCATTTTTAAATATCGTCTTTTTAAATAGTATTCCAAGTAAGAATGCTAATATTATACCTAAGAAGTATAGTCCCGTAACAACGATTGAAGCGTTCTTTGGGAAGAATACACTAGCAAATACTGCATATACAGGTAATCTAGCACCGCAAGACATTAAAGGAACTAGTAAAGCTGTAAGCTTCCTATCTTTTTCACTTTCTAAAGTTCTTGCAGACATTATTGCAGGAACTGTACATCCGAATCCTACTATCATAGGTATGAATGCTTTCCCTGTTAATCCCATTTTTCTCATAAGTTTATCCATTATGAATGCTACTCTTGCCATGTATCCACTATCTTCAAGAATTGTGATGCATGTAAATAAAGTAAGTATTATAGGTAGTAAAACTATTACACCACCAACACCTGCTACAATACCATCAACAATTAGTGATTGGAACCAAGGACTTGAACCAGATAACATATCCGCTAAACCTGGGATTAGTGAATCGTTAAGGAACGCATCTAACAAATCAGAAAGAGGTTGTCCAACCCATGTAAATGTTATTTGGAACATTAAGAACATGATAAGAACAAATAATGGATAAGCTAGAATAGGATGTAAAAATACATTATCTAATTTATCTTTAAAATTCTTTTTGCTTTCTTTAGAATTTTTATTGCATTTATTAATTATGTTATCAATATATTGGTAGGCTTCTTTTTCATCATTGAAAATATAATCTTTTTCATCTACAGTTAAGTGAGATAAATCTCCTGTAAGAATAGATTTTAAATCTTCGATACCTTCATCTTTTGAAGCGACTATAGGTATAATTTGAGCATTTAGCTCTTTACTAAGTGTTTTTAAATCATATTCAAAACCTTTGTCTCTAGCTACATCAAGCATGTTTACCACAAGTAGCATTGGTTTATTGAATTGTTTAAGTTGAGTTGTTAAGTAAAGATTTCTACTCATGTTAGAAGCATCTATTATGTTTAATATTAAATCAACTTCATCACCTTGAAGAAAGTTTTTAGATACTTTTTCTTCGTGAGAGAAAGTGTCCATTGCATAAATTCCTGGAAGGTCAACGATTTTAACGTCACCTAGAAAACCTTCTTTTTTATCTACAGTTACTCCTGCCCAGTTTCCAACACGTTGTTTTGAGCCTGTAAGCTTATTAAATAGTGTTGTTTTACCTACGTTAGGGTTACCGATTAGTGCTATTGTTTTCATTGTAAATCCCCCGATTATTGTTATTATCTTATTAGTATGTTTTTTGCATCGAATTTTCTAATTGCAAGTTCGAAACCTCTCACGCTGATGATTAATGGATCACCAAGTGGAGCTCTTCTAGTTACTTCTACCTCTGTGCCTTCAGTACAGCCAAGAGCAAGAAGTCTTTTAGATAATTTATCATCTCCGTTAATAACGGTTATAATTCCTTTTTTTCCAACTGTTAAATCACATATGCTCATATTAATTTGTCCCCCTCCAAATGAAAGTGATTATCATTTATGTTATTATTATATTAAAAATGATTCAAAATGTCAAATTAATAAATGTAATTATTAGTGGAACATTTTTGCAGTTAACATAATATTATGTTAGTAGGTGAATATTATGTTTTCATATTTGTCATAAAAGATGGTATAATTTAATATGTATCTTACTAATACTGAAAAAAAGTGGGAAATAAACAAGAAAGAGTTGATAATGTGATAATTAGAGAAAATGTTATTGATATGGAGGGCGAGTCTAAAGCTTTCATGATCAAAACTGATACAGCTGATCGTGACCCTAGTGAAATAATATTTTTTGATTTAGAGCATTATGTTTACAAAAAGCCAAAGTGTATAGGTGTATTTGGAGCATGTACTTACAATGCTAATGAAGATAAGTTGTATGTTACTCAATATATGCTAGAAAATAAGGGCGAAGTAGTAGATGTTTTGTTAATGGCTAAAAAGTACTTTGTTAATATGAAACGACAAGGTAAAAAAGCTATTGTTACTTTTTCAGGGAATAATGATTTTACTGTTATTAACTATTTGTTTAATAAATACTCAATAGAATTTGATTTTTCAAAGGAGTATGAATCGATTGATATTCAAAAAGAATATGAAAAGATGATGAATAGTTCAATAGGGCTTAAAAATTTAGAGAAGCTATTTGAAATACACCGAGAAGGTGAAGTTATAAGTGGGTCTAATTTAGCGAAAACTTTTCATAAAATTATGAAGGATAGGGAGTATATCCTTAGGATGCCACATGAAAAGGTAGAGAATATTCTGCTTTATAATGAGCAGGATGTTGTTAATCTTTATAAAATTTATATTAGTTGGAGTAAGTTTATTAATGAAGACAAATTAAAAGAGCGAGAAAAAGAATTAGAACAAGCTCTTAAAAATGAAGATGTAGTAGATGAAGTTGCAGAAGATGGAGAAGAGAGTTAGAAAAAATTTATAATGTTAATTGTTTAAGAAGCTTCTTCTTAAATGATAGATGCTCCCATTAATTTAATGGGAGCATCTATCATTTAAGAGAAAAAGTAATAAATCATATGAAGAGATACTATAAGATTTATAATTTCAATAAAGTAGGGGATAATATTAAATAAATGCAGTAATACATATTACGGAGGAAGAGATGTTTAATATTATTTTAATAAAAATTGTGCCAAGAGATGAAGTAGCACCAAAGGTTCAAGATATTTTAACTAAGTACGGATGTATAATTAAGACTAGAATAGGATTACATGATGTATGTGAATGTAGTAAGGGGAATGAAGGGTTAGTAGTTCTGCATATTTCAACTAAAGACCAAGACAAATGTAAGCAATTGGTTGATGAACTTTCACAATTAAAAGGAATAAAAGTTAAATACATTGAACTTTAGTGGTTTATGAAAAAATATTAGTCAATAGAAAAGGTGCTGTATTAAAAGATGATACAGCACCTTTAGTTTTAATGCCTAAAAATTTCTTTTCCATTAGATTCAAGTACAATAGTACCATCTAAATCTGTTCTAAAAGTTTTAGGTCTATACTTTCTAAGCAAGTCTTTAGTTTCTTTGCTAGGGTGATTATATTTATTATCTCTGCCACAACTTATTACAGCGATAGAAGGATCCACAGCTTTATAAAATCCCTCTGTTGTAGAGGATTTAGAACCGTGATGGCCTAGTTTTAGAACATCGCTTTTTAAAGAAGCGTTTTTAGAGAGAACTTCTTTTTCAACGACATCTTCAGCATCTCCTGTAAACATGAATGAGTTTTCACCATATTCAATTTTAATGATTGGTGAAAAATTATTAACATCTTCATATTCATCTTTAGTTGGAGAATATACCGTAACACGAGTGTTTTCTCCTAGGTCTATAGAAGATGTCCCTTCTTTTATTACTGTAATTTGCTTACCTTTATCTAATAGAGCTTGAATCATACTTTCATAAGTTTTTGATGTAGCAGTCTTTTTAGGTGCATAAAATGTTCCTATATCATATTTCTTTATAACTTCATCCATATTTCCTATGTGATCCTCATGAGGATGAGTTGCTATAACATAATCAAGTTTAGTGATGTTTTGTGAACTTAGATAGTTTAGTAGCTTATCTTCATCAGAACGTGGTCCTGCATCTATTAACATGGTCTTATTATTAACAGTTAATAAGATAGAATCTCCTTGACCTACATCAATATAATGGACTCTCATATTAGTATTTATAGACTCTTCTGAACTAATGTTAGACGATTGTGCAGGTAGTACATTGTCTATATTGGGAAGCGGTAAAAAAGGTATAGAAATTACTACGAGCAATACAAGTATAAAACCAATGATTTTCTTTTTCATTAAAATCTCCTTTCTAAATCTTTGATTAGAGAGTAAATATACATTTATTAATTAAAAATACTTTTTATTAATAAGTATTTAATAAACATAATAAAAATATTATAATATTATTAGTTTATCATAAAATTTGATAAAATATAAAGTAGGAATATTCATTGAAGAATAGTATCCTAATTTGTATAATAAACTAAAGTTATAAAATGGAGGAACGTAATATGAAGATATTTAAGAAGATACATTATGGACTATACATGGTATTTCTAAGGCTAAAGGGGATAAAGTTGTTTTGGATAAGAAAAATTAAAGGTGAAGAAGCAGCTGATAAATATGTAGAGAAAGTATCTATGGATTGGTCTAAGTTTACGGTGAATATAATTGGAATCGATCTTAAGATTGAAGGATTCGAAAACATACCTGAGGGGAATTGTGTATTTATAGGAAATCATTCATCTATTCTAGATATTCCTATTTTAATACATGCAGCTCAAAGGACAGTAGGGCTAATCGGGAAAAAAGAGCTAGTTAAGATTCCTGTAGTTGGATATTGGATGAAACAAAATCATTGTATTCCACTTGATAGATCAAATGTTAGAGAAGCAATGAAAGTAATAAATCAAGGTGTTGATTACATAAAGCAAGGATACACAATGGGAGTATTTCCTGAAGGGACAAGAAATAAAGATGGTGAAGTTGGTGAGTTTAAAAAAGGAAGTTTAAAACTTGCGACAAAAGCAAAAGCTATTTTAGTTCCAGTTGCTATTGATAGGGCTTCAAGATGTTTTGAGCAAGACAGAGAGTTTAAAGCAGAAGAAGTTAGAGTTGTTTTTTGCAAGCCTATTGATACGAAAGATATAACAAAAGAAGAAGAAAAGACATTAACAGATAGGGTTAGAACAGAGATAGTAAAAGTTTTAGAACAAAATTAATGAATGATTATAAATAATGCAAGTTTTCGCAATGAAAACTTGCATTATTTATTTTAAGATGAAAGTGTAGAAATAGACAAAAAGTGCTTTAAGTGTGGCATGAACAGGTTTACATAAGAAAAACATTTATGTTAATATAAAATAAAAGTTAGAAAAATGCAAAAAAACATACTTGAAAATTGCATTTTTTGTGTTATAATTATCATATTGAGAAGAAAACAAGCAAGTAATGAAATTTTTAGTTTAAATAATATTCAAAAGGGGGAAGGTCAATGCGTAAGGAGTTTTCATTAAGCAATGATAAAGTATTAATTAATTTTTCAGCAAAATATTGCAACACATTTGAAACTTTACTTGAAAGTGATGGCTTTAGAAGAGTAATAGAGGTTTATTTAAAGAAGGTGCAATCAAAGAATACTTTAACGTATAGATATTTATCTAAAGCATTAAAGACAACAGAATGTACTGAAATGAGAAGGGATATAATCAAATTATTCAAGTTCCTTACAGTAATGGGGATAGATGAAATCTGTGAGCACAACAGTCAATATAAAGAATTATTATATAATAAAGATGAATTTATATCTTTTACAGAAGATTTATATTTATTCTGGAGAAGACTAGAAAGATATACAGTAGTTAGATCAGATAAAGTTCAACAAGGTTTAGCAGCAATGAGTTTTACAGAAGCTAATGAAGGTTTCTCTAAATTAATATTAAAATTATATAGAAAAATAGAAAAGAATGTTTTAGGCTACAAACCAACTGTATTTAGACAAATTCCAGCTGGTGGTAATTCATCAATAATGATTAACAAAGTAGTTTGGCCAATGCCAGAAGGCTATGAATGTTTAGAAGAAATTCAATTTATTGATAGTATTTTATTAGAAACACCATTCATAACATATCCAAAGAAAAACACAAGAAATGGTATGTTTGAAGAAATCAAAGAAAATCCATTAAAGTATGCGATTATAAATAAGGATCACTGGTTCTGTTATCCAGCAAAAGTTGGAGGTTTACTTGCATATATTTACTTCCATAGAGACTTTATGGAGCATGGAATTACACTATGTAACTTATTTGAAATGGCAAGAAATGATGAATATAGAGGCAAGAAACCTGACATAGTATATGTATTTGGAGCAAGAGACGAAGAAGGTGACTTAAAAACTGTATTCTACAATGATGAGAAGAATGATATTATGCTTGGATATGTAAATCATTCAGAAGAAGTTGATTACTTCGGTTACATTAAGAAAATGACATTAACACTTCACAACTTAATTATGATTAAGAGAGGATTCCTTCCAATTCATGGAGCTATGGTTAACATAGAACTAAAGGATGGAAAGAATGCTAATGTAGTTATAATGGGAGATAGTGGAGCTGGTAAGTCAGAAAGTATAGAAGCATTTAGAAGCCTATCAGAAGAATATATATCTCAAATGACTATCATATTTGATGATATGGGAACATTTAAGATACAAGATGGAAAACTAAAAGGATATGGTACTGAAATCGGAGCATTCGTTAGATTAGACGATTTAGATCAAGGATATGCATTTAAAGAAATGGATAGAAGTATATTTATGAATCCAGATAAAACAAATGCAAGATTAGTTATGCCAGTTGCACCATACAAGGAAATTATTAAAGGATATAAAGTAGATTTATTCCTATATGCTAACAACTACACTCCAGTTGAAGACGGAGGAAATGCAATTGATTTCTTTAAATCACCAGCAGATGCAATTAGTATCTTTAAAGCAGGTGCAAGATTTGCAAAAGGAACAACTACTGAAACAGGTTTAGTTGAATCATATTTTGCTAATCCATTTGGACCAGCACAAAAGCAAGATGAAACTAATATTTTAATAGATAAATATTTTGACTTCATGTTTGAAAGTGGAGTAAGAGTTGGACAAATTAAAACTTGTCTAGGTGTTAAAGGACAAGAAAAAGATGGTCCTAGAGCAGTAGCATTAGAATTATTTGATATAATTAAATAGTTACAATAAAAATAAGGATGAGTAAACTCATCCTTATTTTTATCTAGTCTTTATGTTTTGAAAAAAATGTTAGTGAATATAATCCACTTATTCCAACAAGAGAATATATTACTCTGCTGAACATGGTCATATCACCAAAAATACTAGCAACTAGGTCAAATTGGAAGAATCCAATTAATCCCCAGTTTATTGCACCAATAATAACGAGTATTAAAGCTGTAATATCTAAAGCTTTCATAAAACTCACCTCTTATTTTTAATAGTACAAAACTATTTTTTCCAATAAGATAAGTTTTTATGTATTTAGATAGAAATATTTCTGTCTATAGGTTGATCTAATGAAATAAAGGTATCGGTTCTTTGAATACCTTGTATTGAATTAATTTTATGTAATAATATATTTTGTAAATCAGATATGTTTTTACATATAACCTTAGCAAAGATTGAATAGTCACCAGTAGTAAGGTGAAGCTCAACAACCTCGTTTATAAGTGATAATTCGTTAAATACAGATGCAAATGAAGATGTTTTATCAACAAATATTCCAACGAAACAACATACATCATAGCCTAGTTTTGGAAGGTTAAGAAGTATTCTAGTTCCTTTGATTATTCCTAGTTCTTCCATTTTTTTCATTCTAACGTGAATAGTACCACCACTAACGTGGCATATTCTTGCTATTTCAAGATAAGGAGTTCTACAGTCTTTTATAAGTAAATCAAGAATCTGTAAATCTAATTCATCTAAATTATAGGCTTGGTTAGCAGCCATAGTAACACCCCTTTATTAAAATTATATTTTCTGTTTCTATTTTATCAAATATCTATCAAAAATAGAAGAGAATAATATTAATTTCTAAAAATATTGCAGAAATTTTGATATATTAATAATTAAAGAGAATATTAGTAAAAAAATATAATTATTGGAAAGAGTGTACACAAAATATTTACAACTTAAACTTGAATTTGTTATGTATTTCTTTTAATATAAGTATATAGACGTAATGAGGAGGGAAAAAATATGTTAAGTATGATATTATACATGGGTATTTTAGTATTATGTGCAGCTGGGTTATTTATGTTTGGTAGAAAATTTGTATTTTCTAAAGTAAGAATTAATAAGTTTATTCCATTAGGAATTTCTGCTGTTGGTTTAATTGGACAAATGCTATTCAGTAGTAATAATGTAATCTTTAGCTTTGTATTAACATTAGTTACATTATATTTCTTTATGTGGTTTATGGATATCCAAACAACTGGGGGTCCAAAAGAAAAAGAAAAAGAAATTAAAATTGTACCTAAGGCTAAACCAAACAGAGTTAAGCATTTAAAAAAAGAACAATAATTTATAAATTTAAAAATAATGATCAATTATCAATATATAACTAAAGTAAATAGAACTCATTGAGCTTGCATTACTTTGATTATTAGTTGATAATTGATCATTTTTATTGTTTTTAGTTTTAAAAACGTGAATATTAAGTAACTTTATAATTACGCTAGGTTATTTAATTTCATCATAGCTTATAAAAATAGGTGATGAAATAGCGATTCTACCATCATCTTGAATAAGTTTTATTAAATACCAAGTTTCATTATTGCTTGGTGTATATTCGTAGATGTATTTGATATAACTTAAGTTAATACTATCAATTTTACGAAGTATAACACCTTTACTAGTTATAATCTGTATTTCTTGAATATTGAACTTATAATCTTCAGCATAAATATTAAATTTCAACTTTTCATTGGGTTGTATTATTATGTTTTCACCCATAAAAGCCCCGTTTATTGTAAAGTGAAGCTTTAGGAATCTAGACTGAGTTGAATATGTTCTCCTATTTCTAAAGGCTGCCACAAGCTCATCTGTTGAAAGTTCATTTCCAATATAGACAGTTAAATTTTCAGTTTCACCTAATTGAAGTTTTTGAGTGTTTTGTCCATTGATTGCACCTAATCTCCAGCCAGCATCTAGCATATAATAATAATACTTTTCATATAAAGTAGATTTTGCACTTTGATGAGAAGCACCTACATCCACACAAGTTATTAGTTTATTGAGTATTAAATTATAAGGTAGTGGTTTAAATGTAACAGGGGGAGTACGAATAGATATAATAGAATCTTCATGATTAAGCATCCATAATGCAAGTAGTTTTAAATCTCTAACAAATCCAGTGAAATAAGAATTTGGATTAATTATATTTAAGTCTCCAATGGAGTTTGTTTTACATTCAAATCCTATTAGTGGAAGAAAATCATCATGTTTTTTCTGAAATCTATTAATAAAATATTTTGTTGCTTGCCATTTAGTTAATAACCCATCATTAGTAGAAATAGTTGTACCTAAATATGAATTTAAATCCGTGATTGACATAAAATCAAGTCCAGCATTATCTCCATATGTTAGGGCATCGTAAGGAGTACCTTTTCCAGTTGAGAAAGCAGTGTAACAATTAGGAATTCCATAATAATGATGTATGTTTTTTGGATCAAAAGTATCTATATAAAGGTTTCTCTTTTTACCCATAATATCCCTTCAAAAAATTGATTTCAATATATATATAGTATTAATGTACATATAATAATGACAATAATCTTTTATAATGGTAAAATATCTTTTATGAGGTGAGGACAATGATACTAACATTTAAAGATAAAAGCCCTAAAATAAAGGATAGCACTTACATTTCTGAGAGTGTGGACATAATAGGGGATGTAGAAATTCAAGATGATGCAAATATCTGGTTTGGAACAAGAATCAGAGGTGATATGAATTTTGTTAAAATTGGCAAGAATACTAATATACAAGAAAATTCTGTAGTGCATGTAGATACAAATAGTGAATGTATATTAGGTGATAACGTAACAGTAGGGCATGGAGCTATAATACATGGTTGTATTATTAGCAATAATGTTTTAGTTGGAATGGGATCAATTATTTTGAATGATGCTAAAATTGGAGAAAATACAATTATAGGAGCTGGATCTTTAGTTCCACAAGGAAAAGAAATTCCAAGTGGTGTGTTAGCGCTAGGAAGTCCCGTTAAGGTTATTAGAGAGTTAACAGAGGATGAGATTAAAAACATTCAAAAATCAGCAGATAATTATGTTGCTATAAGCAAGGAATATAAAAAATAGCTATAGCATTAGGAGGATATATATGATTAAAATTGGAGATTATAACGTTTTAAAAGTAAATAGACAAGTAGAGTTTGGATACTATTTAGCAGATGAAAAAGGTCATGAAGTATTATTACCAAACAAACTTGCTAAAGGTCACGATGTGCATTTAAATGAAGACATTAAAGTATTTGTATATAGAGATTCATCAGATAGACCAATTGCAACTTTAAAGGAGCCAAAGGCAAAGGTTGGAGATATTGCTTACCTTGAGGTAACAGCAATAGAAGCTTTCGGAGCTTTTGCAGATTTTGGATTAGATAGAGATATATTTATTCCAATAAAAGAGCAAAGATTTAAGTTAAGAACAGAGGAGAGTTACCTATTCTACATATACTTAGATAAAACTGATAGACTAGCTGCAACAACAAATGTTGAAAGATACATTGAAATTGCAGAGGGCGGATATGAAGTTGGAAATGAAGTAGAAGCTATGGTTTATGCTAAGAGTAGTGGCGGAGCATTAAGCGTTGCTGTTGAAGGAAAACATAAGGGATTAGTATTAGCTAATGAGTTCTATGGTGATGCATTACCAGGAATGAAAATGAAGCTAAGAATTAAAAGAATTTATGAAGATGGAACTTTAGGATTAACTCCAAGACAAACTAAGCTTGTTGAAAGAAGTGCACTTCAAGAAAAAATTCTTACATATATGAAAATCAATGGTGGAGTTATGGAATTTAACGATAAATCAGCTCCAGAAGCAATAAAAGCAACATTTGGAACTAGCAAAAACTACTTCAAAATGGCTTTAGGTGGATTAATGAAAGAAGGATTACTTTCTCAAGATAAAGAAGGTTCAAGACTTTTAGACAAATAGAAGATATTTTCAAGGCTATGCTTAATTAACGGCATAGCCTTTTTTGTACATTTTTTTATGGTAAAATTTAAATAATGTGTTATGTAACAATTATGTAATAAGATAATTGAAATTTTGTAAAAAGGAAATTATATACTTTGATTATAGAGAAAAAGTAAATGTGGTATGGGAGGTAAATATGAAAAAGAGAGGTTTAATATTAAGTTTAATAAGTATGATTATGTTGGTGTCTTGTTCGGCACAAGATAAGACTGTTATATTAAGTGATGATACAAGCAAGGATGAGGAACTTAGATATAGTGTTACTTCCAAAACAATAAAAACAGATAAGGGAGAATATTTTATACCTGGATATTACTATGAGGATAAAATATATGGAGCTTTGGGTAAAGAACTTGTATATTTAGATAATTATGATGGCTCAATAGCTTATTACTATACTAAAAGTGAAAAGTTTAATAAATTAGATAGGTTAGATGATACACAGTTAAATTCATATAAAGTTCCTTTTAATAAAAAATATGTTACCTATACAGAAAATGAGCAAGGTATATATAGTGATGTTTCAGTAGTTGATTATATTACAAAAGAAGAAAGTAAGATTGATATTTTCAAAAGTGAGCCAGATGACTATTATAACAGTAGATCAGAGTATATTGATTTTGTATCAGAGAGTAATAAGTATGTTTATTGTAAGGTAAATTCTATTAATGATACAAGAGGAGATACTAGAAGTGAATTGACTATATATGATATAGAAAAAAAGCAGAATTATTATATGAAGTCAATTAAAGGTGATAATGGATATGTGGACATAATGTTCGTAACATATTCAGAGGATTTAGATAAACTTTATGGATTTACTACAGATGGGGAAGTTTGTGAACTTCAAATGCAGCTTGGTGCTATTGTACCTAAAGTTATTTATAAGCAAAATTTAAATGAAAATGAAACTATACATTATGGAAATTCGTATACAGAGTCTATTATTACAGGAGAAAATATATTACTTACTACAAATAGGGCAGAAAGTGATATTAGAAGATACGATGAATTAAGATTTCTAAATTTAAGAACACTTAAAGAAGTTAATTTAAATGATGAGTTTAATATTGATGGTAATATAAAAGACAAAAGAACATCAATGATAGCATTTACACTTAAATCGGGATATTCAATAATTGAGCTATCATCAGATAGTAATGAGTATGCAATAATAAAGTCGGTAGGAGATGATGTAGATTTAGTAAAAAAAATTATAATAGAAAATGGTTTTTATATCATGGATGCAATTTGTAGTGACGATGGTAAGAAGATATTAATTTCTGTTGTAAGTGAGAACTACAATGATAAAAAACAAGAATTGATAGAATTTAATATAGAAAAATTATATTAAATTCTAATAGAGATAATGTAATTTTTAATGATAGACTACTAGAATTTAAAAACGTAAGATAATAATTGGTTTAGTATAAAAGCTAAATGAGGGGGAATTAGAATGAGGAAGATTACTTTAAGTATTATATTAACAGCACTTATGCTAGTTTCGTGTTCTGGAAATGATAAGACTGTAGTTTTAAATGATGATACAAGTAAAGATGAGAATACAAGATATTCGGTAACATCAGAAAATTTTAATGTTGAATTGAAAAGTGGACATTATTACACTCCATCCTTCTTTGAAGGTAATGATATTTATGGATATCAAAGAAAAGCTGATGAATATGAAAGTGGAGTAAGAGTAACAAAGTATTCACCAAGTAATAATAAAACTATTATTGGTGAAGAGGTTGGTACAGATAAAATTCATTTTATTGATAATGCAAAAAACACTTGGTTTGATAGAAATTATGTTTATTATGATATGGATGAAATGGGATCTCATTTAGTTTATGAAGATGAATATTTAGTAGATAGTCTAGATGGAACAATGAAGCAGATAAAATGGAGTGAATCGTCTGAAGAATATGTGGTAGAGTTCACAAGTAATTCAAGTAGTAATTCCTACAACAATTTTGTATCAGGAAATAATAATTATATATATTCAAGTGTACTAGGTCAGATTAACAATATTGATGGTGATAGGACAAGGAAATTTTCAGGATGTACTTTAAGGTTATATGATTTTAATGAAGAGAAGTCATATTACATGGGTAGTTCTATGGATGATAAAGAGTTTGTGGTGATTGAAAATATTTTATATTCAAATAAGCGAGACAAGCTGATTGGATTAAATAGATTTGGAGATGTTTATGAATTAAACCTAAGTGGGGATAAAATAGAGCCTACTTTGCTTTATAAGATACCTATAGGAGAAAATGAAAGAATACAAGTGATAGATTCTAGCCCTAATGAAAATATAATTACAGGTGAAAGACTTATATTTTCAACTTATAGAGTGCCAGGTACAGGTGAAGATGAAAACATTGAAAGGTATGCGTCAACTAGTGTTAGTGTGTTAAATCTAGAGAAACTTATAATAGAAGATTTAGATGAATTGAAATTTAAAGAAGATAATATAGGTCAAATATTTAAGTTTGAATCAGGATTAGCAATAGTAGAAATAAAAAGTGAACTTGCAAATAATGAGTATGCAATATTAGATTTAAGGTCTGATAATATAGAGATTATAACAACAATTAAACATTATGGTGTTAGTGGCATAACATATGCTATTTGTGATGATGAAGGTAAGAATATAGTTATATCAGGAAATGATAATAGTTATAGTAATAAGCAACAAATTACTAAGTTCTCAATAGAGAGAATATATTAATTATAATTTAATAGGGTGGGGAGAGAATGAAAAAACTTATGGTAACTTTTATAATAGTACTTATTATAGCTGGAGTATTTATATTTAGTTCTAATAAAGTATGGAATAAGAATGCAGATGAATTAGGAAAAACAATTAATGGGCTAACAGAAGAGAATAATAGTATCTCATTGAAAGAATTAACTTCATTTGAATGGGATACTATGTATTCCTTTGAGCCATATACGTCCAAAGAAACTATATATGATGTAGTTGGTTATAAGTGGGATAAAATTAGTGAAACTGTAAGTGAAGGTATGAATCAAGTAATATTTATAGATGATGGTGAGGTAGTCTGTTATATTTATGGATACTCTAATAATTTAGGATATTACTTTGATATACCTAAAAATGGTGATGAGAGTTATGGAGAAGTAAGTTCTTCAGATAGTAAGGTGAGTTTAAAGATTGATCATGTTGGGAAAGAAGAAGTTAGAGTATTGAGTAAGTAAATTTATTTAAATTAAGTTAGAGTAGATATATAGATATTCTTTTATATAAATGAATAAAGGAGTAGAAGAATATGCGGGAAATATCAGCATTTGAGGTGTGTTGATAAAAAAATACATGGTAAAATGAGTATTGATATGAAAATGAAGTTAACTTGAATTTAAGATAGAAAAGCTACAATAGGGGGGGAATTTATGAGAAAGATACTAGTAGTTGAAGATGAATATTCAATTAATGATATATTAACTTTTGCTCTTAGAAAAGATGGGTATGATGTTAGAGGTGTATATAATGGAGAAGATGCAGTAAGACTTGTGGATGAATTCAAGCCAGATTTAGTTTTACTTGATATTATGCTTCCTGGTATTGATGGTTTTGAAGTATGCAAAAGGATATCTAGCAAAGCTTTCATCGTTATGCTTACAGCGCGTAATGATGTTATAGATAAGATATTAGGAATTGAAATAGGTGCAGATGATTATATAACTAAGCCATTTGAAGTTAGGGAAGTTATGGCTAGGGTAAAGAGTATATTTAGAAGGTTTGATTTACTTAAGACACAGCAAGCTGTAAAGGAAGTAAGTAAAGTTACATTGCCAGATAGAAGTATTTTAGATATACATAATAGATTAGTTACTAAGGATGGACAAACTATAGAACTTAAAAGAAAAGAGATGGAACTTTTAATTTTCTTTAGTAAGAATATGAATAGAACATTTACTAGAACTGAATTACTAGATAACATTTGGGGATATGATTATGATGGTGAAGAAAGAACTGTAGATGTCCATATAAGAAGGCTTAGAGCTAGGCTGAATGAGGATAAGGCTACATCGATAATAGAGACTGTATTTGGTGTAGGTTACGTTATGAGGTGCAGTGATGAAAAAGTCCTTTAGAGTTAAGGCTGCTATTATAATAATTGGTACAGTTCTAATTGGAAATATAATATTATCAATAGCAACATATCAGTTTATAAATAATAAAATAGAAAATGATATAGTTCAAGATATGGAAGATTCAAAAAGAGTAGCGCAAAACTCTTTAGTAATAAATGATTCAGGAGACTATACTTCAATTGTTAAATCAATATATCTAATAAATAGATCATACACAAGTATGTATAAGAATGAAAAAGAGGAAGTTTCTTTTGGTGGGATACATAATGATTTAAAGATAAAAGAAATAGTTGAAGAAAGTGAAGATAAAAAATCTATTTTAAAATTAAATAAAGAAGGGGATAAATACATTTCTACATTTAGTTATCCTTTATATAATGAAAATGAGTATGTTAGTACATTAATTATACAAAGCAATTATGGTGAATTATATAAAGAGAATATGGGCTTGTTTTATATGATTGTATGTTTTCAAGCATTTATAATAATAGCATTAAGTTATATTATTTGGGTTGTACTTGGGAAAATAACTAAGCCTATAGTTAATGTTGCAGAATCTATGAGACGATTTGGTGTAGGTGAAAAAATAGAAGATTTAGAAGTTAAGGGGAAAGATGAAATCTCTGTTATAACATCTAGTTTTAATAATATGAAAAATGAAATTATAAAAGAAAAGGAAATGAGTAGGGAATTTTTTAATAATGCTACTCATGAACTTAAGACTCCAGTAACTGCAATTTCAGGATATTCACAGCTTTTAATTGAAGAGGGAGATAATGGTGATAAGGAGTTTAAAAAGAGAGCTTTAGCTAGGATGGCGCTAGAAAGTAAAAAGTTAAATAGGCTAATTAAAAATATTTTAGAAGTTTCTAGAGGAAATTCTGTAATTAAAGAAGAAAAAAAGATTATAGGAATAAATAAAGTTATAGAGAAGATAACAGAAGATTTAGAAGTGAGAATGAATAAATCTAACATAAGGATAGAAAAGTCACTGGAATTAATAGAAGTAGAATCTACTGAAAGTGATATTGAATTATTATTATTAAATCTAATAGATAATTCATTAAAGTATTCAAAAGGAAATGTAATATCAATTGAGACAAATAAAAGTGAAGACACATCTAAATTCATAATAGAGAATGAAATAGGATACATACCACAAGATTTAGCTAATAGATTATTTGAACCATTTATAAAAGTTAGTGATGATAAAGAGTTAAATGAAAAAACTATGACAAGTTCAGGGTTAGGGCTATATATCTGCCAAGAGATATGCAGAAGAAATGGATGGGAAATATACTACGATATAAATGAAAATAAAATAAAATTCTCAATTAATTTCAAGTAATTCAATAAATTGACAATTTGCTAAATTTAACTTATCATAAATAAGAGTTTAATGAATACTAATAAAGAGTATGATTAAAACGAATTTATGGGGGGGAATAGTAATGAAAAAAATTTCAAAGGTATTATTAATAGTGTTAACATTGGGGTTAGTGCTAACAGGTTGTGGGGATAAAAAGCCTGAAATAAGTTTAGAACAACAAGGAAAGAACTATTTTACAGTTTTTGGACAATATGACTTTACAAAATTAGATGAAATGGGAGCTGGAAGCTACACTAAAGAAGATGCTGAAAAAGATTTTAACAAAACATTAGATGAAACTTTATTAAGTTTAGACTCTATGTTTAATGCTAAAGCTACTGATGCACAAAGAGAAGATTTAAAAAGTGCTTTGTTTGGAGCTATAAAAAAGACAACAGGAACAGTTGAAGTTGTAAAAGAAGAGAAAGCAAGTGGAACTGTGAAAATAAGTTCAAATTATATAGATATGAATGTAATAGGACCAAAAGTTTTAGCATCTGTTGAAGAAGCATTAGCTAATGAACCAACATTAGCTTTAGATACACAAAAAACATATGATATGTTTTTACAAAAATACACTCAAATACTAAATGAATGTCAACCATCAACTGAAACACAATCAGTAGAAGTTGAGTTCGTAGTAATAAAGAATGTATGGCAAATAAAAAATGAAACAGATTGTGGTAAAATATCTGAATTAACTATGAAAAGCTAAAAAATAAGTAGAAAAAAATTATTTTAAGTTTTAGAATTGTTGACTCGAATACCATTGATATATATAATTAGTTTATTATAAGGTACATGATCGTGCCTAAAGTAGATGGAGTGAGTAACTAATGAGAATGAGAAGAAAGCCTTGGGCTAGACCAGAACTAGAAGCATGCGACTTTTTTGTAGCTAAGCCTAGTGAATATAAAGGAAAATGGAATAAGCAATTTGAAAATGAAAACCCAGTATATTTAGAACTTGGATGCGGTAAAGGTACATTTATGGCAGTTCATGCTTCAGAAAATAGGGATATAAATTACATTGCTATAGATATTAAAGATGAAGTTTTAGTTTTAGCTAAAAGAAATATCGAAGAAGCATTTAATGGAGACAAGGTTTCAAATGTTAAATTAATGGCGCAAGAAATTAATATAATAGATGAAATGTTAGGTGATGGAGATGTTGTAGATAGAATTTATATCAACTTCTGTAATCCATGGCCAAAAGAAAGACATAAAAAGAGAAGACTTACTCATACAAGACAATTAAAAAATTACATGAAGTTCCTAAAGAAAGGTGGAGAAATTCACTTTAAGACTGATGATGATGATTTATTTGAAGAATCATTAGAATACTTTAAGGAATGTGGACTTGAGACAGAGTTTATAACACGTGATCTTCACAAGAGTGGATATGAGCATAATGTTATGACAGAACATGAAAGAATGTTTACAGACATGGGAATAAAGACAAAGTTTATAATTTTAACTCATGTATAACTATTAATGAAATAGAGCTATATCACTGGTTGATATAGCTCTATTTTTATAGTAATAGTGTAGTGTTATACACAATAAAAACCCCAGTAGAAAAAATATATTTCTACTGGGGTTAATTATTATCTATTATTAATTCTATAAGAATAATAAAGCTAATAGGAAAATATCATTAAAACAACAATTTTGTCTGCAATGATTAGCACAATTATTTGTCATTCTATCAGGTATGAAATTTAAAACTAGAGATTCATCATCTGATATTATTTGCATTGGAAGACATTTATTAATATATGGAGCTACTGCGTTATTACAAGGTGCTAATTTCATATTGTAAACTTTACTACAAGTACAACCAATAGGTGTAGCATCATATAAATAAGACATTGCAACTAAATCGAAGCTAGCTTTAGGACAAGGTTTGATAATTCGTCCATCTCCGCAGATAACAGTAGTTATAATAATTGTAGAGTTTTTATCATAAAGATATTTAGGTACTCTTTTTCTTATTTCACAAGCCATATTAAATGGTCCGTTAAAGATAAGAGTATATTTGCTAGGACTTTCACAAGGACTAGATGTTCTTACTAAATCAATACTATACATAATAGTACTCCTTTTTCATTTGATTTTTTTATTGGAATTTATTATCTATAATATATACTATGTAAAATGTGAAATTTAGGACTAAAAATATGTAAAGAAAATCAAAAAAAATGATAGTTTAAGATGGAAAATGCATAAATTTGATGAATAAATATTTTCTGGGAAATACTTATTCTAATGAAATAATTAGTAAAATTTGGTATAATGAAGTTTAATGGGGTGATTAAGGGTGAGTGTATTTAAAGATCTTAAAATACAAAAGGGATATAATTTTTATAGCGGGGATAATTTGATTGAAATAATGTTTAATGCTAACTCAATTACTCCAAAAGATAAAAAGGTATTTTCTAGATATATTTATTCATATATTTTTGAAGATAATATTGTTAATGTTGAGGTAGAGGAGAAGTTGTTGAATTCAATAAATGTTTTGCCTATAATAGCAAAGGATTTAAGAGATAAGATAAATTATGATATTAAACATAAAAAATTAGATAAAGACCATCTTAACAAACTTATCAACAAGTTTATATATGAAAGTGATAATCACATTGATGTAAAGATTGGATTAGAATTATGTACATTATGTGATGATATAGATTATAAAGATATATTAGAGGTGTTTTCGAAATCCGGAGAATATTGTTTATATTTAAATCCAGTTTTTAATAAGGTGGATGAATATAATGATTTTATTTTTGACTTAGCTAAAAGATCTAAGGGTGTCATAAAGCTATATTGTGTAAACATACTAGAATATGAAAAAAGTAATATAGTGAAGTGGGCGTTAAAAAATGGATGGAAAGATGAGAAGTATAGAGTTGAGCTTTTATTGATTATAATGAATTCACTTCCGTTTAATTCAATTACAAATAAGATGACATATAGTAATTTACAACTTTTACTAGAATATTTATATGAATTCATAAAAGTTTTAGGCGTTGAGAAGTTTTGTTATATAGATGTTATAGAAAAATCAATGAATAGTTTAATTTCATATTTATCAAAGAAAACAATAACAAAGTTAGATGTGTTATTTGTAAGTGAATTATATGCACAATGTGAGATGTTAGATGAGCAAAATGACATAGAAATGATAAAAAAATTATGTGAACAGTTTGCATGTGATGGTGATTATACAGAATTGTATGAGGAGATATCTAATAGTAATGACATAACATCTAGAGAATTAATAAATGTTTCTAATTTACTAGGTGGAGAATTAGAGTTTGAAAATGTTATAAGATTTTTAGAGAAAGATAAATCAGATAGAAAGATATACGAATATTACTTGCTATCGGATAATAAACCATGGAATGTGGAAGTAAGTGAAGAAGATAAAATCAAAGTAGTTAAGTTTTTCTTGAAGAAATTTGATATGGACGAGTTATTAAATTTTAAGAAGAGGATAGGAAAAGATGAGCTAACAGATGAATATGCTGACTTTTTAATATTAAGCTTAGTTTTGAGTGCTTGCGGTGATTTAGATATAAATTGGTATGAGTTAAGTTTAAAAGGATTGAAATGTGGTGTAGAGATATGTAGGATGGCAGCTATTAAAAATTTATATAATAATAAGTCTGAAATTAAAGCTAATGATATAGAGATTTTAACTGCATGTGTAGAAGTTGAAGAGAGTCATTATAATAGAAATCTTTTAAAGAAAATAATTTATAGTCTAGATAAGACTAATACTAGCGAAAAGATTAATATAGATGATTTAATAGTTGAGCCACATGTAAAGGATATATATCTTATGTCTTCAAATGTTGCAGGGATTGCTTTTAGAAATAAAAGTGAAGTATTTAATTATTTAGAGGATAATGAAAGAGTTATTTTGAAGATTGAAGATGGGAATCCATATGATAAGAGAGCAATAATGGTTGTTGGAATAGATGGAACTCATATAGGATACATTCCAAGATGTGATAACAAAATTTTATATAATATGATTACAAGAGGAAGATATCTTTATGGGACTATAAAAGATTGTGATGCAGATGATAATCAATGTAGGATAAGAATCTATGAAAGCTATCAATATGTAGTAGAGGAGTTAGATACATTACTAATATTAATAGGTGCAAGCAAATCAAGTGGTAATTATAAAAATTAGGTATTTAGGGTGGGAAACAAATGGATATAAAGAAATTAATTAAAGAAAAGAAGGCTGCAGTAGTTAGCTCTGCAGTTATAGTTATTCTAATAGTGGCAGTATGTGGGTTTATTGCATTAAATGATTTAAGAACATCTCCAACTGACACTGTTAGTGGCAGTGAAGAAAAAAATAATGATGATGCAACTGCTAAGAATGATGATAAAGATTCAGATGAAGATGTTTCAGTAGGTAGTAGTGGAAACGGAAATAAAAAGATAGTAGCTTATTATCCTAACTGGGGAATATACAATGAATCAAGAAATAGAATGACAGTTGGACAAATGCCTTGGGATAAAATTACTCATATAAATCATGCATTTTTCACTGTTAATTCTAGTTTTAAATTAGAGACTACAGATAAATTTGCAGATTTTGAAAAAACCTTTGAACATTCTAGTGGGTGGGATGATGCTAGTGGGTTAAGAGGTCATATGGGAGAATATAAGTACTATAAAAGTAAATATCCTGATGTTAAGATACTGATTTCTGTAGGTGGGTGGACAAGAGGAGAAAACTTTCATGAAATGGCAAAATCAAAAAGTAATAGAAAGATATTTATAGATAGTGTAATAGAATTTCTTAAACAATATCCATTTATAGATGGAATTGATATTGACTGGGAGTATCCAGGTGTAGATAGAGAAAAAGATCCAAATGATGAATTTGACAAGGGATGTCCTGGGGGACCAGAAGATAAAGAAAATTTTACTGTTTTACTTAAGGAAATAAGAGAAGCGTATAATTCCAATGATATGAAAGATAAGCTTTTAACAATAGCTAATTCAGCTGGTTATGATAAGTTGAAACTTCAAGATGTTAAAGGGTATGTTAAATATCTAGATTTTATAAATGTAATGACATATGACCTGCATGGTGCGTGGGAAACTACTACAAATCATCATTCTGCTTTATATCCAAAGAAAGATGATCCTTCAGGTACATCGCCTGTAGATATAAAAAAGATGTATAACACAAGTGCAGCTATGGAATATTACACTAAGGAATTAAAAATTCCATCAGAAAAATTAAATGTGGGAACACCATTCTATTCAAGAGGTTGGGGTGGAGTTCAAGCTAAATCAGTTAGAGAGGCTTTATATGCAACTGCCACTGGAAAATATACAGGAGCTTTAGATAATCCACAATCTCCAGGTGGACAAGTACCATGGTTTATGTTGAAGGATATGGAAAATAAAAATGGATTCGAAAAGTATTATGATGAAGATGCGGAAGCACCATATTTATTTAATAAGGAACAAGGGATATTTTTAACTTATGAAGATGAAAGAAGCTTAAAAGCAAAATGCGATTATGTTTTAAAGAATGATTTTGGTGGAATGATTCTTTGGGAAATAACAGGTGATAGCATAAAAGATAAGTTCCCTATGGTGTCTATTATTCATAATAAGTTTGGTAATAAAGCTAATTCTGAAAATAAAGAAGGAAATACAAGTGCTGAACCTAAGCCTAATAATCAGAGTAACGAAACATCTTCAAATGAAACTCAAAGTTCAACTTCGCAAGGGGATTCACAAGAATCTGGAGTTCCAGGAAAACCAGCGTTAACCCATAGTAATTGGGATGAGAAAGGTAGCTTTAAAGTTACTATGAATTTATGGTGGGGAGAAAATGGAAGTGAATGTGTATTATATGAAAATAATGTGGAGATTGGAAGAGTTAAGTTGAAGTCTAACGGAACTCAAGCTCAAGAGGCCACATTTGATGTGCTTAGTAGGGCGAAAGGTGATTACACATATCATTGTGAATTAATAAATAGCAAAGGTAAAACTAGTAGTGATAAGTTAGAAGTTAAGGTTAAATAGAGCTTAGTATAGGTGATTTAAAAGTATAACTTGAAATAAGTATTGTATTGCTAATATATATTAGATAAATCATTTTAGAACAAATTGAGTATACTAACTAATAAATAAGCAATTAAGAAAAGGAGAGTTAGTTATGAAACTATTTATAGATACAGCTAATATTGAAGAAATAAAAGAAATAAATGATTTAGGTGTTATTTCAGGTGTTACAACAAATCCTAGTTTAATAGCTAAAGAAGGATTAAATTTAAATGATGTTATTATAGAAATTTGTAATATAGTTAATGGTCCAATAAGTGCAGAAGTTATCGGTGAAAAAAGTGACGATATGGTAAAGGAAGCTAGAATTCTAAGTAAGCTTCATGAAAATATTGTTATAAAGGTACCTATATGCAAAGAAGGATTAAAGGCAGTTAAAATATTAGCTAGTGAAAATATAAAGACCAATGTAACATTAATATTTAATCCTCTTCAAGCATTGATGGCTGCAAGAGCAGGGGCTAGTTATGTTTCACCTTTCGTGGGTAGATTAGAGGATATAGGTGGAAGTGGAATCAAGTTAGTTAGTGATATACATGGGATTTTTGAAAAACATAATATAAAAACAGAAATAATATCAGCAAGTATAAGAACTTTAGACCATATAGTTGAATGTGCAAAAGCTGGGTCTGATATAGCAACAATACCATATAAGTTATATGATCAAATGATTAAGCATCCATTAACTGATAAAGGAATAGTTATGTTTATTAATGATTATAATAATTCTATTAAATAATTAAGTAAATGAAAATACCTACCGAAATATGGTAGGTATTTTTGTTATATAAATTTATTATATTGAAACTACAGGGTTATAAAAACATGTATCTTCAAATGTTCCACCTGTATTTACGAATACTTGAGGTTGAAATGTTAAAAAGTTATTGTTGATTATTTTTTTCCAACAACCATTACTATATTCTTGAACACAAGCAACGGCAAGTGAACGATCAGCATTAGATGGTAAATCAAGACATGCACGTTGTCCAGGTTGTACGACTCCAGTAGTCATTGAACACCTACAGCCATTAACTGTATAGTAAATAGATAAAACTGCAGGCTTATTACTTTTATTTAAAAGCGTAGCTTTATTTCCTAATGAAGGATCAGGAATCTCATCGCAGATAGTTCTTCTATTTGAGTTAGAGTTATTTGAATTTCTGCTAGTTGTAGTACATCTAGAGTTTCTATTAGAATTAGGACAACCGGAGTCGTCAGAATCAAAATTATTAGAATTTCTTCTAGAATTAGAACAACCAGAGTCATCAGAATCAAAGTTGTTAGAATTACGTCTTGAATTAGGACAACCAGAGTCATCTGAATTAAAGTTATTAGAATTTCTTCTAGAATTTGAACGTACAGAATCATCAGAATCTAGAGTATCAATAGAGTCATAGAATCCAATTTCGTTAGATTCGTTGCTACCAGTGCATTGATTATTGTTATTTAAGTTAGAAGAACGATTACCTTGACGTTCATTGCTGCATCTGTTTTCGCAACCTTCAGTGTAACCATTGGCATAACCTTTCATAAATCCATCTAAGAATCCTTTGATATACATAAGGTTTTTACAATTACAACTACAATTATGGTTGTTAGGGCAGTTTGGTCTATTATTAAATCCATCTCTATATCCAGCCTTAAACCCAGCAGTACATCCAGCTTCAAAACCAGCTTTGTAAGCACGATTACAATTATTGTTAGAATTATTATTTCTTGTACACATAATATTCCTCCGTTATCTTTAGTCTTGTTAAATCTTTTGTTTATCAATTTCTAAAACTATCATATAGTAGCTCATTTATAATATTAAATCTTAAAGTTAGTTTTCTACATATTAAAGATAGTAGAGAATAAAAAACAAATAAAAGAATCTATTTATTATTTAAAATAACTAGTTATTTTTTGCAAAGATTAATTTCTTTATCTATGTTTAATATATGAAGTTTACATAGTATGTGTTACAAAAGTAGAGAAGAATTTATGTGTTTTATATCGTAAAATAAACGTCTTTATAACGAAGTTCATACTTGGAGTCATTTTAATAAATTACAATGTAAGGGTATAAATTGGTATTATTCCAAAGAAGCACTAATGTTATAATGCGATGTTCCCCTTATAATAAGAACATGGCGTTGGTCATAAAAACATGTAGAGGTGATAATATGAAAAAGAAATTGATAGCAATAATAATGTTAACTACAATGTGTGTTCCATTTGTAGCATGCAGTAATAAAGCTGCCAATGAGGTAGAAGGTAAGGATGGTATCACTATCGAAGAAAAAAATTCTAAAAACAATGAAGATACAGAAAATGATAGTACTAATATAGAAAATAGTGATGAACAAACAAATAACATAGATTCCAAGGAAAAGGATACAGTTGCACCTATTAGTAATGGAGAAGAGGTACAAGCTAATAATTCAAATAGCAGGATAGCAAATGAAGAAAAGCAATTTAGTTCAGATAAACCATCATATTCTCCAAATACCAATACAAACACTAATACTAACACTGGTAATAGTTCAAACAATCAAAATAATAAACCAAGTACACCACCAACAAGTGGAAATGTTGATTCAAGTTATTTAGCAGAAGTTGAAAATGCAATATTTAATGCAACAAATGCAGAGAGAGCAAAAGCAGGGCTTCCAGCATTTAAAAGAAATTCTACAGCAAATCAATATGCAAGATCAAAATCAAAAGATATGTTAGATAACAATTATTTTGATCATAACTCTCCATCACAAGGTATGATATGGGACATAGCTAAAAGAGATGGTTGGAGATATAGCAAAATAGGAGAAAATATATATACATCTACAGGAATGAATCCTGATGGACAAGCTATAACTACATCTTGGATGAATTCTCAAGGACATAGAGAGAATATATTAAATTCTGGTTTTGCTGAGATTGGAATAGGTGTAGTTTATAAAAATGGTAAACTATATGCTACTCAAATTTTCTACACGCCTTAATTAAGTGAGGAATTAGAATTTAAAATAAAGAGAGTGATTAACAAAGAATTACTAACATTGTTAAAAAAGGGAGATATAAAAATGATAAAACATTTTTATATCTCCCTTTTATGGTTTTACTGTCCTGTGAATGCACTGAACCTTTTAAGGAACTAAGTGAAACAAGGTACATTACACATAAACTCTAACTTGGTATATTTTAGATAGTTATCTTAAGAGGATTTTTTCATTCTTAAAAATACTTTGTAAATTTCATTAAAGATAAATGGTATAATACTAATTCCAAAAACAAGTCCCCAGTCGCTAAGAGATAAAGCATAAACTTTAAATATAGCAGCAATTGGAGGTATTGTTATTACTAAGAATTGAAGTGCAATCCCTAAGAATAATGATCCAATCAGATATTTATTCTTAAATACTCCAATTTGGAATAGTGATTTCTTTTCATTTCTCATAGTTAATGAGAAGAATAATTGAGATACACTTAACACAACAAATGCCATAGTTTGAGCATGGGCTAATGAATCAGGATATAGTTTTTCACCTAATTTAAAAGCAACAAGTGTTAATATACCAATAAGCACACCATTGATAATAAGCGCATGACCCATGTGTCCGGAGAAGATACTTTCTTTAGGACTTCTAGGTTTCTCATCCATTACACCCTTATCGCCAGGGTCAACACCTAATGATAAAGCAGGGAAACTATCAGTTATTAAGTTTATCCAAAGTATATGGATAGGTAATAGAGGCGCTGCCCAATTAAATAGTATTGCAAAGAATAATGCAACTACTTCACCTAAATTACAACTTAAAAGGAAAATAATACTCTTCTTGATATTGTTATAAATATTTCTTCCTTCTTCAACAGCTTTAACTATGGTTGTAAAGTTATCATCAGTTAAAATCATATCAGCTGCACCTTTAGCAACATCAGTACCTGTAATACCCATTGCAACTCCGATATCAGCAGCTTTTAATGATGGTGCATCATTTACGCCATCACCTGTCATAGAAACTATATTTCCATGAGACTTAAAAGCTTTAACTATTTTAACTTTATGCTCAGGAGATACTCTTGCAAATATCCTGTAGTTATTTACAATCTTATTAAATTCTTCTTGTGAATAGTTATCTATTTCAGCACCTGACATTGCTTGATTTATATTATCGGCAATCCCAAGTTCACGACCAATAGCAAAAGCAGTGTTTTTATGATCACCAGTAATCATTACAGGGGTTATTCCTGCTTTAAGAGCCTCAACAATAGATGGTTTAACTTCATCTCTTGGAGGGTCAATCATACCAACAAAACCAACAAAGGTTAAATCTTTTTCTAAATGGTCTATTTCAATACTTTCATTGTCAATTTCTTTATAAGCAAGTGTTAAAACTCTAAGAGCATCATCTGACATAACATTTGAAGCTGTTAGGATTTTAGCTTGCATTTCATCTGTAAGATCTTCTACGTTACCGTTAATTAGAATTTTGTTACATACTTTAAAGATGCTATCAATTGCACCCTTTGTAAATACATAGAATTTATCATTATACTTATTAACAGTAGACATAAGCTTTCTATCAGAATCAAATGGAAGTTCATTCACTCTTGGATGAGCTGTATTAAGTTCATCTCTAAAAATATTAAACTTAATACCTGCATCAATTAGAGCAATTTCTGTAGGGTCTCCAGTTTTTGAAGCTTCAGTTGAAGTTGCATCGTTGTTTAGAACCATACCTTCAATAAGTAGTTTTGTTTCATTATTAGCAAGATCTGATTCATCTAAGTTTAAAATAGTATCATTAACATATATTTTTTTAACAGTCATTTGGTTTAAAGTTAATGTACCAGTTTTATCAGAACAAATAATATTTACAGCTCCTAGAGTTTCAACAGCAGGAAGCTTTCTTATTATTGCATTTTCTTTTATCATTCTTTGCACACCAAGTGCTAGTACAATAGCTACAATTGCAGGTAAACCTTCTGGTATAGCAGCAACTGCTAGTGATATTGAAGTCATAAACATTTCAAAGAAATCTCTACCTTGGAACATTGAAACAGCTAGCATTAATATTGATATACCAACAGCTGCAATTCCAAGTACTTTTCCAAGTTGAGCTAGTTTCTTTTGAAGTGGAGTAGAGTCATTAGTTTCATTGTCAAGCATAGTAGCTATTTTACCAACCTCTGTATCCATTCCAGTTCCCGTAACGACACCAACACCTCTACCATAAGTAGCTAATGTGGACATGAATGCCATATTGTGTCTATCGCCAATTGGAGCTTTGTCTTCGTCCAAAACAACTTGTGAATCTTTTTCAGATGGAACAGACTCACCAGTAAAAGCGGATTCTTCGATTTTAAGGTTTGCACTTTCTACAAGTCTTAAATCAGCAGGAATAAATCTACCAGCATCAATAATTACTACATCACCAACAACTAGTTCTTCAGATGAAATCTCTTTTAAAGTTCCATCTCTCTTAACGATGGCTTTTGGAGTAGAGAGTTTTTTTAGAGACTCAAGGGCTTTTTCAGCCTTTGATTCTTGTACTAATCCAATTACAGCATTGATTAATATTACTATTAATATAATAATTGCATCACTTACTTCACCTACGATAGCTGATAAGGCAGCAGCAAAAATTAGAATATAAATCATAACATCATTGATTTGAGCAAAGAACAATTGTAATAGTGACTTCTTCTTTTTTTCTGTAAGTTTATTTGGGCCATTTTTCTCAAGTCTAAGCTTGGCTTCACTAGATGAAAGCCCATTAATTATATCTGTGTTTAATTCTTTAATGGTATCCTGTGGAGTTTTTTTGTGCCACATAGAAAAACCTCCTATTTTATATATTCCTTACTATATATAGTCTTTAATCTTTTATAATATTAATACGTGGTAATAATTTGATGTAAAAATTTCACTACAGAGTTTAGTGATATTTTGTTATAATAAGTTGAAAGGACTGGTTAAAATGGAAATAGGACGAGTTAGAAGAGGCGCAGCTATACAACAAGAAAGAAGAGTTGTAGATAGCAAAGGAGATTTTTCTCAAAGCTTTAATAAAGAACGACAAAGAAAAAATGAAGAAGAATTAAAAAATATGATTGATGATATAAAAAAAAGAGGTAATAGATTAATAATTACTAAGATGTATGCAGATGTTGTATCCTACAAAAAAATGATTAAAGAATACTTAGAATCAATTTTAAAATATATGTATGATACTAAAAAAGATATTAGTTTTTGGCAAACACAATATTTTGTTACAGTTGAAACAGTTGATGCAAGATTAGAAGAATTAACAGCAGCTTTATTGGGTGATGAAAAAGAAAATCTTAATATAGCAGCTACAATTGATGAAATTCAAGGTCTTATAGTTGATATTTATAGATAAATAAAAATGCTAAAAAATATCCATATACATAAGCAGAAAATAAAATTACTCATATAATATAGTAAAGTCTTAATTCAAAAGAAAAAATATATGTTTATATAAACTATAATGATAAAAAAGAAGCTGTAAATTCTTTAATTAATAGGAATATGGGCTTCTTTTTGTTATTTAAGAATAGTATAACGGTAATGAAAAATCCGTTAATAATTATTCGCTTCAAAGGGAAATATATATTTGACAACCAATAAAATTAGGACTATAATCAAATAAAAAAGAGTACCCCTAGGGGGTATAAGGAGGAATAAAAATGGTTCAACACATAACAGGTAATGAGTTTCAAAGTGAAGTTTTATCACATAATGGAGTAGTTCTAGTAGATTTTTGGGCGACTTGGTGCGGTCCATGTAAAATGATAGCTCCAATATTAGAAGAAGTTGCTAATGAAGTTGCTAATGCAAAAATAGTTAAAGTAGACGTAGATCAAAATCAAAGCTTAGCTTCAAAATATGGTGTACAAAGCATTCCAACTTTAATGGTATTTAAAGATGGTAACTTAGTTGAGACTAAAGTAGGATTCATGCCTAAAGATGCTTTAAAGCAAACTTTAAGTAATCATATTTAAGAGAGTAATTTTATGAATGAAAGATATGATATTGCAATTGTTGGAAGTGGACCTGCTGGATTATCGGCAGCTTTGAATGCTAAGATTAGAAAAAAGAAATTTATTTTATTCGGTAATGATAACTTATCAAGTAAGCTTGTAAAAGCTCCTAAGATAAATAATTATCTAGGTTTCTTTGGTGAAACAGGAGAAGGAATTAAAGATAAGTTTAAAAATCACTTAGAGTCTATGGATATTCAGGTAACTAGTGAAAGAGTTAATAATATCTATGCTATGGGAAATTACTTTGTATTAATGGTAGCAGATAAAATGTATGAAGCTACTTCAGTTATATTAGCTACAGGTATGGAATACACTAAGCCTTTAAAAGGTGAAGAAGAGTTTTTAGGTAAAGGAGTAGGGTATTGCGCAACATGTGATGCTCCACTTTATAGAAATAAGAAGGTATCCATAATTGGTTATAATAAAGAAGCTGAAGAAGAAGCTTCTTTTGTAAGTGAAGTTGCAAATGAAGTTTTATATGTTCCTATGTACAAAGGCCCATATGATTTAGATAATAGAGTTAAAGTGTTACAAGGTAAGCCTTTAGAAATAAAGGGAGAAAGTAATGTGCAGTCTCTCGAACTAGATAGTGGAGAAATAAAAACTGATGGAGTATTTCTTTTGAAGGATGCTATTTCTCCAGCTCAATTAGTTCCAGGGTTAGAAATAGTAGATGGACATATTGGAGTAGACAGGTTAATGTATACCAATATACCAGGCTGTTTTGCTTGTGGAGATTGTATTGGAAAACCATATCAATATATCAAAGCAGCAGGTGAAGGTAATATAGCTGCACTCAGTGCTGTCTCATATCTTGAAAGTTTAAAGAAAAATAAATAAACAAAAACCATCGCTTGCGGTGGTTTTTCTTTGTTAAAGGTGCTCAATATAAAAAGAGAATATTGGAATTTATAGAAAATAAAATTTGAGTTTGAAGCCTTGACTAAAAACTTCTAAGTATGTATTATTTATAAGGCGAACTTATTACTAATAGGTTTGCTTTTAAATTTTTATAAATATACTAGTAGATTATGGTATATGTTTTAGATGAAAAAGTATAACAGATGAGCAGCATCTGATTAAATACAAATGATGAAGGACAGGTGAATTATGTTGATAGTTGTAGGTGGTATGATAGGTCTAGGCAAAAGTACTGTTTCAGAACTTATAGGAGAACATTTTGGTGCGGAGGTATTCTATGAAAGTGTAGATGACAATCCGATTTTACCTTTATTCTATAGTGAAACTGAAGAGGAAATTCAAAAGAGAAGATACCCTTTCTTATTACAATTATATTTTTTAAATACAAGATTTAAGTCAATTAAAGATGCATTAGTTGCAGACAACAATGTATTAGATAGATCAATTTATGAAGATTGGTACTTTGCAAAGAAAAACATGGAACTAGGTAGAATTTCTGAACTTGAAATGCAAACTTACGAAAACCTACTACACAATATGATGGAAGAGCTGGACGAGCTTCCTAAAAAGGCTCCAGATATAATGGTTTATTTAAAAGGATCATTTGAAACAGTTCTTAAAAGAATTAATCAAAGAGGAAGAGATTTTGAGATTGATGATAGCTTAAAAGATTATTATCACTTCTTATGGAAGGATTATGATCATTGGGTAGAAAATCATTATAAAGCTTCACAAGTTCTTGTAATAGACATGGACAATATGGATATTGTTAATAGTGAAGAAGATAAAAAAGAATTAGTTAGGTTATTAGAAGCAAAGTTAAAAGAAGTTAGATAGAGTAAATTAATAGTTTAGATACAAAGGGGATGTATGAAAATAGTTTGTAATTTTCATACATCTCCTTTAATTTAACCTTCAAAGTTCAAAATGAATTCTGGAAATCCAGATTTGTAATTTATAAAAATATCTGGATATAGTTCTATTTCTTCTTCAATATTTACTTTATTATTACATATATTATCATTAATATATTCAGTATAATATTTATCAAATAAATTTATATAATCTGCATTCAAGCCATGACTTGTAGATTTGAAGCAAAGACCATCTAAATCAGGTTTTCTAATTGGCTTATATATTAGGTTATTAATATCTTTTACTGCTTCATATTTTTCAGCTTCAGGAATAAGGTCATCGTCTTCACCATGATAAACTACAATTTTACAAGTGTTGTCAAAGGTGCGATAAAGGTCCTTTAGATTGAATGGTTCTATGCCAGGAATAATGTTTATCATGTTATAGTTGTATATAGAGTTTACAATCGAGTTATTTTCATGGAAAGATACTGTCCTTTCGTTATTATAATAGGTTGGATATAACCATGATGAATTATCTAAAATGTGAGTATATAAACCTCGGCACATAGAATTACATAGGTATGCTAAATAACTCCCATGGGAATTACCCATAATAATTACTTTGTTTGTATTAAACTTTAGATTATTAGAAGTTAGTTCATTTATAACCTCTTTAGTTGCAACGATATTATCTAAGGCTTGCATAATTCCCATATCATTAAAATTAGATATATTCTCGTTTAGAAAAGATTCTACTGTTATAACAGTTTCGTGTTTTAAATGGCTATTTAAATAATTCTGTAGATTAAAAGTATTATTAATACAAATTTTATTGAAATCTTCAGGTGAGGCATTATTTTTAATTTCATTTAAATCTAAATTCTTAATCTGCAAAGGACCTTCTAGATTACTCTGCATAAACTCATATCCAAAATAGTCACATTGAATAGTTACCAAGTTGTATTTATCAGCAAATTGATTTCTCATTTTAATAAAAATATTTGAGTTACTGTGTCCACCATAACCAGCTATTAAAAGTAATATACCGGTATGTTCATTAACTCCTTTTTCAGGGGAACTGTAATATAGATTAAATTGTCTTTTTTTATAATTATCTATTAAATAGTCGTCTTCATAAATGCTATTGTGTCCAAAACATTTACGCTTATAGCTTATAGACATATTTAAACTCTCCTTTTAATAAATAGTGCACTTTTAGATACACTAATTTGAATTATTCGGTTAATTAACTAGGGGTATAGACAATTCATATAAATTGTCTATGGTATACATACTATGTCTCATTGTTAGAAAAAGTTTTTGTAAATAATTCTAGTAGATATGAGAGTAGAAAAATTAATATATAAAATCAGATTGATTATATTAACTTTAAGGTGATAGTGTTTAGAAATTATAATGAAAAATAAGGAGAGTAATGAGTTTAAGATATAAGGTAAGGTTTATAAAATAAAAAAGCAAACTAAAAATATTCTTAATTTATAAGATAACTTTAGTTTGCTTTATATTTAACTATTACTTTTTATGTCGTAGAGTGATATTATCAAATAATATTATTTAAAACTATTAAATGATGCATCTGATGGCATTCTCCAGTCGCCTCTAGGGCTAAGAGATATACTACCTACTTTTGGACCATCTGGTACAGCACTACGCTTAAATTGTTGTGTGAAGAAACGATAAATGAATTTATCTAGCCATTTAACTATCTCATCTTTACTATAATCATCTTTAAAGGCTTCTTGTGTTAAGAATAATATTCTTTCTTTACTACTACCATTCTTTATGAAATGGTATAAGAAGAAGTCATGCAATTCATAAGGTCCTACTATATCTTCTGTCTTTTGGACGATACCACCATCTTTACCTTTTGGTAATAACTCTGGGCTAACAGGTGTATCTAAGATGTCTAACAATGTATGAGAAGTCTTTTCCGTAGATTCATGTTCAGCTACATAACGAACAAGGTATCTAACTAATGTTTTAGGAATAGAAGGATTCACAGAGTACATGCTCATGTGGTCACCATTATAAGTACACCATCCTAATGCAAGTTCTGATAAGTCACCAGTTCCAATTAAAAGACCACCTTCCTTATTTGCTAAGTCCATTAATATTTGAGTTCTTTCTCTTGCTTGAACATTTTCATAAGTAACATCATGAATATCTTTATCATGACCAATGTCTTCAAAGTGTTGAAGAGAAGCTTTAACTATATTAATTTCTCTTAAATCACACCCAAGTTCTTTACAAAGAGTTAAAGCATTGTTATAAGTTCTATCGGTAGTGCCGAAGCCTGGCATTGTGATAGTAACTATATTCTTATTATCTATACCTAGTAATTCAAAAGTCTTAACAACTACTAGTAAAGCTAGCGTTGAATCAAGACCACCAGATATTCCTATAACTGCTTTCTTTAAACCTGTGTGATCGAATCTCTTAGCAAGAGCGGCTGACTGGATGTTAAATATCTCTTTACATCTCTCTTCTCTAAGAGCTGGATTACTTGGCACAAATGGATGGTTATCAATATATCTATCAAATACATCAATTGCAGTACATTTAAATTTAAAGTTAATATTTTTAGCTTTAATAGGTAGGTTTTTAGCCATATCTCTAAAACTTAAATTCTTAAGACGTTCACTATTAAGCTTAAAGACATCTATAGAAGTACAAATAACTTCATTCTCTCTATTGAAGCGCTCATTTTCTTTTATAATAGAGCCATTTTCAGCAATTGCTAAATGACCACTAAATAGTAAATCAGTAGATGATTCAAAAACACCAGCTGATGCATACACATATGAACATAAACATCTAGCGCTTTGGTTTTGAATTAAAGCTTTTCTATAATCATATTTAGCAACTAGTTCATTAGATGCAGATAAATTACCTATAATATTAGCGCCTAATATAGAAAGGTTAGAACTTGGTGGTATAGTTACCCATAAGTCTTCGCAAACTTCAAAGCTAAACTTAGCATCATTGCAAGAATAGATTAAGTTAGTTCCAAAAGGAATATCTTGTTGGAATACAAAATCGATTGTTTCATCAATAATACCAACTCCATCAGTAAACCATCTTTTCTCATAAAATTCACTGTAGTTTGGGATATAAGATTTAGGCATGATACCAAGGATCTTTCCATTAAACATAGTGATAGCACAGTTGTATAATATATTGTTATGTAATATTGGCGCTCCAACAGTGATTAACATATCACAATCTAAGCTTGTATTTGTAAGTTCCATTAAAGCTTGATTAGACTTTTCAAGAAGAGATGAATTTAAAAATAAATCTCCACATGTGTAAGAAGTCACACAAAGCTCAGGGAAAACTATAGATTTAGCTCCTTGTTCTTTTGCTTGATCTATACAAATTTTTATGTTTTCTAAGTTATATCTAACATCTGATACTCTTGTCTTAGGACAAGCAGCTGCTACTTTAATAAAATTCATTTAATCAACTCCATTTATAAGTGTCTTTAAAAATAGTATTATTTATTATTCTAATTATATACTATAATAATAAATATAAAAGGAAATCATTAGAAAATCAATGGTTTAATAAATGGTATAAAAAAACTTATAAAAAGTTAAAAATAATATTGTTTTATGATTTTTAGTATGATATAATAAAGTCATCGAAACGGAATATATTATTATATAAGTAAAATTTAGGAGGGGTTAATGTGGTACCGATTATTTTTTGGATAATAGTAGCTATAGGGGTAGTGCTTTTAGATGCTTTGACAGGTTCGTTTTTATTTGTCTGGTTTTCTGTAGGAGCTATAGGCGCATTAGTTGCTTATTTCTTAGGTGCGAGTGCAGGAGTGCAAATTTTAGTTTTCTTAATACTAAGTGTTATTACAATTAGTATTGGATATCCTTGGTCAAAGAAAAAGTTTAAGAAAACAATTCAGCATACTCCACTTATGGAAGAAAGTTATATCGACAGAGTATTAATCGCAGAAGAAGATTTTCAAGGTAAAACTAGAGTGAAGATAGATGGAATCTATTGGACAGCTGATAGTGGATCTGAGAAAATAAACAAAGGTCAAAAAATAAAAATTATAAAAATTGACGGAAATAAATTAATGGTTAGTAGGGAGGAAAAATAATGTTAGAATCAGGAAATATCGTAGGTATGGTAGTTGGAGGTATAGTTGTATTAATTTTATTAATAGCACTATTCTCATCAATTAAGGTAGTTAATACAGGTTATTTATGCGTAGTAGAAAGATTTGGTCAATATCATAGAACTTTAGAGCCAGGCTGGCACTTTATGATTCCATTCGTTGATTTCGTAAGAAAAAGAGTTTCTACAAAACAACAAATTTTAGATGTACCACCACAATCAGTTATCACAAAAGATAATGTTAAGATTTCAGTAGATAATGTTATATTCTACAAATTATTAAATGCAAGAGATGCAGTATATAATATTGAAGACTTTAAAGCTGGTATAGTTTACTCAGCAACAACAAACATGAGAAATATCGTTGGTAACATGACTCTTGATGAAGTTTTATCAGGAAGAGATTCAATCAACCAAAACCTTTTAAGTATTATTGATGAAGTAACAGATGCTTATGGTATTAAAATACTATCAGTTGAAATTAAGAACATACTTCCACCATCTGAAATTCAAGAAGCTATGGAAAAGCAAATGAAAGCTGAAAGAACAAAGAGAGCTACAATTTTAGAAGCAGAAGGTCAAAGACAATCTCAAATTGAAAAAGCAGAAGGTCAAAAGAGATCACAAATCCTTGCAGCAGAAGCTGAAAAAGAAGCTAACATTAGAAGAGCTGAAGGTTTAAAAGAATCTCAACTTCTAGAAGCAGAAGGTAAAGCAAAGGCTATAGAACAAATATCAGTTGCTGAAGCTGAAGCTATTAGAAAAGTAAATACAGCTATTATTGAATCAGGTACTAATGAAACAGTAATTGCATTAAAACAAGTAGAAGCATTAAAAGAAATGGCTAATTGCCCAGCTAATAAGCTTATCTTACCAAATGAAACATTATCTTCTTTAGGAAGTATTGCTGCAATTGGTGAAATGCTTAAGGGTGATAAGTAAGTTATAAATTATCTAAAGGGAGTTATAAAAATGATTTATCATTTTTATAACTCCCAATTTTATTTTATTAAAAAATTTAGAGCATTTTATCTTAAACGGAGAGTAGCGACCCTATCACAGAACAAAGTGACCCTTTCACAATAAATTTATAGATATCCCTTTGCAACCCAAAATACCGAATAATGTCGAATTGGAAGTTATTTTGCATTGACTTTTAGGTAACTAATCAATATACTTTAGTGTGGAAAATTATTTCAAATGATGAGAGTCGGTGTAATTAATGAATATAGTAAATACAATAAGAAAAATAGTTGCAGTAGGTATTGGGGCTGCAGTTTTTATGATACTAGGAAGGTTTGGTTCTATACCAACTGGAATACCTAATACGAGTATAGAAACAGCTTATGCATTTTTAGCTTTAATGGCTTTAATGTTTGGTCCTGTTGTTGGACTTTTAATAGGCTTAATAGGTCATGGACTTAAGGATTTAGTGTTTTATGGAGCACCATGGATTAGTTGGGTTATTGCATCAGGTGTAGTTGGATTAACTATAGGGATAGCATATAACTCTATAAAAATTAAGTCGGGTGTTTTCGGTAAAAAAGAAGTAATAAAGTTTAATGTATATCAAATAATAGCTAATATTTTAGCTTGGTGTGTTGTAGCGCCGTATTTAGATGTTGCTCTTTATGCAGAGCCAGGAGTTAAAGCGATGATACAAGGTATTACAGCAGCAATTTGTAATAGTATAACTGTAGGGGTTCTTGGAACTTATCTTATAACTACTTATTCAAAAACAAGAATAAAAAGTGGTAGTTTAAGAAAAGAACAATAGAAATTTCTTTATTACAAAAGAGGAGATAAAGATGGATAATATAATTAGTTTTAAGAACTATGGTTTTTGTTATAGAGAACAAGCGGAACCAAGTTTGTGCGATATTAATTTAGATATTAAAAAAGGTGAAAAAGTTCTTGTAGTTGGACCATCAGGTTCAGGGAAAAGTACTTTAGCAAGTTGCTTAAATGGATTAAATCCTTCAATAAGTGAAGGTGAAGTCTTTGGTGAGCTTGTTATAAAGGGAAAAGATGCAACAAAGATGAATGTTTTTGAAACATCAAAAGTTATTGGGACAGTAATGCAAGATCCAGATAAGCAATTTATAGGATTAACAGTTGGTGAAGATATAGCGTTTAAGCTAGAAAATCAATGTGTATCTCAAGCTGAAATGAAAGAAAGAGTTTCTGAAATAGCTAAGATAGTAGATGTTGATTCACTTTTAGAGCTAGCTCCTTATGAATTATCAGGAGGGCAAAAGCAAAGAGTTACTTTAGCAGGTGTTATGGTAGATGATGCAGATATTTTATTATTTGATGAACCATTAGCTAACTTAGATCCAGTAGCAGGTCAAAATGCGATTGAACTTATTGATGATATTTGGAAAAAGAGAAAAAATACAATTATAATTATAGAGCATAGAATAGAAGAAGTTTTACATAGAGATGTTGATAGAATAATTCTAATACACGAAGGCAAGATAGCTTTAGATATGACTCCAGATGAGCTTATAGCTTCAAATAAGTTAAATAGCTTTGGCATAAGAGAACCATTATATATTACAGCTATGAGATACTTTGGATGTGATATAAGTGCAGAAAAGAATCCATCTTCATTAGAAAAAATGGATTTATCAGAATGCAAGCATAAATACAAAGAGTGGAGCTTAAAAAATATTGATAAAGCTATTAAAAAAGAAAAGAATGAAGTTTTATCAGTAGAAAACTTAAGCTATAGTTATAATGGTAAAAAGACTATATTAAATGATATTTCTTTTAGTATCAATAAAGGGGATATGGTTAGTATAGTAGGTAAAAATGGAGCAGGGAAATCAACATTATTAAAGCTTATTTGTGGGTTCTACAAGCAAAGTGCAGGAACTATAAAAGTAAGTGGTGAGGATATTGCAGACCTTACAATAAAAGAAAGAGCTGAAAGAATTGGCTTTGTTATGCAAAATCCAAACCAAATGATTTCGAAAACAATGATATTTGAAGAGGTAGCTTTAGGATTACAATCTAGAGGTATGGCAGAATCTGAAATAGAAAAAAGAGTATATGATGCATTAAAACTTTGTGGATTATATGAATTTAGAAATTGGCCAATATCAGCATTAAGCTATGGTCAAAAAAAGAGAGTGACAATTGCTTCTGTATTAGTTCTTAATCCAGAGATTATAATATTAGATGAGCCAACAGCAGCTCAAGACTATAAACATTACAATGAGATAATGGAATTCCTAGTAGAACTTAAAAACAAAGGTGTTACAGTAATTACAATAACTCATGATATGTACTTAATGCTTGAGTATAGCGATAAAGTAATAGTAATATCAGATGGAGAAAAGATAGGTGAAGGAACTTCAGAAGAAATAATAAGTAATGATGAAGTTATTAAAAAAGGAAACCTATTATCACCATCAATATATAAACTTGCACAGAAATTAAATATAGAAAGTCCTAAAGATTTTATAGAAGACTTTATAAATTATGATAGGAAGGAGAGATTAAACAATGAGTAATACAATGCTTTCCTACATAAAGAAGGATTCTATAGTAGATAGATTAACAGGAGCAACAAAGCTAATATTCTTTATATCTTGGTGCATAGCAACAATGATTACATTTGATACAAGGTTCTTATTTGGTTTATTTATAATAAGTATAGTAGCTTTTAAAGTATCGAAAATAGAATTTAAAGAAGTTTCATTTGTAGTTTACTTTATACTATTTTTCTTAGCTTTAAATAACTTAGCAATATTTATATTTGCACCATTTGAAGGCGTAAGTATTTATGGAACACAAACTGATTTAGTACATATTGCAGGACCATATACAATTACATTAGAGCAATTATTCTATCAGTTTAATATAACATTAAAATACTTCACAGTAATTCCAATGGCACTATTATTTATAGTAACAACAAACCCAAGTGAATTTGCTGCTTCATTAAATAAGATAGGTGTAAGCTATAAAATAGCATATACAGTATCAATAGCACTTAGATATATCCCAGATGTACAAAGAGAATATAAAGATATATCACTAGCACAACAAGCTAGAGGAATAGACATGTCAAAAAAAGAAAAAGTGGGCAAAAGAATAAAAAACTCAGCTGCAATAATACTACCATTAATATTCTCAAGCTTAGATAGAATCGAAACAATAGTTTCAGCAATGGTACTAAGAAGTTTTGGAGAAAAGAAAAAAAGAACATGGTACAATGCAAGAGAGTATGAAAAAAGAGATTTTATTGTAATAATACTAGCGGTGATTCTAGTAATAGTTGCATTTTATATGACAAATGTAAATGGTGGAAGATTCTACAACCCATTTATTTAATAATTAATAGAAATTATTTTTCTAATTAAAGTGTGAATATTTAATAGTAAAAATGAATAGAATAGTAATAACCTGAAAGGGTTACGTAGGGTTTTAGCTAGTGGTGTTTTAAATACTGCTAGCTTTTTTTTGCAATAAATAGATGTATTATTTTAAACAAAACTAAAGATAATATAACTAAAGAGGAGGTGAAAATAAATGCCTAAGAACACTAAGACAAATGAGCCCCAACAAAAGGGTAGAAGAAGACAAAAACTACATGCAGATCAGAACAATGTAGGTGATCCACAGAATAAATAGAATTATTCAAAAATTTAGAAAATTATCTTGCGTGGTAATTTTCCGTATGATAAAATTATCTTATAACGAAAACGTTATAAAAAATAAAATTTAGAGATTTAAAGATTAGTAGATAGTAACCTCTGTTAAAGAATTGGTGAATCGAAGAAAATCTTTAATCGGAGGAGATTTAATATGGATAAGACTTTAACATGTAAAGATTGCGGAAAGGAATTCGTATTCACAGAAGGCGAACAAGAATTCTACAAAGAAAAAGGATTCGAAAACGAACCAACTAGATGCATCGATTGCAGAAGAGCAAGAAAAGCACAAAACAACAACAGAAGATTCGATAGATAATTCGAATTTGAACAAAGAGGTTATAGAAGAAATTCTATAACCTCTTTTTGTTGTGTGGTTTTAATCTGTCGTATTATGTAACTATAAATAACATATAAAAACACCACTTCAAAATAAAAACACGAATTACTATATCTTACAAAACATCTATTGTTCGGTTAACTCTAAATTAACATTATAAAATTTGTAAATAAAGTTGACTGGTATACTAAATAGTGGTAATATTAAATTGAAATAACGAACGATATAAAATAAACAGTACATAATGTTCGGATGGAGGGTTTTCAGTGAGAGGTTGGAGAAGTATTTTCGTTGAAAAAAAGGAAGGCTTTAATATTGAAGCAAAGGAATTACTAAATGATTTTAAGTTGGTATTATCAATTGGAGAACTTGAAGGTGTAAGGGTAGTTAATAAATACATCTTAGACGAAACAGATGAAGAGGTTTATAATAATGCGTTATATACTGTATTCTCAGAAAAAACAGTTGATAAACTATATGAAGGAGAGTTTCCAATTGGAGCTGGAGAAACAGCTTTTTGTGTAGAATTCTTACCTGGTCAATATGACCAAAGAGCAGATTCAGCAGAAGAATGTTTTCAGTTATTAACAGGTAAAGAAAGAGTAAAAGTTAAATCCGCAAGGGTTATTGTATTACAAGGAAATTTATCAGAAGAACAAGTCTTAAAAATTAAGAATTATTATATTAATCCTGTAGATTCTAGAGAAGTTGATATTTATGATATGACACTTACTACTGAATTAGATGAACCTAAGGCAGTTGAAGTATTAAATGGATTTATAAATATGAGCCTAGAAGAATTAGGAGAATTCCATAAAAACAATTCATTAGCTATGAGTATTGATGACTTAGTTATGATAAAGGATTACTTCAATAGTGAAGAAAGAGATCCTTCAATCACAGAAATTAAAGTTATAGATACTTATTGGTCAGATCACTGTAGACATACAACATTCTCAACAGTAATAGAGGAAGTTAACATAGAAGAAGGCAAGTACACAATGCCTATAATTAAATCTTATAATGCATATTTAAAATCAAGAGAATATGTTTATGGAGAAAAAGAAGTAGATAGAGATGAAACTTTAATGGACATCGCAGTTATCACTATGAAGGAAATGAGAAAATCAGGACTTTTAGATGACTTAGATGTTTCAGATGAAATAAATGCATGTTCAATTAATGTAACAGTTGAAACTATTGAGGGTGACGAAGAGTATTTATTAATGTTTAAAAATGAAACTCACAACCATCCAACAGAAATTGAACCATTTGGTGGAGCAGCTACATGTTTAGGTGGAGCAATTAGAGATCCACTATCAGGTAGAGCTTATGTATATGGAGCTATGAGAGTTACTGGTTCTGGTGATCCAACAGTTAAAGTACAAGATACTTTAAAAGGTAAATTACCACAAAAAACTATTACTCAAGGTGCAGCTCATGGATACTCATCTTATGGTAATCAAATTGGTTTAGCAACTGGACAAGTTTCAGAAGTTTACCACAATAACTACATTGCAAAGAGAATGGAAGTTGGAGCAGTTATTGCATCAGCTAAAAAAGAAAATGTAGTAAGAGAAGAGCCACAAACTGGAGATGTAATTGTACTTTTAGGTGGAAGAACAGGTAGAGACGGTTTAGGTGGAGCAACTGGTTCATCTAAAGAACATACAGAAGAATCAATCAATGAATGCGGAGCAGAAGTTCAAAAAGGTAATCCTCCAACAGAAAGAAAGATTCAAAGATTATTTAGAAATTCAAAAGTATCAAAAATGATTAAGAGATGTAATGACTTTGGTGCAGGTGGAGTTTCAGTAGCAATTGGAGAACTTACAAGAGGACTTGAAATTGACCTTGATATGGTTCCAAAGAAGTATAACGGATTAGATGGAACTGAACTTGCTATTTCAGAATCACAAGAAAGAATGGCAGTTGTAATTAGAAAAGAAGACCTTGCAGAATTCATTAAGCTTTCAGAAGAAGAAAACTTAGAAGCAGTACATGTTGCTACAGTTACTGATAATGAAAGACTAGTAATGTTCTGGAGAGGGGACAAAATTGTTGATGTTAAGAGAAGTTTCTTAGATACAAATGGAGCTAAACAAACAACAACAATTGAAATTAAAGATATAAAAGATCCAGTAGTTGCTACTGATGATTTAGATATAAAGACTAAATGGATGAATACTTTAAAGAGCTTAAACGTAGCTTCTCAAAAAGGTTTATCAGAAAGATTTGACTCAACTATAGGAACTAACACAGTATTAATGCCTTTCGGTGGAAAGTATGCAGAAACTCCAGCAGAAGGATTAGCAATGAAAATTCCAGTAGTTAAGGGGAAATCTAAGACAGCATCATTAATGACATTTGGATTTAATCCAGAGTTTGGAATGTGGAGTCCATACCACATGGCATACTACTCAGTTATTGAATCAGTAACTAAGCTAGCAGCTATGGGTGGAGATTACAGCAAAGCAAGATTAACTCTTCAAGAGTATTTTGAAAGACTTGGTAAGAATCCTGAAAAATGGGGCAAACCATTCAGTGCATTACTAGGTGCATATCAAGCTCAAATAGATTTAAAAATACCAGCAATTGGTGGTAAAGATTCAATGTCAGGAACATTTGGTGATTTAGATGTACCTCCAAGCTTAGTATGTTTCGCAGTAGGAACAGAAAATGCAGACGTAGTTATATCACCAGAATTTAAGAAAGAAGATTCAAAGATAGTTTTATTAAAAGCTGAAAAGACAGAAGACATGCTTTTAGATATGGATATATTCAAATATAACTTAAAAACTCTTTACTCATTAATTAAAGATAAAAAAGTTATATCAGCATATTCATTAAAGTTTGGTGGAATTGCAGAAGGCTTAAGTAAAATGACTTTAGGAAATAGAATTGGAGCAGAAATATCAAATGTTACTAAGGAAGAAATGTTTGCAGTAGATTACGGTACATTAATTTTAGAAGTTAACAATGATGTGAATATAGAAAAAGAATTTAACGGTTGCGCTTATAAAGTAATAGGTAATACAACTGGAAATGGGGCTATAACATCAGCAGAATTAGATTTAGAAGTTTCAATTGAAGATATAAAAGTAAACTTAGAAGAAAAGTTAGCTCCAGTATTTAAGATTAAAACAAATGATTCTAAGGAAGTAGTACAAGTAGAAGAATTCAAAGCTACTGAAGTTTTAAAAGCAAAAGTAACAGTTGAAAAACCAAAGGTTGTAATTCCTGTATTCCCAGGTACAAACTGTGAACTAGATTGTGAAAGAGCATTTGAACAAGCAGGAGCAGAAGTTAAAGAAGTTTTAATTAGAAATATAACAGCCGAAGCATTTGAAGAATCAATTCAAAGATTAGAAGCAGCTATTAAAGAATCACAAATAATAATGCTTCCAGGTGGATTCTCAGCAGGGGATGAGCCCGATGGTTCAGCTAAATTCATAACAGTAATCTTTAGAAATGAAAGAATTAAAAATGCAGTAGCAGATCTTTTAAATAATAGAGATGGATTAATGATAGGTATCTGTAACGGCTTCCAAGCATTAATCAAATTAGGGCTTTTACCTTATGGTGAAATAAGAGATATAGAAGAAGATATGGCAACATTATCTTTCAATGAAATAAATAGACACATGAGTTCAATGGTAAAAACAAAAGTAGTTTCAAACAAGTCACCTTGGCTTGCAGGAATGAAAGCTGGAGATGTAGTAAATGTTCCAATTTCACATGGTGAAGGAAGATTCGTAGCACCAGAAAGCTTACTAAAAGAACTAGAAGCAAATGGTCAAATAGCAACTCAATACGTTGACTTAGAAGGAAATGCAAGCATGAATATGCCATACAATCCAAATGGTTCAGCATTTGCAATAGAAGGAATCACAAGCTTAGATGGAAGAATCATTGGTAAGATGGGACACTCAGAGAGAATTGGAGAAAACCTATATAAGAATGTTCCAGGTGAGTTTGATCTTAAGTTATTTGAATCAGGAGTAAATTACTTTAAGAGTTAATAGTGAAGAGGGAAAAGTTAATAGGTAGGAGTTGGGAGTGGGTTTGATATTATCTATTCACCCTTACTTCTTCACTCTTTCCTAAAAATCCTATGGTTGTTTGCTTAACGCTTGAAATTTAAAAATGAGAATGAAATTTATATAAATGTAAATATAAAGGAGGATTTTTTTATGAAGGTTGCAATCTTTTTTGGATCTAAATCAGACACTGACATTATGAAAGGAGCTGCTAATGCTCTTAAGGAATTTGGTGTTGAGTATGAAGCATATGTTCTTTCAGCTCACAGAGTTCCTGAAAAATTACATGAGGTTTTAGCTGATGTTGAAGCTAGAGGCGCTAAGGTTATTATTGCTGGAGCTGGTCTTGCAGCTCACTTACCAGGAGTTATTGCTAGTTTAACTACTTGTCCTGTAATTGGAGTTCCTTGTAAGGGTGCACTTGAAGGTTTAGATGCATTATTCTCAATTGTTCAAATGCCTAAATCAATTCCAGTTGCTACTGTTGGTATCAATAATGCTTACAATGCTGGAATGTTAGCTGTTCAAATGCTTGCTACAGGTGATGATGAATTAAAAGCGAAATTAGATACATTTAGAAAAGAAATGAAAGCAAAATTTATTGAAGAGAATGAAGAAGGAGTGGAATTATAATGGTAGGATTAGAAATGATGTATGAAGGTAAAGCAAAGAGAATTTATAGCACAGAAAAGGCTGATGAAGTAGTAGTTTTCTACAAAGATGATGCAACAGCATTCAATGGAGAAAAGAAAGATCAAATAGATTCAAAAGGTGTTTTAAACAACTCAATTACAACATTAATTTATGAAATGCTAAACAAAGAAGGAGTTCCAACTCACTTCATCAAAAAGTTAAGTGAAAGAGAGCAACTTTGTAAGAAGGTTGAAATAGTACCACTTGAAGTTATCGTAAGAAACGTAGCTGCTGGTTCAATGGCTAAGAGATTAGGTCTTGAAGAAGGATTTAAATTAAAAACAACTGTATTTGAATTATCATACAAAGATGATTCACTAGGCGATCCACTAATAAATGACCACCATGCAGTAGGTATTGGAGCAACTACTTTCGAAGAACTAGCTAAGATTTATGAAATAACTGCAAAAGTTAATGATATCTTAAAAGCTTACTTTAAAGAATTAAACATCAATTTAATTGATTTCAAACTAGAGTTCGGTAGATATAATGGAGAAATATTACTAGCTGATGAAATATCACCAGATACATGCAGATTCTGGGATGCAACAACTGGGGAAAAGCTAGATAAAGATAGATTCAGAAGAAACATGGGTAATGTAAGAGGAGCTTACGAAGAAATTCTAAGCAGATTAAGCAAATAGCAATAAGCACCAAAGTGTAGGAGGGTATACAATGATGGATCCAAGTTTAGATAAATTCAAAGAAGAGTGTGGCGTGTTTGGGGTATTTAGTAATAAACCTGCTGATGTTGCATCAATGACATACTATGGGCTTTATGCTCTGCAGCATAGAGGACAAGAAAGTGCTGGAATAGCTGTAGCAAATGGCGAAGAAATAAATATGCATAGAGGTTTAGGCTTAATAACAGAAGCTTTCTCTAAAGAAGACTTAGTTCAATTAAAAGGAAGTGCTGCTATAGGACATGTTAGATATTCAACAACAGGTGCTAATAAAATAGAAAACTCACAACCTTTATTAAGTACTTCAAAACTTGGACCAATTGCAATGGCTCACAATGGGAACTTAGTTAATGCAGAGGTTATAAGAGAATTATTAGAAGATGCTGGTCACGTATTCCATACAACAATCGACTCAGAAGTAATCGCTAGTTTAATAGCTAGAGGAGCTAAAAGAGGAATTGAAAGAGCAGTAACTGATGCAATACAAGCTATAAGAGGTTCATTTGCAATGGTTATTTTAACTCAAGATAAACTAATAGGTGTTAGAGATCCACATGGAATCAGACCATTATGTTTAGGAAAAACAGAAGATGGATACATTCTTTCATCTGAAAGTTGTGCATTAGATGCAATTGGTGCAGAACTAGTTAGAGATATAGAACCAGGTGAAATTGTAATAATAGATGAAAATGGAATCACATCACATAGATATTCAGAAAATACTCAATGCCAAACATGTGCATTTGAATATATTTACTTTGCAAGACCAGATTCAATCATTGATGGAATTGATGTTCATGAATCAAGAGTAAGAGCTGGAGAGCAACTTTACAATGAATATAAAATCGATGCAGATATAGTAGTAGCAGTTCCTGACTCAGGAATTCCATCAGCTGTTGGATATGCTAAAGCTTCAGGAATTCCATATGACACTGGATTTGTTAAAAACAGATATGTTGGAAGAACATTTATTACTCCTTCTCAAGAATTAAGAGAAAAGGCAGTAGCTGTAAAATTAAATCCTTTAAAAGTTAATATCAAGGGTAAGAGAGTAATCCTTGTTGATGACTCAATAGTTAGAGGTACAACTTCAAGACATTTAGTTGAATCATTAAGAAGAGCAGGAGCAACAGAAGTTCACTTCCTAGTTGCATCACCTGTAGTTAAATTCCCTTGTTACTTTGGAATAGATACACCATACAGAAGTGAGCTAATAGGTTCAAACTGTTCAATGGAAGAAATAAAAGACAGAATTGGAGCTGATTCAATAGGATACTTAAGTATGCTAGGAATGTACAAATGCTTCAAAGAAGACCAAGGATACTGTGTTGGATGCTTTAATGGAGTTTATCCAGTATCAACACCAATAGAAACATCTAAAGAATGCTTAGAAAGGTAGAGTGAATAGAATGATAACTTACAAAGATGCCGGAGTTAATATAGAGGAAGGTTACAAATCAGTTAGCCTTATAAAAGAATATGCAAGTAGAACAATGAGTCAATATGTACTAAGTGGATTAGGTAGTTTTGGTGGAATGGTTGAACTTCCAGAAGGATACAAAAAGCCAGTTTTAGTTTCAGGAACAGATGGAGTTGGAACTAAATTAGAAATCGCTTTTAAAACTAAGAAATACGATACAGTTGGTATTGATTGTGTTGCAATGTGTGTTAATGACATACTTTGTCATGGTGCTAAGCCATTATTCTTCCTAGATTACATTGCATGTGGAAAGCTAGAAGCAGAAGTAGCTGCTGACTTAGTTAAAGGAGTATCAGATGGATGTCTTTTAAGTGAAGCTGCATTAATCGGTGGAGAAACTGCTGAAATGCCTGGTTTCTATAAAGAAGGAGAATATGATATTGCAGGATTTGCAGTAGGTATTGTAGATAAAGATGATATTATAGATGGTTCAAAAATCAATGAAGGTGATGTTCTAATCGGAATCACATCTTCAGGAATTCACTCAAATGGTTATTCTTTAGTAAGAAAAGTATTCGAAGATATAAATGAAGATTTAAAAGGTGAACCAGTTTGGAAAACACTTTTAGAGCCAACTAAGATTTATGTTAAACCAGTTTTGAGCTTACTTGAAAAGTTTGATATTAAAGGTATGGCACACGTTACTGGTGGTGGATTCATAGAAAACATTCCAAGAATGTTTAATGGTAGAGAATTAACTGCTGTAGTAAGAAAAGATAGTTACCCAATTCCTGCTGTGTTCGAAAGAATAGTAGAAAAAGGAGTAGCTAGAGATCACATGTACAATACATTCAACATGGGTATTGGATTTGTACTTTGTGTAAATAAAGAAGATTCAGAGGCTGTAATTAAAGAACTTATCTCAATGGGTGAAAAAGCATATGAAATTGGACATGTAGCCTGTGGAGGTGAAGGTATTTGCTTAAAATAGCAGTTTTGATCTCTGGGGGGGGATCAAACCTTCAAGCTTTAATTGATACAATAAAATCGGGTGAGATAAATGCTAGTATAGATATGGTTATATCTAGTAAAGCAGGGGTATATGGTCTAGAAAGAGCGGAAAAAGAAGGCATAAAAACCTTCGTAACAAAAAGTCCAAGTGAAGTAGTTGAAATCATTGGAGATAAGGTGGATTTAATTGTACTAGCTGGTTACCTTTCTATCTTAGATGGAGAGATATTAAAGCTTTACGAAAATAAAATAATTAACATTCATCCTTCTCTTATACCTTCATTCTGTGGAAAAGGTATGTATGGATTAAACGTTCATAAGGCAGTAGTTGCTTCAGGAGTAAAGTGTACAGGTTGTACTGTGCACTTTGTAAATGAAGAGGTAGATGGAGGAGCAATAATTCTTCAAGAATCAGTTCCAGTATTTTTTGAAGATACTCCTGAAGAAGTTCAAAAGAGAGTATTAGTCTGGGAACATAAGTTATTACCAAAGGCTGTTAAATTAATAAGCCAAGGTAAGGTTTCTGTTATTGATGGAAAAGCAAAAATTAATTAAGTATTTTGGAGGTTCATATGATTAAAAGAGCATTAATAAGTGTTTTTGATAAAGAAGGAATTTTAGATTTTGCTAAATTTTTAAGTAGCCAAGGAGTAGAAATTATTTCTACAGGAGGAACTTACAAGTTTTTAAAAGAAAATGGTTTAAAAATAACTGAGGTTAATGAAGTTACAAATTTCCCTGAAATGCTTGATGGAAGAGTAAAAACATTGCATCCAATTATCCATGGTGGAATATTAGCTATTAGAGATAATAAAGAACACATGGAAACAATAAAAGAAAAGAACATAGAAACAATAGATATGGTAGTAGTTAATCTATATCCATTCTTTGAAAAAGTAAAAGAAGACCTAGAGTTTGATGAAAAAGTTGAATTTATCGATATCGGTGGACCAACAATGCTTCGTTCAGCAGCTAAAAACTTTAGAGACGTAACTGTTATATCAGACAAAGCAGATTACGAAGTAGTTATGAAAGAAATGACTGAAACACAAGATGTTACTTTTGATACTAAAAAGAGATTAGCAGGAAAAGTATTTAACTTAACATCAGCTTATGATGCTGCAATTTCAAACTTCTTATTAGAAGGAGTAGAAGAGTATCCTGAATATCTTTCAGTTTCATATAAAAAACAACAAGGACTTAGATATGGTGAAAACGCTCATCAAAGTGCTGCATTCTACTCATCAACAATGGTAGATGGAGCTATGAATACATTTGATGTATTAAATGGTAAGGAATTATCATACAACAACTTTAAAGATATGGACATAGCTTGGAAATGTGCTAATGAATTTGAAGAAGCAGCTTGCTGTGCTTTAAAACATAATACTCCATGTGGTGTTGCTACAGGTGTAGATGCTTACGAATCATATATGAAGGCTTATGAAGTTGATCCAACATCAATCTTTGGTGGAATAGTAGCTTTCAATAGAAAAGTAGATAAGAGAACTGCTGAAGAAATGAATAAGATTTTCTTAGAAGTTATAGCAGCTCCAGAATATGATGAAGATGCATTAGAAGTTTTAAAAGCTAAAAAGAACTTAAGAGTTTTAAGAATGCATAACACACCAAAAGATGATAAATACATGGTAACAGTAGATGGTGGTATTTTAGTTCAAGAAGAAGATAAAAAGCTTGTTGATGAAGTAAAAGTAGTTACAGAAAAACAACCAACTGAAGAAGAAATGAAAGATTTACTATTTGGTATGAAGGTTGTTAAATACGTTAAATCAAATGCCATAGTAACAATTAATAATGGTGTAGCAGTAGGAATTGGTGGAGGTCAAGTTAATAGAGTTTGGCCAACAGAAGATGCACTAAGAAGAGGAAAAGGAGCTACAATATTAGCTTCAGATGCATTCTTCCCATTCAGAGATGTAGTAGATTTATGTGCAAAAGCTGGAATCAAAGCTATTATCCAACCAGGTGGATCAATGAGAGATCAAGAATCAATTGATGCATGTAATGAGCATGGAATAGCAATGGTATTCACAGGGTTAAGACATTTTAAACACTAGGAATAGTTAAGAGAGAAGAGTTAATAGTGAATAGGTATGAGAGAAGAGAGAAGAGTTAATAGTGAATAGGTAAGAGAGAAAAGGGAATAGAGAATAAGTAAGATAGTTAATAGTGAAGAGGTGGGGAGGAGATTACTTTGTAGTCTTTGAAAGATGAATTTATTTAATAAACACGTAGTGTTTAATCATTCGTTTTTCACTCTTAACTCTTCACTTTTCACTTAAAAAAAGTTTTGGAGGTTTTTTATGAAACTGTTATTAATAGGTTCAGGTGGTAGAGAGCATGCTATAGCATGGAAATTAGCACAAAGTTCTAAGGTTGATAAAATATTTGTAGCACCAGGTAATGGTGGAACTGCAATTGAAAATAAATGTGAAAATGTAAATGTAACTGATATAGATGAATTAGTAACATTTGCAAAGGAAAATGATATATACCTTACAGTAGTAGGTCCTGAAGATCCACTAACTAAGGGAATAACAGATAAATTCAAGGCAGAAGGCTTAAGATGCTTTGGACCAGATGCAGCAGGTGCACAACTTGAAGGAAGTAAAAGCTTCTCAAAAGACTTCATGAAAAAGTATGGAGTAAAAACAGCAGCATACGAAGTATTTACAGATGCAGAAAAAGCATTAGACTACCTTTATCACTGTGAATATCCAATCGTAGTAAAAGCAGATGGACTAGCAGCAGGAAAAGGCGTAATAATATGTGAAAACAAAGAAGAAGCTGTAGAAGCAGTAAAAGTTTGTATGGTAGATGATGCATTTAATGGTGCAGGACAAAAGATAGTAGTAGAAGAATTCCTAGATGGAGTAGAAGCTTCAATTCTATCAATAACAGATGGACACACAATAATTCCATTTATATCAGCAAAAGATCACAAACAAATCTTCGATGGTGGTAAAGGTCCAAATACAGGGGGAATGGGAGTACTAGCTCCAAATCCATATGTAACAGATTCAGTAATGCAAGATTTTGAAGATAACATAAGTGCAAGAACATTAGTAGGAATAAAAGAAGAAGGATTCGACTTCAAAGGAATCATATTCTTTGGATTAATGATAACTAAAAAAGGGACATACCTATTAGAATACAACGTAAGAATGGGAGATCCAGAAACACAATCAGTCCTTCATTTAATGGAAAGTGACCTATTCGAAGTAATCGAAGCAGCAATGGACGAAAAACTAGCAGAAACAAAAGTAGAATGGAAAAACGAAGTATGCGTAAACGTAGTATTAGCATCAAAAGGCTATCCAGGAAAATTCCCTAAAGGATACGAAATAACAATAGACGAAGACATCAAAAACAACGTATTCCTAGCAGGAGCAAAACTAGAAGATGGAATAGTAAAAGCAAACGGTGGAAGAGTACTATCAGTAGTAGGAACAGGATCAACTTTAGAAGCAGCAAGAGCAGAAGCTTATAGCTTTGTTGAGAAGGTTAATTTTACTGATAAGTATTGTAGAACAGATATTGGGATTTGTGAATAGGGTTATATTGAATTAGGTGATAGTGTCACTTCGTTCGGTGAGAGTTTCGCCTGTGGCTCAGTGATAGGGTCACTTTATTCCGTGATAGTGGCGATACGCTTAGTTTAGGATGAAGTTCTTCAAATTTATTTTAAGAGTGAAAAGAGAAAGTGGAATTCTAGGAATTCTTTTGGATTAGAAGGTTTAACAAGAGATGAGTTTGTTAAGCCTTCTTTTTTATGGGAGTATATATTCTTAAGAGTAAAAAGTTTATAGATTAGAGCGTTATAAGACAAATAAGTTAACAAAAATTAGTAAGGTAAGATTATTGGCTTTGTGGTTGATGTATAAGGGGAAGGGTTTTTAAGTAGTAATTTACTATTTATGCGGTCAGTGATTATATAAAATTAGAAAATATTGAAAAATAAAGTGATTTGATATAAAATAAATATGTATGCAACATGTATATAAAAGAATTGCTTTTCGTTAGCGATACGCAACGATATTTATTAATGTGTAGGGGATATGCCTCTGTACTGTACTGTACCTTATAATATGGTGCTTATTATTATATTAAACTTTTGCAAAAGGTCGAGTTCTTTTATATACAGTTGTATATTTTTTTATGTATATTAAGAAGGTGATTGAGATTTTTAAGTGTGAGGATAAGCAGATTATAGAAAAATTTAATAGATTGGATCTTAGAGAAGATGTATCTAAAATTCTTGAAATAGATGATCAGAGTTTAAGGTATTTTTTATATGTAAAGAAAACTGAAAATATGTATACAAGCTTTAAGATAGTGAAAAAAAATGGTGAGTTTAGGGAGATTAACGCCCCTAATAATGAAATGAAAAATATTCAGAAGAAATTAGCATATATCTTAAATTTAGTCTATAGAGTAAAGCCGTGTGTGTATGGGTTTGTAAAGGATAAGAATATAAAAGATAATGCTAAAAATCATAATAAAAAAAGAATGATTTTAAATATTGATTTAAAAGATTTTTTTACACAAATTCATTTTGGTAGAATTCGTGGGATGTTAATGAAGCCACCTTATAGTATTGGACAAGAGGCTGCAACAGTTATAGCTCAGATAGCTTGTTATAGAGGTGTATTACCTCAAGGGTCGCCATCTTCACCTATTTTAACCAATATGATTTGTAGTCCATTAGATACTCAACTTACTAATCTTGCAAAGAGAAAACAACTAATATATACGAGATATGCAGATGATATAACATTTTCAACATTTAACAGAAAATTTTCTAAAACAATTGTGAATGGTGATATGGAAAACTTGATGATTGGCAAAGAACTTGAGAATATATTGCTTAGAAATAGTTTTAATGTTAATCCAAAGAAAATATTCTTGAATAGTCTTAAAACAAGACAGGAAGTTAATGGACTAGTGGTCAATAAATTCCCAAATATTAAAAGAGAGTATATAAAAAAAATAAGAGCAATATTATATAATAGTTTTAATAATGGATTAGAAAAAACAGCAAAAGATTATATAAGAAAAGGATATTGTAAGAATAAAGAGATAGTAGTTAATATAGATAATGAAAGATATGCAGAAAAAATTTATAATTGGTTTAAAGCGGTATTAAAAGGTAAAATAAGTTTTATTAGAGAAATTAGAGGGGAAAAAGATTATATTTATTTAAAATATGCACAGCAATTAAATAAATTATATAATGAAAAAATATTTAATATAGATTCATTTGAGGAAATCATTAATAATGTTGTGATTTTAGAAAGTGAGAATGAAGATGTACAAGGCTCAGGTTTTTTTGTTAAAGATTTAGGTTTGTTTACTAATTATCACGTAACAGAGGATTTAGAGTTCTATAATGTAAAAACACATCTTGGGAAATGCGTTGGTAAGGTTGCAAAGGTCTTAAATGAGATTAATTGCGATAAGAGTATTGATTATGCATTATATGCATTGAAAAATGAGGAGCTTGTGGGATTAGAACTGGCAGATTCCTTGGAGATTAATATTGGTGATAAAGTTATTATTATTGGGTATCCTGAGTATAATGAGAAGGATTCGCCTCATATTCAGACTTGTGCTGTAACAAGTAGGACAAGTAGTTTTGGTTCACAATTATATACAGTTAGTGGAAGAATAGTTCATGGAGCGAGTGGTGGGGTTGTCTTAAATCTTGATTACAGAGTAATAGGAATTATTAAGGCTGGTATATCTACTATAAATGAAGTGGATGAATTCGGTAAACAGGGATTTGTATCAATTGAAAGAGTATTAACTCATATGAATGAAAGTAAAATAAAAGAAGAGTGCTTGGTTTAGAAATTTAATAGATATGCATAAGAATAATTATTTAGAAAGAACTAGATGAGTAAAATAATGTTACAAATATGTTAGGTGTAATTATAGTGTTATACGTATTTTAAATCTTGGAGAGATATTGTAACTTCAAAAAAGTAAATTAAATAACTCAAAAAAAGTAGAGATTAGTTTAAAGCTAGTCTCTTTTATTTATATAAGAAAGTTTAAGGCGTATGTACTAATTAATCTGTAACTAAAATAAGATTAAGTATAATAATATTTTAGGAGTTTCGTATTGAAAGAGATAGATTCTATAGATTTAAACATAGGACAAGCATATCTTACCGATTGGAGTGTAGGTATGGCTTTAAGAGAGTTGATTGCAAATGCTATTGATGAGACAAGTGATGGTGAAGTAAATATTAAGAAATTATCAGATGTAAAGTGGAAAATTGAGAATAAAGTAAGTGAGATACAGCCAGAGAACTTTTTAATTAATGAAGGTGTGAAGGCTAATAAAAAAGGGAAGATAGGTAAATTTGGTATTGGGTTAAAAGACTCAATAAGTGTATTAATGAGTAATGGAATTAAAGTGAAGTTTATTACAAGTGAATATATTTTTGATGCAGTATATGAAGTGAAAAGTAAGATTGTAAAACAGAAGTCTATAAATATTAAAGTTATGAAGAGTAATAGCAAATTCGTTGGAACACAAGTTATATTAGAAAATTGTAAAGATATATATATGGATGAAGCAAAACAATACTTTTTAAAATATAGAGGAGAACCTAGCAAAGTTATTAAAACTATTTATGGAGATATACTTGTAGAAAATAAGAAGAAATATAATGGAACTATATACTTTAATGGTATGAAAATAGCTAGTGAAAATACTTTTTTATATTCATATAATATAAAATTAGAAGATAAAGAATTAAAAAAAGGTATTTCAAGAGAACGAAATCAAGTAAGTAAAGATGTTTATATGAGTAGTGTTAAACGTATTATAAACTCATTAGAAGATGAAAAGGATAAGGATACATTAAATAAATATTTTGAAAGAATTTATAAAAGTAGGGATGGTAGTTTAAGTGGAGAGCTAATATATAAGGAAATACAAATAAGAATTTTTAAGTATTTAGCATACAATAAGATTCGTGCTATTATATTTCCTGTAAATAAAGATAGCAGTATGGTGACTTTATATAGACAAGTAAGTAAAAATTCTATATATAAAATAATAGTTTTAAATGATAAATATTATAAATATGTAGTAGATTGTCTAGAATTAGTACAAGCAAATATGATAGCAGGTGAGTATAAGATTGATTATACAATAATTAATACAGAGGAATTGAATGAAGGACAAAAAGAATCCTTAGAGATGATAAAAGCATTTATAAGAGATAGAATAGAAATTAACGATGTTATTTCAGTTAAAATTATTAAAGAAGATAAACCAGTATATCATGAAGAAATAAATGAGTTGATGATACCTATAAATGGATTAGGACATATAAGGAAATGTTTAATGGAAATTATTGATGTAATTCCATGCAGTGATAGAATTAAAGAAATTATATTAGAAAGTTATATAGATGATAAATTAAAAGCGTATAAAAAAATTAGATGACAAGTTTTTTATAAACGTCTTACTTTGGTGTATTTTAACTATAAAAATAATTAGATGATATAATAAAGTAACGAGAATTTATAATGAAAGAGGTAAAGTAGTGAACATAAGAGATAATTTGATTTTCATCAAGGGTAAAGATGAAACATTTAAAGTACAATCATATAGAAATTCTAATGGCAAGTGCCATGTTAAGTATAGTGGTTCTGATAAAGAGTATGGATACAGTTATTCCAATATTGATTTTTATAAAGCTATTAATGTTTATGATGGTAATAGTTTTATTGTTTATAAAGATAATATTCCTATATCAGGTATTACTGATATTATTGTTTTTGATAGTCACATTAGGCTTATTTATAAGAGTGGAAGTCATCAGCTTTTTTCTAAGGCTGAATTAAGTCTTGATAAGAATGTGTTATCTAGTGCAAAGAGTAATGATGTATTCTCATATCTGAAGGATTTAGCTAAACATATTACTATTGATACTGAAAATGAATCTTTCTTGTTTAAGCAATATGAAAAGATATCTAGTATTAGCCCTAGTAGTGTTCTTGCTAATTATCTTGATAGAAAGGATTTTGAAACTAAGGCTAACATATCTCAATTGATTTTCCCATTTGGTTTTAATATTAGTCAGAAGGATGCTACTGAAAAGGCTATGATGAATCAGCTAAGTGTTATTGAGGGGCCTCCTGGTACTGGTAAGACTCAAACTATATTGAATATTATTGCTAATGCTTATATGAGTGGTAAAACTGTTGCTGTTGTTTCTAATAACAATTCTGCTACTTCAAATGTTGTTGAAAAGCTTGATAAGTATGGTGTTGGTTTTATTGCTGCTTTTTTAGGTAATAAGGATAATAAGGATAGGTTTATTGACGAGCAAAGTTTAGAGTATCCTGATATGAGTGATTGGAAATTATCTTCTGAGGATAAGAAGATTATTAAGGAAGACCTAAATAAAATGCAACAACAATTAGATCAGATGCTTATTCATCAAAATGATATTGCTAAGTTAAAGGATGAAAGAGAGAAGCTTATTACTGAGAAGATATACTATCAGGATATTTACAAAGATATTGAAGTTCTTAATGGATACTCATTTGTTAATAAGATATTTTCCAAGAAAGCTGTATAAATGTTAAGTTAATGTTGTAACTTTTTGATCATTTAAGAATGTTAGTTTTAGTTTTCTTCTAAATTTAAATGATTTTTTAATCTATAAGAGTTTCCACTAATAGAAACTACATGAGCATGATGAAGTACTCTATCTAAGATAGCATTAGCAATTACTGGATTACAGAAAATATCATCCCAACAATTAAAATTTATATTTGTAGTTAAGATAGTACTTTTCTTTTCATATCTCATATCAATAAGTTGGAAAAATAGCTTAGGATACTCCTTATCTATAGGTAAATAGCCTAATTCATCTATAATAAAAAGAGTGTACTTACTAAAATGCTTAAGCCTTGAGTCAAGCCTATTCTCTAATTGGTACACTTTTTTATTAGCATTTTTAACTAAATGGCTTACTATTTTAATAGCACTACTGGTATAATATTTTAATAGCATATGGCATACAATTTTCTTGACATTCGCATATGCACTATTCATTACCATATACTTCGTCTATCATTTTTAAATGTTAAAGTACTAATCTGTAAGTAATGATTATCATGATAGTTCAATTTTCGTTTTTAATTTTATGAATAGTAACTAAATTTGTGTTATAATACAAATTTAGTTGATTATCATATACTTGTAATTTTAGTTTTTTGTCTATATATTCTGGTGGTACAGAATATTGGTTAGATATATAAGAAATCATACTTTGACGATTAACTTTAACACTTGTGGTTATGATACTGTAGCGATTTCTTATTTGTTCTGTAGGAAGGTCAGATAAGAAAGCTTTTTCTTTTTGTAAATGTAAAACAGGGATCTTATCTGTTGATGTATGGCATGTACTATTAATCCTATTATTGAGCTTTGAAACAAGTTCATTCAACTCATAAAAATTAAGAGTGCCATTATACGCTCTAATCTTATCTAATAATTTCATTGGAGCTTCTACTTTAGCTTTAGTATTCGATCTACCTGCTATGAAGGGACGGACTTCAAATCCATAATCATCAGCAAATTGTTGAAATTTATTATTTACTTTTCCGCTGCGATAAACTGTTCTTGGTGTATCCATAACAGTTTTCATATTATCCGTTAATAATTCTTTAGGAGTACCACCAAAAGCTTCAAATGATTCATTTAAAAATGAAAATAATATATCTTGTGTTTTTTCTAATGAGAGATTATACACTCTAAATCTTGAATATGATAGTATTAAAACAAAAATATTTATGTTAATAACTTCTCCATTCTTTAAAATAAATTCTATATTTTCTTTCCAATCTAATTGAGCTTGATGTCCTTTATCAGTTTCATACCTCATAGTAGATTTATTGGATATATATCCTTTTTTTCTGAGCTTAAAGGAATCATTAAATTCTGGATTACTGGATATATATCTTCTAAATGAAGATTGTGCACAGTCTAGTCCATGATTATCTTTAAGATACTGCCATAGTACACGTTTATAATAGAATATTTGAATTGACTCTTTACTTAGAAGATATTTTATAATTGGATTAAAATCCTCAATTGATGACTTCCTGTTTCTAGTAGATGGCTTAACATATCCATTTAAATATTTTCCTACGGTACGGGCATCCACACCAAACTCTCTTGCAATTTGGATCTTATTTAATTTCAAATTATTTACTTCCATAATTGTTTTTAACTTATGAAGATCAACTAACCCATTAACTTTAATTTCTGAATAAATATTTGCTTTTATAATCATAACTACCTCCAATCCCTATTTGATAATTATAATTTATAATGTTGTTGTGTTACATTCTTAAATGATCATTTATTTATAATATTATCTTAACATTTATAAAAATCATTGTGAGTAGAAAGTTTAATGGTAGGAGGAGAGTTTGAAGAAGTGAAATCCCTGGTTAACGGAATAGGTATATATTTAGATAATAACACTATTAGGTTAGTTATAAAGTTTGATGGTTTATAGAAATAGTACATACCTAATTACTCTATATCAGATCATAAGAGATATCTAAGAATTGTACTGTTTTGCTAACGACTATACAAACCTTCTACTCTAAAACATTTATCAGACCATAAGTTTATAACAGAGAGATAGCTTTCACTTACCTTTTAAAACAATATATTAGTGTTATGTCCTTTTGGGATATTATATACAGTTTATATAACAGACTATGTTTAGTTTGTTATAAACACGATATGTTATATTTAAATAATTTATATTATTTTTGGAAATAGGTTTACAAAAAAATACCCTAAATGCTTTTAGCTTATATAATGACATTTTTGGGGGGGGATATGAGTAAGTCTATCAAGTGTTTAATTATTAACTGGCAAAATAATGATGAAGGATCGCATAATACAATATGGAACATGTTTTCGGATAAACTATATTATTGGAAACGCAGGATAAATAACCCGGATGCAGACTCAGATTTAGATTGCTTTTTGGTTACATTGCTAACAGATATAAATGTTAGCAGGTTTACTACAGATAACGATATGCTTTATTACATAAAAGCATGTATAGAGAACAAAGGAAGAAAGATTGAGAAGGATATTAAAAGATTAAAGGAGAGAGAAATTTGTTGTAGTGATAGTTTCTTTTTTGAAAACGGTAACAGTATTAATGATGATTTTTCTGATATAGAGTTTAAGGATTTAATAAGCTCTCTAGATGTAAGAGAAAAGCAAGTTCTATATAAAAGATACTACTTACAATCCACGGATGCTGAAATATCAGAAGAGTTACATATTTCAAGACAGGCTATATGCAAGTGCAGAAAGAAGGCTTTAGGGAAGATAATGGTTTAATTCATTTATTAAACAATGAAGGGAGGACGGTTTATGGACACTTTAAAATACCTTGGTGAGTATGGCGTATTCGCATTACTGTTTGGTTATTTGCTTTTTTATGTATTGAAGCAAAATCAAATAAGAGAAGAAAACTATCAGAAGATTATTCAAGAAACAACTAAGATATTACCGCAGATAAAAGAAGATTTAGAGGACATTAAAGAAAAGTTAGGAAAGTAGAAGATAGGGACTGAGTTATTACATAAGTTTAACTCAGTCCCTATCTTGTGTTTTATAGATTTAAAAAGAAAATATATTATTTTTAAAACACTGGTTTACAGATTAACTCTGAAGAGTCTTTTAGTAGATGTAAGAGGCAAACAAGTAAAAAATTCTTACAACAATAAAAGAACAAAAGGAGTGTTTTTCATGGCAGAAACAATTATTAAACAGTATGCAGAAAGTGGGGTATGCTACCCAAGAACAAGCATAAACGTAAGGACAGCTCCATGTGCTACAACAGGGACAGTCTTAGCTCAGTACCACAAAGGAGAGTCAGTTAATTACGACCAAGTTGTTATAACTGATAAATATGTTTGGATAAGTTATGTATCTTATAGTGGAGCAAGAAGATTCATGGCAGTCAAAGACCAAATTACTGGAGAGAGATTTGCTGATTGCGGAGATAACTCAGGTTCTACTGGTGGAGCGGAATCGATAATTAAAGAGTATGCTGAAAGTAGCGTATGTTATCCAAGGACTACAATCAACATAAGGAGCAAACCTTGTACCACTACAGGTGAAGTTGTTGGTAACTATAACAAGGGAGAAAGTGTCAATTACGACAAGGTTGTTATTACCAATAAATACGTTTGGATAAGTTGGATTGGAGGAAGTGGACTAAGAAGGTATATGGCAGTTAAGGATCAAATCACAGGAGAAATATTTGGAGATTGTGGAGAGGGTTCTAATGGTTCAGGTACACCAACAGGTTCAGAACAAATAGTTAAAGAATATCCTGAAAGTGGAGAGTGTCACCCAAGAACTACAATTAATATAAGAAGTATACCTTGTGCTACAACTGGAACAGTAGTAGGGCAATACCATCAAGGCGAAAGTGTTATCTATGATTATGTTGTCATAACAAATAAATATGTTTGGATAAGCTGGATTGGCGGAAGCGGTTTGAGAAGGTATATGGCAGTTAAGGATCAAATCACAGGAGAAAGATTTGGCGATTGTGGTGACGTAGGTAGTGGTGGAGTAGTAGACATCCCAAATGGTGATGGATCAACAACATCATTAGAAATATTAAAAGAGGCTCAAAAGCATGTGGGAGTATGCCAAGGATCACCACAACATAAAGCTATCATTGATACGTATAATTCAGTAAAACCTCTACCAAGAGGATATGCTGTCACATATGGTGATGACTGGTGTGATGCTTTTATTAGTTTCTTAGCTATCAAAACAGGAGCTACTGGTTTGATAGGACGTGAATGTGGTGTGGACCATCATATAAACATTTTTAAGGGATTAGGTATATGGAATGAGAATGGAAGCATTACGCCAAAGCGTGGTGATATTATAACATTCAATTGGGATGATAATAGTCAACCAAATGATGGATCTGCTGACCATATCGGAATCGTAGAAAGTGTATCAAATGGTAAGATTACAACTATTGAAGGCAACACAAAAGGTGGGACTTCAACTAGTGCTGTAAGAAGACGTACTATTTCTGTTGGATATGGTAATATTAGAGGCTATGCTACACCAAAGTATAAAACAGAGGATACAGCAAAGCCAACAGTAACTGAAGAGAGAATAGTGGTTTCAGGTAGTGAATTAGACTTGGATCTTAATGGAAGGAGATTTAAATATAATTTTATAGAACCAGCTATAAAGAAAATAAGGGACATTAAACAATTCGAGAGTTACGACAAGATAACATGGCTTATCTCAAGGTACAGATACTCAGATACAGATTTAGTGAACTTTGAGGACTCTGCCAAAAAGCTAGGGGTTAATATTAAATTCTTCGATAGTGTTAGTGAACTTATAGAATATATTAACACTGGAAGATCTTCAGTTAAAATAACGTCATTTACAGTTTTCGCACATGGTTACCCAGGATGGATTTCACTTGGAGCCGGTTCTGGACTTGGTTCAAGCCTAGCCTTTGAAATGTCAGACATAAAACGCTTAAATAGGGCTGCATTCGATTCTGTATATACAGAGTTTTATTCATGTAGAACAGCAGCACTTCATACACCTACTAGCTCAGAAAGTTTTGCAGATATATGGTATAAACAAGTTGGCGGATACGTCAAAGCAGCTGTATGTAGAACTGATTATGCAGTAATATTTGGTATCGGAGAAGAAGAAATAACAGAACATGCTAATCAGCAATCTTATAAAGGCTATGTAGAAGAGGGGGCTAGAAACTTACCAGTGTTAGATATGGACGAAACAGACCCGTCAAAACGTGTATGGAAATACCTTCCGTAATCCTATTTGTAAGAGCAATACACACATGAATCGTAATAAATAAAGATTAATTAAAAGCTGTCAATATTTAAATATTGACAGCTTTTATTGTTAAAGACTATTTATTTTAGTAGTTTAGATTTAATTACATCAATAAAGTTTACTGATGTAAAATGGATTACACTTAAAATAGTAAAATAAGGTATCATTATTGAGCAAAGTAAAAGAGTTAAGTTTCTTACACCTGTAATGTATTTTAATACTTCTGCCACACGCTCTAATAAAACGGTACATGGGAAGAAAATAGCAGATATTATTTTTAAAAAGCCTCCTTCATTATAATAAGTATTTAGAAAATATATATCAGGCGCATTTATAGACAACACAATGCCTATAAAAAATGATACAAAAAAATAGGTGCTTAAGGCTTTATTTTCAATCTTAAATAATGTAACTAGTATTAATAATAAAACTGTAAAAATCAATAAATCTACAATAGCAAAATTAATATAATCTGGTTTGCAAAAAACTAAATTTCTACTTGCTGAAGTTCCTGAGATAAATGCAAGGGTTGTAAAATATGCCAATAAGTTTATCGCTATAATCTTAAATAAATTTTTCATAGTTCACTCTCCTAATATGTAGCCTAACGTACGTATAAGTTATATTATAACACTAATCTACATTCAATATTATTACATAACTATTAAGTTTAACCACAACAATAACCGCATCGATTTTGAGGGGAATTTAAATTTTAAAATATCTTCAAAATCAAGAACTACTCTGAAAGTTTTTTTAAATAGCAAATTAAAAAAATATTAGATGGTGTAATAAGTGAATATAAAGATAATGTTGTTAAGCTAGATAAAAGAAAAGTTTTTATTGTCCACGGGCATGATAATGAAGCAAAGATAGAGATTGCTCGGTTTGTTAAAAGGATAGGATTAGAGGTTGTAATTTTACATGAACAAGTAAGTTAGGGAATGACAATAATAGAGAAAATTGATAAATACTCAAATGTAGGATTCGATATTGTATTATATACATCTTGTGATATAGGATATCCTAAAGATGATGATAGTTTTAAAAAGTTTAGAGAAAGACAAAATTTAGTGTTTGAACATGGGTATTTAATTTGTAAGATTGGAACAAATATTGTGTGTTCATTGGTAAAACAAGATATTCAAATTCCTAATGATATATCAGGAGTAGTATATATACCTATGGATAAACATCATGGGTGAAAATTACCATTAGCAAAGGAAGTGAAAAGTTGGGGTATGATACTGATTTTAATTTAGTTATATAAAAATAGAATTTAATATGAATATAAGTTATCAAAATTAAACAACTTGTTTTTTGTAAAAACTTTACTTAGAGGTGATATAGAGAATCGTACTTAAATACAATGAGGGGTTATGGTTAGAGGTCTAATAGATAAATGGTATAATTAAAATGTATGTGCAGATAAAATATTTAGTGGGGGGAATTGGAAAATAAGTATTAAATATATAGTATTAGTTACAGTATTGATAATTAGTAATTAATGCTATATTTTTGTGTTTTGGGAGTGTTTTATAATATATTAGAGTTTGAAAGTTTAGTGGTATTATGTGTTTAATTTAAATACTAATGAAGTGGATGTAATTGTGTTTGTTAATGTATTTGGAATATATGATATGATAAAACTAAAGAGAATTTATAGTGAAAGAGGTAAAATAGTGAACATAAAAGATAACTTGATTTTCATCAAGGGTAAAGATACGACATTTAAAGTTCAATCTTACAGAAGTTTTAATGGCAAGTGCCATGTTAAGTATAATGGTTCTGATAAAGAATATGGATACAGTTATTCCAATATTGACTTTTATAAAGCTATTGATGTTTATGATGGTAATTGTTTTATTGTTTATAAAGATAATATGCCTATATCAGGTATTAGTGATATTATTGTTTTTGATAGTCACATTAGGCTTATTTATAAGAATGGAAGTCATCAGATTTTTTCTAAGGCTGAATTACGTCTTGAGAAGAATGTGTTGTCTAATGTGAAGAGTAATGATGTTTTCTCATATCTAAAGGAGTTGGCTAAACATATTACTATTGATAATGAAAATGAATCTTTCTTGTTTAAGCAATATGAAAAAATATCTAGTATTAGTCCTAGTAGTGTTCTAGCAAATTATATTGAGGGTAAGGAGTTTGCTTCTAAGGCTAACATATCTCAATTGATTTTCCCATTTGGTTTTAATATTAGTCAGAAGGATGCTACTGAAAAGGCTATGATGAATCAGCTAAGTGTTATTGAGGGGCCTCCTGGTACTGGTAAGACTCAAACTATACTGAATATTATTGCTAATGCTTATATGAATGGTAAAACTGTTGCTGTTGTTTCTAATAATAATTCGGCTACATCTAATGTTGTGGAGAAGCTTGATAAGTATGGTGTTGGTTTTATTGCTGCATTTTTAGGCAATAAGGATAATAAAGATAGGTTTATTGATGAGCAAAGTTTAGAGTATCCTGATATGAGTGATTGGAAATTATCTTATGAGGATAAGAGAATTATTAAGGAAGAGCTAAATACAAGTCAACAACAATTAGATCAGATGCTTATTCATCAAAATGATATTGCTAAGTTAAAGGATGAAAGAGAGAAGCTTATTACTGAGAAGACATACTATGAGGATATTTACAAAGATATTGAAGTTCTTAATGGATATTCATTTGTTAATAAGATATCTTCCAAGAAGGCTGTGACGTTTTTAGCTGAATTACAGTTATCTTATGAAAGAGAAGAAAAATTAGTTTGGACATATAAATTAAAAAATATGTTTAGGTTTGGATTATTCTCATTTAAGTTTTATGACAATCCACCAGAAGGCATAGTTGCTTTATTACAGAATACATATTATGAAAGAAGATTGAGTGAGCTAGATGTAGAGATACAAAAACTTGAAGCTATATTAGATAAATATGATTTTAAGGAATCTATGAAGTCATATAGTGATAAGTCTATGACTATCCTTAAAGATAAAATTGCTAATGAAAAGCATGGAACACCACCTATGTTTTCTAGTACTGATTTATGGAAGAACTTTGATAAGGTAATTAAGGAATATCCAGTAATTCTAAGTACTACACATTCATTAAGAAATTCTGTAAGTGAGAATTTTTTATTTGATTATGTGATTATTGATGAAGCATCTCAAGTGGATATTGTAGCTGGATCATTAGCATTTGCTTGTGCTAAAAATGTTGTTGTAGTTGGAGACTTAAAGCAATTACCTAATGTAGTTCCAGAAGGATTTAAAAATCAAACTAATGAGATATTCAAAAAATACAATATATCAGATGGATATAGATATGCAGATGAAAGTTTACTATCTTCAATATTAAAGATGTATCCAGAAGCTGCAAAGACATTATTAAAGGAGCATTATCGTTGTAACCCTAAGATAATAGGATTCTGCAATGAAAAGTTCTATAATAATGAATTAATTATCTTAACAGAAAATAATCAAGATGATCCATTAACAGTATATAAAACAAATGAAGGGAATCATGCTAGAGGAACATTTAATCAAAGAGAGATAGATGTTATCTTAAATGAAGTGATTCCAGAGCTAACAACTAAAGAATCTATAGGAATAATATCTCCATATAGAAAACAAGCAAATACAATAAAAGGTCAAGTAGAAGGAAATGAAATAGAAGCAGATACAGTACATAAATATCAAGGAAGAGAAAAAGACATAATCATCCTAACAACAGTATCAAACCAAGTAAATGACTTTATAGATAATGCAAACCTAATAAATGTTGCAGTATCAAGAGCAGTTGATAAATTGATATTAGTAGTCTCAGGCAATGAAGAAATGCAAAACAAACAAAGTAATATTTCAGATTTAATAAGATACGTGAAGTACAATAACTATGAAGTAATAAATAGCAAAATAAATTCAGTATTTGATTTATTATATAAAACTTATAAACCAGCATTACTAGAAGCAATGAGCAAAAGCAAAAAAGTATCGGACTATGATTCAGAAAACCTAATGAACACAGTAATAGAAAAAGTTCTAGAACATGAAAGCTTTAGCCATATATCATATGCAATGCACCAACCACTAAGTTTGCTAATAAAAGATACAAAACAATTAACAGAAGAGGAAAGAGCATATGCAAAGCATCCATGGACACATACAGACTTTATACTATTCAATAAGTTAGATAAAAGCCCAATATTAGTAGTAGAAGTTGATGGATATGCTTATCACGAAAACAATGAAAAGCAACTTAGAAGAGATAAATTAAAGGATAGTATCTTAGAAAAATATGAGATACCAATACTAAGAATAAAAACTACTGGTAGTAATGAATCTAACTTGTTAATGTCTAAGTTAGAAGAACTAATGGAGTAGTAAAAATATTAGAATCTAAGGAAGCATTAATATAAATTAAATATTAATGCTTTTATATTATTCTTTTTTTAATATGATATAGGATGTAGCTAGTATAAATTTAATATATTTTGTATGAATTAGAAGGCTTTATACGATAATAATATCAAAGATAAATTGGAGGTTAAAAGAAATGGATGGAAAAATAATATTAAACTTAGCAATAAGCTTAGATGGGTACATAGCAGATGAAAATGGGGGATTTGATTGGATAATTGGTGATGGTAACAACACCCTTAATACTGATAGAAAGTGGGATTACGATAAATTTTTAAAAGATATTGATGTTGTAGTTATGGGGAAAAATTGTTATGACCAAGGTTTTCATAAAGACTTTGTTGGGAAAAATGTATATATAGCAACCTCTAAAGAAATAGAGGATTATGAAAATTATTATTTCATAAATGGCGATTTAGTAAATAGTGTGAATAAATTAAAAAGTGAAGGCAAAAACATATTTTTATTTGGTGGTGGCATAGTAATTGACCATTTTGTTAAGGCTGATGTAATTGATGAGTATATAATAGGGATAATACCTACGATTTTAGGTAAGGGTAGAAAGTTATTTTTAGAAAACAATCCTAAAATTGATTTAGAACTTCAATACTATTCTGTTGATAGTGGAGTTGTTGTAATGAAATATTCAAAGAGGAAGAAATAGAGTGAACATAATAAAAATAATGAGGCACAATACTATTTAAGTTAATAGTTATTGTGCCTTTTTTGATTACAAAAAAAGATCTAGAAGGGGGATACTTATGTGGCAAGTCATGATTTTTTATTAATAAATAATAAGGATTATCAATATAGAATAGGTGAAGTAGTTTTTGAGCTGGAGAGATTGGTGTAAAAGCTAATCTCTTTTTGTTCACACTCTATTTACATATTATTACAAATAAGGTAATATATTTATATAAGTTTGGGGAGGGGTTATTATGAAGGGATGTCCACATTGTGATAGAAAGATTTCTTATGGAGAACTAATGAAATATTCTTTTGGAAAGGGTACTATAAAGTACGATAAATGTAGTGAATGTGGTAATGATTATCAAGTTACTATGAATTTGTTATTTCTTGTTATTTTAGTTTGTGTGGTAGGGGCGATAATATTATTTGTTATTGATCCAGAATCAAGATTAGTTAGAAAAGTAAGCATAGCAGGTGTATTATTATTAGCAGTTCCATTATTTCCTTTGTTTATGAAGGTATCTAAGTCTGAATAAACTAATCACATTGAAATATTGACTAACAGCTTAAATGAAGTGTAAGCCATAATAAATGAGGTGATTGTATGGAGTCTGCAAGAGATATGGGGAGCTCATTTGGAACAGTATTATTTGCAGTAGCAATTATATGCATAATAATACTGGTAGTGAAAAAAATTAAGAATAAATAATGGGCAATATAGTGAATTGAGGGATTAGTTAATAATCTCTCTTTTTTTATATCAATAAATAATAGGTGGTTTTTAGATATCTATTAAACCATATTAGGGATAGTTTGATAAAAATGAATGAATTATGGATAATATATGAATTAAATATGAATAAAACTATTGACTATATTATATGGAAAATATAAACTATAATTGTAACATAATGTTAAAAAATAAGAGGGGGATTTAGTTTTGGGGGAAAATAAAAATGCTGGAAGTATAGTTAAGGGATTAATAGGTGCTTTTTTAGGATCATTAATCGGAGTTGTTTTATGGGTAGTTATTTACCAAATGGGTTATATATCAAGTATTGCGGGAATAGTAATGGTCGTATGTGCAATTAAAGGATATAGTTTATTTGGAGGTAAAAGTAGTGTTGTTGGTACTGTGTTAGTAGTTTTAATTTGTGTAGGGATGATATACTTAGCTCAAAGTATTTCATTTGCAATTGAAATTTACAATGAATTTGGCAGTATTTATGAAATGTCATACTTTGATGCATATAAATCAATTCCAGTTTTCTTAGAAGAGCCTGAAATAAGCAGTGCATTCTTTAAAGATTTAGTAATAGGATATGTATTTATGGCAATTGGTAGTTTTTCAACTGTAATCAATGTAATAAAAGGTATATCAGCTGAAAAAAATAATGATAATATGGAAAATAATCAAGAGAGAGATAACGAAACACAAACTGATAATGCAGAATATGCAGCAGTAGATTATGATAAAATGAATTTATAATACATTAAGGGAGACTATTTAATAGTCTCTCTTTTTTATTTCAATAAAGAATATATAGATATAGGGTATTTTTTTAGTTTAAGAAAATAGTTCTTTAGGTTATAATAAAGATAAAAGAAGATTAATTAAATAACCAATATATAAGGAGGTACTATTAATGAATATACTGCATAATTTGAATTCATATCATACTGAAGCACAATTTGAAGAAATTCAGTCAAAATTTGATGGAAAAGCTGAATATGAAAATGGTGAAATAGTATTATCATCTAATACATCAATTAAACATAATTCAATAAAAGGTAATATTTTAGCCTCTTTAATTATGTATTTCAAGGGTAGTAAATGTAAGGCATACGATGAACAAATTGAAGTTGTATTCAAAAATGAATCTGAACTTCATAAATATAAACCAGATGTTTTTGTTATGTGTGATAATCCAACTAAACAAGGAGAAAGTTTTTTATCTCCGCCTAAAGTTGTATTTGAGGTAATATCTAGAAGCACTGCTAACCATGACTATATTACTAAATTATATGTATATCAAAAGTTTGGTGTTCTTGAATATAACATTGTGGAGCAAAATGGATTTATTGTTCAATATACATTAATTGAAGGACAGTACCAGATAACTAACACTTTCAAGAGTGGAGATGTTTATACAAGTAGTATTTTTAAAGATTTAAGTATAGATTTAAAGGATATTTTTGATTAATATTTAGAGGGATAGAAGAAATTCTATCTTTTTTATTTTAGAAAGTAAATGTAAAAATGTAAGATAGATTTTAAAATATATAAAGACCGATTAGGAGAACAAATGAAGATTGCTGTTACGACGACAAGAGAAGCAGATGAAAGTTTAAATGATAAAGCGAAAAGCATATCTAAAGAGTTAAATATAGAATATATAAAAAGAGGAAATTATAGCATTAAAAATACAATTTTAAAAGATGATTTTGACTACTTAGTAGTAGTTGAAAAAGATAAGATTGTAATAAAGGGTGAGGATAGTGCGTTATTCTGGCATCCTAATTTATCAGAGCTTAAAATTAAGTCTATGAGACAAGGTAATAAGGAATCTATAATAGAGGCAACCAAATTAGAAGAGGGAAACAGTATATTAGACTGTACATTAGGTCTTGCAGGTGATTCACTTGTATTTTCGTCAGTTGTTGGAGATAAGGGGTCTGTTGTAGGTACAGAAATTAATAAGTACATAGCTTATTTAAGTAAAAGTGGCTTACAAGATTATAATGATAATAGTGAAACTATTAATTGTGCTAATAATATAGAGGTAGTTAATGAATCATATGAAGATTACCTTATAAAGCAAAGTGATAATAGTTTTGATGTGGTATATTTTGATCCTATGTTTAAGGAGCCAAATAAAAAGTCTACTTCAATAAATTCATTTAGGATTTTTGCAGACCACAAAGGACTAACAAAAGATATATTAAATGAAGCACTTAGAGTATGTAAAAAAAGAGTTGTGATTAAGGAAAGACAAGGTTTTAATGACTTTGAAAAGTTAGGAATAGAAAAGTATTATGGTAGCAAAAAAAGTGGTTCAGTTATTTATGGAGTGATTGAAAAAATATAAAATAAGATTGCCAGTAGTGAAATATTACTACTGGCAATCTTATTTTTGATTAATTTAAAACTTCTAAACCTAAATCTAATAGATTTGCAAATAATGATAATGTATTAGTTGTTGGGATAACATTATTTTTAATGTCTAATAATTTTCCAAGGCCGTATTCAGTATATATACTAACAGTTGGGAAACTATTTTCATCATTTGAATCACCTAAATCACAGATAAGGTCAGTTTCATTTAAAATCACTGTGGATCTATTAATAGGTTTAACTAATTTATATAGTCTAGTAGTGTAGTTATATCTTAGGACATGCACTCTATCTGAGATTTCTATTTTATTAGTTTTATTATTAATATCATATTTTGAAATAGAAGAAGTTGTATTATTAATTACAAAATAATCAACATTTCTCTTGTAATCTACCTTATCTTTAAACTCTGCTAATCTTTCTAGATTTAAGTTAATATCTACTGGCTTTTCATCTTTTTCTAGGTTATCAAATCCTGCTTTTATGTAGCATAAAGCAGTAGTATCACTTATTTCTTTATTTAATATATCCATGCAATTTACATAGATATCTTCAAAATAACTAAATGGTAGAGCATATTTAATACCATTTAAAATTACATAAACTTTAAATTTAGCTGAGCTATCACCACTTCTTGATGAATAGTTCACTTCAACTAGTATCATTTCATTTAGTTCTTCTGTATAAAAAGTTATTTTCTCAATACCTTTACTATATTCCGAAGTGTAATTTTTATTTGTAGATAAAGCTTGTGTATTCTGATCTATTATGTAAGTGCATTTAAGGCCTGAATCATCAGGAGAACCTACTCTTAGTGAGGTTTTACTTGATAGTTTTTTCAAATTAATATATGGTCTGTTTTCACATAAATTGTTTTCTAATATTATTCTCATTTTGTATCTCCTTAAATTAGAACTAAGTATAATCCTATTTTGTATTATGAATTATAACATATTTATGATTAAATTTGCATAATTAGAGAAATCAGTTGTGAGAAAGCTAAACATAATATGTAATGTACGATAGAATTATGTATATGGTATAATATGTATAGTTATATTTTGGGGGGATTAATATGGAAGTTATGTTATTAAGTTTAGGGATAGCCATTATGATATCAATGTTAATTGCTATTATATTTTTATTTAAGAGAATAATTGATTGCTTTAGAGGAAGTGAATCAACTAAGATTATAAAAAGTTATAATGAATCAAGAAAACTCACTTTTTGGAATACTGGTGTTGCAGAAATATGTTCAATAGCAACTATGTTTTTATTTTGTATAGTTGGAATTAGCTTTGATTTTAATGGGAATAAAGCAGGTGAGGCTTTACAAATATATAGTAATGGAAGTTTTGTTAATTCATATGAAACATTATCACAAGCAAACATTGGCGCTATATGGTTTGTATTGTTGTTTGGGATAATAAGTTACTATGTTATTATTATTAATTACGATAAGTTGTCTCCAATTTTATATTGTATATTTTCATCTGGATTAATTCTAAATATTATTTTTACGATAATGTATTTATTCCATGTAAAGTTTTTTGTACAAGGAGAGTATCCTATTAATGGAAGTGCATATTTAATTTTTGGTGGGTTTGCTTATTTTAGTATTTTATATTTACTTCTTATAATTGAATCATTACGAAAGTTTATAAATGATAGAAAAACTAGTAACATAACATATAAGAATGTTTTCTTGAAGTTTATAAATAAATTAAGCATGAGTTATCTTACAATGCCAATATTATGGGTTATAAGTCTATTTCCTATTATGATAATTATCCAATTAATATTGATATTATTTGGACAATCACCTGATAGCTTTATTCAAATGTTTTTTGATACTAGCAGTTATAATTTATCACAAGTTCCTGTGCCTGAACCAATTCAACTTTCAGGTGATGGACATTATTTATGTACTGTATCTGCAAGAGGGCATGACAATATAGTAAAGCCAGTAAGAGCTGGGATAAGACATGGAAATAAAATAGTAGTTAACAGACAACTTCTAATAGCAAATGCTTTTGAAAATATCCTTGAGGAATATACACCTAAATTTCATAAAGCAATAAGATATATTTATGACACATACGGGTATCCCCTAAGTAAACATATAAATACTAAGTTATCAGCTGATTTAGTTTATATATTGATGAAACCTTTAGAATGGGTTTTCTTATTTGTTTTATATTTAGTAGATTCTAAACCAGAAAATAGGATTAACATACAATATAGTGAACTAAGAAAATAATATTAAAAAGATTTTAAGTAAAAAGTTTAAATTAGTTAATGTGGAATAATAGCAATAAAAATAGAGAAACTTTACAAATAGAAGTAAGATTATATTTGTAAAGTTTTTAATTTCTATATACAATTATAATTATAAATTTAGAAAGGGTTGATAAAGATGATAAGACCAGTTATGAAGGATGTATTATTCTTAGGACAGAAATCAGAACCTGCAACTAAGGATGATGTGGAGATAATTAATGATTTAATAGATACTTTAAGAGCTAATATAGATAATTGTGTAGGTATGGCTGCAAATATGATAGGTATTAAGAAACGTATAATAGTGTTTAGTGTTGGAGACATGATAGTGCCTATGGTTAACCCAGTTATAAAAAAGAAACAAGATATTTATGAGACAGAAGAATGTTGTTTATCTTTAATAGGTTTTAGGAAAACAAAACGTTATAAAACAATAGAAGTAGAATATCTTGATAGAGATTTCAAAAAACAGAAACAAACTTTTACAGGATTTGTAGCACAAATTATTCAACATGAAGTTGATCATTGCAATGGTATAATAATTTAAGACCACTCTTTTTAGTGCAAGTACGGAGAGGTTTTTAATTTGGTAAATTTGTATTATAGAGATAAGGGAGTGATAGGGATGGACTTAATTGAAAGATTAAATGCTTCTATACAGTACATTGAAAAAAATTTAGATGGTGAAATTTCTTATGAAGAGGCTGCTAAAATTGCATATTGTTCAGCATACCATTATCAAAGAATGTTTTCTTTTATGGCTAATATAACATTAGGCGAGTATATAAGAAGAAGACGTCTTACACTAGCAGCATTAGATCTTCAGAAAAGTGATATTAAGGTTATAGATGTAGCTTTAAAGTATGGATATAATTCTCCAACTTCATTTACAAGAGCATTTATAAAAGTACATGGAATAACACCAAGTGAAGCAAAATCAGAAGGAGTTAAACTTAAATTATATCCACCTATTTCTTTCAAAATATCTATAAGTGGAGGATTTGCTATGAATTATAGAATCGAAGAGAAAAATGGGTTTAGAGTAGTAGGTGTAAAGGAGAATATCTCAACTGTTGATGGGTACAATTTCATAAGAATACCTGAAATATGGAATGAAGTTGTTCATAATGGAACTTGTGAAAAAATTAGAGGGTTATGCAATGAAGAAAGACTAGGTCTAATTGGGGTTTGTACAAGATTTGATGATAATAGCTTTGACTATTATATAGCTGCACAAACTAGCAAGGATGCTATAGATGGTATGCATGCATATGAAGTTAAAAAAGAAACATGGGCAGTGTTTGAATGTAAGGGAATAGAGGATATGAAGCAAGTTTGGAAACAAATTTATACTGACTGGTTCCCAAGTTCAGGATACCAACATTCAGGTGGAGCAGAAATTGAATGGTACCCAGATGCAACTAATGGTGAGTGTCAATCAGATGAATATATGTGTGAAATTTGGATTCCTGTTGTAAAAAAGTAAATATAATATAGAATATAGGGGCTGTATCAAAAGTTGATACAGCCCCTATTGTTTATTAGAATGTTTAATATTATGAAAATGCAAAAGCTTTAAGAGCATGTTCATCTATAATTTCAATTTTTTTATATCCTAGTGAAACAAATCCGCTTTCTTGGAAAATATTAAGAAATTTAGTTACAGTTACTCTACAACTTCCGATTAGCTGAGCGATTTCTTCATGAGAGTAATCAATTATATAAGAAGTATCATTTTGATTTTTCTTAAAATGAATTCCAAGGCGTATTAACAGTTGAGCTAGTTTTTTATCAGAACTTAAGAATGCCATGCTGTTGACTTGTATTGATAAGTTTTGTATTGATAAAGACATTAGGTGAAACATTTGAACCATAAGTTCTGGGTTATTTGTAAGATGAGGATAAAGATCGTTTAAGCTTACAGATATTAATTCTACGTCAGTTGCAGAACTTACAGATGTTAATCTAGAGCCATAACTAAAATATGATGACTCTCCAAAAAGTTTTCCTTGTCTTAAAATTTCTATTGTAAGTTCAGTTCCTTCAGGTGATATTAGAAATACTCTAACACGGCCAGATTTAATTAAATAGAAGTTATCTGCTTTATCATCTTGAAAGTAGATAATTTCATTTTTTTTATACTTTTTTAGCATACCAGCCTCTTCAAATACTTTAAAAAAGTTAGATGTTATATCTACAGAACTAGGTAATGGAATAAATTTATTTCTCATATTATCACCTCTTAATAAAAATACTTATTCAATTGTAGTATAGACTACAATCTATTTTCAAGTATCTCGTTAAAATAAGTAATGTAAAAAACGTAGAACGGAGATATAAAATGGATAAAAAAGAAAAATTATGGACAAAACAATTTATTTTAGCTTTAGTAATTACTATTGGTGTTAGCTTAGCTTGTAATTTATTATTATCAACAATTTCAATTTATGCGAAACAATTAACTAATGTAGACACATATGCAGGAATGATGACTGCTTCATTTACATTAGCGGCTTTATTTATAAGATTAGTTGCGGGGAATATGTTAGATAAAATAGGTAGAAGAAAGGTGTTAGTTATTGGTACAGTTATAACAACATTATCAACTATTGTATTTTTATTTACAGATAGTATAAATGTAATTATATTATTAAGAGCACTTCAAGGGATTGGATTTGGTATTTCATCAACTGCCATAGCAACTATTGTTACGGATGTTACACCTGAATCTAGAATGCTTGAGGGTATTGGTTACTCAGGTGTTGGAATCACTATAACTACAGCTATAGGACCATCGTTAGCTTTAGCATTAGTTGGAAGTAATTATGATAATTTCAATCTTTTATTTATAACAACAGCAGTAGTTTCAATAATTACTATCTTAGTTTCTTTTAAAATATCATATAAAGAAAATGCTAAAGTAGATGGTGTTAAGGAAAGTATTAAGGCTGATGATGAAGGGATAGAGATAAGAAAGATTATAATTCCTTCAATAGTATTGTTTATAGCAGCAATTGCAGAAAGTACAATACTAGCTTTTACAGCTCTATATGGAATTGAATTAGGATTTGATAACATAGGTTTATTCTTTACAATAAATGCAGTAGGTATTCTTGCTTCAAGATTATTTATTAATCAAATAGTTAATAAACTAGGAATTAATGTAGTAGTATCTAGTGGTGTTGCAATATTTGCAGTTTCAATATTTGGAATGTCTATTGTACAAACATATTCAATGCTAATAATTATGGGATTTATTTGTGGAGTAATGATAGGTTCATTATTACCAATAGTTAATGTTATGATTTTAGATTCTGTTAGTAAAAGCAAAAGAGGTATGGCGAATGCTATATATTATGCTTTAATTGATGGGGGATATGGTATAGGTTCTATAATTTGGGGAAATGTTATTGTTGCATGTGGATATAGATCAATCTACGCATATTCAGGTGTTGCATTAATTGGAGCCTTCCTATTATTTATAGTAAGTATATTGATAGTAAAGAAAAGAGTGAGTGTAACTGCATAATAGAAATATGTATAGTTATTTAAAAAATGAGTTAATAAAATAAGTAACCCCTAGGAGTCTAATAGAAGATTTCCTAGGGGGTTTTTATTAATGTTTTTGAATATGTAAAGATTTTATAGTCCTATTTTGCTCCAATTAAATAAAGAACCAGGATCAGTTTTACTTGTGTTATATTCATCATGACCTAGAATATGTTTTCTATCTTTTTTTATACTGCTATGTCTTTGCAGAATATCATTTAGCAAAAGATTTAAGGCTTCATATTGAGCATCAGTATAGCCTAATAATGAAGGGTCAATTGCATTAAATTGTTCTTGAGATAGCATTATAGACATTTCTGAGCTTGTCCCTATTCCGAGCATTTCAATTCCAATTGAATGATGATTTAATTTGTTTTCGTATTCTGGATAATCTGGAAGATAACCTTTACCTGCATGATAAGCAACTCTATCTTCTGAAGTGAATAAATAAATAGTACCATCTCTATCTATTGTATAGTGAGTAGATAACTCATAATCATTTAAAATTGAATGTACAGCATTAATATCATAAGGGTTTTGTTGATTGTTACCAGCATTACTTATGAAATGTAAAAGAACATGAGTTGGATCATAAATTCTTTCTTCAGAATTATTAAGTGATAAGAGCTTCTGTTTTATATTTAGATTAGACCTCCATTGAATATTTGGATTCAATATAGGTTTCACTATTGGTTTTTGTATAGTTGGAGTAGGTGTGCTTTGCACAGATGTAACAACCTCAGTATTGACAATATCAGGTATAATCTCATCTACAGTAGCTTCTTTGCTTATTTCTTCTTTTGTACTAGGTATTATTTCTACAATGTCCTCTTCAGTTATATCTGTATTAACTGTATTATTTGCAGGTACGAAAAGTACTACTAATAATATAGAAACAACAAGCAAAGGAGCAATAAATTTTAAAATTCTCATATTTATCCCCCTGTTAAAATTTTCATGTTAATAGTATTATGAAACATTACAAATGTCAAGTTTTGCATAAATATGTAATTTTATCTGCAAATAACATGCCTAAGATTGAATTTATAATAATAACTGGAGTTTCAATAGTATTATTAATGTTAAAAAGAAAAGTTAGTATAAGTACTTGGTAATAAATATAATCGATCGTTGTTAAAATTAATATAATTGGATATAATTAAAACAATATAGGAAGTAGGGGGAAGATATGGACGAGAAGACAAATGTAATGAGATTTTTAGAGCAAAAGAAAATAAGGTATACATCACATTACTATGAAACAGATGTGGCACTAAGTGGTGTTGAAGTAGCTTCTATTTTAAATATAGATCCATTAAGAGTATTTAAAACCCTTGTAACTGTGGGGAAAACTAAGAATTATTATGTATTTGTAATACCATCAGAAAATGAATTGAACTTAAAAAAGGCAGCAAAAAGTGTTGGTGAAAAGTCTATAGAAATGATCAAGTCAAAGGATTTACTTCCCTTAACAGGATATGTTCATGGAGGATGTTCTCCAATTGGAATGAAGAAAGCATTTAAAACAACTATTGATGAATCTGCAAGTAAATTTGAAACATTTATTTTTAGTGCAGGTAAAATAGGATATCAAGTTGATATTTCATTAGATGAATTAAAAAAAATTCTAAGATTTAATTTAGCCGATATAACATAACATATAGCTCCGTATATAATTTTTTATATACGGAGCTATTGTTTGTTAGAATGTTTAATACTATGAAAACTAATTACAAAAATTGTAATTAGTTTAAGCGTAATATATAATATATATAGCAAGGAGTGAGACTAATGTATGAATATATGCTAAATAAAATTGAGTTAACTGATATGCTTATATATCAAATGATATCGATAGGAGATAAAAAACTTATAAATACATGCAAATTTGGAGTTTTTGCAAGTTCAATATCGCTAAGTATGGGTATTGTAACTCTTATAAAAGATTATCTTTTTAATGGGAATATTTATATAGCTATTTTATTAAGTATATTAATATCTTTAGTTTTATACTTTTTAATTAATAAAAATAAGGTGAATTTAATTGAATGTTTTTATAGCAGAGAAATTAAAAAAACTCCGAATGATTTTTTGGTAAAGTTAGATATTGATAAGGAAAAAATATCTTATTTCTTTGGAAATAATAATTGTGAGATAGATATAAGAAATATTAAAAGTGTAAAGAGAATAAAGGAATCTACATATATATCATCAGAAGAATATATTTTATGTATTCCAGATAGAATTTTTTCATCTTTAGAAGAGAAGGAAAAAGTTATAAATATATACACTGAAAATAAAATTAAAAGTAATTAGAACTTAAGTAAATTTAATAGGAGGTAACAAGTGAAATATTGTAAAAAATGCAAAAAAGAATTTGATGTAGAAGATAAGAAATGTCCTATTTGTGGGAAAAAGTTAGATAAAATTTTAAGTGATAAAGAAAAAGAAGAAATACAGAAACAAAATGATGATTATACAGTTATTGACACTATGTTTTTCATGTAGGATTATTATCACAAATAAATAAATTGATTTAAGAAATCATAATATAAAGGAGCTGTAATTAGTAAGGTTTAAAACCTTACTGATTACATCTCCTATTTTTTATTTACTTACCTTTAGCCTAGTTCTAAATATGAGAGATTTCAGTTTAGACCAGTTAAATGGAATAAGTGGGTATAAATACGATCTACCTGTAATTGTTTTAGATGATGCTAATACAATTACGGTAAATAATAATCCTCCAATTAATCCATACAAGCCAAAGAAGTTTACTAGAATTAATAAAATCATTCTAAAGAACTTAATGGAGTAAGAGAGTTCAATACTTGGTTGAGTAAATGATGCTAATGCTACGATTGCCATATAAAGGATAGTTTGTGGAATAAACCAACCTGTTTTAACTGCAAATTCTCCAAGAATTAAACCACCAATAACTGATAAAGACATTCCAAGTGAACTTGGTGTATTTAATGAAGCTAACTTTAATCCATCTATAGCAAATTCCAATAAGAGGAATTGTATGAAAATAGGTATTGCGTAAGGATCAGTTGGCAGTAAAAATTGTAGTGACACTGGTAGTGGTACTTTACCTAAAGATATTAGTAAGTAAAGTGGTGTAACTAAAAATGTTGATATTACAATAAGATTACGTAAAAATCTTAGGTAGTTTCCTGTAACAACTGGCATATAATAATCATCAACATCTTGGAAAAAGTCAAATATACAAGTTGGTAAAAGCATAGCAGAAGGTGAGTTATCTACAATAACAGCAATTTTACCTTCTAATATATGAGCAGAAGCAACATCAGGTCTTTCTGTAAATCTTACTTTAGGAAATGGATTTAGCCAGTGACTTTTTTGTAATGCTTCAACTAAAGATTCTTCACACATTGATAAAGCATTAACTTTTAAATTTTTTAGTTGTCTTTCAATAGACTCAAGAGCCTTCTCATCTACAACCCCATCCATATAAGCTAAAACTACATCAGATTTTGAGGAACTACCTATATTAGTCATTTTAAATACTAATCTTTCATCACGAATTCTTCTTCTAATTAATGCAGTATTGAAAACAATAGTTTCAACAAATCCATCTCGAGCACCTCTTAAAGTCTTTTCTTTTTCAGGTTCACCTATGCCTCTTACGGGATAGGTTCGGAGGTCTATAAGAATTATGTCTTTAAATCCTTCAACTATCATTGCTGTTTGACCAGATAAAATAAGTGGAATAACTTTATCAACATCTGATTCTGTTGCAACTTCTACATAAGGTATCTTACAGTCTATAAATTTAGTTGCATCATTAAAGCGTGACATTTCTTCTTTAGTTATGGAAAAAAAGCTAGTCATTATCCTTTCCATAACATCATCTTTTATAAAGCCATCAATATAATATAGGTAAGTTTCTTTAGAGCCTATAATTATATGTCTTTCTATTAAATCAAAGCTTTCATCTAGTTTAAGTCGATTTCTTATGTCATTTATATACTTCATAGTTGTATCCTTTCCATATTTAATAAAGTTAGCATTTGCCAAAATCCATAAGTATATACAAGTAATTTAATATGTGTATTAACAAGATAAATGAAGGGTAAAGTTAAATTGCTATAAAATTAATATATTTATAACAATAGAATACTGTAAGAAATTTAAAAAAATAGGATTTAAGAGGAGTGTTACAAGAAGAAATATATATGGGGAATTGAGAAAATTTATGTGAAAAATATGTTGTTTTATGAAAGATTCTATGCTAGAATACAGTTAAGAAATACACGAACATTAAACTTTAAAAACAAGTTAATTATCGTGTTGATACAGAAGATAAATATATTATAAAGAAAATTTATATTTTATTATTACAAAAAATTAAATATAATAGTCTATTTCAAGAGAAATACGAACTATTTTAAATTTAATTAAACTTTTCTAATTCTGTATTAATTTTAATCCATTAAATTCGTCTAGATACAAACTGCAGGACGGGAAACCTGGTTCACTAGTAATAGTCGGGGTATCTAAAACTTTATTTATTGGAGGAAAAAACAATGACAAATTTAAAACATCTTATCCGTGCCGGAAGAGGCATCATACCAGCTCACACTGTAGTACTAAATGGTAATCTTGTAAATGTAATGACAAGTGAAATTTACAAAGCAGATGTTGCAATTTACGATGAAACAATCGTAGCAGTAGGGAATGTATCTGATTATATTGGAGAAGATACTCAAACTATTGATGCAGCAGGAAAGTATTTAGTACCAGGTCTTATCGATGGTCACATTCACAGCGAATGCAGTAAACTTAGTATCACAAGCTATGCAAAAGCAGTAGTTCCTTGTGGAACAACAAGCATGATATCTGGACTTGATGAGTATATATCAGTTTCAGGTTTAGAAGGTTTACAAGAAGTATTCAAAGAAATCAAAGCAAGTCCTTTAAAAGTTTATTGGGGAGCACCTTATAAAACTCCTTATACATTCCCACAATCTACAGTATCATTTAACTTTACAAAAGAAGTACATGAAACAGTTCAACAATGGCCAGAATGTTATGGTGTTTGGGAAACAGTTCGTGAATATGTAACTGAAGAAGATGAAGATACTTTAGGAGCTATTGAAGTTGCTGCTAAAAACAGACTTCCTGTATTTGGTTGTGCACCTATGGCAAGAGGAAAAGAACTTAATGGATACCTTTGTGCTGGAATAAGATTAGACCACGAAAGTTACGATCATGAAGAAGTTGTTGAAAAGATGCGTAATGGTATGCATATGCTTATCCGTGAATCTTCAGTAACACACTTCTTAGAAGAAAACATAAGAGCGGTAACAGAAGTTAACCCATATCTTGCACGTCGTGTAAGTTTCTGTACAGATGATGTAACAGCTTCAGATGTTTTAGAAAAAGGTCATTTAGATAATGTTGTACGTTTAGCTATTGAAAATGGTGTAGAGCCAATGACAGCTATTCAAATGGCAACAATTAATAGTGCAGAAGCATATAGAATAGATCATTTAATAGGATCAATTTCACCAGGAAGAATTGCCGATATTCTTTTAGTAGATAGTATAGAAGATTTTAAAGTAGATACTGTTATTACAAATGGTAAATTAGTAGCTAAAAACGGTAAGTTAACTTACAAACTTAAAGCTCCTAAGAGAAGTGCTGTTTTAACAGGCGAATTAAAATGTAGTAAAACTACTAAAGAAGATTTTGAATATAAAGTTGGTATCGATAATGGACAAGTAAAAGTTCTATCTATGGATGTTAAAGGACCTTTCGTTCGTAAAAGAAGAGATGCTGTTCTTGATGTAAAAGATGGTATTGTTGTACCAGATATAGAGCAAGATGTTTTAATGGTTTCTGTTTTAGAACGTTTTGGACGTAACGGAAATAAATCTTTAGCTTTCTGTTCAGGATGGAAACTAAAGAAAGGTGCAATGGCATCTTCAGCAGCTCCAGATGATAATAACTTAATTGTTATGGGAGCAAGTGCAGAAGATATGTCAATCGCAGTAAATCATTTAATTGAAAATGGTGGAGGCCAAGTTGTTGTTTGTGATGGAGAAGTTTTAGAATTCTTACCATTACCTGTTGGTGGTATTGCAAGTGATTTAGAACCAGAAGTAATTGCAGAGTGGGAAAAACGTGTTAATAAAGCTGCTAATACTTTAGGTTGTGATTTACCAGAACCATTAATGTACATGTTCTTCTTACCAATTACAGCTATTCCAGATTACGCTATCACAGATGTTGGACCAGTTGATTGTATTGCTTTAGATACATTTGATCCAATATTAGAACTTATTGAAAATAAGTAGAAGGTGAGGGAGCATAAAATGGAAAAGAAGAAATTTAAAAAGCTTATAGATATTGCAGCAGGTAGAATTCCTGCAGATTTAGTTATAAAAAACTGTAAGGTTGTTGATGTTTATAATGGAATGATTATAGATGGAGATATTGCCATAAGTGATGATTTAATTGCTGGTGTTGGAAATTATGAAGGTAATAAAGTTATTGATGCTAAGGGGAAGTTCGCTTCTCCTGGGCTAATCGATAGCCATATTCATATTGAATCATCATATGTTTCACCAGAGGAATTAGGAAGATTAATAGTACCTCATGGAACAACTACAATAATTGCAGATCCACATGAAATAGCAAATGTTTGTGGATTTAAGGGAATTAACTATATGTTAAAAGCATCAGAAGGAACAGCACTTGATATTCAAATGATGTTACCATCTTGTGTTCCTGCCACACCATTTGAACATTCAGGAGCAAGAATAGATGCAGAAGATATGATTAAACCAATGCAAAGTAATGATATCCTTGGATTAGGTGAATTTATGAATTTCCCTGGAGTTGTACAAGGACATGATGATGTTTTAGATAAACTTCTAGTTGCTAAGAAAATGGGGAAAGTTATTGATGGACATAGCCCAGGATTATTTGGAAATGATTTAAATGCTTATGCATCAGCTAATATTAAAACTGATCATGAATGTGAAACAGTTGAAGATATGCATAATAGAATCTCTCGTGGACTTTATGTAATGCTTCGTCAAGGGTCAGCTTGTCACAATCTTAAAACATTAGCTAAGGGAGTTACACCTTTCAATAGCAAACGTTGTTTACTTTGTGCAGATGATATGCAACCTAAGACGATTTTAAGTGTAGGGCATTTAGATAATAGCTTAAAAATGTGTGTTAAAGAAGATATAGAACCTATTATAGCAATCAGAATGGCTACTTTAAATGCAGCTGAATGTTATGGTCTAGAAGATAGGGGAGCAATTGCACCAGGATTAAGAGCAGATATAGTTCTTTTTGAGGACTTAAATGATTTTAATGTAGATAATGTTTTAATTGCAGGAGAAGAAGTTGCAGCAGGTGGAGAATATAAATTACCGATTTCTCTTCATGATATATCTGATACTAATGGTAGTTTCCATGTTAAAGATTTTTCAGTTGAAAAATTAAGACTTCCTATTAATTCAGATAAAGCACATGCAATAAAGATATTACCAGGTGGAGTTGTAACTAAAAAAGAAATTATAACTATTAATAGAGATGAAAATAATGAGTTTGTATATAATCCAAATGAAGATGTAGTAAAGGTGGCAGTTATTGAACGTCATCAAAATACAGGTAATGTAGCAGTTGCATTACTAAAGGATTATGGAATTAAAGAAGGCGCTATAGCACTTTCAGTTGCTCATGATTCTCATAATATTATAGTTGTAGGTGTTAACGATGAAGATATGGCCTTTGCAGTTGAAGAACTAATTAACCAAGGTGGCGGTATTATCTTAGTTAATAATAAAGAAGTTATAGAAAGTATGCCTATGCCAATTGGTGGATTAATGAGCGACCAAAGTGGTGAATGGGTTGATAACAAACTTACAAACATACACAAGATGGCATATGAGGTTCTTAAGGTTAGTCATAATGTTGAACCTGTAATGACACTGTGCTTTATGTCTTTAGCAGTTATACCAGAAATAAAACTTACTGATATGGGCTTATTTGATGTTACTCAATTTAAGTTTATATCAATCGAAGCAGAATAAAAAATAATAATAAAGGTAGGTTTGAACAATGGGGAATTCAAAAGTTAAGATACCTCTATTTAAGACAGGAGACTTTGGAGGATTAACATATACTCTTACAAATAATATAGTAAATTACCTTATCGTAATAGCAACATTATCAGGAGTTCTTGGATGGTCTGATGATATAGTTTATGGACGTGTTATACCAGCAATGTCTGTTGGACTTTTATTTAGTGGTATCTATTACGCATATATGGGATATAAATTAGGACAAAAAGAAGGTAGAGCTGATGTTACAGCCTTACCATCAGGAGTTTCTACACCAGCAATGTTCGTTATATTGTATGGTGTTATAATGCCACTTCACTATGCATTAGGTGATGCTGAACTTACATGGTCAGCAGCAGTAGCTGCATGTTTCATTGGAGGTTTCGTTGAATTCTTAGGAGGATTTATAGGACCTTGGATGAAAAAGAGAATTCCACGTGCAGCACTTTTAGGAACTGTAGCAGGTATAGGATTTATCTGGATGGCTACTCAAGGGGTATTTGATGTGTTTAGTGATCCGATTATAGGATTACCTATTTTACTAGTAGCAATGGTTGGAGTATTCGGTGGATATTTATTTAAAGGAAAATTTCCACCACTTGTACTTGCTATTGTAGGCGGAATAATTTATTCACTAGCTCTTGGACGTACAAGTATTGATTTTTCTGGAATTGGATTCTATGTTCCAAATCCAGCAACATCAATTCAAGCACTTTTAAATGGATTTGCAGTAGTTGCGCCATATTTAACAATCATTATTCCAATTGAAATATATAATTTCATTGAAACAATGGATAATGTTGAAGCAGCAAATGCAGCAGGTGATAATTATAGTATAAGAGAAGCACAATTTGCTGATGGTATTTGTACAATGATTTCAGCAATGTTAGGTGGAGTTGTACCAAACACAGTATGGCTTGGACATGCTGGATTAAAGAAATCAGGAGCAGGTATTGGTTTCTCATGGGTTGGAGGAGTATTACTAGGAATAGCAGGTTTATTTGGACTGTTTACATTCTTTAGTAACCTAGTACCACCAGCTATTGCAGCCATAACTTATTTATGGTGTTCAGTTGTTATGGTTTCTCAAGCATTTAAGGATTGTAAAGTTAAACATTATGCAGCAATTGCAGTATCAATGGTTCCACCTGTTGCAGATTTCCTGTTCACACAAATTACAGGAGCAGTAGGTTTAGCAGATAAATGGACAGAAACATTACCATCAGGGGTAGTAGGATATACTGGTGAAGTTTCACAGTATCTAATTGACCATGGTGTAATGTGGAGAGGTGTAGCTGAGGTAAAATCAGGTGCTATAATAATTGGTATCCTTCTTGGAACTATAACAGCATTTATTATAGATAGAAGACTAGATAAAGTAGCAGCGACTTCATTAGTAGCAGCAGTACTTGCAATGTTTGGATTCATACATAGTGCAGCTTTAGGATTCTATATATCATCACCATTTGTAATTGGATATGTAATTTTTGCAGTACTAGCTTATCTTATGCATTTAGGACGAGGTAAGTGGTGTGATGCACCAGAAGATTTTGAATATGTATAAATTGAATTAACTCATGAGGTATAAAAATGATTAAATCATTTTTATACCTCATTTTTATATGAAATCAAAAAAAGGTATGAATAATACAAATTGCAATCCAATTATTGGTAATGTATAATCTATATTTAGAGGCGAGTGGGAGATTGTGAGTAGATTTTCGAAAAATAGTATTTTAAAAGTATCAGTTTGTTTGATATGAATGAGGGTAAAATCGTAGATTTATTTGATAGGGTCGAATTCTCAAAATTAATAGGGGGAATAGATATGCAGAGACTTGAATTTCTTTTAGAATATAAAAAAGATTTTAAGGATAATGGTTTAAAGGTATACAAAGATGGTGTTAGTAATTACAGCGATTATATTAATAGAGTAAATCTAGATCCAATTTTTGCAGAGTTTTTAAGACGTGTAGATATGTCAGGGTTGATATTACCAATATATAAATTGTATATAAGTTGTGATGAAATAAATGATGATAATATACATAGAACCATAGAAGAAGCTAATTTTCTAAAGCTAAGAGCATTACTTACGTATTTCATATGTGATAAATATAATGATGAGGTTTTGTGGGTACAAGCTATTGAAAAAGGTATTTTTTATAATATATTGTGTAGGTTAGAACGGTTTGTAAATATTCCTAAAAATGAATATAAAAAATTAATTAATAAAAGTAAATATGATTATTTACACTGTAGAATTATTGATAGAAAAAAGCAAGAGAGAACTAGAATTAAAAAAACTAAAATAGCAATTATATTTGTGTTAATAGCTGTACCAATAATATTGTTTTTAACAATACCACTACTATCAAATTTTTTAGGAGATCCTAATTATACAAATGTAGTATCAAAAACAAAGGAGGTAATTACAGTTATAGAGTCAGTATCAGCAAAGTCAGGATTAAAAGGACTTACTACTGAAAATATAGGAGAATACAGTTTTAGTGGTGTATGCGAAGATGTTGAGGAGTTAGCTATGAGAATGAATAGTTTTTCTGACTTTAAAGAGGATGCGGAAGCACTTAATAATATTTGTAAAAATATGAGGGGATATATATCTAAATATGGAGAGACAAAAGATGAACAGTATTTAGATAGGTTAAAAAGTGAAATAACAGCATTGAATAATTTTGAAAAGTACATTAAGTATAGAGGGAAAATTAAATTTAACTATAAATATGAGATTAGTTGAATGAATTTTATTTTACAAATATAGAAATTAATGGTACAATGGAGATAAATGAAATTGGGTAGAGGTGCTTTGAGAAGAGTAGTTAGTTTTAGTAGGTATATGTTTGAGAACTAACGAAAGGGTAAAAAGCCGAAAGAGGAAAGAAGACATTTAATCCTCTTGGATATGTATAAAATATATGCATAACTGTCATGAAAATGGAGAGCTACGAGATTTTTTTATTTATAATTGTTAAATGCGACGTTATATAATAAAGTAGTATTATTCTACCCATAAAGGCTTTGTCTTTATGGGATTTTTTATGCCCATAAACGTATAAAAAAGGAGAAATGCAAAATGTTAAATGGAGTTTATGTACCACTAATTACACCTTTCAAGGATGGGGAGGTTGATTATGATGGTTATAAAAAATTAGTAGAACATTATATAAATCAAGGTGTTCAAGGGATTACCCCACTAGCAACTACAGGTGAAAGTCCTGTTCTTTCTGATTATGAATATGAAAAATTATTAAATATAACATCAGAAACAAATAATAATAGAGTTAAAGTTTATGTAGGGCATGGTGGAAATAATACAAGGAAGTTAATTGAAAAGCTTAAGGTAATCGAAAATTCTGGAGTAGACGGAATACTATCTGTTTCACCTTATTATTCAAGACCTGATCAAAGAGGAATAGTAGAACATTTTTCTGCTATAGCTGATAGTACACCACTTGAAATAATTTTATATAATATTCCATATAGAACGGGAAGAAATATGGAAAATGACACTATTTTAAAGCTAGCAGAAAAGAAAAATATTATAGGAATAAAAGATTCATGTGGAAATGCAGATCAAAGTATTAATCTTCTAATGAACAGACCAGTAGATTTTTCAATAGTTACAGGTGAAGATGTATTCTTCTACACTAACTTAACACTTGGTGGTCAAGGAGGAATAATGGCTTCTGCTCATATAAATACTAAAAAATATCTAGAGGTTTATAATCTTATAAAAAATGGAGATTATAATAAAGCGTTAGGTATTTGGAAAGAGGTATATCCACTTATACCATTGTTATTTAAAGAGCCAAATCCAGCACCTATTAAACATATCTTAAATAGTCAAGGATTAATAATGAGTGATGAAGTAAGACTTCCATTGGTTGGTGCATCAATAGAATTAAGAAAAGAATTAGACGCACATATTTAGTTTTTAAAATTAATAAATTTAACATGAATTTAATTGTTATATAGATTATTTTGTGGTAATATTATGTAAATTTAAAATGAGGTGTTAAATTATGACTGATGCGTTAATAAATTGGTTTACAAATACTTTAAGCTTTATGCCAAAAGAGTTTATTGTTCTTATAATATCAATGGTTCCTATTTTAGAACTTAGAGGTGGACTTGTAGCAGCTGCATTACTTGATATAAATATGTTTCAAGCAGTATGGTTATGTATGTTAGGAAATATAATACCCATACCATTTATACTTTGGTTTATAACACCAATATTTGCTTGGATGAAGAAAACAAAGTTCTTTAAACCGTTTGTTGAAAAGTTAGAGGCAAAATCTTTAGGTAAAAGTGAGACTATTGAAAAGTATGAGTTTTTAGGACTTGCAATTTTTGTAGGAGTACCATTACCAGGAACCGGTGCATGGACAGGTGCTTTAATTGCATCTTTACTTGGAATTAAACCGAAGAAGGCATTTTTATCAATATTACTTGGATTAGTAATGGCCACAATTATAATGTGTACAATTTCTTATGGTATTCCATGGGCTATCCAGTTAATTAATTAATATAATAGCGTAATTACACTTGATTTAGAGCGAAATAATTGACTTAAATTATGATATACAGATGGGGATGTACAAAAATGATTTATCATTTTGATACATCCCCGTTTTTGTTAATGTAAATAGATTATTTAATAAACAAATTATATCTTATTTTAAAATAGTATTTCTATTTAGGATAATAAATTTATAGAAGTATAAACTAAAAAAGTGTTATTATAGGATAAATATATATAAATGAAAAGGAGATTAAATGGGAAAAAATAAAGTAACAAATGAAGAAGGATTCAAATTTGAAAATAGTTATGCTAGCCTTCCAGAAATGTTTTTTACAAGTCAAAGTGCCAGTCAGGTTAGAGAACCTAAGTTAGTAAAACTTAATTTAGAATTAACAAGAGAATTAGGTTTAGATTCGGAATTTCTAGAAAGTCAAGAAGGTGTAGAAATACTTGTAGGCAATGCTATTCCAAAAGGAGCAAAGCCACTTTCACAAGCGTATGCAGGACATCAATTTGGACATTTTGCAATGCTTGGTGATGGTAGAGCATTACTTATAGGTGAACATATAACTCATAATGGACAAAGAGTTGACATCCAACTTAAGGGTTCAGGAAGAACTCCGTATTCAAGAGGTGGAGATGGAAAAGCATCATTAGGTCCTATGCTTAGAGAATATATTATAAGTGAGGCTATGGCAGCACTAAATATTCCTACAACTCGTAGTTTAGCAGTTGCAACAACAGGAGAGCCTGTAATTCGTGAAACTATTTTACCAGGTGCAGTATTAACTCGTATTGCTAAAAGTCATATACGTGTTGGAACATTCCAATATGCTTCAGGATTTGGTAGTATTGATGATGTTAAAGCGTTAGCAGATTATACTTTAGACAGACATTTTAAAGATATTATTAATGAGGAAAATAAGTATATAGGACTACTTAAAGAAGTAATTAAGAAACAAGCAGAATTAATTTCAAAGTGGCAATTAGTTGGGTTTATTCATGGAGTGATGAATACAGACAATATGACAATTAGTGGTGAAACTATTGATTATGGACCATGTGCTTTTATGGATATTTATGATCCTAAAACAGTATTTAGCTCTATTGATGTTAATGGTAGGTATGCTTATGGAAATCAACCTAATATGGCAGCATGGAACTTAGCGAGATTTGCAGAAACTTTAATACCTTTATTAGATAGCGATAGAGAAAAAGCAATAAGTATTGCACAAGATGCTATTGGAGAGTTTGCTAAACTATATAAAAATAATTGGGTTTTAGGTATGAGAGCAAAGCTTGGATTATTTAATGAAGAACAACAAGATGAATATTTAATCGATGCACTTTTAAGCATAATGCAAAAATATAAAGCTGACTATACAAATACATTCCGTGAATTAACAAGTGGCGAAGTTAAAGATAGTTTATTAGCTAACAAAGAAGAGTTTAATAAATGGAATGAATTATGGCAAGAAAGATTACAAAGACAAGATGAAGATAAAGAAGCGGTTAAAAAGCTTATGGAACAGAATAATCCAGTAGTAATTCCTCGTAATCACTTAGTTGAAGAAGCATTAGAAGCAGCAGTGAAATTTGGAGATTATAAAGTGATGGATAAGCTTTTAAAAGTTATTTCAACTCCATATGATTATTCAAATGAATATGATAAGAAGTATATGTTACAAAACAAATCAACATGTGAATATAAGACTTATTGTGGAACTTAATAAATTATTATTTTAACGAAATATGGAAGCAATCCTAATAATATAAATGGGGGCTGTGCATCTTAATATGCAACAGCCCTCATTTTTTTTTACTCTACATCGCCTAATTTATAAAAAGGAAATGTTCTAAAAGAAACTTTACCAATGATTTTATCTAAATGTATTGGTCCAATATAGGACTTTCTACTATCATCACTATTCTCTCTATTATCACCCATAGCAAATACGTGGTTGTCTGGAACTATCATATCTATATTTCCATCAGTATAAACATTATCTATGTATGTTTCATCTAGTTTTTCGTTGTTTATATATACTTCATTATTATTAATTACTAAGTGTTCACCGGGTAAAGCTATTACTCTTTTAACAAGATCTTGTTTTTTGCCAGTTTTGGAATCAATTAAATCGGAGTTGAAAACTATAATGTCACCTCTGTTAGGTATGTTTTCTCCATAGGATAGTTTATTTACAATTAAGCAATCATTATTTTCTAAAGTAGGATACATTGAACTTCCTTCAACCCTTGCTGGCTGTATTACTAAGGTTAGACCTAATGCAATAACTACTGACAGACCGATCGGTTTAATCCATTCTAATAATTTACTTTTAAATTTTTTATTCATGATACTTGATACCCCCTTCTAACACAATTTTATGTAAAAAATTTACAAGTGTCAATAAAATATTATTTTAAATAATTGACCAAATGGTCTGTTTTATCATACAATAAATACAGACCATGTAGTCTATAAATGATAGTGGAGATGTTAATATGAATCAAAAAGAGAAAAGTCAGTTAAGTAGAGAGAAAATACTAAATGCTGCTATTGTAGAGTTTGGTACAAAAGGTTATAGCAATGCATCAATAAATAATATTTGTAATGACAATAAAATTTCAAAGGGACTCATTTATCATAATTATAAGAATAAGGATGAAATATTTTTGAGTTGTGTAAAACATTGTTTTGATGAGTTAATTAAATATTTAAGTAAAGAAGAGTTAAATAACTATGAATTTGAAAAGGGAATTAAGAAGTATTTAGATTTAAGATATGAATTCTTTAATGAAAATGAAAATTTGAGTCATATATTTTTTAATACAATTCTTCAACCACCAGTTCATTTAAAAGATGAGATTAAGAGCTTAAGAAAAGATTTTGATGAATTAAATATCAAACACTATAAATATGAGATTAGTAAGATTAAGTTAAGAGAAGGAATTACTGAGGAAGATGCAATGGAATTCTTTTGGATATTTATAGAGATGTTTAATGGATATTTTCAAAGTAAATCTTATGGAAATAATGATTTTAATTCTTTAATTCAAGATCATGAATTAAAGCTTAGTAAGATATTAAATATTATGATTTATGGTTTAACAAGGGAGGGAAGTAAATAATGGGGGTATCAATAATAAAATTAGTATTAGCAATTATAATTGCATTTTTAATAGGGAAATTAGTTTCTAAGGTGAAACTTCCAGCAATTTTAGGATGGTTACTTGCAGGTATGGTACTTGGACCATATGCAATAGGATTAATAAATGAAAATATATTAAATGCAGAATGGTATCATTATACAGTTAATATTTTGGAGTGTTGTGTGGGACTTTTAATAGGAACAGAGCTTGTTTGGAAAAGAATTAAAAAGTCAGGAAAACAAATTATAATAACAACATTAACTCAATCATTAGGTACATTCTTACTTGTGAGTTTAGTATTTGGAGTTTTATTTTACTTTACAGGAACACCTATATATCTTGCATTTATATTTGGTGGAATAGCACTTGCAACAGCACCTGCACCAGCATTATCAATTGTAAGAGAGTTTAAAACAGATGGACCAGTAACAAAGACATTAATTCCTATGGCTGCTTTAGATGATATGGTAGGTGTTGTTGTATTCTTTACAACAATATCAATAGTATCAGCAAATATTTCAGAACAAAGTATGCCAATTTATATGATTGTTGCAATTGTACTTCTTCCAATTATTATTGGAGTTGCTACAGGATTCTTAGGTGGAGTTATACTTAGGAAAGAAAATTCAGCGAAGAAAACAATGATATTATTAATAGTTACTATATTAATAGCTTCAATTGTTGGATTTATATTTAATAATATTATTCTACCTAAGCCAGTATTAAACTTTATGTTAATTGGAATGGCATTCTCAGCAACATTTGCAAATATGATGACAGAGGAAAGACTTGAATTTATAATGAAGACATTTAATCCTATTCTAGGTATAGCAATGGTAGTTGTAATATTAAACTTAGGAACACCTCTTGATTATCATTTAATATTAGGAGCGGGAGTATTTACTGCAATTTATATAATTTCAAGGGCAATAGGTAAATATAGTGGAGCATATTTTGGAGCTAAAATTACAAAATCACCAGAGACAGTAAAGAAGTATTTAGGACTAACATTATTGCCACACTCTGGGGTGTCGCTTGTATTTACAGGTATAGCTGTTTCAGTTTTAGCTGGACCGGCACCAGAATGTGCACAAATTATTCAAGGAACAATTGCAGCTGCTGCAGTTATAAATGAAGTTATAGCTGTAATAATAGCTAAAAAAGCGTTTGAATGGGCAGGCGAATTTGATAAAATAGAAGAGTGTGAGTGCGTATAATATAAATTATCAATATGGTAGGGGGAGAGGATAGTTTGAGAAGAAAAGATAGAGAAATAAAAGATATAAATGAAATAATAGATATTATGAAGAGGTGTGACTCTTGTAGTATTGCATTATTTGATGATGAGTATCCTTACATTGTTCCAGTGAATTTTGGGTTTGATTGTGTTAAGGATAAGGTAACTTTATATATCCATGGAGCAAAAGCTGGGAAAAAGTTAGAGTTAATTAATAAAAACAATAAGGTTGCATTCGATATGAGTTGTAACCATAAATTAATTACTGGAGAAAAAGCATGTAATTATACAATGGAATATGAAAGTGTATGTGGAAATGGAATTGTTAAAATAATTGAGGGAGATGAAAAGAAAGCATCTCTACAAATATTAATGAAGCAGTACACTATGAAAGAAGATTTAGAATTGGATGATAAAGTAATAAATGCTGTGACAGTATTTAAAATTGATGTATGTAATATAAGTGGTAAGAGATTAAAAAGATAATAAATTAGGTTAAAGAAAGTTAAAAAATACACACATCCAGAAATATAACTTAATATTAAATTACTTTGAAATAAAGCTAAGGTCTAGAGTGCTAATCTAGACCTTAGCTTTTTAAGATTTGAAATATATAGGAATTGATTAACGGAAATATTAAATTTAACTTAAATTTAATGTATTAATAATAGAAGATAAAAATAAACTATATAGTTACATATTTGTAATTTGTGATGGATTTATGGGAAAGTGAGGGGAGAGATTATATGACTATTTCTTTTACTGAATTTATATATCAATTAACACATAATATGCCTTTATTGATAACAGTAATTTTAACTTTAGGAGTGATATTAGTAAATGGATGGACGGATGCACCAAATGCAATAGCTACGTGTGTTTCAACTCGGGCAATTGGACCACGTGCTGCTATTTTAATGGCTGCTGTGTTTAATTTTCTTGGTGTATTTGTAATGACTCTTATAAATGCTAATGTCGCTCAAACCATATACAATATGGTGGATTTTGGTGGGGATCCTCAAGATGCTTTAGTTGCTTTATGTGCTGCATTATTTGCAATTGTTGTATGGGCTACTACTGCATGGTATTTTGGTATTCCAACAAGTGAAAGTCATGCTTTAATTGCAGGAATATCAGGAGCTGCTATTGCACTGCAAGGAGGACTTGTAGGAATTAATGGAGCAGAGTGGATAAAGGTAATATACGGATTAGTATTATCTACAGGGCTTGGATTTGGAATGGGATGGTTAACGGTAAAATGTGTAGAAGGTATATTCAAGAGATTTAATCGTAAAAAAACTAGTGGATTTTTTCAAAATGCACAAATTTGTGGAGGAGCTGCAATGGCATTTATGCATGGAGCTCAGGATGGTCAGAAGTTCATGGGAGTATTTATGCTTGGAATATTTCTAGCAAATGGTCAAGGGACAGTAAGTAATTTTGTTATTCCTGTGTGGCTTATGGTTTTAAGTTCAGCAATTATGGCTCTTGGAACTTCAATTGGAGGGTATAAAATCATAAAGGCTGTAGGAATGGATATGGTAAAACTAGAAAAGTACCAAGGTTTTTCAGCTGATTTAGCAGCTGCTGGATGTCTTTTAGTTTCATCAGTTACAGGGATTCCAGTGAGTACAACTCATACAAAAACTACAGCAATAATGGGCGTAGGTGCAGCAAAGAGGTTAAGCTCTGTAAATTGGGGTGTAGTTAAGGAAATGGTTTGGACCTGGGTATTAACATTCCCAGGTTGTGGACTGATAGGATTCTTAATGGCAAAAATCTTTATAGCAATTTTCTAACAAAATAATATGAGTGGAAGGGGAATAGAAAATGGCAGGTAAAAAAGGAAATGATTATTTTGCAATGTTAGCTGAACTCGTAGAGTATTCCTGTGATTCAGCAAAACTTCTTTGTGAGACTTTATCAAGTTTTGATGTAGCAAAATTAGATGATAAAATAAAGGAAATGCATACTATAGAACATAATGCAGATATAAAAAAACATGAGATGCTTAGTAAGTTAGAGAGGGAATTTATAACTCCAATAGATCGTGGTGACATTATTGAACTTGCACATCAAATAGATAATGTGACAGATGCCATAGAGGATATATTAGTCAGAATATATATGTTTAATATAAGTTCTATGAGATTAGAGGCTTTGGAATTTTGTAAGGTTATTGTAAAAATAACGAATGAATTAAAAAATCTAGTTATAGAATTTAGAAACTTTAAGAAGTCACAGAAGATAGCTGCATTAATTGTTAATATAAACGATTTAGAGGAAGATGGAGATAGATTATATACAAGAGGAATGAGAGAATTATTTATAACGGTAAATGATGCAGTAGAATTGATTAGATGGAAGGATACATTTGAGTATTTTGAAAAATGTTGTGATGCCTGTGAACATGCTGCAGATGTAGTAGAGAGTGTTATTATGAAAAACTCTTAAAATACTACCAAGATATGGATAACTATGGTATTATATATGTATGAACTATATTTAAGAAGAGGAGGAGAAGGAACTATGAGAAGTTTTTCTAAAAATGAAAGATGCCAAGTATTATCAAGCAGTTCTTTATCAAAAACATGCATTTTTGAAGAGAATTGGGTTACTGCGTCATTTTTTAGAAAGGTTGTGTAGTTTTATTCTTTCAATCCTTCAAATTTGCAGTAACTTCAATTAGACCAATCATTTTGAGAGGTCTATTTTTTATAGAAAAAAATAAATAATTGGAGTGAATGATATGAATAAATTAAAAAGAAATATTAAGGTGGATTATTTTTATAAATTTTTTGCAGCATTTGATATAACGGCTGCTATTTGGATTTTATATTTAGGATATAAAGGATTAAATCTTATTGAAATAGGTTTGTTAGAAAGTATATTTCATATTACAGGATTAATATTTGAAATACCAACAGGAGCTCTTGCAGATCTACTTGGAAGAAAAAAAGTAATTATAATAGGAAGAGTTAGCTTTTTAATATCGTGTATTATAATGCTATTTTCTAATAGTTTTATAGGTTTTGCTTTGGGATTTATAATTCAGGCAATTAGCTACAATTTAAATTCAGGATCAGAGGAAGCTTTAGTTTATGATAGCTTAAAATCAATAAATGAAGAGGAAAGCTATACAAAGGTATGCGGAAGAATTAATTTAATAATAGAGATTGCTCAAGGATTAGCTGTTTTTATTGGAGGATTACTTGCGGAGCAAAATTTTGCAATGAGTTATATTGCAGCAATTTTAGTTGGTTTATGTTCTTTAGGGATTGCTTTTAGTTTTAAAGAGACACCAGCAATTGAAATGAAAGAAAAGGTAACAGTAAAAGAGCATTTTAAAGAATGTTTTAGAGTTTTAAAAGAAAATAAGCAAATAGTAAAACTTTTAATGTATTTTCCATGGATATTTGCTTTTTCTACAACTACTTATTTTTATGCACAGCAGCATTTTAGTGATTTAGGATTAAGTAAAGTAGATATATCTATAGTATTTTTAATGAATGGAGTAGTTTCAGCATTAGGAGCTTTATTAAGTGAAAAAATTGAGAAAAGACTTAATAAAAATAAATACTTATTAATTCCAATAAGTATGGGAGTAGCCATAAGTCTTTTTGCAATAACTGATAGTGGCGTATCATTAGTAATGTTTTTGTTAGTTGGGTTATTTACAGCAATGCTTTACCCTATAGCATCAAATAAAATGAATGCTATGATACCATCAGAACAGAGAGCTACAATAATATCTATAGATAGCATGATATTCTCACTAGCAATGATAATCTTTTTCCCAGTAGCGGGGGTTATTGGAGAGTATCTAGGTTTAAATGTTGCATTTTTTATTATAGGATTAAGCACAATAATATTATCTTGTGGAGAATTTATAATTAATAGAAATAATAATAGATAGTGAAAAAGTACTTTTATTATATAAAAGTAATAAATTAATTATTTTAAATAGAATATATGGCTGAAATTCAATTAGATATGAATTGAAATGTAAACAAATGGTTAATATATTGATATTACATTGAAAATAAAGGTAAAATCAATTATATTAAATAGTATAAAATACTATTTAATTAGGAGGTAGTTATGAGAAATATAACAAGTCCAGTAACATCACTTTTAAAGTATCTTTGTTTTACATTAATATTTACTTTAATAGGATTAGCTATAGGTAGTCAGTTACCACCATCATTTATATATATGATGAATAAACTATTCTTTGTATTCATTATAGTTACATTTATCTGTGCACTACTATTTAAAAGATCAGTTGGTGGTAGACGAAGAGGAATGTCTATGATAGGTGTTTACTTATATTCTATATTTTTAGGTGTAACAATTTATCCATCTATAAATTATTATCTTTATGATTTGGGTGGGGAAATGGTATTCTTTGTATTTCTAGGTACTTTAATTATGGTTGGAATACTATCAATATTTTCATTCAATAAGGGTACGGATAAAATACTTAAATTAGGACCAATATTATTTGCTATAACAATGGCAATGTTACTTATATCATTACTTTCAATGTTTATAGGTAATATCTCAGGGATTGATTTAATATATACAATAGCATCTTTAATAATCTTTAGTTTATGGATAGTATATGATGTTTATAGGTTTAAAAAAGATAGCTTTTATATTACAACAACAAGAGATTTAGCACCTTATGTATTAGATATATATATAGATATTATAAATATATTCTTAGATTTATTAAGAATATTTAGTAGATTAAAAGATGATTAAGTTTTATAGATTCATAAATTAGAATAGAAATAAAACCTTTTAGGCTGTATTGAAATGAAACTCAATTCATTTCAATATGGTCTTTTTTTGAAGGTCAAATATGAAGTTTATGTTATAATATCCACAAAACAATACATAAGTGAGGGCGTAAATATGAAAAAAACTATAGGCGTTTTTGCTCATGTTGATGCAGGTAAGACTACATTTTCAGAGCAAGTACTTTATCATACAAAAATAATAAGAAAACCAGGAAGAGTAGATAATAGAGATTCATTCCTAGATAGTCATTTTATTGAGAAGGAAAGAGGAATAACCATATATTCTGATATAGCTAGATTCAGGATTAATGATAATGAGTATTTTCTACTTGATACTCCAGGACACATAGATTTTTCAACTGAAATGGAAAGGTCAATTTCTATATTAGATTATGCAGTTTTAATAATTAGTGCTGTTGAGGGAATTCAAGGGCATACAGAAACACTATGGAGCTTGCTAAGAGAAAATAACATACCAACATTTATTTTTATTAATAAAATAGATAGAGATGGTGCTAATGCAGATAATGTATTAGAAGAGGTTAAAAGAAACTTTTCTAATAATGTAATTACATTAGATGAAGATAGCTTAGATAATATTTCCGAGGAATTAATTGAATTTATATCTGAGAGAGATGAAGATGTTTTAGAAGATTATATGAATGATAATATTGAAGAAGGTAAATGTATAGAATCATTAATTAAAATGATAAGGTCAGAAGAAGCTTTTATTTGTATGAAAGGTTCTGCACTTTTAGATATTGGTATAAAAGAATTCATTGATATAGTTGATAAATTAACTTTTGTTAATTACATAGAGGAAGACAATTTTAAGGCTAAAGTAAACAAAATTAGATATGATAAGGATAATAACAGAGTAGCATTCTTAAAGGTTATATCTGGTAAGTTAAAAGTTAAAGATATTATTGATTATGAAGTTGATAGCGAAGTTATTTCAGAAAAGATTAATGCTATAAGATTATATAATGGTGAGAAGTTTGAATCAGTTGATGAAGCTATTGCTGGAGATATTTGTGCTGTTATTGGCCTGTCAAAAATAAAATCATCAGCGACAATTGGAGAGTTAGAGAAAGCTAATATTTCTCTTATACCAACGTTATCATCGAAAGTTGTTTTTGATGATAAACTTAATGTTAAAGATGTTTTGAGGGTATTTAGAATTTTAGAAGATGAGGATTGTTCTCTAAATATTTGTTGGAATGAAGAAGCTTCCGAAATCACAATAAATATTATGGGAGAGATTCAATTAGAAGTAATTAAAGAAATTTGCGAAGATAGATTTAATTTAAAAGTTGATTTTGGTGACACTAAGATTTTGTATAAGGAAACTATAAGTGGGAAAATATTTGGGTATGGTCATTTTGAACCATTGAAACATTATGCAGAAGTTCATTTAATGATTGAAGGGTTACCAAAGGGGAGTGGAATTTGCTTTGAATCCACTTGTCACACAGACAACCTAAATACTGGTCAAATGAATTTGGTTAAGACACATATTTTTGAGAAAGCTCATAAGGGAGTTTTAACAGGTTCACCTTTAACTGATATGAAGATAACGTTAATTAACGGAAGAGCTCATAATAAACATACTGAAGGTGGAGATTTTCGAGAGGCCACAAAGAGAGCATTGAGACAAGGTCTAGAATATGCAGAGAATGTGTTACTTGAGCCATATTACAAATTTAATATTCAAGGTGATATAAACCTAATGGGAAGATTTATAAGTGATATTCAAAAAATGAAGGGTAGATTCAATGATCCGATTTTAACAGAAGATAGGGTTTCAATAACTGGAATCGGACCTGTTGAAACTTTTAGAAAATATCCACTTCAAATACAAGCTATATCAAAGGGTAAAGCTAGGATAAGTTTAATATTTGAGGGATACTTACCCTGTCATAATAAAGAAGAGGTTATTGAAAGTATTGGATATGATAGAAATAAGGATAGTGAATATACTTCATCATCAATTTTCTGTTCTAAAGGTGTTGGATATTCAGTCGAAGCAAGTTTAGCAAAAGAACACATGCATGCAGAAACACTTTAAAGTAATAGTTTTTATATATAATGATTAATCAGTAGTAGTAAATTCGTATAAATCAAAACGATAGAAAGTTAGATTGAAGATTTATATAAGTTTAGAGGTGCGAGTTAATCATTATATTTTTTTGTAGAAAAATGGAAAATGATTTAACATATTAAAAAGATATACTTCTTGGAAAAAGACATTTTTTAATGTAATATTATAAATGTAGATGGATAAAAATGTATATTTAGAAATAAAATTACATTAAATTAAGAATAAAAATACATAATGTGAAAAATATAGGTTATAAAAGTTTATTTTTAATAGATTAATATAGTATAATTTAAATTACAATTAAACTACTTATTGAGATGATTGCTTTAGTAAGTAATTTTAATAAGAGGTTAGGAGAAGTGAGTGAGATAAATTCTAAAATCGAGAATATGAATAAGTTAATTAGAAGGAATGAAATAGGTCTTCTTATCATTTTAATCATTTTAGCAGTTTTATTTAAGGTAAATAGAATTGAAATATTTTTTGGGTTAGAGATAGATTTTTCAGGGATATTCTTAATAATAATGTTATTAGCTTTTGGCTTGAAGAAAGCATTGCTAAGTACTATAGTGATATCGCTAGGTTATATAATATTTCTTAATGGAGAATATATTCAATTTATAGATATATTTAATATATTAACTCTAGGAGTATTATTGAAAGGTAGATGTAAGGTAAATGTTATAGTTGGAGAATTTATATTTTGGTTGATATTTTCAGCTCCAATTATTTATAGTATTCAAGTTTTTGGTGGTATGAGTCAACTAAATGAGTATTGTTATTTTACAGTATTATGTATTGTAGTAAATGGTATTTTCAATACATTTTTAGCAGAAGTAATTTATATTTATTTTATAAAAGTTAAAGTCTTTAGAACAAAGCTTATGATTAGATATAAGGTAATTATACTTCATATTGTTACATTATCTATATTAATTCCATTTGTGGCTAATGTGTTTACAGATTTAGGTAATAGTTACGAGGAAATTTGTAATATATCAGAAGAATCATCAAATGAAATATATCATTATATTTTAGATGAGCTAGAAATGTGGAGTGAAAAAAGCATTACCAATCTACAACTTTCGGGTGTTATAGAGGTAGGTTTGTTAGAAGAAAGTATTATGAAATCTTCTAGATATAAACCGTATAATGTGCATATAAAGGGTCGAAATGATAGGGTGATCTTAGATATTAAAAATCATGAAAAAGAAATAAGAGATTATGAAGATTATGAAATAAATAGCATAACAAGAAATTTAGACAAATTAGAACCTATAAGTAATAAACATAGATATTTTAATAATAGCTGGACAGATGCATATTTATCATACAGTAGAGAACTTGATGACTTAGGATTAACAGTTATGATAGAAATTCCTACAGAATTATATAATGATATAATGATAAAGGAATATTTAACACAATTTAAATTTTTAATTTTCTTTGCTTTATTTATTGCTATTATATCAATGGTACTTAATAGGACTATATTTAATAGTTTATCAAGACTATCAATAGGAACGAAAAACTTGCCAGAGAAACTAAAGTATGATGTATCTATAAATTGGCCGAGTAGCAATATATCTGAGATAAATCTTTTAACTAATAATATAGAGAATATGTCATTTATATTAAGAGAAAACTTTATAGAATTAAATGAAACTAAAGATAAACTTTATGAGCTTGCATACTATGATTCATTAACATCATTGCCAAATAGATTATCATTTAAAAAGTATTTAGACGAATTAGTTGAAGAAAACTTATGTGATAATAAAATATGTGTAATGTTTATGGATTTAAACAGGTTTAAGATTATAAATGATACTTGGGGTCATTATATAGGCGATAGTTTATTAAGTGAAGTTTCTAATAGGCTTAAAGATTTACAAAGTGATAATTGTAAAATGTTTAGATTAGGTGGAGACGAATTTGTAGTTGTATTAAATATAAATGATGATGATGATATAAGAAGCATAGGTCAAGAAATTATAGATATGTTCAAGGTTCCATTTAAAATAAATGAATTAGTTCTTAATAGTGCTTGTAGTATAGGTGCTAGTATTTATCCTGATGATGGCGAAGATATTGATACTATAATCAAATATGCGGATATAGCAATGTATACATCAAAAGAAAACGGTGGAAATTATCTGCAATTATTTAATGAAGATATAAAAATGAAGGTTGTAGAAAAGATAGCTATTGAAGATGGGATTAATGAAGCTCTAGTGAATAACAAATTTACTTTAGTATATCAACCTAAGTTTAGCGGAATAAATGAAAATATAAAAAGTATGGAAGCTTTAATAAGATGGACAAGCAGTTCTTTAGGAGTGATAACTCCAGATAGGTTTATTCCTATTGCAGAAGAGTCAGAATTAATATTGAAGATTGATGAATGGGTTATATTAGAAGCTTGTAGAGAAAATAAAAAATTACAAAGTGAGGGTTATGCAAATATACCAGTATCTGTTAATATATCGGCAAGACATTTTGCAGATACTGAAATTTTAGACATAGTTAAATCAGCTTTAAAAGAATCAGGTTTAGATCCGCAGTATTTAAAGATTGAGATAACAGAGGGGGTATTAATAAAAAATGTAGCAATGGTGAGTGATATTATAAGAAGATTAAAAGATTTAGGTGTTCAAGTTTCAATTGATGATTTTGGAAAAGGATACTCTTCAATTAATCAGCTTATGACATTGCCCATAAATGAAGTTAAAATTGATAGAGATTTTATAAAGAATATTGGCAAGGACATTAAAAAGAAAAATGTTGTTAGGCTGATTGTTGAGTTAGCTCATAGCTTAGATCTTAATGTTGTTGCAGAAGGTATAGAAACGAATGAAGAAAAAGAGTATTTGGAAAGTATCGGTTGTGATGAATTGCAAGGATATTTATTTAGTAAACCAATAAAAATAGATGAATTAAAAATTTTTTTTAATAGAGTAGGGGATAATGATGAGGTTAAATAGAATACTTAAAATAGTAGTTACTTTAATGATTAGTATAATTCTTATATCATGTGGAGGGAAAGGACAGAGTGGAAAAGGAAATATACAAGGTGATATAGTAGATGAAACTAATGATGATATTATTACATTAGAATTATGGTCACATTATGATATTGCTAAGCCAATAATTGAGGCATTTGAGAAGGAGAATACTAATATAAAAATAAATGTAAAAGTTTTTGATTATGAGCAATATGAACTTGAATATAAGAAATCTTTAGTTGAGGAAGTAGGAAGTGCAGACTTAATGATTATAGATAGCAATCATTATGGTTCATTTAATAGTATAAAAGGTCTTGAAAATCTTTTAGAGCCTCAATATACAGCAACAAATTATAAAGAGGATTTTGATAAGGAGTTATGGGAATTAGGTAAATCAATGGATAAAAAAGAGTTATTAGGATTACCAATAGCAAGTGCTCCAATTGTTACTTATTATAGAGAAGATATTATGAAGAAATATGGATTTCCAAGTGAGCCAGAAGAATTAGCTGAGTTTATGAAGGATAAAGATAATTGGATAAAGATAGGTGAAACTTTAGCTAAAGATGGGATATATACAGTGCAATGGGCTGGTGAGATTATAAGAATTTCAAATTCAAATATGCCATATTTCAATGAAAAGTTAGAATATCAAAGAGATAATGATGAGTTTAAAGAGTCAATTTCTATAGCCAGAGAGGCGAGATTAAAAGGATTATCTCCATTTGCAGATATTTGGTCAGATCAAGGAATGCAATTATTAAAAGATGATAAATTTGCAATGCTATATTTAGGTTCATGGGGTGGTAGAGAACTAGAATTAATGGTTCCAGAACAAGCTGGTAAATGGAGAATGACTTCATTACCATTTGGGAAATATGGATGGAATAACGCATCTATATTATCTATTCCAGAAAACAGTAAAAATAAAGATGCTGCTTGGAAGTTCATGGAGTTTTATACTTTCAAATATGATGATAAGGAACGTGTAGGTAGTGTATCTGCATACTTACCATTTAGAGGAAATGAACATGTATATAATATGAAAAACGAATACTTAGGTGGGCAACAAGAACAAAAGTTTTATGAAGATATCATGGCATTAACAGAAGAATATCCAGTAACTGCATTAGATGATGAGGCATTTAAACTTTGGGATAGAGTTGTCAATGTAGGCATAGATGAAGACCATACTAATGAACAAATTATGGAGAATATAAGAAATGAGATAGGTACTGTATTTAAAAAGGAAAAAGAAATACTGCTTAATGAAATCAATAAATAAGTATTAAATAAAATTAGAAAAACTCAGTATGGAGTTTGATATGCTCCCTTTATAGTAGACAGTTAAAATAATAAAACTGTCATTACTATAGAGGGAGTAATTTTTAGTTTTACATTTTAAATTATAAATTCAAGTGGGAGGTATTGAAATGATAAATCATTTTGATACCTCCCAGTTATTTTTTATAATTATAATATTATCTAACGGATTTTTTAGTCAATGTTCCAATACCTAATCCCATCATAATAACACCAATTAGCATTT
>JAVWLU010000004.1:150415-191301 GCA_036637795.1 Clostridium sp. | reverse complement strand
CTCAAACTTGTTTTGGGCGTTAAAAACTGCCCCGTGCTAACGTCGCCAGGTTAGTGAAAAGGATCTTGAAGTAATTCAAGGTCTTTTTTTGTTATTATATTTTATAGGTGAAACCAAGACGTGAAAGTTTCAACTTAAGGTCTCAGTGAAAGTCACCTGTGGTGAAAGAGGAGCTTTAGCTCCTTTTCACGCAACATGCACTTTAATAGGAAAATCCTTTAACCATAAAATCATATCATAACATCCATTTCAAGCTGTTGAACAATTACTTCCTTATTCTTAGAAGCTGTTTTGTTTTTATACATTAATAAATCAATATCAGCTAAAAAGACTTCTGTAGAAGTATATAAATCTTCAAATATTCCATATCCAAAACTCAAGTCTAAATTATAACCATTATCTGCACTACTATTAAATTTATCAAATGTCTCAATCATTATATTTACCATTGTTTCTATATGAGATTTATTTGTTTTATTTAGGATTACCATGAATTCATCTCCACCCATTCTTATTATGAATGAGTTTTCGATAAATACTTCTTGGAGGATTTTTACTACATTTATTAAGGCAATATCACCTTCAGCATGTCCAAATTTATCATTTATGCACTTAAAGTCATTTAAATCTATATTTATAGCACCTGTTTTATAACTATCAGTTCTATGAAATAACATTTTGCTAAGGTTCCTATTAAAAAATTCTCTATTATATGAACCGGTAAGTGCATCTAATTCAAGCATTTCTTGTTGCAGAACTATATATGTTAGTACTAATGAAATTGAAGTACTGCTCCATATAAATAAAATATTTGGAAATAGTATTTGTATTGTGGACATTATAAGTGGAAATAAGTAGATAATGTTTAAAAATTTAAATAGTTCTTGTGGTACTTTAATTCTATTTTTGCTTAATAATATGAAGCTATAAATAAAATAAATAATACTAATTATAAATCCAAAGGAGAAGAATCCTTCACGAATATAGTTATTCATACTATCGATTTTAAATATTACATTAAACTTTATATTTACTAAAACAATGAGAGTGTTAAGAATTAACGGTATTTCAAGTATATATTTAAATCGAATTGAAATTATATTAGTTTTGTTTATCCATAAATTAATAAATCTACAGAATAAATAAGCAATAGTAGGTGCCAACAAAAATCCAATTGAGTTAATAAATTTATGGAGATTTATCCATATCGGTGAGCCACCATTGATAAATACACTCATAATTTCAACAACTAATAAAATATCTGTTAGGATACAACTAGTTAAGAAAAATCTATTTAGTGTGTTCTTTTTATTCAATTTTGTAAATGCATGAAATATTAACATGCTTAGTAGAAATAATGATAATATATCTATTTGAACTTTAAGAAACATATTCATATATAATATCCTTTGCAAAATATTTTATGTTTAATTATACATATAATTATATCATAAAATGGAAAAATAATTTACATATTTTTACTTAAATTAATACTAAAAAATTATCCTATATGTCAAAAAAATATCTATATTAATAATTAATCATATTAATATAGAGAACTATAAGGTGTTTAACATAATTATAAATATATAAAATAACAGTAAATTTTATTTTAGAAAGAAAAGACTTAATGTTTAGCAAGTAAGTTTGGGGTTTCCTTAAGAACCATACGGTATGACTTAGAAAATATTGAATACTTCTTAAAAGAAAATCATAGTGAACTTGTTAAGAGTCCAAGAAAAGGAATTATGATAGAGATTAAGGAGCCAATAGAATAGCTATTAAATAAAGAGGATGTCAGTAATAATAATGTGTTGCAGTAGTTAAGGAATACTTAAAAGAAATCCCAACAGTATCAGTTGGCTTAGGTGCAGGAGTCACAGCACAGTGGGAAAAAGCAGCTAAAATAGCAGCAGAAACTTTCATATGTAAAAATATATTTTATATAATTTTAATAAATTTATAAAGTGGAGATATCATTAAATATAAATTTAATCAAATGGTATGAAAGTTAGGAATAAAGTATAGTTTTATAAAGCATACTGTAATTAAGGCGTATTATGCTGAGGAGGTAGAGATATGAATGAAGAAGGAATATTTAGAACATATAATTTAGATTATATAGGTAAGTATCATTTCTATGAGGAAGATGACTTTATAAAAACTAAAGAAGATGGAGAATTTATTTTATCAAAATTAAAAGAGAGTAATAGATTTGATTATAATGGAGCATCGTTCACTTTTACTAAGTTTGGGAATATATCTGAAGGTAGAACTGAAAGAGAAGTAAAGGTTACTGTTGAAGAGGATAATATAAATGTTAAGTTTGGTGAAGATATAGTCCATTTAGACTTAATATATAAAATGGATACTAAAAGGTTAGAGGATCATATTAGAATAACTACAAGAATTAGTGAAAAAGGAGACTCAGTTTCTTGTTTACTATATGTTAATTTAAAGGATGGAGAAGATTTTATAATGGCTTTAGAGTCAGTAAAAAAGAAGCAAATAGAATTTTCTAAGGAAAAATAAAGTGGGTTAATAAAAAAATTATTATGATAAATTGACTTATGGAATAATATGTAAAAACATGGGGAGATGTGAACAAAGGTGTCATAATTATTGTTACGAATTAAGTTAAATATATTTTTAAAAGGCGTAAAATGAGAATAAGAAAATTATAGAAATGAGGGGTAATAATGAAGGGGATAAGAAAACGTTTGTTGGCAATAGTAGCAGCTGTTACGATGGTTACTACAATATTGCCTTCATCAATTGTTAGCGCAGCTATTGGAAAGACAGAAACACAAGTGAAAAATGAAAGTGTACAAGCTACATCTTCGGGAGATACTGTAGAAAGAAAAATTGTAACATATTTTCCAGATTGGGCGTATAAGAATCCACAAAATGAATATTATACTGCTGATAGGTTACAATGGGACAAGATAACACATGTAAACTATGCATTTGCAAGTATAGGAACAGACAATAAGATTAAGATAAGTAATATGGAAGCTGCAACTGAATTAGAGTTTCCAGGGCAAACAAAGGATTTTCCATATAAAGGACATTTCAATGTTCTAAATTCATATAAGAAAAAGTATCCAAATGTTAAAACTATGATTTCAGTAGGTGGATGGGCAGAATCAACAGGGTTCTATACTATGTGTCAAACTGAACAAGGTAGAGAGACTTTTGCTAACTCAGTAATAGATTTCTTAAGAACTTACGGATTTGATGGTGTTGATATCGATTATGAATATCCAACATTACATGAAGATGCTGGTAATCCTATTGATCAAGAAATGGCTAAGCCTTTAAGAAAAGAGTTATATGCAAACTATATTAAAATGATGAAGACGTTAAGGGAAAAAGTTGATGCGGCATCAGCTAAAGATGGTAAAGATTATTTACTTACTGCAGCCGTTACAGGATCAGCTTGGGTTTTATCTGGAATGGATAATCCGGAAGACTATCTTAAGTATTTAGATTTTGTTAACTTAATGACATATGACTTCCATGGATCATGGAATGGATATGTTGGACATAATTCAGCACTTTATTCAGATTCAAGAGATCCTGAAACTAAACCGTTAGGTTATTCTTATTTAAGTACTGACTGGGCTGTGAAATTTTATTCAGGAGCAATTGATCCATATAAAATTGTAATAGGTGTTCCACTTTATACAAGAGGATGGGAAAAGGTTACACCTTCAACTTATCCAGGTGGACTTTACGGAAGTTCATGGCAAGGTGCTGTTGATAAATCAGAAGGATGGGGAGCAACTGGTATAAATAATATATGGCATGATAAACTTCCTAATGGAGAAGAAGAACCAGGTGGATCTAATCCACTATGGCATGTTAAAAATTTATTAGCAGATAAGAGCTTAGGTTATGAAAGATATTGGGATGATGTTTCAAAGGTACCATATGTTTGGAATGAAAAAGAAAAAGTATGGCTTAGCTTTGAAGATGAACAATCAATGGGCGAAAAGATGGATTACGTAGTTAATAATAACTTAGGTGGAGTTATGTTCTGGGAAGCTGATGGAGATTATGACTATGATGCTAAAACAGGAAAGTATGTTGTTGGTGATACATTAACATCATTAGCAAGAGAAAAACTTGATGCAGCAGGTCCATTATATGCTGAAGAACATTCAAATTCATTACCTACTATGAATTATGATGTAGTATTCCAAGACAACTTTGATCATCCATATAATGAATATAAATTAAACTTTGTTAATAATACAGGAAAACCAATTGCGAAACCTTGGAAGTTAGAATTTGATCTACCAGATTGCGTAGCATTTAAAACTGAACCATGGGGATTTGATTATAAGAAAGAAGTTAGAGGAAATAATATTCACTTTACAGTTACATCAAATGATTGGTTAGGTGATTTAAAGGTTGGTACAACAACTTTATTAGAAGGTACAATGACATTAAAGGCTCCTATGGGAGTAAAAAATATGGTGGTAAATGGATATGCTTCAGAAGCTGAATGGGGTAAGGCTCCAGACTTAAAAGCACCAGTATTATCTACTAGCACTAATGATAGTAGAGATGGTAATTACTCTGTAACAGTTGATGTTCCTGCAAATAGCAATGGAACAACTATGGAGTTATATGAAGGTAATACAAAAATAAAGACAGAAACAATAACTAATACAAGTAAGACATTTAAGTATGATATGAAAAACAAACCAAATGGAACTTATGATTATAAAGCGGTGATTAGGAGTGGTGGAACAGTGGTTAATTCAAGTATACAATCTGTATATGTTGGACCTAAGATTGACTTAAAAGCTCCAACATTAGTTGCTTCAAAGCTTACAAGTAGAGATGGTAACTATGCTATAGCAGTTGATGTACCAGCTAATAGCAATGGAACAACATTAGAACTTTATGAAGGAAATACTAAGATTAAAACTGAAACAATAACTAATGCAGCAAAAACATTTACTTATAATATGACAGGAAAAGAAAACGGAACTTATAGTTATAAGGCTGTAATTAAGATGGGTGGAGCATTTGTAAATTCAAACATAGTAAATGTTAGAGTTGCACTTGATCAAAGCTATGTAAAATATGATCCAGCACATCCATATACTTTTGGAGATGTTGTATCATACAACGGCATGTTATACCAATCACAAGGTTATTGGGTAGTTGGAATAACACCAGGGACTAATGATTCAGTGTGGAAACCAATGGGTCCAGTTCCAGAAGAGCCAATAGTTGATTTAGCTAAAGTTGCGGCTAAGTATAATAAGCAAAAAGGTGATGCAGAGTACGATCCAGATTGTGATTTGAATAATGATGGAATTATAGATTTATTCGACCTTGTAATGGTAGCTAAACAGATGTAAGGTGAAAGCGTTCATATAATTCCCGTGAAAGGGAAAGCAAAGCTTTCGTGATTGATGAAACTCCTTAAGGAGTTTCTAAAACAATATATTATTAGTAATTCTTTAAGAATTACATGTTAAATTCTAAATTAATGAGGGTAAGTATCAAAAAAAATTGATACTTACCCTCATTTTAAATTCAAAGAATTTAAAACCCAACAGAGCGTAAGCGAACCTATAAAAAACATATCACCTTAAAAACACATATATTAATACTAAAAATAAATCGAACGTTGGTAAAATTATAAAGAAGAAAACAACCATAATTTTAATATTACACGAATAATATTAAAAATATTAAACTTAATGTTTGACTTTTTGTCGTTATATGATAGAATAAGGTATAAAATATATGAAATTCCATATAATTTTGCAAATAAGGTGCAAGAGTTTCTACGAGACTACCGTAAATAGTCTATCTATGGGTGAACTAGATTATTGATCTATTATTATAGAACTTAACGCTAGACACCTATGTAGTAGGTGCCTTTTTTATTTTAAAGGATACATAGGGGGATACAAAAAATGAACATCAAGGGTTTACTAGAAAAACAATTTAAGTTAAGAGAAAATGGGACGAACATTAAAACAGAAATGATAGCAGGTATAACTACATTTGCTACTATGGCATATGTATTAGCTACTATCCCAAGTATGATGAGTAATGCTGGTTTTGAAAAAGGAGCAACATTAACTGTTATGGTTATGTTGATATGTTTAACATCAGTAGGTATGGCATTATACACAAATAGACCATTTGTTTTAGCACCAGGTCTTGGTAGTGTTGGAGTTTTCGCAGCTACTATGGTTGCAGGTGATGGAATTCCAGTAGAAATAGCAGCAGGTGTTATATTCTGGAGTGGTGTTTTATTCTTAGTAATTTCATTTGTAGGATTAAGAGAATCAATTGTTAAAGTTATTCCTGCAAGTATTAAGATTTCAATTGGAGCAGGTATTGGATTATTTATTGCATTACTTGGAGCTAAGAGCGCAGGTTTAATAGTTGCAAATGCAAAGAAAAATGTTTTAGGATTTGGAGATTTAACAGAGCCAACTGTTATATTAGCAGTTATAGGATTTGTATTATTATTGATATTTGAAGCAAGAAAAGTTAAGGGTGGAATGATTATTGCCATTATCTTAACTACTTTAATAGGAATACCAATGGGGATTACGACTATACCAGAATCATTCTTAATGATGCCATCTAGTATGTCAGAATTAGCATTCAATATAGATATTTTTGGAGCACTTAATATAGCATATTTACCATTCTTATTTGCATTCTTTGTACCAGATTTCTTCTCAACATTCGGAACTGTAATCGGAGTTGGAGATAAGGCTGGATACTTAGATAAAGACGGGAATATGCCAGGGATAGATAAATGTTTCCATGTAGATGCAGTGGCAACAACAGCAGGAAGTCTTTTCTGTATGCCATGTATGACTACATATTTAGAATCAGCAGCAGGAGTAGAAGCTGGTGGTAGAACAGGACTTACAGCAATTTCAACTTCAATGATGTTTGCTTTAATGCTTTTAATCACACCAGTTGCACTAATGATACCAGCAGCAGCAACAGCACCAGCTTTAATGCTAATCGGTATTAAGATGTTAGGTTCAATGAAGAATATCAATTATGATGATATAACAGAATGTTTACCAGCATTCTTATCAGTAACATTAACAATATTCTCAAACAACGTAGCTAACGGTATATCAGCAGCTGTAATATCATATGTAATATTAAAAGTAGCAGCAGGTAAACATAGAGAAATACCAAAGTTAATGTACATATTATCAGTAGTTCTTTGTTATTATTTCTATACATTATAGAAACATTAAATAATAAAAAAGTAGTTTTAATAGAATATAGTAGATAAATGATTAGCAATTATTAGTGACAATAGAAAGTTTGCAATTATATGAAAAGCTTTATGAGTTTTAGTTGTAAGTTTATATCTAGTCATTGATAATTGTTAATTGTATATTGTGAAGAAAATTAGTAGTTATATAAATTTAGGGAATTTGATAAGGGAGGATATTTATGAAAATAGATTTATTATTAAAAGATGTTAAAGTTTTTAATTCATATTATAAAAAGTTTGTAGAAGGAAACGTAGCTATTTTAGATGGCAAGGTTTTATATATAGATAAAAAGAAAAATGAATCATTTGAAGCTAAGGAAGAGATGAACTGTGAGGGCAAGTACTTAATTCCAGGCTTTGTTGATATTCATATGCATATAGAAAGTACAATGACAACTCCAGAGCCATTTTGTGAAACACTTGCAAAATACGGAGTTACAACAATAATATCTGAACCACATGAAATTGCAAATGTAATGGGTGTTGCAGGAATAAATGCAATGATAGAAGCTGGAAAAGAAAGTAAAGTAGATGTGTTTTATGCTATTCCAAGTAGTGTACCATCAACAAACGAAAAGCTTGAAACTACAGGAGCCAAGATTAGTTTTGACGATATGGTTGAACTTTCTAATATGGAGGATGTAGTTTGTGTTGGAGAGGTTATGAATTACACTGGAGTAATTAGTGATCCAGAGCTTGAGATATGCAAATTTATTAAGCATTTAAAAGCGACTAAACCTAATTATGTTATAGAAGGACATTGTCCAAGCTTACTTGACCTAGATTTAGCTAAGTTCTTATTCCTTGGTATAAATGGAGATCATACAGAACATAATTTCGAAGAAGTTAGGCAGCGTTTTGAAAATGGAATGTTTGTTGAATTCCAATATAAAATGCTTAGAGAAGAGCTTATAGAATATGTAAAAGAAAATAATTTATTTGAGCATATGTGCTTTGTTACAGATGATGTAATGGCTGATGATTTCATAGGAAAAGGTCATTTAAATGTAATTGTAAAGAGAGCAATAGAACTTGGTATGAGCGTTGAAGAGGCAATTTACTGTGCAACATTTACTCCTTCTAGAAGAATGAACTTAACTGATAGAGGAGCTATAGCACCAGGGAAAATTGCAGATATGATATTACTTGATAACTTAGAAGATTTCAATATAACTAATACATTTAAAGATGGAAAAGTTATTTATAATAGTAGTGAAGAATTTAAGTTTACTAAACCAAAGTACGTGTTTGATAAGAGTTTTTATGAAAGTGTGAAGCTTGATAAATTAACAAAGGATAACTTTAAAATAGAACTTCCTATAAAAGATGGAACACTTACTTGTAGAGTTATGGAAGTTAGAAACGGCGGTACATTAACAAAAGAGGTATTTAGAGATATAGAAGTTAAAGATGGGAACTTAGTTTTAGAAGGAACAGATTGTTTACTAGTTTCAGTATTTGAACGTTATGGCAAAAATGGTGGAGTAGGATTTGGACTAATGACAGGTGATGCTATAAAAGATGGTGCAGTAGCAACAACATACGCTCATGATCACCACAATCTTTTTGTAACAGGAAAAAGAATTGAAGATATGGTTATAGCAGCAAATAAGGTTATAGAATATCAAGGTGGTTTCGTTGTTGTAAAAGATGAAAAAATTATAGCAGACCTTCAATTAAATGTTGGTGGAATTCTTTCAGATGAATCAATGGATGTTATAGGAGAAAAAGTGAAGAATGTAAAGGCTGGATTAATTGAATTAGGATATAACCACTACAATCCAATTATGTCACTTTGCACTTTAAGTTTACCAGTAAGCCCAGAGCTTAAGATAACTGATAAAGGATTGATTAATGTTAGAGAGAGTAAAGTTGTAACATTATGGGTTTAGGTAACAATTGTATCGGTACATTTGCAAAATAAAACCTACTTATTTATTATGGAATAAATAGTAAATAAATGGGGGTATAAAAATGGAAAGAGAACAAGTTAATAAGAACCTTGCACAAATGTTAAAGGGTGGCGTAATTATGGATGTCACTAATAAGGAAGAGGCTATAATTGCTGAAAGAGCTGGGGCGTGTGCTGTTATGGCACTTGAAAGAGTTCCATCTGATATTAGAAAAGAAGGTGGGGTTGCAAGAATGTCTGACCCTAAGATGATTAAGGAAATTCAGGAAGCTGTTTCTATTCCTGTTATGGCTAAGGTTAGAATTGGACATTTTGTTGAAGCTCAAATTTTAGAAGCATTAAATGTAGATTTTATTGATGAGAGTGAAGTACTTACTCCTGCGGATGATAAGTATCATATAAATAAAGATGATTTTAAGATACCATTTGTATGTGGTGCAACTAATATAGGTGAAGCGTTAAGAAGAATTGGAGAAGGTGCTTCTATGATTAGAACTAAAGGGGAGGCTGGAACTGGTGATGTGGTTCAAGCTGTAACTCATATGAGAACTATGAATGAAGAAATTAGACAAATTCAAAATGCACCAAAACAAGAGTTAATGACTCTAGCTAAGAATTTTAATGCACCATATGATTTAGTTTTATATGTATGGGAAAATGGTAAGCTACCAGTAGTTAATTTTGCAGCTGGTGGAATTGCAACTCCAGCAGATGCTGCTTTAATGATGCAACTAGGCAGTGAAGGTGTATTTGTAGGATCTGGAATATTTAAATCAGATAATCCAGAAAAAAGAGCTAAAGCAATAGTTCTTGCAACTACTTATTACAATGATCCTGTAAAATTAGCTGAGGTATCAGAAGATATTGGTGAAGCTATGAGTGGAATAAATGCACAAGAAGTACAAACTCAGTATGCTGAAAGAGGATGGTAAAATGAATATAGGTGTTTTATCACTACAAGGTGGTGTAATTGAACACATCAAACAAATTACTGAGCTTGGGCATAATCCTATAGAAGTTAAAAAGGTAGAGGACTTAGAACATATACAAGGTATTATACTTCCAGGTGGTGAAAGTACTACAATGGGAAAACTTTTAAATGTTACAGGTCTTATGGAGCCACTAAGACAAAAAATAAGAGGTGGACTTCCTACATGGGGAACCTGTGCAGGTATGATTCTTCTAGCAAAAGATATAGAAAATGATAATAAAAGACATATTGCATTAATGGATATAAAGGTTAAGAGAAATGCATTTGGAACTCAGGTAGATAGTTTCAAGACTAATAAGATAGTGAAAAATATTTCTGATAAAGCTATTGAACTAGTTTTTATAAGAGCACCTTATGTGACTGAGATTTCTAATGAAGTTGAGGTTCTTTGTAGAGTTGATGATAAGATTGTTGCAGTAAAAGAGAAGAATATAGTAGCAACATCATTTCATCCAGAACTTACATCAGATTTAACCTTTTTAAGGTATTTTATAAATAAGGTTATTATAAATAATTAAAATAATACAAGCTAGAAAAATATATAAATTTATAAAAGTAGACAGCTAAATTCAGATTGAAGTTTGGTTGTCTATTTTATTATGAAGATTAATAATATGATGAAATTTATTAGAGTATATAGATAGGTGGAATTAATTTGGTATTATATTAGTAGAGTATTTAAATACAGGGGGACAAATGAATGAAGTACAGAAATGCTGTAAAAGGTGATGAGGATCAAGTTTTAAAAGTTATAGGAACAGTTCTAAGTAAATATGGATTAGAATTAGAACCTAATGGAGCAGACTATGATGTTACAGATATAGAGAAGTTTTATTTTAATGATAATGGCTGGTTTCAAGTTGTTGAAAATAATAATGAAATTATAGGGTCTGTTGGAGTTTATAAAATAGATGAAAAAAAGTGTGAACTAAGAAAAATGTATCTGTACAGTGAATATCAAGGCCAAGGAATTGGTAAACAACTTATGGAGAATGCATTAAATAAAGCTAAATCTTTAGGGTATAAAAAGATGGAATTACAAACTAATTCATTATTATATAAAGCGTTACCTTTATATAATAAGTATGGATTTAAGAATGATGATAATGAAGTTTGTAGTAGATGTGATATTTCAATGATTAAAGAGTTATAAAAATAGTAAAAAGGTATTGATTAGGGAATGTGGTAGTCAATACCTTTTTAAGTGAGATTAGTGACAGTGGTTATTTACTGTAGTATAATTGAATTAACTAATGAGGAAATATGTAGAAAAGGGTAACAAAATGACGAAGAAACTGAAGAGGAAAGCGGTATTAATAGTTGTAGTAACTTTAATAATATCATTAAATATGGGAATTAGTATTAAAGCTTATACTGATATTAACTTTAAAAATATGACTATAGAGGATGGACTATCTCAAGCAACTGTTGAGACTATACTTCAAGATAGTAAGGGATATATCTGGATAGGTACAAATGATGGTTTGAATCGATATAATGGGTATAATTATACTGTGTTTACACAAGATGAAGGAAGTCCCAATAATATAGTAAATAATTATATAGTTGATTTAAAAGAAGATAAAAAAGGGAATATATGGGTTGGAACAGCTAATGGAGTAAGTAAGATTCATAATGATGGACAAACTATAACAAATTATTATACAGATGAGGATAAAGGTAATTTATCTAATTATAATGTTGGGGATATTATAGTATTAGATGATGGACATGTTCTTATTGGAACTAGTGATGGACTTAATATATATATTGAGGAAACAGATAGTTTTAAAAGAATATTAGATGAAGAGGGTTTATTAACGGATCAGCTGATTTATTCAATTGCTGAAGATATAAATGGCTATTTATGGATAGGAACTAGAAGTGGATTAGATAAAGTAGACATTAAAAATAAAAGTGTTGAAAATTATCCTATTACTGAAGATGAAGATTCAATCAGTAAAGATAGTGTATATAAAGTTTTTTGTGATAAAAATGGAGATGTTTGGATAGGAACATTTACTAATGGAATTTCAAGAATAGATGTAAAAAACAATGAAATTAAGAGATATTATCATGATATAAATGATAAAAATTCACTGCCAGGAAATCATGTAAGAAACTTTTATAGAGATAGTAAAGATAACTTATGGGTCTGTACTAGTGAAGGGTTAGCTAAGTATAATGAAAAAAATAATAACTTTAAAACATATACTAATAAAGTTTATGATAAGCGTAGCTTGGTTGATGATAGCACATTTGTAATTATAGAAGATAATAGTGGATTACTATGGATAGGTACTTATTCAGGAATAAGTGTATTTGATCCAGCCAATAAAATACGACACTATAAAAATGATCCTTTTGATGAAAATACTATAAATGATAATATGGTTCAAGGAATATATGAAGATAATGATGGAATATTATGGGTGGGAACTAATTCGAAAGGTCTAAATATAATAGATCGAGAAAAGGATACTGTAAATAATCTATCAATTAATAGTGATATAAAGCTTAGTAGCAATAGAGTGAATGATATTTCAGGCTATGGTGAATATATTTTTATTGGAACAAATAATGGATTAAATGTTTTAAATAAAACTAATAAAACTTTAGATGTGTACACAGAAGCAGATGGACTAGTATCAAGAAATATTAAAAACTTGTTAATGGATACAAAAGGACATTTATGGATAGGTACGATTGATGGATTTAATATTTTTAACCCACAAGATGGCAATATGATAGATCTGAATCCTATACTTAATAAAGTAGAGTCATCTGATACATATAGTGGAGCTATTTTTGAAGATAGTGATGGTGTATATTGGATAGGTAATTTTTTAGAGGGTGGATTAACTAAGATAGATCCTCATAATAAAGAATTAACTAATTACAAATACAATGAATTGGATAAAAACTCTATAGGGAATAATTCTATTAGATGTATTGCAGAAGATGAAATTGGAAACCTTTGGATAGGGACTAGTTTGGGATTAAATAAGTTTAATAAAGAAACAGAGAAATTTGAGCGTTTTACTGTAAAAGATGGATTACCTAATAATACAATATACGGGATAATTATAGATGATAATAATAATCCATGGGTTAGTACTAACTTAGGTATTTCAAGATATGATATAGAAAATAATAGATTTATTAACCTTAATACTACAGATGGTCTTCAAAGTAATGAGTTTAATGGAGAATCATATTTAAAAACTAAGGATGGAGAATTTTTCTTTGGAGGAATAAATGGATTAAACTCATTCTTCCCAGAGGAAATTACTGATAATACATATATATCAGAAGTTATCTTTGATGAGTTTTATGTGAATGGAATAAAACATGGAAATATAGATGGAGAAAAGTTTAAAAGTAATGAGAATAATATCAGTATTAGAGTATTTTTACCATCATATAAAAACAGTAAAAATATTACATATTACTATAAGTTAGATGGCATTGACAATGAATGGGTAATGATGGATAATAATGAAGTTTTATTTAGTAATCTTTCTTCAGGAAAGTATAACTTTAGGGTTATTGCGAGAAATAGTAACGGAATGGTAAGTGAACAAAGTAGTATTAGCTTTATAATTAGTAGACCATTTTTTCTAAGTAATGTTGCTATAGCAATATATATTCTAATGATATTATTTATTGTTTATATGAATAAGAATAAAGTTAATAAGTTAGATACATTAGTTGATGTAAGAACTAATAAGTTAAGAGCTGAGATGAAGAAGAATACTGAGCTATTCAATAAGGTTATTGAACTTGAACGAGGAAAAAATAGTTATTTTATAAATTTATCACATGAGCTTAGGACTCCATTAAATGTGTTACATACAACAGAGCAGCTTATTACCAAATTAAACAGTGAAGGCGAAATAAAAAAGGATAAGCTTGATTATTACATGATGGTAATAAGAAAAAATAATAAGAGATTATTGAAACTTATTAACAATTTAATAGATATTTCAAAGATTGAACATGGTAATTATCAAATTAAATTTGAAGATGTAGATATTGTATATTTAGTTGAAGAAACTTCACTAGGATTAAAAGATTATGTTGAAGATAAGGGGATTGCAATTATTATAGATCCAGAAATAGAGGAGAAAATTATAAAATGTGATTCTCAGGAGATTGAGAGATGTATAGTGAATCTAATAAGCAATGCTATTAAATTTACACCTAAGGGTGGAACTATTAAGGTAATTATTGAAGATTTAGATAAGAATGTTAAGATTACTGTATCTGATACTGGCTGTGGAATAAATCCAATTTATCATGAAGCTATATTTAATAGGTTTGATCAAGTAGTAGATCAAAACTCCGAAGTAAAAGGTGGAAGTGGATTAGGATTAACAATCACTAAGCAAATAGTAGAGTTGCATAAGGGAATAATCTATGTTGAAAGTGAAATGGGTATAGGAAGTAAGTTTAATATTATATTACCAGTAAATATAGACGACAATGAGAGTATATAAAACTTTAAATCAAGAGGCATATAAAAATGATTAAATTATTTTTATATGCCTCTATTTTTATATTCTAAATTCTAAATTAAACAGGGGGATAAGCATAGCTGATTGTTATAGTAACTATTACTAATTATAATAGGTTTTTATGGAATAAAAATAGTATAATAAGGGTAACGAATATTATTGGAGACGATTAGTTATGATTGAGGAAATTAAAACATTTATAGAGGTTGTTAATTTTAAAAATTTCACTAAGGCGGGAAAGAAAATAAATTTATCACAACCAAGTGTAAGTTTACATATTAAAAGATTAGAAGGGTATTTTGATACTACTCTAATCCAGCGTTCAAATAAAAGTAAGGAAGTAATAATTACCCCAGCAGGTGAACTTGTATATGACAGAGGTAATGAAATACTTGGACTTATAGAAAAGACAAAAATTGATTTATATAAGTTAGAAAATAAAATTAAGGGAAAACTAACAATAGGAGCAAGTTTAACAATAGGAAATTATCTACTACCAGGAATGTTAGCAGAATTCATCAAAGATTTTCCAGAGCTTGAACTTGAAGTTATTATAGAAAATACTCACGCAATAGAAGAAAAAGTTAAGTCAGGAGAAATTCATATAGGATTAGTTGAAGGTGAGATATGTAGTTCGGGAATTGATGTGCATAGTTTTTATAATGACAAATTAGTTTTAGTAGCTTCTAAGGATTCGTTAGTTGCAAACCAAGATTTTGAGATGTATAAATTAAGTGGTAAGACGTGGATTAGCAGAGAAGATGGTTCAGGAACAAAGGAATATTTATATAAATTTTTAAAAGAGAATAAGATTGTTCCAAGAAATGTTATTGTTTTTAGTAGTAATTATGCAGTTAATGAAGCTATAAAAAATAATTTAGGAATTACACTTGTTTCAGAATATGTAGTAAGAGATTCAATAAAAAAAGGTGAGATAGTTGTTTTACCAATAAATCCTGATATTGATATAAATAGAAGTTTTTCATACATACATTCTTCTAATGCAAAGCATACTGAAGTAGATAGGAGATTTATAGAGAAGATAATGCTATATAAGGAGAACTAAAATGTTACAACTTATTGGAATAAAAAAATATGTTGATATACATATAAGAGAGAAGTTAACTTTACTACCTAAAAAGCAAAAGGAAGTATTGGCTAATCTTTCAGATATATTTAAGGAAGTTGTTATAGTTAGTACCTGTAATAGAACTGAGATATATTTAAGTGATGATAAGGATGCAAATTTATATTTAAATGAAATATTCACCATATTAGGGTGGAATGAAGAATATAGAGAGTACTGCTTTGTAAGTCAAGGTGAAACAGTAGTAAAACATATAATGGAAGTTATATGCGGGTTTCATTCTAGAATATTAGGTGAAGATCAAATACTTGGTCAAGTAAAAGATGCATACAATAAATCTATGGAAGCAGACGCAGTTAATTGTGAACTTCAAAGGTTATTTGAAGATGCTTTAAGTTGCGGTAAAAAGTTTAAAACACAAAGTAAGTTATACGAAATACCAGTATCTGCATCATCAATTGCAGTTACAAAATCAGTAGCATATGGAGTTAAAAGTCTAATGCTAATTGGCTATGGTGATGTTGGTAAGCTCGTGATAAAACATGCACTTACATATGATTTTAATTGTATCTATGTAGTTATTAGAGATAAATCAAAAGTTGAAAATATAGATGATAGTAGAGTTTGTGTTTTAGATTTTAATGAAGCTAAGCACGTGATAAATACTATAGATGGAATAATAAGTTGCACAGCTTCACCTCATCTTATGATAAATAAAGATGATATAAGTGAAGCCGGTAATGATTTAGTCATTTTCGATTTAGCTGTACCAAGAGATATAGATAAGCGTTTAAAAAATTTAACTAGGGTAAGACTTTATGATATAGATGACATTGGGATTTTAGATAGTGAAAACAAAAAATTGAGAAGTGCTAGAATGGAACAATTTAAATTTATTTTAAATGATTATTATAAAGAATTTATTAATTGGCTTAATATAAGAGATATCGCAGGATACATAAAAAATATTAAGAATACTGAATCAAAGGTTATAAATGAAAGAGTAGATTCCTTTAGCAAGAGGTGCAAAAGTGATGATGATATAGACTTAGCTAAAGTACTTATGAAAAGTACATCGGACTTTTATGTTAATAAGGCTATAAATGTTCTAAAGGAAGCTAAGTTAAAGGGATGTGAAGAAGAGTGCTTAATGGTAATAAAGAAGATATTTATGGAAGAGTAGATAATTATCTACCTATAACATTATTTGGTGATGCAATTAAAGTAGGGGTTATAGGAGGGGGAAAAGCAGCCTTTTTAAAATCTAAAAGCTTTATAAAAAAAGGAGCAATGGTAGAAATTTTATCACGTGATTTTTGTGAAGAAATAAAGAGTATGAGTGAAAAAAACCTAAGCCTTATTGAAGAGGAATATAGTTTTAGATTTATAAATGATAAGCACTTGATTATTATTGCTATAAATGAGAAGACTACAATAGATAGAATTATATGCGATTGTAATTCAATATCTAAAATATATATAAACTCTCATGACTTTAAAGAAGGGATGGGAGTTGTTCCTGTAAGTAGAGAAAGTGAGAATGTTATAATTTCTATTAATTCTAAGGTTGGCAACCCTAAGGGTTCATTAATGGTAGTTGATAAAGCAATTAATGTAGCTAGGGAATATGATGAATTTATTAGTTATTCATCAAAGCTTAGAGATAATATTAAAAAGATAGATAAATTGAAAAGTGAGTTGCTAAATTTTATTATATCAGAAGATTTCAAGTTTTTTTATGAGCTAGGTGTAGATAGAAAAGTTTTAAATTTATTTTATGATGAAAGTTTAGTAAATAACATACTAAGTTTCGATAATGAGGTGTACTAATGGAATTAATTTTAGCAACTAGAAAAAGTAAATTAGCTAGGGTGCAAACAGAAAGAGTTATGGAACTTTTAAAGGAAAAAGAAAATATAGATAGTAAAAAGTTATTAATTGTTACAGAGGGAGATAGAAGGCTTGATGTAACTTTAGATAAAATCGGTGGAAAAGGTGTGTTTGTTAAGGACATTGAAATTGCATTGTTTGAAGGACGTGCAGATGCAGCTATACATAGTATGAAAGATGTTCCATATGAAATGCCAGAAGGCTTCGAGCTTATTGCTATGCCTGAAAGAGAAGATGTTAGAGATGCTTTTATATCTTTAAACGGAATTAATATAAAAGATTTAAGAAAAGGTGCAAAGATTGGAACAAGTAGCATAAGAAGAGCAGAGCAATTAAAAGCTATGAGACCAGATTTTGAAATTGTACCTATAAGAGGTAATGTTCAAACTAGGCTTGAAAAGATGAAAAATCAAAACTTAGATGGAATAATCTTAGCTGCAGCGGGGCTAAAAAGACTAGGACTTAAAGATATAATAACAGATTACTTTAATCCAATGGAGTTCATACCAGCTGTAGGTCAAGGTGCATTAGGAATTGAGGTTGTTATAGGTAAAGAAAATAATAAGTATTTTAAAGCATTAGATGATAAAAATGTTAGACTTCAAGTTGAAGCTGAAAGAAGTTTCATGAAGGAGTTAAACGGAGGATGTCATTCTCTAATTGGAGTATATAGTGAAGTTAAGAATGATGATTTATATATGATAGGAACATTTAATGTTAATGGAAATATAGTTAAAAAAGATATATTAGGAAATAAGGATGAGTATATAGAGATAGGTAAAACACTTGGCATGAAGATTAGAAATAGTTAGGAGTTTGGATATGAGTAAAGCATATATAATTGGAACGGGACCTGGGGATGAGGAACTTTTAACACTTAAAGCAGTTAGAGTATTAAAAGAATGTACAGCAGTACTTTATGATAGGTTAGTATCAAATAATATTTTAAATTATGTTTCAGAAGAATGCGAAGTATATTATTGTGGAAAAGAACCAGGTGCACATTATAAAACACAGGAAGAAATAAATAATATGATTGTGAAACTTGCTAAAGAAGGACATATTGTTGGCAGAGTTAAGGGGGGAGACCCTTATGTGTTTGGACGTGGCGGTGAAGAAATTTTAGCTTTAGTAGATGAAGGAATAGATTTTGAAGTTATACCAGGAGTTACATCACCTATTTCAGTTTTAAACTATGCAGGTATTCCAATAACTCAAAGAGGAATAGCACAAAGTTTTCATATAGTTACAGGAATGACTGCTTCTAGTATGAATGTGAACTTTGAAAGCTTAGCAAAAGAGAATGGTACACTTGTATTTATGATGGGGCTTGAAAATCTTGATAATATAATCGAAAGATTAGTTGATAATGGCAAAGATATTAAAACTAAAGCGGCTGTTGTAATGAGAGGAACATCTTCAAAGCAAAGAAAAGTAGTTGGAACTATGAAGGATATATCTAAAAAAGTAAAATTAGCAGGTTTAAAATCACCATGCATAATAGCGATTGGTGATGTTGTTGGATTAAATGAAAAACTTTCATGGTACGAAAAGAAACCGTTATTTGGAGTGAATATTTGTGTAACTAGATCAAGAGAGCAAGCATCAAACTTAAAGGAGAATATTAAAAGTCTTGGTGCAGAAGTTACTGAAATTAATTCAATTAAGATAAAAGAAACTAAAAGTAATCTAAAGCCATATCTAGAGAAGTTAAATGAATATGATCATATATTATTAACTTCTGTAAATGGTGTAAATATGTTTTTTGATTATTTACGAGAAGAAAAATACGATATTAGAAATATTAAAGCTAAATTTTCGGTAGTGGGTAAAGCTACTAGAAAGGCTTTAGAAGAAAGAGGAATACAAGCTTTTGTAATGGCCAGGGAGTTTGTTGGTGAAGGGTTATTTAAAGCTTTAGAGTCTAATTTAAACTCAGGAGAATTAGTTTTAATACCTTGTTCATCAAGTAGTAGAGAATATTTAAAAGAAGAGATAGAAAAGATTGGATTAAAAGTTGATAGAGTACATACATATGACACTGTATGTGGAGATGTTAAAAATAAAAAGGCTTTTAATGAAGTGGATATAATACTATTTACAAGTCCTAGTACAGTTAAAAATATGATTAGTATGTTTAGTATAGAAGAAATAAAATCTAAGAGGTGTATAGCAATAGGACCACAAACAGCGAAGGAGTTAAAATCAGTAGGGATAGAATGTTACATTTGCAAAAAACATTCTGAAGAGGGATTTTTAGAGGAAATAGTACAGCTATATAGTAAGGAGAAATAATAATGATTAAAAGAGGTAGAAGGCTCAGGGAAACAGCTGCAATTAGAGATTTAGTGAGAGAAACAGTGCTAAGCGTTAATGATTTTATATATCCTATTTTTCTTGTAGAAGGAGAAAATATAAAAGCAGAGATATCATCAATGCCAGGAAATTATCATTGGTCTCTTGATAGAGTTCATGAAGTGATTGAAGAGGTAGTTTCACTTGGAATTAAAGGAATAATATTATTTGGACTTCCAAAGTCAAAGGATTGTTGTGGGTCAGAAGCTTATAGCGATGATGGAATAATTCAAAAGGGGATAAGAAAAATTAAAGAAATCTCTAGTGAATTATGTGTAATAACAGATGTTTGTATGTGTGAGTATACAAGTCATGGTCATTGTGGAATACTTGATGGTGACAAAGTTGATAATGATAAAACAATTAAGGTATTATCACAAATTGCATTATCTCATGTAAAAGCAGGAGCTGATATCGTAGCCCCATCTGATATGATGGATGGAAGAATAGGTCATATGAGAAATATATTAGATGAAGCTGGGTATTATAGTATTGCAATAATTAGTTATGCAGCTAAATATTCCTCAGCCTTTTATGGTCCATTTAGGGAAGCTGCTGATTCAGCACCACAATTTGGTGATAGAAAAAGTTATCAGATGGATCCTGCAAATAGCAAAGAAGCTTTAAGAGAGATTGATATGGATATAGAAGAAGGTGCAGATATAATTATGGTTAAGCCAGCACTTTCGTATTTAGATATAATAAAGATGGCAAGTGAAAGAGTAGATGTACCTATTTGTGCCTACAATGTAAGTGGAGAATATTCAATGGTTAAAGCTGCTGCACAACTTGGTTATATAAATGAGAAAGCAGTAGCATTAGAAATGCTTTTATCAATAAAAAGAGCAGGTGCTAATATTATAATTACGTATTACGCTATGGAAGCTGCAAGATGGCTTAAGGAGGATTAATTTATGAGTAACAAAGATATTTTTCAAGAATCAAAAAAATATATGCCAGGTGGTGTAAACTCTCCAGTTAGATCATATAAAGAAGTAGGTATAAATCCACCTGTAATTAAGAGTGGAAAAGGTGCTGTAATAATAGATGAAGATGGAAATGAATATATAGATTTTGTTTTAGCTTGGGGACCAATGATATTAGGTCATTGTGATGAAGATGTTGTTACATGTATTAGAGAGATTGCACAAAGTTCAATTGCATTTGGAGCACCAACAGAACTTGAGCTTCAAATGAGTAAATTCCTTTGTGAAAATATAGATTCAGTAGATATGGTAAGAATGGTTAACTCAGGAACTGAAGCAACAATGAGTGCTGTAAAACTTGCTAGAGGTTATACAGGGAAAAACAAGATAATTAAATTTGCTGGATGCTATCATGGACATTTTGATGGATTTTTAGTTGAAGCAGGTTCAGGAGTTTTAACTAGTGGCATACCAGGATCAGAAGGAGTACCAGATGAAAGTATTAAGAATACTATTATTGGAGTTTATAATGATGTAGATCAAGTGAAAAAACTATTTAGAGAGTATGGAGAGGATATTGCAGCAATAATAATTGAACCAGTAGCTGGTAATATGGGAGTAATTAAAGCTGATAATAGATTTATGAAAGTTTTAAGATTACTTTGTGATGAGTATGGTGCACTTCTTATATTTGATGAAGTCATGAGTGGATTTAGAGTTTCATTTAATGGAGCACAAGAATTATTTGATGTTAAGCCTGATTTAGTAACATATGCAAAGATAATTGGAGGAGGTCTTCCAACTGGAGCTTATGGTGGTAGGCTTGATATAATGAAATACTTATCACCTTTAGGTGGAGTGTATCAAGCAGGTACTATGTCTGGAAATCCTATAGTTATGGCTGCAGGACTTGCTACATTAAATAAACTTAAACAGAATAAAGAAGATATTTATAATAATATAGAAAAGATAGGAAAGATGCTTGAAGATGGAATAAAGAACATAGCCAATGATAAAGGTATTTCAGTAGTGGTGAATAGATGTGGTGGAATGATGACATTATTCTTTACAGATTGTAAAGAGATTACATCATATGCAGATGTTAAAACTTGTGATTTAAATATGTTTAAGCAATATTTCCTTCATATGTTAAGTGAAGGGATTAATTTACCACCATCACAGTTTGAAGCTTTATTCTTATCAGCGGTTCATACTGAGGAACATGTACAAAAATTCTTAGATGCATTTAGCAGATTTGAAGTGCAATAAATGAAAAAAGCAATAGTATTAGTATCATTTGGAACATCTAGCATTGAGGGAATGAAAAAAAGTATAGGTGGTTTAACTAATGAACTTAATAAAAAGCTAGGAGATGAGTATGTAATATTTAATAGTTTTACAAGTGATCGAATTAGAAATATACTTAGGGAAACAAATGGGATAGTTATACAATCATTAGATGAAGTATTAAATGAATTAAGTCTAATTGGATACGAAGAGGTTTTTATTAAGCCATTACATATTTTTGATGGAAATGAGATTAGAAATATAAAAAAAATAATAGAAAATTATAGAGATAGGTTTAGAACTATACACATAGGAAGTAGTTTATTGGGATACACTGGAGAAAAGTTGGAAAATATATGCAATTACATATCGCCAATTTTATTGAAGGGGTTGAGAGGTCCCATTTTGTTTATCGGACATGGATCAAGAACGGCTAATCATGATGAATATTATAATTTAATAGAGGTTTTAAAGCAAACTTATAATGGGGAAATATTTTTTGGAACATTAGAAGGAAAAGAATCCATAGATCAAATAATTGAAAAATTAAAGTGGAGTAAGGTGAAGCATATAACTATTGTACCACTATTAATTATGGCAGGAAGACATCTTAGAAAAGATATTATATTAGGAAGTAATTCATGGAATAATTTATTAAAGGAAGCTAATATAGAAGTTAGTTGTGTTAATAAATCATTGTTAGAATATAAAGAAATAAGAGAGATTATTTATGAGGAAATAAAGGAACTACATTTTACAATGTAGTTCCTTTTTTTTACAGTAAATTATAAGTATGAAAAAGTTGAGATTAACTACAGAGATTATTTAGCTTATTATACTATTAGTAATAGTACAGAATATTACAACAAATATTTTGTGCATAAAGAATGTAAAAAGATAGACGATATATATTGTGAGAAAACATTAAAAGGGGTAGGTGTAGTAATTATATGAAGCATATGATACAAAAAATAAGAAATATTAAACTATTTGATAAGAATGAAAAAACAACTAAATCAAAGCTGTTAAAAATAGTATTTTCACTTGTAGGTTTATTGGCAATAATATTTATAACAATAACAACAACAAGCTTATCTATGTTCTCAAATAGAACATTAAATATGGATTTAGGTAATGGTAATAGAGCTGTAAAGTTACAAACACAAGATTATTTTTGGGGACTTTCAGGGAGAGGTACAGTAATATTAAATTCAAAAGTAATACAAAAGGATTATAAAAATAATGAAACGGAAAATCTTAAGGATATAGTAAATGGATTTAATACTAATACAAACCTTATAACACGTTCATATGTTACATTGGAAAATGGATATAAGTATTCATATCCAATGAATGATGGGTATAATAATGAAAGTGAAGAAGTTAAAGCTATATATAATAGTGCAAAAGAAAAAGGGACAGTATGGTATGGACCATATAAGGACGAGGTATCAGGTGAAAGTATAATTACATTAAATCAAGCTGTTCTGGATGATAATGGTGATTTTATAGGTGTACTTGGGCTTGATGTTAAATTTATAGATTTAGATGTTTTTACAAATGAAACTGTATTTAGTGAAACAGGTCATTCGATTTTACTTGATAGAAATGGATATGTTGTTTCAGGAATAGTTGATGAAAGCTTTATAGGGGAAAAACTAAAAGATGAATATTTATTAAAAAGTATAGAAGAAGGGAAAAATGAAACAGGTATTACTGAGTTATATGGCAGTGAATACCTTTATAAATATTCAAAAGTGGAAGATTGCGAAATAACAATAATAACACTTGTATCTAAGACAGAACATAGAGGGTTTATTATTGAATTAATAGTAATGATAGGAATTATACTTGCAATATTATGTCCTTTAACAATATACATAATAACTAAATTCTCAAATAAGCTAGGAGATAATATTAAATCAATAAATCAAGGATTAGCAATTGCTGAAAGTGGAAATATAAATACTAAGCTTTCAATACAGTCAAATGATGAATTTGAAAGTATAGCAAATTCGTTTAATTCTATGATAGATAGTTTTAGAGGAATTATTACAAGTGGAAAAGAAGTATCAGATAGTGTAAATGCAAATGCAAATGAACTAAATGAATTAAGTACACAAGTTGCTGAACACTCAGAGGAGATAGCACAAGCCATCGAACAAATAGCTAATGCATCATCATCTCAAGCTATAGAGGTTGATTCAGTAGTAACTAAAATAGATGAATTAGCAAGTGAAATAGATAGAATATCTGAAAAGATAAATAATACGTATTCATTATGTAATACAGCTATGAAAAATAATGAAAGAGGAAGTACATCAATTGATAATCTTATAATATCATCTGATAAAACAAGACAATCTGTTGATAATATTAATGGATCAATAAATAAAGTAGAAGAAAGTTCTAAGAGCATAAATTCAATATTAAATATCATTAATAGTATTACTTCTCAAACAAATTTATTAGCACTAAATGCTTCGATTGAAGCTGCTAGAGCAGGGGAAGCTGGAAAGGGATTTGATGTTGTTGCAAGAGAAATAAAAAGCTTAGCTGAAGAAAGTTCAAATGCAACTAATGATATCAAAACAATAATAGAGACAATAATAGTTAACATAGGGGATTCAACAAAAGCTGTAAATGACATAATTAAAGCGGTAGATGATCAAACTATCAGTGTAGTTGATACACAAGAATCATTTAATCTTATTGAGCAATCAATTAAAGAGATTAATAGTGAAATAGGAGATATTGATTCAATAAATAAAGGTATTATAGAAAATAAAGAACTGATATCTAATTCAGTTGAAAACTTAGCAGCCGCTATAGAAGAGACAACAAGTTCTACTGAGGAAATATCAGCATTGACAGAAGGTCAGTTATCTTCACTACAAGAAGTAAAGAAATCTTCAGATTATTTAGTAGAAGAATCATCTAATTTAAATAAATCATTATCAAGATTTACTATAATTTAATAATAAATATTTAACTCTATGTGCAAAAAAGTAATATTATCTATAAAAAGATTGAAATGTGTTGTAAAAACTTGTAATAATCAATCTTTTATTGTAAAATTAAGATAATAAAACTTAATAGGTAAAACTAGGGAAATCTAGTGACACAAAACTAAAGGGGCTAAGGGAATACTATGCCAGCCAGTTGCCAAAGAGTGTACAATCTTTTTGCTATTATAAACTATATGTTAATTTTAATAAATTAATTAGTTAATTGATAAATTTAGCTACTCTTTATGAGTAGCTTTTTTTATAACAAGCCATAAATAGAATATAGTTAAGTTTTATAAAAGCTAAAGATAACTTTAGAGGGAAGGGGTTAGATTGTATGAGGAATTTTATAGGTCGCGTATTAATTATAGTATTTACATTTAATATTATTTTAAATGTGAATATAGAAAGTGTATATGCAGTAGGCTCGGAAGACATAGTTCAAGGGTTTAGCACATATATGCAAGAAAATTATAATGATTCAGAGGAAGCTTTAAAGTATGCAAATTCACTTTTAGGTAAAGAAAAAGTGGAAAGCAACAAAAAACTTAAATGTGCAGTATATTTTGAGATAATGAGGAATCTCAGAGCTAATGGTGATTATGAAGGATTAATGAAAGTATTTCAAGAGTCAGAGGCTCTCTTTCAAGAAACAAATCTTAATTTAGAATTATTTGAAGTATATGGTTGGGTATCAACATTATCAAATATAGAGTATAAGGATTCAACAGCAATTTTTTATGCTAATAAAGCATCAGAAATATGTTTAGAAATTTATGACGAAACAAAAGATAATCTTTATCTTCAAGAGGCAATTGCGGTAAGGTTATTTATAGCAAATGTAGCTATACAATTAGGTATGAGTAATGAAGCAGAGACATATTTCAATAAAGCTATGGTTGATTTGGATAAGATAGGGGATGTTGATAGGGCCGATATATATTCAAATGTGGCTAAATATTATATTGAATGTAATGAATTTGAACTTTCAAATCAATATCTTGAAAAAGCTAATGTAGTTTTAGAAGCAATGGAAGATAACTCAGTAGCAGATATCACTAAGAATGAAAATATGTTGTTAATGATTAATAATAATGTGCAGTTAGGTGAGTTGAACAGAGCTGATGAGATATTAAAAGATATTGATAAAGATATATTTGCAAGTAATGATAAATTAAGTGTATTATATGGAACAATATACGCTGAATATTTAAGTGAAATTGGTGATTATGATAAGGCCATATTATCATCAAAATTTGCTTATGATTTAGCAAATGAAACTGAGTATTATAGAATAAGTCCAGATATAATCAATCAATTAATTAAATTTTATCAGTTTATTGGAGATGACTCTAGAGAATTAGAATATAGAAGAGAAAGAGATAGATTAAATGAAAAAATAAGATTACTTAGAGGTGATAGCTCAGCTTCTAACTTACTTTATACATATAGAGTTGAGAGTGTTGAGCTAAAAGCAAAGACTGCTCTTCAAGAACAAAAAATAGATTTCACAGCCAAGATTGTTATATTTTTAACATTACTATTAATAGCATCATTCATAGTAATTATTTTAATGATTAAGAATAAGAAAAAGAGTGAAAAGATTAAAACAATATCACATGGATTAATGATAGATGGATTAACAAATGTATATAACAAAAAATATTTACAAAATAGACTTAAAAGTGGTATTACAAGTAAAGAAGAATTTTATATTGCAATATTAGATTTAGATGATTATAAAAAGGTTAATGATACGTATGGACATATGTTTGGGGATACTGCTTTAGTAAAAGTTGCAGAAAAAATAAAGTCACTATTACCAGATAATGCTTTCATTTCAAGGTTTGGTGGAGAAGAATTTGTTATAATGTATTCTAAATTAAAAAAAGAATCTGTTTTAATGAATTTAGAAATAATAAGAGAAAGTGTTGAAAAAATAAAGTGGGAATACGATACAAAAATAACAATAAGTATTGGAGTAGCAGATAGTATAACATCTGGTGAGAAAGTAATGGAAGTAGCAGATAAAATGATGTATAAAGCTAAGCAAGATGGAAAAAATAGAATTTGCTCATAAAAAATGGGAATGTATAAAAATGATTTATTATTTTGATACATTCCCATTAATATTTAATTGCTATAAATTTTGTTCTTAAAATATACACAAAATGTTCATAACAGTAAAGTATAGTTAACTGTTGCTTAATTCAAAGTTAATATTCATATTATAAACTAATAAATGAGATTAATAGTAAAAACAACTAAAATATGGTTTATAAGGAGAGTATGATGAAAAAGAACTTAAGATTTTTAACTACTACGCTTGTAGGTGTTATGGTAACTACTAATATATTACCTAGTGTTACATCAATGGCATCAATTAAAGAAAATGATGGATTAGAAATAGTATCAATGTCAGACCTTCATTATTTTGCAGAAGAACTTGCAGGTGATAAAGGGCCAGCTTTTCAAGAATATTTAAAGGGCGATAGAAAAATGCTAACAGAGAGTGTTGCTATACTTGATGCTGCAATAGATAAGGTTATAGCTCAAAAACCAGATGTAGTGCTTATACCAGGGGATTTAACAAAGGATTCAGAAGAGTTAGGACATAAAAGAGTAGCAGAAAAGCTATCAGAGCTTGAGGATAATGGAATTGAAGTTTTTGTGATAAATGGAAATCATGATATTAATCATCCTGATGCAGTAAGATTTGAAGGGGATAGTACATATTCTGTTGATACAGCATTACCAGATGAATTTAAAGATATTTATTCAGACTTTGGATATGAACAAGCAATTGCAACTCATGAAGATTCATTATCATATGTTGCAGAACTAAAGCCAGGATATAGATTAATTGCTATAGATTCAGGAATATATGGTTCAACTGAAGATACTAAGTATGACCAACGTACAGCAGGAAGATTAACAGCTGATTTAGAATCTTGGATTTTAGATCAAATTAATATAGCAAAAGCTGAGGGAGATCAAGTTATAGGAATGATGCATCATGCTATTGTAGAGCAGTTTGCTGGACAAGCGACTATATTTGCTCCATATGTTGTTGATGAAAATGAAAGATTATCAGAGTTATTTGCAGATGCTGGTATGGAATATTTATTCTCAGGACATTTCCATGCTCAAAGTATTAGTCAAAAGACAACAGCAAAAGGAAACTCTATATTTGATATAGCAACAGGTTCTTTAGTTACAGCTCCATGTCCAATAAGAACAGTTGAATTAGATAAAGATATTAATAGATTTAAAGTAACTAGTGATTTTATTACAGAAGTAAAAGGAATTGAAAACTTCCCTGAATATGCAGATGAATTCTTAGCTGCGGGAATTCCTGATATGGTTGTAAATTTACTAATTGATATATTAACGGGTTCAGTAACATATGAGGGAAGAAGTGGAGAATCGATAGATTTAAATTCAATTATTGAAACAATAGGGCAAGATAATATAGATGCGTTAATTCAAGAGTCTATTAAGTCAGAAATAATAGATGGTGAAGAATTTGCAAATAAAGAATTCATGCCATCACAAACTCAATTAATGAATTATTTGAAAGTTGTAATTACATCTTTAAAAGAAGCAAAGTTAAATGAAGAGTGGACATTCATGGATGTAGTTCAATATTGCTTAAAAGAAGTTTATGCTGGAGATCAAGAGTATAGTGAAGAATTAAATAGTCTAATTGAAGAAATGAAAACTCCATCTCAAGGCATGAAGAAAAATATAGTTAGACAATTTGTTATTAAATTACTAAGTAGTAAAGACGCTAAAGCAGAGCTAGGAGATTGTGGACTAGCAGATTTACTTAATTCATTAACATTAGGTATATTATTTGATGCTGTTAAAATAGAAAATCAACCATTAGAACTAGTCATTTCAGGTGCTCTTATTGGGTTAATTGATTCATTATTAACAGATCCAGCACCAGGAGATAATAACATATTATTATATGATGCAAAATCATTAACTACTGATAGAATAATTGATATTATAAATACATTACCAGAAGATATTACATTAGAAAATGAGCTTTCAATAAGAAAGGCAAGATGTATGTATAATGATTTATCAGAATCAGAAAAAAATCTAGTGAGTAATATAGATAAGTTAGTTGCAGCAGAAAAAGTAGTGAATGAATTAAAAGTAGATATTAATGCAGCACAAAATGTTATAAATATGATTGCAAAATTACCAGAAACAATAGTAATAGAAAATAAAGAAGCTGTTACAGATGCAAGAAATGCATATAATTCATTAACTGAAAAACAAAAATCATTAGTAACAAATTTAGATAAACTTATAAAAGCTGAAACTATTATTGCTGAATTAGAAAAGAATAATAACTTAGGAAATACAGACAATAGCACTAATAACAGTGGGACTAGCAATAACGGAGTAGATAACAATAAGAAACCAAGTACTGGTGATACATCATCAAGAGTATTAGGTGGAGCATTTATAGCATTATTATTATCTGGTCTAGCAATAAGATTTAGAGAGAAAATTTACACAGCCTTAAAAGTAAACCAATAAATATATAATAAAAACAAAATGAAAGTGAGTACATATCAAGATGATTTATCATGTTGATATGTACTCACTTTTATTATAAAATTAGAATATTTTTATTTTGTTTGGATGCAGAAGTTTTTATTATTGTATAAAGAAATCATCATATAGAAGACGGGTACATAGGTGAATTTTAGTGTATAATGTTAGTAATATAATTGAAATATGGATACAGGTAAATTAGAAAAAATATTTTATATAGTTATTAAAAAAGATAATACTAAAATAAAAAGGGAGTTAATATGTCATTAGAACTAAATAAAGAACAACAAAATGTAGTAAATGAGTTAGAGAAAAATATATTATTAATTGCTTCAGCAGGAACAGGTAAAACTGATACTTTAGCAAGAAGAGTTGGTAATATAATTAGAGCAGGTAAAGCTACAGCAGAAGAAATTCTTTGTATTACTTTTACAAATAAAGCATGTAAGGAAATGAAGGGAAGAATTGAAGGACTTGTTGGAGCTGAGGGATTAAAGGTTAATGTTAAGACTTTTCATAGTTTTTGTCTTCAAGTTATAAAAGAGCAAGCAAAAAAGAAAACTGATATTTTTACAGATTTTACTGTATGTGATGAAGATGATTGTAAGGAAATTATTAAGGATATAAATCATTATAATTATCCAGTAAAATCACTCCTTAACTTTATTAATAAAGTTAAGGAGTTAAGAGTTAAACTAGATACTTTTACAGGAAATGATTTAGAGGATTACAATAGAATCATTGAATTTATGTATAAGTATAAAGATGATGCAATAAATGATATTTGTCTTCAAAATTACAAATATGTAGATAAGCAATTAAAAGATGGATTAAAGAAAAATGGAGCGACTATTCTTAAAAGTTATAATTCTTTAATGGCTAATAACCATTCTTTAGATTTTAATGATTTAATAATGAAGGCTAAAGAAATTTTTGAGGATAAAGAAGTAGTTAATTCACTTGAAAATAGATATAAGTTTATAAATATAGATGAGATGCAAGATACTAGTGCATCTGAGTATAATATTATTGAAAAAATATTTGGAGATAATAATATATTGCTATGCGGAGATAAGTTTCAAACTATCTATGCATGGAGAGGCTCTGAGCCAAATGAAATAATTGAATCATATGAAAAATATAAGCCAGTAAGAATTGTATTTACTAAAAATTATAGATCAACTCAAAATCTTACAAAGGCAGCACTTGGCTATTTAGAAAAGTCATTTACTTCTGAATTAAAAAGTACTTATGAAGATGGAATAGAAGCTTTTAGTTCTCAAAATGGAGAGCAAATAAGGCTAAAGAAATCAAATAGTATAGTAGAAGAAGCATGGTGGATTTTTAGTCAAATCAAAGAGTTAGAAGCACAAGGGAAAGATATATCAAGAACTTGTATTTTAACAAGAGACAATGGATACAACATTGATTTAAGTAAGGAATTTATGAAAACTGGATCAAGTTCTAAGTTCCAATTTGTACTTGTAGATGAATTCAAATTCTTTAGAAGACAAGAAATAAAAGACATAATAGCATTTTTAAAACTAATAGTTAACAATAATGACTCTATAAGTTTAAAAAGAATATTAAAGAGACTCCCAACAGGAATAGGTGATAAAACTCTAGAAGCAATAGATTCAGATGAATACAAAAAGCTTGGTATTAGATTAACTGATTTTATAAATCCAATTACATTTGACAATGGTGAGTATTTCTCGCTTTTAATAAATGAGTATCAAAGTGAAAATATAATTGTATTTGATGTTGAAAGTACAGGAATAGATGTAACGGAGGATGAAATAATCCAAATTGCAGCTATTAAAATAAATAAAAATGGTGAAGTTATAGAAAAGTTTGAGAGATTTATTAAACCTAATAAAAGTGTTGGTACATCAGCATTAGTTCATGGGTTTGCTGATGAATTCCTTGATGAAAATGGAGAAGATAAGGAACTTGTACTTAAGTCATTTGTTGAGTTTTCAAAAGATACAATAATTGTAGGTCATAATGTTCAGTATGATATAAATATATTCACAAGTGAACTTTCAAGATGTGATTTAGGAAAACCACAGTTTAAAGGTTTTTATGATACGTTAGATATTTATAGAAGATTCTATCCAAATATGATAAATCATAAGCTAGATACATTAAGTAATCATTTTAAAACAAACCATAAGCCATCACATAATGCTATGGATGATATATTAGCAACAGCAGAACTTTTAGTTATGGCTATAAATAATGATATAGCTTCAACATCATTTGAAAGAATATCACTAATAACTAAGCATTTAAAAGCTTTTAAAGGAATAAGTGAAGCTTTAAATTCATTGATGGAAAAATCAATAGATGCTAGACCATGTGATATAGTAGGACATATTGTTAATAGTTTTAAACTTAAAGATTTATATACTTCGGATGAAAAAGAAGAAAGACGAGATAGAATGCTTAATTTTTATTTCTTCTTAAAAGAAATTGATGATTTAACTAAAGGGGCTAGGGATTCGTTAATTGAAGTTGTAAATATGACTTCATTATCAAATGGGGAAATGGAAGAACTTATGATTAAAAAATCCAATAACCCTAGGATTCCAATTATAACAATCCATCAATCAAAGGGATTAGAGTTTGATTATGTATTTATTGCAGGACTTCAAGAAGGTAAATTCCCAAGTTATATGTCACTTAAATCAGGGAACATAACAGAAGAATCAAGATTGTTTTATGTTGCGATAACAAGAGCTAAACAAGAGCTGTTTTTAAGCTATACATGTCAAAATAAAAATGGATTTGCAACAGAGAGAAGCAGATTTATTGACTCAATTCCAGAAGGAAATATATTAGAAACAAAGTAAGAATCATAGATTTTCATTAAAATTATATATAAATATAAAAAATAATAAAAAAGTTTTTGAGTTAATTGTTTACAGGCTGCTGAAGTGTATCAGTAGCCTTTCTTTTTATATAAACATGTACTAGAATTGTATTATATACAAAAAACGACAGATGGAGGATAAGATATGAGAGCAAATTATCACACACATAATTATAGGTGCATACATGCAGATGGAACTGTAGCAGAGTATGTTGAAGCTGCAATAGAAGCAGGCCTTGATGAAATAGGTATATCAGATCACATGCCACATCCAGGAAAAGATATAGATAATGGAAATAGAATGAAATATGAAGAGTTACAAGGATATTTTAATGATATAGATGAAGAAGTAAAAAAACATGGACATGAAATATCAATAAAGAAGGGTATTGAATGTGAATACTTTAGAGACTATGGTTGGCTTTATGAAGAATTACAAGAAAAATATAAAGTAGATTATTTAATTTTAGGAGCACATTTCTTCCCTTATGAAGGTGAATTTGTATATGTTGGAGATGTAGAATTAACACCAGAAGTATTAGATATGTATGTTGACTATGTTATTGAATCAATGGAAACAGGATTGTTTGTGTATCTAGCACATCCAGATCTATGGGGAAGAAGATATTTAAATTGGGACGAACATACAGAAAGAGCATCAAGAAGAATAATTGAAAAGGCAGTTGAACTTGATATGCCTTTAGAAATTAATGTTAATGGATTAAGAAAACCAACATTTACATATAATAATGGAACTAGATATCAATATCCACACAATGATTTCTGGAAAGTGGCTAAAGAGTACGATGTAAAGATAATTGTAGGAATAGATGCACATTATCCAAAGGAAGTTAAAGACCTAGATATGGGAATTGAGTATGCCAATGAATTAGGATTAACGATTATAGACAGACTAGATTTATAAATTATAATTTAGTGAGGATACTTTAATATAGAAAGAATAAATTGAAAAGTTAGGAAATAGCAGCTGAAAAATAAATCTAAGCTGCTATTTTTTTGTGAAAATGCATTAATGTATAAAAATTTATTTATAAACTATATATTAAATTTTATACTTGAATCAGGTTACTAGTGCAAGTTAATAATAATTGTAGTAGAATTGTTTCTTGTATATTAAATTTTGGGAATAGAAGGTAGAGTGAAATGAATAAGAAATTAATAATATCTAAAACAGTAACTTTTGTAGCAATTGTAGCATTTATCGTAATATTTAAGACTATTTTTGGTAATGAAAATACATTGATAGGAGTTACTACAGTTACAGCAATGCTAATGTTTTTAGAACGAGATTTAACTTTAAATCCAATTAAAAATACAGCAAAATTTATAGTGCTGAATTTGTTTATAGGAATTGGAGCAATCGTAGCTAGTTCAAATATGTGGTTAGCTATACCTATTAACTTAGTAGTAGTATTTAGTTTAAGTTATTTACTTTGTTATAACATTAAGAAGCCAATGTACTTGCCATTTACACTACAATATCTATTTATATTAACATCACCAGTTAGTGTGGATAAAATTCCTCTTAGGTTACTTTCATTAGTAGTTGGTGCAATATTAATTATGGTTACGCAATTAATTGCTAATAAAAATAGATTATCTAAGTTAGGAAATAAGTTGCTTAGGGATGCATGCAACAGCTTATTAATTAAAATAGATAATTTTAAAAATGGTAATATAGATGAATCTTTAAATGAAAATATTATAAAACTTATATCTGAGTTTAGAAAAGCAGTTTATGAAAAAAGAGAAGAGAGTTTTTATTTTACTGAAGAAGGAAGAATAAAATTGAACTTATCTATGGGGATAGAAAAAATAACTTTCCTAATAGATAAGATAGATTATAAGTCGGATAATGAGGATATACTTGAGGACATATATATATTTATAGAAAAAATAAGAGATAGTTTTGATGATGAAAATAAAATCAAAGAAGTAGATGTTTATTTAGATAAAATTATTAGAAAACATGGCGAGAATCATACTAACGATTTAATTTCATTACAAATTATAAATAATGCTTTATTTATAGATGAGTCATTTAATGAATTACAAGTATTAGGTAAAGAAAAATACAACTTAATTAAAAAAATAGAAGAGATTCCTGAAGAGTTTAAAAAATCTATTCTATCAATAGAGAATATAAAAAAACCATATTTAAAGTTTTCATATGCAATACGTATAGCATTTGCAATAACATTAGGTGGATTTATAATGGATTTCTTTAACTTTGCAGATGGAAGATGGATTCTATTTACTATGTTATCATTAGTTAGTCCATTATATGAAGTATCAAGTCAAAAAACTAAGGATAGGATGATATCAACACTTATTGGTTCAATAATTGTGTTTACATTGTTTGAGATATTTAAAGATACTACAATTAGAACTATAATATTAATGCTTTCAGGGTATATAGGTAGTTATACTACAAAGTATAAATATAATATGATATGTGTTACTGTTTCAGCTATTGGAGCGGCGGCATTATTAGGAACACCAGGCATATTCACAATAAATAGAATTGTGTGTGTAGCAGTTGGTGCAATATTATCAGTAATTATTAATAAGTTTATATTGCCTTATAAACTTGAGGATTCTCATAGAGATTTGAAAGTTATGTATGATAAAACAATTCAATTAATGATTAAAAATATATATGATCTAGTTGAAAAAACTCCTTCAAGGAATGGAATAAAAAATTTAATTGTTGTAACATCACTTATTGAAGAAAAAATGAAGTTAAATATTCAAGCGATAGAAAATGATGATGAATATGATTTTATGATTGAAAGACGTCTTTTAGTGAACAATATTTATGAGTTATATATTTGCATAAGTAGAAATAGAATAAATGAGGCTGATATTAAGTATATATTAGAAGATTTAAAGATTCTATCAGAATATAAAAAAGTAAATATCGACGATTTTATAAAGCAAGTGGAATCTCATATAAACAAAGTGGATGATGTAAATAATAAGATGATTTTAAGTATTGTGTTAGAAATATTACTAGAATTAAAGTAAAAGTACATATATGTATTAATAAATCATAATGGCAGGAGTAAAATATTAGTTTGGGAATTGGGCATATTAATATGGAGTAATATCCATGGAGGTATGTGAAATTGAAGAAGGATAGGTATAATTTAAAGTTAGCGGGAGTGCTGATATTATCATCACTGATATTATATTTAATTAATTACATATTATTTAAAGACTTGCATCATATTCTTATGTTTCTTACAGAAGACTTAGCGTTCATCCCTATAGAAGTATTAGTAACTGTATTGATAATTGATAGAGAACTTGAGCGTAGAGAAAAAAGCAAGAAGTCACAAAAGGTAAATTTATTAATTGAAATATTTTTTGAGGAAGTTGGAAATGAATTACTTAGTTTAATTTCATCAAAAGATGTAGGACATTGTGAAATTCGGAAGTTAATGCCACAGTCAGGGGAAAGTATAAATGATTACTCTGCAATTGAGGCTAGAATAGAAAATTATAACTGTACATTTGTATTAAAAGGTAATGATGTAAATGATGTATATGAATTGCTTCATGAAAATAAGGAAAGTTTCTTTAGATTCATAGAAAATCCTTATTTAGGGGAGCATGATGTATTTACTGATTTACTTCAATCAGCATTTCATTTATATAATGATATAAAATCAAGAAAGAAAAAGGGTGAATATACTCAAATGGATTTAGATCATATAAGTGAAGATGTATCTAGATTATATAAATATTTATCTAAAGAATGGGCAGTTTACATGAAGTATATTGAAAAGGAATATCCATTTTTATATGCTTTAGCACTTAAAAACATGCCATTCAATAATGATTAGAATTTTAGTTAAGTCACATAAAAATAAATAATTTACTAGAATAATAGTTTATTATTTATAGTACCTACCATAATAAATTTAGAATAATTCTCAATAAAATTAAAAAACTTAAGATTTCGTAAGGTTTTATTATAATTGATGTAATATCTCTCTTTTAAAATGAAAATATACATTTTAAGAGGGAGATATTTTTATATGAAAAATTTTATTAAGTTAATTATAGCAACAGCAGTTATTTTTTGTGGGGTTACATATTTAGAAGGTGAAAAAAATGAGGAATATCTAAAAGGTAGTTATAATCAAGATCAAGCTACAAGTAGTACATTAGAAAATGATAATAAAAATATTAAGGAATTAGTCTTAGTTAATAAACAGATTGGCTTAGATAAAAACTATATACCAGAAGGACTTACAGTTCCTAATATTGACTTTGTTAGTGACTCAGATGATGAAGAAAAGCAAGTGGCTGGAATTGTAATAAAACCGTTAGAGGAGTTAGTTAATGCTGCTAGTAATGAAGGAATAACTATTATAGGTAATTCAGCCTATAGGTCATATAAGTCTCAAAAGAAGGTATATAATGATAGGGTAAAATCAGAAGGAAGAGAAAGTGCAGATGCATATGTTGCCAAACCAGGTTTTAGCGAGCATCAAACTGGACTATGTATTGATGTTACTAACCCTAGTAGGTATTTTGTACAAGGAACAATTGAGGCTGATTGGATTGAAAAAAATTGTTATAAATTTGGATTTATAGTAAGATATCCTTATGGAAAACGTAGTATAACGGGCATAGAACATGAGCCTTGGCACATTAGATATGTTGGGAAAGATGCAGCTAAGTATATTTATGATAATGGAATAACATTAGAAGAATACTTAGGATATTAGTTGAAATTTAGGAGATAACGATGAATAATAATATTCTTGTAGTAGATGATGAAAAGGAAATAAGAGATTTATTAGAAATAAATCTTAGGAACGAAGGTTATAATGTTTTTAAAGCTAGCCTAGGTGAAGAGGCATTAGAAATTTTAGATAGAGAAGAAATTCATTTAATGGTTTTAGATATAATGATGCCAGGAATGGATGGATTAGAAGTATGTAGAAGAACTAGAGAAAAGTACAACATACCAATTCTTATGCTTAGTGCAAAGGTTGAGGACATGGATAAAATACAAGGAATTATGACAGGTGCAGATGATTATGTTTGTAAACCATTTAATCATCTAGAACTTACAGTAAGAGTAAGAGCATTACTTAGAAGAACATACTTTTTAAATACAAAAATACAAACACAAGAAGACTCAATAATTATTGAGTCTATGGTTATTGATAAAAGTAAGCATAAAGTAACTATTGATGATAAGGAAGTAGTTTTAACAGCAAGAGAATTTGAAATACTATATTTATTAGCTAATAACAGAGGTCGTGTATTTAGTATGGAAGAAATTTTTGAAAAAGTTTGGAAAGAGAGATATTATCAATCTAATAATACTGTAATGGTACATATGAGTAGGCTTAGAGATAAAATAGAAAAACAAATGGAAGGGAATAAAGTTATTCACACTGTGTGGGGAGTAGGTTATAAAATTGAAAAATAAGAGGTTATATAAATATTTACTAGAACCAGTATTTGATATGGCTATAAGTGTTATTTTGGCATTAGTGAGTATAGGATTACTTAAATTTATAGTCGAATACTTATATAAGTATACTACATTAGAAATTATCAACCAAATGTACCGTTTTTGGAATTTGCTGACGTATATCCAATATAAAGAATTTGTACAGTTTGGAATTATAGTAGTGGTTATAATAGCATTTTATGTGTTAATAACATACAGAAAAACAAAAAGTTTGGTAGCTATTTTAAATGAAACTGAGGTTATGGCTAATGGAGATTTAGATAGAATAATCGAGGTTACTTCTAAAGGTGATATTGGAAAGTTAGCAAGTAATATAAATAATATATCAAAACAACTAAAAGATATAACTGTTGATGAGAGAAATGCTCAAAAGACTAAAACTGATTTAATTACAAATGTATCACATGATTTAAGGACTCCATTAACATCTATAATTGGTTATCTAGAATTAATAGAAAACGATAAGTATAAAGATGAAGTAGAACTTAGGTATTATACAAGTATAGCTTATGAGAAATCTAAAGGTTTAAATATACTTATAAATGATTTATTTGAACTTACTAAAATGCAAAACAATACTATTAATATACAGAAGGTAGAGCTTAATTTAGTAGAACTATTAGGGCAGGTTGTTGCATATTTTGAATATCAGTTTAAAAATGCAAATATGAAGTCTAGAGTTAATTTTTCAGATGATAAATTGATAGTAGTAGCTGATGCAGGAAAGCTAGTGAGAGCAATTGAAAATTTATTATCAAACGCAATAAAATATGGACAGAATGGATATTATGTTGATGTAGTAACTAAATTAGAAGATAATAATGCAATTATCCAAGTAATTAATTATGGAGAAACAATACCTGCAATTGATTTACCACATATATTTGATAGATTTTACAGAGTTGAAAAATCAAGAAATAGAGATGTGGCAGGATCAGGGCTAGGTCTTGCTATTACAAAGAATATTATAGAACTTCATAATGGAACAATTGACGTTTATAGTAGCAGTGAAAGAACTATATTTGAAGTTAGATTACCAGTTAAATAAATATGTGATACAATTAGTATATTACATTCTTGGAGGTAGAGATTTATGAGAGAAAATGCTAAATTTCAATTTAATACATTTAAAGCTGAAGGGCAATATGATTTCATTCAAATAGAGTTTGATGCAATATTAGAGGGTGATGTTGATGCTAATAAAATACAAAGTAATGGACAGCCTAAAATTATAGGAAATGTAAAGACAAGAGAATTAATATTTACTGGACTTGGGTTTATTGAAGGAAATTGTACTACTAAAAAATTAGAATTACATAGCAGAAGCTTTATTAAAGGTGATTTGAAAGTAGAAAAGGCATTGGTTGATGGTAGATTAACTTGCGAAGGAAATGTAGAGATAGATAGATTAGAGTTAAATGGAACTTTAGATATAACTGGTGATTTAAAATGCAATAGAATTACAGGTAAAGGATCATTGCTTGTTAATAATATTGAAGTTGATGTAATAAACTTAGAGATTGGAAACAATACAAAAGTTAATAGTATAAATGCAAGTAAAGTGAAATTAAATGCAAAAGAGAATACAGGATTCTTTAATAAGTTAATGAATAAAGGTGAAAAAGCTTATATAAAAGAAATTGATGCTGATAGAGTACAACTTACAAATATTAAATGTGATAAGGTAACTTGCGCAAAGATTGCATTAGAAGGAAATTGTGAAGTTGAAAAGAAGATAAAAAGAGAAGCAAAAGCAGTTTAGAAAGGTAGAAGCTAACGATGAATTTAAGAAAAGGTACTATAGATGATTTAGAAATAATATTAGATGAACTAGCGTTGCTTATTGAAAATAAGCATGAGGGTTCAAATTGGAGCAAAAGTTATCCTAATAGAAATGTATTTTTAAAAGACATAGAAAAAGGTGATTTATATGTTCTTAAAAGTAATGAGTTTATAGGAATCACTGTTTTAAATGAAGAGGAAGATTCTAATTATAAATCATTAAAATGGACATGCTCAAAACCATTAGTTATTCATAGACTATTTATATCATATAGACATAAAGGTAGGGGATATGGCAAGGTAATGTTAGGTGAAATAGTTAACTTTGCTAAATCTTTAGGTTATGATTCTATAAGATTAGATACAAATGAAAATAATATTTTAGGACAAAAATTATATGAGGGTTATAGTTTTGAAAAGCTTGGTTACATCCCACTTGAGGGTAAAGGTGGAAGTTTTATCGGGTATGAATTAAAACTATAAGTAAATATAATTAATTGTGAATTGTTAGAATATTTTAGAAAAAAGTGTTGACAAGCATATTACAAGAGAGTATATTATAAACAAATAACAACTGAATATGTTGCAAATAAGATATTTCTTATCAAGAGCGGTGGAGGGACTGGCCCTATGAAACCCGGCAACCAACTTAGTGACTTATACTAGGTTTACATGTAGTTAAAAACTTTAGCTATGTGTATTTCGTATATTTCTTAAGAGATGGTGCTAAATCCTGCAGCAAGATAATTGCTGATAGATGAGAGAATAAATAGTAGGGCGTATTTCACGCACTAGAGTTTATTCTCTAGTGCGTTTTTTGTTTTAAAAAAATATAAATTGAAGAAATTCTGCAGGAATTTCAACCACAATTCTAAATT
>JAVWLU010000004.1:0-150315 GCA_036637795.1 Clostridium sp. | reverse complement strand
TAAAAAAATATAAATTGAAGAAATTCTGCAGGAATTTCAACCACAATTCTAAATTAAGAACGGAGTGATGGACATGATTGAAATTAATAATCTCTATAAGAGCTTTGGGGACACAGAAGTTATAAAGGGGGCTACTCTTAATATAAAACAAGGTGAAATTTATGGACTAATTGGACATAGTGGGGCAGGGAAATCAACATTACTTAGATGTATAAATGGGTTAGAGGGGTATAACTCAGGGTCAGTAATGGTAATGGGGAAAGAAGTAAAAGATTTAAATAAGAAGGATCTAAGAGAGTTTAGAAAAGATTTAGGAATGATATTCCAAGGATTCAATCTTTTAAAAAGAAAAACAGTTTTTGAAAATATTGCACTTCCTATGGAGGTTTGGGGATACTCAAAGGGTGCTATAAAAAGTAAAGTAACAGAGTTAATTCAATTAGTGGGACTTGAAGGAAAAGAAGAATCTAAACCAGCAGAATTAAGTGGAGGACAAAAGCAAAGAGTTGCAATAGCAAGAGCACTTTCTTTAGATCCAAAGATATTATTATCTGATGAAGCTACATCAGCTTTAGATCCTAAAATTACAAAAGATATTCTTCAGTTACTACTTAAAATAAATAAAGAATTAGGAATTACAATTGTAGTTGTTACTCATCAAATGGAAGTTGTTAAAGAAGTTTGTGAGAAAGTTGCTTTAATTGAAGGGGGCATTTTAAAGGCAGAAGGCAAAGCAGAGGAACTTTTCTTAAATCCAGACTTATCTTTAAAGAAATTCCTAGGAGAATCGGAAGATGAAGTGCTTCCGACATCAGGTGTTAACATAAAGATATTCTTCCCAAGTACATCATCAGAAAATACTCTTATCACAAAGATGGCAAGAGACTTAAATGTAGATTTTTCAATTGTTTGGGGCAAGTTAGAAAAGTTTAGAAATGATGTACTAGGAAGTCTAGTAATTAATATTAATCAGGAAGATAAAGAAAAAGTATTAGATTATTTAGAAGGAAAAGAAATTATATTGGAGGTGCTTAATTAATGGTTGATATATTAGCAAAAGCTTTAGGTGAAACATTATTTATGACATTCTTTGCAACAATATTTTCAGTGTTAATAGGATTTGAACTTGCAGTTATATTAATTTTAACAGATAAAAATGGATTGAAGCCTAATAAATTTATATACACAGTATTAGACGTAATAATAAATGTATTTAGAAGTTTTCCATTTATCATATTAATAGTATTTGTAATACCATTTACTAGATTAATAATGGGTAGCTTTACAGGTCCAGATGCAATGATAGTTCCATTAACAATTGGAGCATCTCCATTTGTTGCAAGAATCATTGAAGCAGCATTAAAAGAAGTTGATCCAGGTGTTGTTGAAGCAGCAAGATCTTTTGGAGCATCAGATATGCAAATTATTTTTAAGGTAATGTTAAAAGAAGCAGTACCATCAATAATATCAGGTATAACATTAACAGTTATAACTATTATAGGATACTCAGCTATGGCAGGTGCTGTAGGTGGTGGTGGTCTAGGAAATGCAGCAATAAGCTATGGTTTCCATAGATTTGATACACAGTTTATGATTGTGACAGTAATAGTTATTATAGTTTTAGTACAAGGGTTGCAAATGATAGGAAACTATTTATATAAAAAATTATCAAAATAAAGATTAATTAAAAAGAAATAAATAAAAAATAGGGGGAAAAAATTATGAAAAAGAAATCAATATTATCATTATTATTAGTTGGGGTATTATCATTAGGACTTATAGGATGTGGAGGAGATAAAACAGGGTCAAGTGATGATAAAACAATAACTATTGGAGTATCTCCAAGTCCACATAGAGGAATTGTTGAACAAATAGTTCCAGACTTAGAAGCTAAAGGATATACAGTTAAGTTAAAAGACTTTGATGATTATGTTTTACCAAATACAGCATTAGATTCAAAGGAATTAGATGCTAACTTCTTTCAACACGTACCATATTTAAAAGAATTTAATGAAAAGAATGGAACTAAAATTACTTATACTGCATCAATTCACTTAGAGCCACTTGGTGCATATTCAAAGAAGATAAAAGATATTAAAGAATTAAAAGATGGTGCTGAAGTAGCAGTTCCAAATGATCCTTCAAACGAAGCAAGAGCTTTAAGATTACTAGAATCAGCAGGGTTAATTAAAGTTGCAGCAGGGGAAACAGTTACAGTAAAAGATATTACAGAAAATCCAAAAAACCTAAAGTTTAAAGAAATAGAAGCGAAGCTTTTACCAACAATTGTTGAAGATGTAGATTTAGCAGTTATTAATGGTAACTATGCATTACAAGTATTTAACCCAGCAAAAGATGCATTAATTATAGAAGATAAAAATAGTGAAGCTTCTAAGCCATATGGAAACATATTAGCAGTTAGAGAAGGAACTGAAAATGATCAAAAAATCAAAGATCTAACAGAAGCTTTAACATCAGAAAAAGTAAAAAATTACATCAATGAAACATTTAAAGACGGAAGCGTTATTCCTGTGTTCTAAGTCTTTATAAAGCTTAACACTTGAAATATAAACTAATTTAACATTTTACAAAAAATAGCATTGTAATTCTTATAGAATTGCAATGCTATTTTTCTATATATAAATATATAGAAAAATTATTGTAAATATTAAATAAGTAAGAAAATAGTTTAATGTGTTATTGAAAAACTAATTGAAAAATAGAATCTTACTTTATTTACTATTATAGAATGTATTGATAGAATTATAGAGAACTAATAGAAGAAAATTTTAAATAGAATAAAGGGAGCTGATATAATATGAAGACAACTGTTTATTTAACAAGACATGGTCAAACAGAGTGGAATATAGAGAAAAGATTACAAGGAAGAGGAAACTCACCTTTAACTAGATCAGGAATAGATAGGGCAGAGGAATTAAGAGAAAGAATAAGAGAATTACATATTGATGCTATATATTCTAGTCCTATAGAAAGAGCGTTACATACTGCTAATATATTAAAAGGTGAAAAAAACATTGAAGTTATTACAAATGAAGGTTTAATGGAAATGTGCTTTGGTGATTATGAAGGTAGAAGAACTGATGAAGTTATGAGTGAAAATCCAGAATGGAATATAGATCTTATAATGCATGGAGATATTAACTTATGTGCACCAAATGGTGAAACATTAGGAAGTGTACGTGATAGAGTGAAAAATGCTATGGACAATATATTAGAAGAAAATAAAGGTAAAACTATATTAGTAGTAGCTCATGGAATTACACTTAAAGCCTTAATGTATTACTTTAAAGATGAAGAGGTTAATTCAGAAGTAATGGGTCAAGCAACATTAACAAAGATAATTGTAGATGAGAATAATGAATTTAATATAGAGTTTAAAAATGATGATAGCCACTTTACCATAAAAGATAAAAAATTAGGGTGGTAGAGGGCTGAATTTAGAATTGAAAATTTAGAATTTAGAATTTAGGATAAACTTCTTCGAAGTTTTTAAAGTGATTGAAAAAATGTTATAGCAAGTTAAATTACTACACTTATGAAAAATAGGTGTAGTTTTTGTTTATAAATAAATATGAGTGGTATATAATTGAATATGTAAAATATTATTAAAAATTGGGGTGTTAGGGATGGAACAAAATATATTAAGTTTTAGAGAAGATGAAATACTAGAACAAGTACAATCTAAGAAGAAGAATACTGGGATTTCAATAAGTAGTTTTGAAATTTTAGATAATATAAAAGTACATGGAAAAATATCAAGAGGTATAAATATAGAGTTTGATGTAATATGTGATATTGAAGATGTTACTGAAAATGATATAATAGTAAATCTAGTAAAGATAAAGATTTTAGGATTGCCGTTATCTAAATCAATGATAATGAAATATTTAGAGTCTAATTTTAAGACAAGCAAGGCAAAGTTTAAAGATGGAAAAATTCTTTTAGATAAAGTTGCAGTAGCAAATAAAATTCCAAATTTAAAGGGTTTAAACATACAAGATATATATATACAAAATAAAATGATAAACATAAAAACTGGAGAAGCTCAAGAGTATTCTATAGGATAAAACATGGAGGATTTATATGAAAATTTCAGATGTTAAGGTAACACTTAGTGGAGATGACTTACTAAGTATATTTAATGAATTTGTTAGTGTAGAAGGGTTAGAAGTTAAAAAAATATGGATAGAGGATGATATAAAATTTGCAGGAACTTTTAAAAAAGGTTTTTCAGTTGATTTTGAAGGGTCAATTAATGTTACGGCTGTTGATGCAGGAAAGGTTTCGGCAGATATTACTAGCTTTAAAGTAATGAAAATAGGATTATTCTCATTAGTAAGAAGAATGGCTATGAAGTATATACTAAAAGCTTTTGAGGTAAAAGGAATAATAATTGATAATGGAAAGGTTCTTATTAATATCAAAAAGATATTAGAAGATGTTAAGTTCATAGATTTTGATGTAGCTCATTTATTTACTAGTAAAGGAAGCTTACAAGCTGAAGTTACTAATATAGATATCTCAGTTAAGGGTGAATTAATAAAGGAAAAAGAACCAGAACCAAAGACTGAGGAAGAAGTTAAAGAAGAAGAAGCAATGAACATAGACGAAAAAATAGAGGATGGATATTCTACTGGGAGACTTATACTAGCGGACAAGCTACCAACTAAGGCAAAAAAATATAGTGATTATATATTTGTTTTACCAGATTTAATTGCACTTCTATACAGATTGCTAAAAGATAGTAGAGTTAGTGTCAAAACAAAGTTAATTATATCGGGAGCAGTTGCATATATAGTTTGTCCAACGGATATAATTCCAGATAGCATTCCATTTATAGGATCTGTAGATGAACTTGCAGTTGCATTCTTTGCTTTAAATACAATAATAGAAGATGTACCTTTAAATGTAATAGTTGAAAACTGGGAAGGTAAGAATGACATAATATTAGTTATAAGAAACATAATAGAATATGTAACTAACTTTACAGGTGCTAAAAATGTAGATAAGTTATATAGATTTGTAGAAGAATTAGTTACAGTTTAATTGAGAGGAAGATAGATTTGAAATACTATTCAATATATAAAGGGAAGTCAGGCGTACCTAAAATTTTAAGAAGCTGGGACGAATGTAAGGAAGAAGTAAAAGGTGTAAAAGGTGCAATCTATAAAAGCTTTAAAACTGAAGCTGAGGCAATAGAGTTTTTACATATAAATGCACAAAATGGATCAACTACAACGAAGAGAACAATTAAAAAGTCTAATGAAGGTGTTTCATCAGATGAAGATTTCTTAAGTAATGGATTAGTTATATTTGTTGATGGTAGTTTTATGTTAGATAAGAAAAACTATTCTTATGGATTAGCTGCTGTACATAACGGTGAGTTAGTATATGAAGATTCAGGTGTAGGTGTAGACCCAGAAGCTATAGCGCTTAGAAATGTTTCAGGTGAAGTTATGGGATCTATGAGAGCTGTAGAATATGCTATCGAAAATAATTATAAAGAAGTTACTATTGTATTTGATTATCAAGGTGTTGAGTCTTGGGCACTTGGGACTTGGAAGAGAAATAATAGAATAACGGCATCATATAATGAATTTATGCAAGATAAGATGAAAGAAATAAAAATTAGATTTAAAAAGGTAAAAAGTCACTCAGGAGATAAATATAATGATTTAGCAGATAAACTTGCTAAAGATGCACTTATAAATGGATAAAAAGTTTATCTTTTGCACACCATAATATTGGATATTAACTAAAAGAGGTGACGTATTATGGGAAAAATGTTAAAAGGATTAGCAGTAGGAACTATTGTAGGAGCCGCTGTTGGCATGATGGTATTTCCAGAGCTAGACCGTAAAAAACAACGTGCATTAAGAAAAACAGCAAAAAGAATGTCAGGTATGGCTGAAGATTTTTATGGCGATATGATGTATAAAATGAAATAAAAACAATAAAATTAGAGAAAAAAGGGTTATATAGAATGGATTTCCATTATTCTATATAGCCTTTTGTTATAATTATACAATTTGGCACTAGTTTTTTAATTGGAAATAATGTTATAATATAGTTGTATAAAAAATACATGGGGTATTGTATAGAAAAAATACAAAATTAACCAATATATACAAAATATACACAGATTAATTGTAAGAATATACGAGAAAATGGTATTATTAACCAATAAATCAAAATTGATTATGTGGATTGAAGGAAGAGTGGTTATGGAAATTTTAGCTTTAGGGGAAAAGATTAAAAGAAGACGTAAAGAACTAAACATGACTTTAAAAGATTTGGCAGGGGATAGAATTACGCCAGGACAAATTAGTTTAGTTGAATCTGGAAGATCAAATCCATCAATGGATTTACTAGAATATCTTGCAGTAACATTACAAACAACTGCAGAGTATTTAATGGAGTCGGAAGATAGCCAAGCTGAGAAGATAAGTCAGTATTATGAACAAGTTGCAGAATCATATATTTTAGGTGGAGATTATACCACTGGAGAAAAATATATAGAGAATGCATTATATTATGCAGAAAAATATGATTTGGAATATAGAAAAGCTAAGAATCTATATTTAAGAGCAAAGATTCATATGTTTAAAGATGAGCTAGTATTAGCACAACAATTCTTTTTATCATCAAATGTTATTTTTATAAAAAATAATAATTTTGAGGAGATTGTTAATACTTTTGTTAATCTAGGAAAAATAACTATGAAGCTTAGAGCTTACCATTCAGCAACATCTTATTTAAGACAAGCTGAAAAGGCTTACTTAGAAAATAATATAGGAAACGATTTTTTACTAGGAGAAATATATTATTTTATGGCTGAAGGATATTTTAAAACTGAAAATATCGATAAAGCAATAGATTATTCTTTCTTAGCAAAAATGAAGTTTGAAAAGGTTCATAATAAGGATGAATATGCAAAGACATTACTTTTACTATCAGAAGAGTACAATAAAAAGGGTGACTTAACAAATGCTATTAAGTATTCTAAGAAGACCTTAGAAGTGTACAAAGAGTTAGAATATAATGTGGAGATTGCAGCAATTGAAAATAACTTAGGAAAGCTATTCTATGAATATGAAAACGTTGAGGAATCTTTTGTTCATTATGAATTAGCAAGAAAGATTAGAAATAATAATAATGATGATAAATTAATCGAAACATTATTTAATATATGTGAAAATTATTTAAAACTTAAAGATATAACTAGTTGTGAAAAGGTCTTAAATGAAATAGAAGCGCTAATAGGGGATAAGATAGAGTATAGGATTCAATACAATTTAATATGGTATAGAATTCATATTATAAAAGAAGAAGTTAAGGAAGCTGAAGAAATGTTATTAGATACCCACTTTATTGCTAAAGAAGAGGGTAAGCTGAAAGAAGCAGGGCAAATTTCTATTATGATAGGTAAGTTCTATATAGATAATAAGAAAGATTATGAAGCAGCAAAGTTTTTAGATGAAGGGGTTAATATATTTAGGAATCTTGGAATTCTTAAAAATTAATTCGGATGGGGGTTAACAATGGAGATTTTATCAACTGGAGAAAAGATAAAAAGAACAAGGGTATATAACGGAATAACTCTTAAGGAGCTTTGTGGTAACTTCATTTCTATATCTAAAATGAGCTGTATTGAAAACGGCAAAGTTAAAGCTGATGAAACAGTTTTGAAGTATGTTTCGGACAAACTAAATATAGATTATGATTACTTGATTGAAGATGTTTATGAGCAAATAATTCACAATTTAGATCTGATTAAAAATGAATCAGTTCCTAATAATGATTTAACAGTTGTAATAAAACAAAATTTAGATTATGCAATAGAATATAAGTACTTTGATTTAGCATTCGAATTAACACATGTTTTATTTAGTACTTATGTTGAAGATAAGAAAATTGAAAATCTACAATTAATTGTTTCTAAATATAATGACTTATATCAAAGGGAATGCAATGATGACAATACAATGATTTATTACAAAGATATGGGGAGTTTCTTTATTGCAACAGAGGAATATACAGAAGCAATAAATTACTTTAAAAAGCTTTTAGAGTTTTCTAAGTTAAAAAACAAACCAATTGATCCAATGATATTACTTAACTTAGGGATATGTTATAAAAATGTTGGAGACTATATAAAATCATATGATTATTTAAATGAAGCTGTAAAAAATATAGATAATATAGAAGATGAAATAGATAAGTCTACTATTTATCATCATTTTGTATGTATTTGTATAGCTTTAAAAAAGGAAGAAGCAGCGAAGTATATAGAAATTGCTTACAATATGCCAAAATCTAATCCTATGTCTATAGCAATAGCGAAGTCACAATGTGGAAAGAGTTATTTTGATATTGGAAGTAGAGAAAAAGCAATATTGAATTTAAAAGAAAGTATAGAATGTTTTCCAAGACATAATAAAGTTAAGTATGTTAAATTCTTGCTTAATGTTATAAAAACATTTTATGATAATAAGGAATTTGAATTATCATATGAATATACTGATTTAGCAATAAATGTTTCTATAGAAACAGAGGAAATAACATTAATAGAAGAGTCTTACTATTATAAGGGAATGAGTCTTCAAAAAATGGACAGGTACACTGAAGCAGAAATATATATGAATTTAGCTATAGATTCATTATTTAAATTTGCAGGAAAAGAAAAAAGACATAAGAGATATCTTGAAATGGCAGAGCTATACTATAACTTAGGGGAAACAAGAGAAGCATTAAGATACTTCACTTTAGCAAATCAACTAGATAAATATGTATAATATAGATTAAAATAAAAGTGATGAGTTTATACAATCACAAATTTGATTATTTGTGATTTTTATATGAACACATCATTTTTTTTGTATAAATAAGTCCTTTTTATAAATATGACACATTTGAACTGAATTAATCATATTTTGGTACAAATATTATTTTTATCGGGGGAGATTAAATGAAGGTTATAAATATTCCGGTAAAAGCTAGTTCATATGTTGCCTTATGTAATTTTTATAATAATGGAGAAGATTGTAAAACTAAGTATATGCTTACCGGAGTTGTAAATTATAATCAAGGTAATGGAGTAGCTAAGGAGATTTATAGAGGAATACTGGCATTTGATTTATCGGCACTAAATGAATACTGTGATAACATAAAAGAGGCATATCTAGCAATTTATATTCAAAAAGTAAGTGTGGGAAAAGAATTAGAATTACAAGTTTGCTGTAATGTTGAAGATTATAATATTGAAGGTGTAATAGGATTAACAGCACCAAGTTTTTCAGAGAGTATAAATGTTGGAGAAGTACAGTATTTTAATACAAAAAGGTATATTAGAATTGATATTAAAAAATTAGTGATAGGTTGGCTAAATGGAAGCATTCCTAATTATGGTTTGACATTAAAGACATTTGAAAGTGAACTAGGTGCAATTCAATATGGTGGAGTAGGAAGTAAAAATCCTGTGGTATTAAATATAATAATTGGAGATTCAGAGAAAAGTGATTTTGAATATAAAGAAGAAAATGAGTATTGTGAAGAAGAATCTTATATTCAAGAAAGTAATGTGAAGTTTGAAGATGAATTTAATAAATGGAAAGAATAAAATACTGCTGATGATAATTATGAGGAAGATTATGATATAACATCATTAGAAGGCGATGAGAGTTTTGAAGAAAAACAGTGAAATATCTTAAATAAGAAAGCAATGATAGAACATTTGGGTTAATAGCCCAAATGTTCTTTTATTTACCTATAAATTAAACTTTGACTTTCTTTGACCTTTGTATTATTATTTATATAAAGAAAATAATAATAGATGCAAGGAGGAATAAAAATGAATGTAGAAAAAATGACATTAAGAGTACAACAATCATTAAATGAGGCAAATCAAACTGCGGTAAGGCATAGTCATCAACAAATAGAAGTAATTCATTTGTTTTATGCGCTTGCAGATCAGCAAGATGGTCTAATTCCTAGTATCTTTTCAAAAATGGGCGTATCAGTTAAATCATTAGTAAGTGAAATAGATAGAGTTTTAAATGGCATGCCTAAGGTTTTAGGAGAAGGTGCTAATAATTCAAGTGTATATATAACAAGAAAATTAGAAGAGGTTTTAGTAAAAGCAGAAGATATAGCAAATAAGTTTGGTGATTCTTATGTGAGTGTAGAACACATTATGTTGGCCATCTTTGATGTAGACAATGGCGAAACTAGAAAAATATTAAATAGCTTTAATATAACTAAAGATAACTTTTTAAGTATGCTTACTGAAGTAAGAGGAAATCAAAGGGTTGATTCTCAAGATCCAGAAGGGACATATGATGCTTTATCAAAATATGGAACAAACTTAATAGATTTAGCTAAAAATCATAAACTTGATCCTGTTATAGGTAGAGATGAAGAGATTAGAAGGGCTATAAGAATTCTTTCGAGAAGAACTAAAAACAATCCAGTTCTTATAGGAGAACCAGGTGTAGGTAAAACTGCAATTGTAGAAGGATTAGCAGAGAGAATAGTAAAAGGCGATGTTCCAGAAGGGTTAAAAGATAAAATTATTTTTTCACTTGATATGGGAGCATTAATTGCAGGAGCAAAGTATAGAGGTGAATTTGAGGAAAGATTAAAAGCAGTTTTAAAAGAAGTTCAAAGCAGTGAAGGAAGAATAATTCTATTTATTGATGAACTTCACACTATTGTTGGAGCAGGAAAAACTGATGGAGCAATGGATGCAGGTAATTTAATAAAACCATTACTAGCTAGAGGAGAACTTCACTGTATAGGAGCAACAACTTTTGATGAGTATAGACAATATATTGAGAAAGATAAAGCTTTAGAAAGAAGATTCCAACCAATCACCATAGAAGAACCAACAGTTGAGGATGCAATATCTATACTAAGAGGATTGAAAGAAAGATTTGAAATACATCATGGAATTAGAATTCATGATTCTGCAATAGTTGCAGCTGCAAAGCTTTCAGATAGATATATTCAAGATAGATTTTTACCAGATAAGGCAATTGATTTAATTGATGAAGCAGGGGCTATGATTAGAACAGAAATAGATTCACTTCCTACAGAATTAGATGTAGTTAGAAGAAAGCTATTCCAATTAGAAATCGAAAAAGAAGCATTAATTAAAGATAAGGATGAAGCATCTCAAAAGAAACTTAAAGATTTAGAAAAAGAAATAGCTGAACTTAAAGCAACTAATGATGAAATGAGTGCTAAGTTTGAAAAAGAAAAGGAAGCAATTTTATCATTAAAAAGCTTAAAAGAGAAACTAGATGAGGCTAGAGGTTCATTAGAAAGAGCTCAAAGAGAATATGACTATAATAGAGCAGCAGAAATCCAATATAGTGAGATTCCTGTTATAGAAGAAGAGATATCTAAAAAAGAAAAAGAAGTTAAAGAAAATTATGAAGGTGCAATGTTAAAAGAGGAAGTTACAGAAGAGGAAGTATCACAAATACTTTCACGATGGACTGGGATACCTGTTACTAATCTTTTAGAAGGTGAAAGAGAGAAACTTTTAAGATTAGAAGAGGATATGCAAAGAAGAGTTATTGGTCAAGAAGAGGCAATTGAGTCGGTTGCTAATGCAATTTTAAGAGCAAGAGCAGGTCTTAAAGATATCAATAGACCAATTGGATCATTTATATTCCTAGGACCTACAGGTGTTGGTAAAACAGAACTTGCTAAGACTCTAGCTAGAGATTTATTTGATTCAGAAGATAATATTATAAGAATAGATATGTCTGAATATATGGAGAAACATTCAGTATCAAGATTAGTTGGAGCTCCTCCAGGATACGTAGGTTATGATGAAGGTGGTCAATTAACAGAGGCTGTAAGGAGAAATCCATATAGTGTAATTTTATTTGATGAAATTGAAAAGGCACATGAAGATGTATTTAATTTATTCCTACAAATATTAGATGATGGTAGATTAACTGATAATAAAGGGAAAACAGTAGATTTTAAAAATACAATAATTATAATGACCTCTAATATAGGCTCAAATTATTTATTAGCAAATAAACTTGAAAACACAATTGAACCAGAAATAAAAGAATCTGTTATGAATGAAATGAAATTTAGATTTAAACCAGAATTTTTAAATAGAGTAGATGATATTATTATGTTTAAACCTTTATCAGAAGGTGGAATTAAAAAGATAATAGATATATTCTTAGTTTCAGTAGAAAATAGATTAAAAGATAGAAATATAAAGTTAGAAGTAACAGATGCTGCTAAGTCATTAATGGCTGAGGAAGGTTATGATCCAGCATATGGAGCAAGACCATTAAAAAGATATATTCAAAATACTTTAGAGAATAAATTGGCGAGAGCTATTATTAAAGGAGAAATTGGATATGGATCAAAGGCTATTGTTGATGTAGAAGATGATAATATAATAATTAAACATTAAATAAAAAAGTATCCCGAATAATTCGGGATACTTCTTTTGGGTTGCTTTTTTAATTATTTTAAACCTGATTCGTATTGTGCAACCATTCTTTTAACCATTTCTCCACCAACGCTACCGCATTGAGCTGAGCTTAAGTTACCATTGTAGTCTGTAAATGGAACTCCCATTTCAGTTGCAACGCTGTTCTTAAATGTTGCTAATCCCTTTTTTGCTTCTGGTACTAATGATTGTGACATAATCAAGTCCTCCTTAAATAATTAAATTTTGTAGAGTTGATTTTGTTTGATTAACTCTACACTAGTATTATGTGCAGATGAATTTAATATAAACTATAATATTTTTGGAGTAAAAGGAAAAACCAATATATTTAAGAATATATTGGTAAATTGATTTTTTTATTGATTTTTAATGATAAATAACCTTATTTTTTAATTCGTTTAATACCTTTAATAATAGGTATTGTAACTAAGGCACACAGTATTGCTTCAGGTACTCCGTTGGTAAGTCCAACTCCAAGTAGAGTTCCACCAACAAGAGTAGTAGAAATACCAAGTGCTTCAGCATATTGCTCCATATAAAAGAAATATGCCATACCTAAGACACCAATTGTATTTATAGCTGTTGCAAATATTGCTGAAATTCCTATAGTTAAACTATCGTTTTTAATTTTGTTCTTTAAAAAAGTATATACATAATAGGCAACTATACCTATTAAAATTCTAGGTACTAAAGCAATTATAGGATTCCAAAATATAAAAGATGTTGGTCCTGGTACTGTAAAGTTTTGATACATAGAAAATAATCCAAATATAAGTCCGACTAATGCGCCTACAGCAGGTCCTTCAATTATTGCTCCAATAATAACTGGAATATGCATTATTGTAAGTTTAAATGCAGGCAATACAATGAATCCCATTCCGGAGACACCTAAAAATATAGAAATAGATGATAACATTGCAACCATAACAAGTTGTCGAACATTAAAACTCTTTCGTTTGTTATTAACTCTCATCATGTGTTCCTCCATGTGTAATAATTAAATAAATAACAAAATAATTTTAGCATATTATCAAGTATAATAATATACCTTTATTTATTGAAGTAATCTATCTTTACTGTTATAATTGAAGTATAACAGTTAGAAAGGGTGATATTTTGATAATCAGATTAGATTTTGATTCAGAAATTCCAATATATACGCAGATTAAAGACGAGATAGTAAAAGGAATTGCACTTGGTGATTTAAATGATGATGATGAATTACCATCAGTTAGGGGTCTTGCAGCGGATATAGAGGTTAATATGCATACAGTAAATAAAGCATATAAAATACTAAAAGATGAAGGCTATATACGAATTGATAGAAGAAGAGGTGCTGTAGTTTCTGTTAATCTTGAAGAAAGTACAAATAGATTTATGAAAACATTTAAAAGAGATTTAGAAATAGGTGTTATCCAATGTATTAATAGAGGCATACAAAAAGATAAAGTTAAAGATTTAGTTGAAGATTTATATTCAATATATCTAAAGGAGGATTAACGTGGGTAGTGATTTTATGACAGAAAAATACGCTGTTATGATAGTAGGAACTATAGTTATATTAACAATGGTAATACTTTATTATTTTATTAATAGTGTTTCTACAAAAGGAGTATTTTATGGCGTTAGGATACCTTTTGAATTTTTAAAAAATAAACAATTAGAGAAAATTGAAATAGATTTTAGAAAAAAGGTAAAGTATTCAGGTGTAATTCTAATTATAGTTAATTTAGTTTTACTATATATGCAAAATGATGAAATTTCATTAAGTGCTGCACTTACGGTTATGATGTTTATTACTATAGGATATTATGGATACTTATATGCTAAGACTTATAAAAGAGTTAAGGAATTAAAAGTAGAGAATAATTGGACACGTGAAAAGAGAGGTGTAGTAGTAGTTGATACTACTATAAGAAAACCTTCTAAAAATGATAAATCAAAGCCCTTAAACTGGAAATGGTTTATAGTGTTATTGATTATACCAATAGCTACAATTCTATTTACAGCTTTATCATACGATGTGATACCAAATGAGATAGGAATTAATTTTTCAAATGGAATTGCAGGAAAGATAGTTGAAAAAGGAACTCAAGATGGCTTTATAGCATTAGCTATTATGCCACTTACACAAGTAGCTATGATTATATTTTTATGTATTCTTTATATATTCACAATAAATGGTAAAGTTGATTTAAAAAGCGGAAATGCAAAACTTGCTGTTGAAAGAAAAAAGAAAATGAGATTAATTACATCTAAATTTATTTTTGTAACGACAGTAATAACATTACTATCATTATCAGTTGCACAAATATCTATAATATATAAAATAGATGAAAATATACTTGGGCTTGTGATTATGTTAATTATGATGATAACAGGAGTTAGTTTTATTACAATATATATAAAGTCTAAAAAAGAGTTAGAATCAAAAGATGAAGAAGACGAACTTTATAAAGATGATGATGAGTGTTGGAAGTGGGGAATGTTTTACTATAATCCAAATGATCCATCAGCAATGATAGAAAAGAGAAGTGGTGTAGGATACACATTGAATTTTGCAAATAAGTGGGCAGTAATAGGGTTTGTAGTATTACTCTTATTGATTATGTCAATATCACTTATTCCAACATTATTTTAATATTTAACTAGGGGGAGAAAAAATGAGATATTATGATACAAAAATTAAAGAATTAAAGTTAAGAGAAACTTCAGTTGAAGATGCAGGTCTAATCCTTGATTTTATAAAGGCAATAGCTGAATATGAAAAAATGAGTGATGATGTTATAGCTACAGAAGAGTCGTTAAAAGAATCAATTTTTCAAGATAAAAGAGCAAAAGTATTAATAGTTGAATGGGAAGGTAAAGCTATTGGGTATTCTTTATTCTTCTTTAATTACTCAACATTTAATGGTAGAGCAGGATTGTATTTAGAAGATATATTCATAAATCCTGAGTATAGAGGTAGAGGAATTGGAAAGCAAATATTTAAATTGCTTGCTCAAATAGCAAAAGAAAATAAATGTATGAGAATGGAATGGTGTTGTTTAAATTGGAATACACCATCAATAGAGTTCTATAAGGGATTAGGTGCTGAAGGAATGACAGAGTGGACGACTTATAGATTAGATAAAGCTGGAATTGAGAGTATTAGTTAAAGGATTTTCCTACTTCGTGGAAAATGTTAAAGGGAGATAAATCTCATGAGAGGGTAACAAGTTAGGTTTGGGATATAAAATCCTTCAGATTTATAGATAATAAAAAACAAGGTATAAAATCTACGATTTTATACCTTGTTTTTTATTTAAAGAATATCGGAGCTAAGCTCCACTTTCACGTGCCTTCAGTCACCCTTTAGCTTATTGTGAATACATATTTAACTTAAATTTAATTCAAAATATAATTAATGTTTTTATCAATTTATTATATAATAAAAGAAAAAACTATAAACAATAACAGTAATTTAAAGAAAATATTGACAATTTACAAAATCTTGTATAATATATTATTAACACTTTAACACAGTAAAGTGTTAAATTGATTACAAGGGGTGGTTGGATGGATAAGTTTTTAATACCAGAAGGTGCAAGAGATTTACTTTTAGAGGAATGTGAAGTTAAGGAAATGTTAGTTTCTAAGGCATCCAATTTACTAAAGAGGTTTGGTTATGAGGAGGTAATAACTCCGACCATAGAATTTTATAAGACATTTAATAATGAAGATAATGGATTTGATGAAGAAGATATCTATAAGTTTTTTGATAATAAAGGAAGAATATTAGTATTAAGACCAGATATGACAGTTCCAATTTCAAGAGTGGTATCTACTAAATTTAAAGATAGACAATTGCCACTTAGAATAAGATATACATCAAATGTTTTTAGAGTAAATGAAAGTTTAGGTGGAAAGAGGAATGAGTACACTGATTGTGGTGTAGAATTAATTGGTTTTGATGAAAAACAAGGTGATTTAGAGATTCTTGTAACAGCACTTGAACTTTTAACTAAATTAAAGGTGAAAGATTTCAAGTTAGAGATTGGAAATATTAATTTATTTAAAGAATCTACAAGAGATTTAAATCTATCAAAAGATGAGAAGAAATATCTTGGAGAATTAGTTGAAAAGAAAAGTTTAAAATCCTTAGAGGATTATTTAGAGGGCTTAAATTTAAAGAAAAGTCAAAAAAAATTCTTTTTAAAGCTTCCTTGGCTATTTGGTGATAAAGACGTTCTAGAAAGTTGTAGGGAGTTGGCATTTAATGATGGTATAAGGGATTCTATAGATAAACTAAAGGATACTTACGACGTTTTAGATAGTCTTGGATACGGAGAGCTTATAAGCTTTGACTTAGGAATGGCACCAAGACTTAATTATTATACAGGAATTATTTTTAGAGGATATGTATCAGGAGTTGGAACCGCTGTTTTAAGTGGTGGAAGATATGATAACTTACTGAAAAACTTTGGGGAAGATTTAAAAGCTATAGGTTTCTCGTTAAATATGGATTTACTTATAGGTAACACTGAGTCTCAAATAGATGATAGATCAGTTTATAAGATATATTACAATGAGCAATATATAGTACAAGCATTCAATGAGGCAAAATATTTAAGAGAACAAAATTATGTAGTTAAACTTATTCCTGATAATAGCATAAAGGATATGAAAATTGAGGAAGAGGGGGCGATTTAATGGGGATTAGTATAGCTTTAACAAAAGGTAGACTTGAAAAAGAAACAGTTAAATTATTAGATAAAGCTAATTTTGGAACTGGAGAATTAAAAAATAAAGGAAGAAAACTTGTTTTTAATGATGAAATTGAGGATGTAAAATACTTTCTTGTTAAAGCCGCAGATTCTATAACTTATGTTGAGCATGGAGTTGCAGATATAGGTGTAGTAGGAAAGGATACATTGTTAGAATATAATCATAGTTGCTATGAAGTACTTGATTTAGGACTTGGAGTTTGTAAATTCATAGTGGCATCATTGAAAGATAATGAAGTATTTACAAAACAAGGACATGTTAAGATTGGAACTAAATATCCTAATGTTGCAAGAGAATATTTCAAATCTAAGGGGATGGATGTTGAAATAATTAAAATTGAAGGATCTGTAGAACTAGCACCAATACTTGGGTTATGTGACGGGATTGTAGATATCATGGAAACAGGGACAACTCTAAAAGAAAATGGGTTAATTGTTTTAGATGAAGTTTGTGATGTAAGTGCGAGAGTAATTGTAAATAAAGCAAGTTTCAAAATGAAGCAAAAAGAAATTAATACATTTATAGAGAGAATTAGAAATGTATTATAGTTAGCAGTAAATAAGCAATAAATAAAGAGGTGGGGGCTATATGTTAAGAACGGTTAAATTATCCGATGTTAATATCAAAACTATAGCTAATGATTTAAATCAAAGGGGATCACAAAATGATTTAAATGTTGAAGTTATAGTATCGGATATTCTTAAAGAAGTTAGAGAACAGGGCGATTTAGCTTTAAGAGAATATACAAAAAAATTTGATAAAGTAGATCTAAGTAATTTTGAAGTTAGTGAAAGTGAAATAAATGAAGCTTTTGAAAGTGTGGAAAAAAGTTTTATAGAAGCAATTATAAAAGCAAAAGAAAATATTATAGAGTACCATTCAAAACAAAAGAAAGAAGGATATGTAATTACAAGAGAGGATGGAACTATTCTAGGACAAAGAATAATGTCATTATCAAAGGTTGGGGTATATGTTCCAGGGGGAACTGCTGCATATCCATCTTCAGTTCTTATGAATGTTATTCCTGCTAAAGTTGCTGGAGTAGATGAAATAATTATGATTACACCACCTAGTAAAGATGGTGGAATTAATCCATATATAGCTGCTACTGCAAAAGTTGCAGGAGTTACTAAAATATTTAAAGTCGGTGGAGCTCAAGGGATTGCAGCTTTAGCTTATGGAACGGAGTCTATTCCAAAGGTAGATAAAGTTGTGGGACCAGGAAATGTATTTGTTGCAACAGCTAAGAAACAAGTATATGGAATTGTTGATATAGATATGATAGCAGGTCCAAGTGAAATTTTAGTTATAGCTGACAAGGATGCTAATCCTAGATATGTAGCGGCAGATTTAATGTCTCAAGCTGAGCATGACGTATTAGCGTCATCAATATTAGTAACTAATTCGGAAAAACTAATTAGTGAAGTAAATACAGAACTAAAAATACAACTTAAAAGATTAGGTAGAAAAGACATAATAGAATCATCTATAACTAATTATGGAATGGCAATATTATGTGATAATTTAGATGAAGCAATAGAGGTATCAAATCTAATTGCTCCAGAGCATCTTGAAATTTTAGTAGAAAATCCTATGCAATACTTGGGGAAAATTAAAAATGCTGGATCTGTATTTTTAGGTGAGAATACTCCAGAACCAGTAGGGGATTATATGGCAGGAACAAATCATGTATTACCTACTAATGGTACGGCAAGGTTTTATTCACCATTATCTGTAGACGAGTTTACTAAGAAATCGTCATTTGTTCAGTATTCAAAGGCAGCAATAATTAAAGATGCTAATCAAATTATTAATATGGCTAATCATGAAGGACTTACAGCTCACGCTAATTCAGTGAAAGTGAGGTTAGTTTAAATGAAAACAGTTAATAGTTACAAAGTAGAAGAAAAAAGTTCTAATTCAATTATTCTAGATGCTAATGAAAGTCCATTTAATTATGATCCATCAAGAATTGCGTTTATTATTAAGAGACTAAATGCCGAGGAATTAAATAGATATCCAGATACAGATTCTAATAAACTTAGAGAACTTTATGCTAAGTATGTTGGAGTTAACAAGGAAAATCTAATTGCTGGACATGGATCAGATGAAATGCTTAGTTTAATTATATCTAGATATATTTCTAAGGGGAAAAGATTGTTTACACTAGCTCCAGATTTTTCTATGTATGATTTTTATGTTTCACTAAATGAAGGTGAAGTTATTAAATATAAAACTCGTGATGATGGAACATTTGATGTAAATAATTTTATAGAGTATGGGATAGACAATAGAGTCGATTTAGTTATGTTTTCTAATCCAAACAATCCAACTGGGAATGTAGTTAGTATAGAAGATATAGAGTTGATATTAACAGCATTTAAAGATACTAAAGTAGTAGTAGATGAGGCTTATGTTGAGTTTTATGGTAAAAGTACAGTTGAATTGATTGATAAATATAGTAATTTAATTGTGACTAGAACCTTATCAAAAGCATGGGGATTAGCTTCACTTAGAGTTGGATTTTTAATATCTAATGAAGGGTTAGTAAGTGAGTTAAATAATTATAAAGTACCATTCAATGTTTCAGAGATTTCTCAAGTAATTGCATGCAATATATTAGAGAATGAAAGTGTAGATGAAAGCATTGAAAAGATTATGAATTGGAAAGAACAGTTTTATAAAGAACTTAAAGAAATAGAAATGGAAAGTTCTATTGATATTAGTTTTTATAAGGGAAATGCAAATTTTATATATGGTAGGTCACCATATAAAGAAGATATAATCAGCACGTTAACTATGAAGAAAGTAAAAATAAGAAGTTTTAAAGATGATACATTTAGAATTACAGTTGGAGTACCGAGTCAAAATAAAATAGTTATTGATGCCATAAAGAAGACTTGTATTTATGAGGAGGCATTTTAATGAAACGAGAAGCAATTATAGTAAGAAAGACAAATGAAACGGATATTGCCCTTAGTTTAGAGTTAGATGGAACAGGGATTGCTAGTGTACAAACAGGAGTTGGATTTTTTGATCATATGATTAAGCTTTTAGTTTTTCATAGCGGTTTTAATTTAGATGTTAAAGCAGATGGTGATCTAGAAGTATGTGATCATCATATGGTTGAAGATGTTGGCATAGCATTAGGTAAATTATTTAATTCAGCTTTAGGAGAAAAGCTTGGGATTAAAAGATATTCATCAATGTTTTTACCTATGGATGAGACGTTAGTTATGATTGCTTTAGACATAAGTGGAAGACCATTTTTACATTTTGAAGGAGACTTTAAAAGAGAAAAGATTGGAGATTTTTCTACTGAAATGGTTGAAGAGTTTTTAAGAGCGTTTGCATTTAATGCAGGTATAACACTTCATGTAAGGATTTTATATGGTACTAATGATCATCATAAGGTAGAGGCGATATTTAAGGCATTAGGAAGATGCTTAAAAGAGGCTTCGCAAATAAATGGGATAAGTGTACCATCATCAAAGGGTGTACTTTAGATTAAGAGGTGTAAGAGATGCTTGTGGTTATTGATTATGGAATGGGGAATTTAAAAAGTGTTGAAAATGCATTATTGCATTTGAATATTCCATTTATTATTTCTGGGGAAATAAATGATTTAAGAAATTCAACAGGATTACTACTTCCGGGGGTAGGGTCTTTTATGGATGGAATGAAAAATTTAAAAGAAAAAGGTTTAGATGTGGTAATAAAAGAGGAAGTTAAAAATGGTAAGCCTCTTTTAGGTATATGCCTTGGAATGCAAATGTTATTTGATAGAAGTTTTGAGGTTAAGGAAACTGAAGGTCTTGGACTTATAGGTGGAGAAATAGAGCTATTAAATCCAAAGGTGAAAGTTAAGATTCCACATATAGGGTGGAATAGATTAGATAAAGTAAATAATGATTATTTAATAGAAAGTCTAGGTAATAATAGTTTTGTTTACTATGTTCATAGTTTTGCTGCAACAAATGTAGAAAAAGAAAATTTGATTTGCACATCAGAATATGGAGGTATAAATATACCGGGGCTAGTTAAAAAAGGAAATGTTTATGGAGCTCAATTTCATCCAGAAAAAAGTGGAGATGTGGGACTTCAGTTATTAAAAAAATTTGGGGAGTTGATTTTATGATTATTATTCCAGCGATAGATATTATAGATGGGAAACCAGTTAGGTTATATCAAGGAGATTACGATAAAAAAGAAATTGTAGGAGAAGACATACTAGAAATTGCTTTAGAATTTCAACGTAAAGGTGCTGAGTATGTGCATCTAGTAGATTTAGATGGTGCAAAGGAAGGTAAGTTAATTAATGGAGATATAATAGTTAATGTTGCGAAAACATTAGACATACCAGTTGAAGTTGGTGGTGGTATTAGAACTATTGAAGATATAGATTATCTTATTGAGAATGGAGTTTCTAGAGTTATTTTGGGATCAGTTGCAATAGATGATGAATTGCTTTTGATTAAGGCTGTTAAGAAATATAAAGATAAAATAGCTGTTGGTATAGACTGTAAAGATGGAAAGGTATGTACTCATGGATGGTTATCAAGTAATAATGTTAGATATTTAGATTTTGCAAAAAAGATGCAGAAGATAGGTGTAGATAACATCATATTTACTGATATTGCGAGAGATGGTACTTTAAGTGGACCTAATTTAGCAATGCTTAACTTATTAGTTAGAGAATTAGATGTAAAGATAACTGCATCAGGTGGAGTAAGAGATATTGATTGTATAAAAGCGTTAAATGATTTAAGAATTTATGGTGCTATAACTGGAAAGGCTATTTATTCTGGAACAATATCATTAGATGAAGCTATTGAGGTAACAAAGAAAAGGTAGGTGAGGAGTATGCATACAAAAAGAATTATTCCTTGCTTAGATGTTAAAAATGGAAGAGTTGTAAAGGGAATAAACTTTGAAGGGCTTGTAGAAGTTGGAGACCCTGTAGAACTTGCTAAGAAGTACAATGATCAAGGAGCAGATGAATTAGTATTTCTAGATATTACAGCTACTCATGAAGGTAGAGGTATTATGCGAGATGTCGTTGAGAGAACGGCAAAACAAATTTTTATTCCTTTTACAGTTGGTGGTGGAATAAAAACAATTGAAGATATAGGAGAAATACTAAGAGCTGGAGCTGATAAAGTAAGTTTAAATTCAGCTGCTGTACGAAATAAGGATTTAATTAAACAAGGTGCAGAGTATTATGGAAGTCAATGTATAGTACTAGCTGTTGATGCTAAGAGAAGAACTGATGATTCAGGGTGGAATGTAGTAATTAATGGTGGGAGAATAGATACTGGATTAGATGTTTTAGAGTGGATTAGAGAAGGGGTAGACCTTGGTGCTGGTGAAATACTTTTAACATCTATGGATGCTGATGGAACAAAGCAAGGTTTTGATTTGAATCTTACAAAGACCGTATCTGAAATGGTTAATGTTCCTGTTATTGCATCTGGTGGTTGTGGAAACTTAGACCATTTTGAAACTGTATTTACAGAAGGAAATGGAGATGCTGCACTTGCAGCTTCATTATTCCACTATGGAGAGCTTACAGTAGGAGAGGTAAAGGGATTTTTAAAAGAGAGGAAAGTACCTGTTAGGTATTAGTGGTAGTTATGGTTGAGTTAGATTTTAATAAATGTGATGGACTTATTCCTACTATAGTGCAAGATATTAATACAAGGGATGTATTAATGCTTGCATATAGTTCAAAGGAGAGTTTAGAAAATACAATTAAAACAAAGACAGCATGGTTTTATAGTAGAAGTAGAAATGAACTATGGAACAAGGGAGCAACATCGGGGAACTTTCAATTTATTAAGGAAATAAAGTATGACTGCGATGAGGATACTATTTTATTTTTAGTTGAGCCTGTTGGACCAGCTTGTCATACAGGTGCTAAAACATGTTTTTATAGAAATATTGAGGTGATTTAAAATGAAAGATGTTATAGAAGAATTATATGGTGTGATATTAGAGAGAAAAGAATGTTGTGAAGAAGGATCTTATACTTCATACCTTTTTGAAAAAGGAAAAGATAAGATTTTAAAAAAAGTAGGGGAAGAATGCACTGAAGTTATTATTAGTTGTAAAGATGATAATAAAGAAGAAAAAGTAAATGAAATTTGTGATTTAGCATATCACTTATTAGTGCTTATGGCTGAAGAAGGTATAAGTTTAGAGGAAATAAATGAAGAACTTACAAAAAGAAGCAATAAAATAGGGAATTTAAAAGCTGAAAGAAGAAAAATAGAGAAAATATGACAATCTAAATATTGAAATTAATACCATAATAAGGTAGAATTAAATAAAAAAGGTTGTTAGGGTGGGTGCTATGATTCAAAAGATAGAAACAATGGTTAAGGGAATAGGAGAAATGTCATTAGATGCAATATATACTTGGTTCCCGAAGGTTGACAGGGATGAGATTAAAGAAGAAATCGATAGATCTCAAAATCTTGAATTACAAGGAAATGTAGTTTTATATTTAAAAAGTGAACCTAAGACTAAAAAGAAAACTGTAAAGATAGTCGAGAAAGAAATAGAACTTACAAGTAAGTCTAATGTTATTACAGAAGAAAGGCAAGTTTTTAATGAACTTACTGAAGGTAATAAAGGGATTATTACTGCTAAGGAACTTTCTAGTATAATAGCAAAATATAATTTAGCCATGGAAACTGAACTTGAAAATCTTACACAAATGAGTTATGAAAATAAAGCTAAGGCAATTAAAGATTATTATAATGAGAGATTTACTCTTGAAGTAAACGACACCATTAAAGGTGATGATTGTGAATTCATAACACTTAAGCATAAACAAAAGGGTGTTGAAGTAGCATATCTTTTAATAGCAAATAGAGTAAGAAAAAATATCATTGAAAAAATTTATAAGAATCATAGTTTCGATACAGTGTATTTTTGTCAATTAGATGATGAAAATAGTACAATTGAACTTCCTATGGGAGAATACTACTATAAAAATTGTAACGAACTTATTAGTACCTATATGCCTAAATATAAATTAGAAAAGAAACATATTGAAATTTATAATATAGTTAAGTTATAAAGAGTATAGATAATTAAAAATGATCAAATATCAATTATTCACCAAGTTAGAACAATGTAAAGATTGTTCTAACTTAGTCATATAGTGATATTTGATCATTATTTTGTGAATAAAAATAGTTATCTTAAACTATCATTTTTCTATTTTTAAAGTAAACAGGAGTTAATTCTAAGTCTGTACACAATTGTATAGCTAGATCCCAATTTCTAAATACATCATTAGAATTGTGAGCATCAGAACCTATTGTTATGTATTTTCCTCCGACCTCTTTGTATAGTGAGAAAATATCATAAACATTTTTTCTAGTATCATCGTTCAATAATCTAACTGTATTTAGTTCAAGGACTTTATTTTTACTAATTAATAGTTCGAAAATTTCACTAAGCTCTTTTTTAAACATAACTACGTCCATATTATTATCTTCGAATGGACTATATCTGCAAATATAGTCTATATGGCCTAGAGAGTCAAAATTATTATGAAGTGAAATAACTTTTTTCATATATTCAAAGTACTTTTTAAAGTATTCATACTTTGGTAATGAAAGCTTAGGGTAATCTAAATAAATATCATCGTTATTTACAGAATGGATTGATCCAATTATGTAGTCAAGATTATGATCATTTCCAATGGTTTCATCGTATTCAACCATTATGTCAGAAAGGCCTATTTCAATTCCTAGTAATACATTATTATCTCTATATTTTGAGTAATCATTAATATAGCTTTGAATATCACATCTAAATTCATCCTCTTTAGGATATATAGGGTCAAGATGTTCAGTGATAATTATACCTTTATTAAATTCTTTTGCTTTTGCAATTGCATCTGTAAGTTTCATTTTACTATCTGTTGAATACTCAGTATGCATATGTGTATCAAATAACATTTCCTTTACCTCCAGCCTTATTTATTATATTATAACATAAGAACATAAGGCACAATCAAATAAATAATAAACCAGTATTCTAGCAATACTTAGGAGGAATTTTATAATGAATGAACTATTTAAAATTAAAGATTTAAGTTTTTTTAAAGAAAATTTTTTAGACGAAATAAATGAGTTTTTAGATATTATCCCAATTATTCAAGATATGGCACCAGATTTAAGTTATGATGTTATTGAGTGTGTAGGAGAAAATGATTGTTGTAGTAAAACAAATAAAAATTATATTGTAGAAATACAAGGTTTTTTAAATGAAGATGACGAATTCTTTACTATAGCAGAATTAGGCGAAAATGCTGCTACACAACCGAATTTAGACTTATTCGTAATAAGAGTGTATAAATGTATAGATTGCGGTAAGTGGATAATAGATATACTTGAGTAAATTGAGGGTTATTATGGATAAGATATTAGAATTAAAAGAGAGAATAATACATAAAACGAAAGATTTTTTGCAAGATTCAAAGACGATAGGTGATATAGGATTAAAAGAGTACATCTTAAAACAAAAGTTTATTTTAGGATGTATTTTAGTAGCATTTTTAGGGTTTGGAGTAGGTGTTGGGGGGATGTTTACTTCAAAAGATGAAGTGCTTAAGGATCTTGAGATTGCATTGAAAGATAATAGACCATCTAAAATAGTATCTCATATTGATTTTAATGGTGAGAGTCTTAAGTCATCTCAATTAAAGCCTATAACTACATATTATTCAGAAAATAGATCTATGGTAGATTCTATAATTAGAGACCTTAAAGCCGAAGGTAAAAGTGGAGTATTTTCTATCAAGCAAAAGAAAAAGCTTTTTAGTGAAGTATACTATATTGAATTAAAGCCTGTGGCTGTTAAGGTAGAAAGTAATTTTGAAGCACATACTGTATTATTAAATGATAATGAAATTAAAGTTAAAGGGATAAGTAGAGATATTATTCCTGGGGAGTACACTATAGTTGCAAAATTAAATACTGAGTATGGTGAAGTTGAATCTGCAAAAGAAATAGCACTTTTACAGGATGAAACAATAAAATTAGATTTTGATGTAAGTTTAATAACTATTGCATCAAATTATGAAGATGCATCTGTATTTATTAACAATATAGATACAAATTTAAAAGTAAAAGATATAAAGAATTATGGTCCAGTACCGACAAATAAAGATATGAATGTATTCTTGCAAAAAGAATTTCCATGGGGAGATGTAAAGAGTGAAACCTTTAAAATTTCAGATGTACCACTTATTAATATTCCTATAAACGGAATAACTGAAGATGTAAATTCATCTTTAGAAGAGTTAATGACTAGTTTTTATACAAGTACATTTGAAGCATTAAATAATGGAGATCCTAGTAGTATAAAACATTGTGAAGAGGATGTTAAAGTAAAAGTCTATAATGAATTAAATTCTAAGGCTTACTTCTTTAAAAACAATTATGAAATAGCTGAGCTAAACACTGAAATTCAAGAAGGTGAACTTAGTCAAAGTGAAGGAAAGTATAAATCACAAGTAGTTGCAAAAGTTAAATACAAAGTTTTTAAAAAGATATTACCATTTATAAAGACAGATAAAGAACTGTTTTTCATTGTTAATTTAGTTTATGAAAATGGAGAATGGGTTGTCGTAGATACACAAAATATAAACTATTAAATATAGGGGGGCTGACGTTGAAAAAGAGAGTACTTAAAGCACTAGTAATAGGTGTTGTATTAGTTATGGGGACAAATGTTACATATGCATTTGCAACCAATACACCAACACAAAGTCAAATAGATGCAAATAAAGATAAGATGAAAGAGCTATCAGAGGAACAACAGAAGATAGCTAAAGAGATAGCAGAACAAGCAGGGTTAGAAAGTGAACAACAGAAGAAGTTGGATGCTGCACTTGCTGATGTTAAAGTTTATCAAGATAAGATTGATAAGCTTCAAGGTGATATAAATACTATTGAAAATAATGTAGTTAAATCAAAGTCATCAATTGAAGAAAAGGAAAAATTAATTCTTGAGAAGAAAAAACTTGCAGAAGAAGCTAGTGATGTAATGGACTTAAGAGTAAGAAGTTATTATAAAACTGGCGGAGCTAGTGAATATTTATTTATGATACTAGAGAGTGATGGGATATCTGAAGTTTTTCAAAATATAGCAACAGTTTCAAGGTTAATATCATTAGATAAAGACTTAATGGATGAGTGTGAAAAGATAGAAAAAGATATGAAGAAACAAATCGATCTTGTTAATGCTGAACTAGAAAAATTAGAAGCTGATAAAGCTGACCTTGAAATGAAAAAGGGCGATATAGTTGATGCTCAAAAGGAATTTATAGATATAAAAGATAAGGAACAATCAGCCATGGATGATTTAAAGAGAATTAAATCAGCTAAACAAGCAAAAGAAGATTCTTTAAAAGGGCAGATTGAATCATTGGATTTAGTTACAGAGCAAATGCAAGATGAGTTGGATAGAATAATGGAAGAGTCTAATGCATCTAACAAACCAAGTAATCCAGGGAGTGATACTAGTCCAAGTGTAACTGGATTTGCTAGACCTGTAAATGGTCCTGTAACAAGTCCATTTGGATATAGAATTCATCCTATAACAGGGAATAAAACTTTCCATAAAGGTGTAGATTTCGGTAACTCTAGAGGAACACCAATAAAAGCATCAAAGGGTGGTACAGTATCTCATTCAGGATGGATATCAGGCTATGGTAATACAATAATAATAAATCATGGAGATGGGCAGCAGACATTATATGCTCATGCAGATTCATTATCAGTTTCAGTAGGACAATCAGTATCACAAGGTCAGGAAGTTGCTAAAGTTGGTTCGACAGGAAATAGTACAGGCCCTCATTTGCATTTTGAAATAAGAATAAATGGTGAGTGCGTTGACCCTATGAAATACTTATAGAGTGGCGGGAAAAGAAATTCATTTCATTGTGTGAAATAATGAAGTGAAATATCTTTTGCTAAAGGGAAATTGAAAAACATTGGATAAAATTTTTGATTTTATTCAATGTTTTTTTATAAAAAAATAACCTGCACATTGCTGTACAGGTTAAAGGGTTTATGCTCATTTAAGAAAGGGAATAAATGAACATATGTGGGGTTTTATTAAAACTCTTTAGTAATAACTAAAGAGTGGTATGGGCTAAATGTTTAATCAAAAATTTGATTTGGTTAAATTTTCTTCTTACAATTATTATTATACACGAAAAAAAAGAAAATTCAATCTGTTTTTGATAAATTTTTTAAAAATTATAAAATATTGAAATAATTTGTAATTTAGGTGTATTATATATCTAAAAATGTAGAAAAGGAGTGAATTAAGTTGGATAGAAAATCTATATTAAAAGATGGTTATGATTATGAAGATTTTGCTGAAAATATTGTTATACTAACAGAGGAAGAAGCAGTAGAATTAGGCATTGAGAATAAAAAAACGTGTTGTAAAAATAGTGGTGGATGCAATAAAAAAACTAGTTGTTGTGGTTCGACAAAAGGGTGTTGTAAAACAAAATCACTAGAATTAAAAAAATAAGGGCTTTATGCCCTTTTTTCTATTATTCGACAAAGATGTATAAACAATCTAAAATAACTTATTAAAAAATATATTGTAATAAAAAAATATCTTTAGCATAAAGCTTTCACGTAGTATAATAGTAGATAGGTTAAATTAAGTGTAAGTTTTTATTTTACAAAAATAACTATTAAATGTAAAATATTAGTATAGAAATAAGCGGTCTGAGGAGGAGGGTAAATATTGAAAAAGCCTAGTATTTTTAGCAAAGATTACGAGAAACAAATGAGGAAAAGAAGAAGAAAAATGATCTTAATAGGAATTATACTATGTCTAGGTATATCAGGAACATATCTTTATGTAACCAACGATGGTATAGATTTCTCAGCGATTAAAGTAAAACTTCAAGCTTGGGTTGATAGTGGCAAGGAAGTTGTGGATGAAGAAGATAGTGTATTAACTAATGCACCAGTAGTTGAGCCGGAGCCAGAACCAGAAAAAATAGAGACTATTGATGTATTATTAGATGATGGAACAGAAATAAAAGTTTCATTAAATAAAGATGAAAATGGGGTTGTTACATTTAATGAAGTATTAAGTGGGACAGGCGTAGTTATATCACCAGATAAAACTAGGATAATGTTTGTTGATAATAAACAAGATATAAGAATTGTAAATACGTTAAAAGAAGAAACCGTAGTATCAAAAGAAAATTATCAATCTACTCAAGGAAGTACATATACAAAAGAATCAATACTACAACAAAATGAGGGGTATGTTTGGCATAAGGATGCTAGATTTTTATCCGATACAAAAATAATGTATGTTACTAATTTACCTTACTTTGGACAAAATCTTAATCAATTTATTTGGACTTTAGATTTACAAACTGGCGAACATAAAACAAACTGGGCTGGAAAAGCTAAAGAAATTATTGTTGGAGAATTTGGAGAAAAAGGATTAGAAATTAATTTAGATGGAAAGATTAAATATGTAACCATTGATGGAAACATTATAGAATAATTTATATAAATATTAGTATTAAAACAAATATTTGAAAAAAAATATGATTATATGTTATAATGTGTGAGTTATTATATGCTATAAAGCTAGATACTATTTTAGGAGGAAGATTAAATGGAAGCTAAAATGGAAAAAATAGAAACTAATGTTGTTAAATTAGAGGTAAAGGTAGACGCAGCTCAATTTAATGAAGCAATCAACAAATCATATAAGAAGAATGTTAAGCACTTCAACATTCCTGGATTCAGAAAAGGAAAAGTGCCAATGGCAATGGTTAAAAAACAATATGGCGTTGAGGTTTTATTAGATGAAGCTCAAAATATTGCTATAGATGAAACTTATTCAAAAGTATTAATCGACAACAATGTTACTCCAGTTGATAGACCACAAGTTGATGTTGTTCAATGTGAAGAAGGTAAAGATTTTATCTACACTATCACTGTTACAACTTACCCAGAAGTAACTTTAGGTGAGTACAAAGGTTTAGGAATTGAAGCTAAAACTTATGAAGTTACAGAAGAAGAAGTAAACGCTAGATTAGATCAAATGAGATCTCAAAATGCTAGAGTTGAAAGTAAAGAAGATGGAGAAGTTGCTAAGGGTGATATCGCTGTTATCGACTTTAAAGGATTCATCGGAGACGAAGCTTTTGCTGGTGGAGAAGGAACAGATTATTCATTAGAAATCGGTTCAGGTTCATTCATCGACAACTTTGAAGATCAATTAGTTGGTGCAAAAGTTGGAGAGCAAGTTGAAGTTAACGTTACATTCCCAGAGCAATATGGTAAAGACGAATTAAACGGTAAAGCTGCTAGATTCGAAGTAACTGTTAAAGAAATCAAAGTAAAAGAATTACCAGAATTAGATGATGAATTCGCTAAAGAAACATCAGAATTCGATACATTAGCAGAAGTTAAAGAAGATATCAAAAAGAATATCGAAGAACAAAATGCTTCAAAAGCTAAAACTGAGTTTGAAGATGCTGTAATTAGTGCTGTTGTTGACAATGCTAAAATGGAAGTTCCAGAAGTTATGATTCAAAGTGAAATAGATACAATGGTTAAAAACCTTGAAGCTAGATTATCACAACAAGGATTAACTTTAGAGCAATACTTCCAATTCACAGGTCAAGATGCTAATAAGGTTAGAGAATACATGAAAGAAACTGCTGATAAAAAGGTTAAAACTGACTTAGTATTAGAAGCAGTAGAAAAAGCTGAAAAAATCGAAGCTTCTGAAGAAGAAATCAGAACAAGAGCAGAAGAAGTAGCTAAGATGTATGCAGCTGAAAATGCTGAAATGGTTGATTTATTAATACAAAACCAAAAGCATGCATTAGTTGCTGATGTAAAAGCAAACAAAACAGTTGAGTTCTTATTACAAAATAATAAATAGTAATCTTTAAATAATTGCCAGAATAAATTTTCTGGCAATTATTTCAAATAAGGGATTAACAAAATAAATTTAATTCTATATAATGAATTATATTAAGTTGGATATTATATAGATATAACCCTAAAAAGAGAATTTAGAGAAGGAGGGGATTAAATGAGTAATTTAGTTCCAATGGTTGTAGAACAAACAGCAAGAGGAGAAAGGTCTTACGATATATTCTCAAGACTTTTAAAGGATAGAATCATTATGTTAAGTGGGGAAGTAAATGATGTTGTTGCAAACCTTATTGTAGCACAATTATTATTCCTAGAAAGTGAAGATCCAGATAAGGATATTTACCTATACATAAATAGTCCAGGTGGCTCAGTAACAGCAGGTATGGCTATTTATGATACTATGCAGTATATTAAATGTGATGTATCAACTATTTGTATAGGACTTGCAGCTTCAATGGGATCATTCCTTCTATCTTCAGGTGCTAAAGGAAAGAGATATTCTCTACCTAATAGTGAAATTATGATTCATCAACCTTTAGGTGGGTTCCAAGGTCAAGTAACTGATATTGACATTCATGCAAAGAGAATGCTTAAAACTAAGGCATCTCTAAATAAGATGTTAAGTGAAAACACTAACCAACCTTTAGAAAAGATTTTAGTTGATGTTGAAAGAGATTACTTTATGGATGCTGACGAAGCTATGGAATATGGCTTAGTTGATAAAGTTATCAAAAATAAGGAAGTAGTTACAGAAAGTTAAAAGAACCCAGCAAAAGTGAGGTGAAATTATGGCTAAATTTGATGATAAAAAACAATTGAAATGTTCATTTTGCGGCAAAAGCCAAGATCAAGTTAAAAGATTGATTGCAGGCCCAGGGGTATACATTTGTGATGAATGCATTGATTTATGTGCCGAAATAATTGCAGATGAATTTGAAGAGAACAGTATTGAAATAGATACAAAAACATTACCTAAGCCAAAAGAGATTAAAGATTATTTAGATCAATATGTTATAGGGCAAGAAGTGGCTAAAAAATCACTTTCAGTTGCTGTATATAATCATTACAAAAGAATCAACTCAGGTATTTCTGAGGATGATATAGAATTACAAAAAAGTAATATATTATTATTAGGACCAACAGGTTCAGGTAAAACATTATTAGCTCAAACTTTAGCTAAGTTTTTAAATGTACCATTTGCTATTGCAGATGCAACAACATTAACTGAAGCAGGTTATGTTGGTGAAGACGTAGAAAACATTCTTTTAAAGCTAATTCAAAGTGCTGATTTTGATGTAGAAAGAGCTGAAAAAGGTATAATATATATAGATGAAATTGATAAGATTGCTAAGAAGTCTGAAAATCCATCAATTACGAGAGATGTATCAGGTGAAGGTGTACAACAAGCATTATTAAAAATACTTGAAGGTACAACTGCATCAGTACCACCACAAGGTGGAAGAAAGCATCCTCATCAAGAATTTATTCAAATAAATACAAGTAACATATTATTTATTTGTGGTGGAGCTTTTGATGGAATAGATAAGCTTATCGAAAAGAGAACAAGAAAATCTACTATTGGATTTGGTGCAGATATTGAATCTAAATCAAAGAAAGATATTGGATCTTACTTAAAAGAGGTTATGCCTGGAGATTTATTAAAGTTTGGTTTGATTCCAGAGTTTGTTGGAAGACTTCCAATCGTTGTATCATTAGAATCACTTGATGCAAGTGCCTTAATTAATATCTTAAGTCAACCTAAAAATGCATTAGTTAAGCAATATAAAAAGTTATTCGAAATGGATAATGTTGAATTAGATTTCACAGAAGATGCATTAAAGTGTATTGCCGATGAAGCTATTTCAAGAGAAACTGGTGCAAGAGGATTAAGATCTATAGTTGAGGAATTAATGACTGAAGTTATGTTTGATATTCCATCAGATGAAACAATATCAAAAGTTATAATAAACGAAGATAATGTTAAAACAAAGTCAACTCCAGTAATTGAAAGATTACAAGATGGAGAAGTAAGACCTCAATTAAAAGCTAAGAAAAGCAAAAAAAGAAAAGACATGGAAACTGCTTAGAATTAAGTAAGTTTTATTTTGAAGATACCACTTGTTAAGGTGGTATCTTTTTTGTGGTTTTTAAGGAAATTAATTCATAAACAGGGAATATAAACATGAGTAAGAGTTAATACTAAAGATATACAAATAGAGAATTTATAGGTGAGAGGAGGAATAGGGTGTGGTAGCAATATACCAACATCTTATATTGTAGTATGACTGAGATATTGATAATTTTACAAATAGTTTTAATGTTTCTTTTGATTGTGTATATGGGAAGTAATTCAAGGAATGCTCATAGTAAAAAAGTAGTAATTCAAAAGGAAAATGAAAAAGAAATGACTAAGTTAGCAAATATGAGGAGGGTAAAGCTGACGGAACCTTTAACCGAAAAAAGTAGACCAACAACATTCGAAGAAATAATAGGTCAAGAAGAAGGCTTAAATGCATTAAGAGCAGCATTGTGTGGTCCTAATCCTCAACATGTTATAATTTATGGACCACCAGGTGTAGGTAAAACAGCAGCAGCAAGAATAGTATTAAAGGAAGCAAAGAAAAAAAGAAAATCACCATTTAACCAAGGAGCAAAATTTGTTGAGATAGATGCTACAACTTTAAGATTTGATGAAAGAGGAATAGCAGATCCATTAATAGGTTCAGTGCATGACCCAATTTATCAGGGTGCAGGTTCTTTAGGGATAGCGGGAATACCTCAACCTAAAGCTGGTGCAGTTACAAAGGCTCATGGTGGAGTGTTGTTTATAGATGAAATAGGAGAGCTTCACTCAATAATGTTAAATAAACTTTTAAAAGTTTTGGAAGATAGAAAAGTATTTTTAGATAGTTCATACTATAGTTCTGAAGATCCTAATATGCCTGATTATATTAAAGAAATATTTGATAATGGGTTGCCAGCTGATTTCAGATTAATTGGTGCAACTACAAGGGGACCAGAAGATATAGCGCCTGCTATTAGAACAAGATGTGTAGAAGTGTTTTTTAGAGCACTAAATCCTGATGAAATAAAATTAATAGCTAGAAATGCATGTAAAAAGATAGGCTTAAACATAAATGAAGATGCATTAAATATGGTAAGTAGATATTGTAACAATGGAAGAGATGTTGTTAATATTGTTCAATTAGCTTCTGGATTTGCTATTAATGATGAAAAAGAAGAAATAAGTTTAGATAATGTTAATTGGGTTATTGAAAATGGTCAATACATGGAAATAATGGATAAGAAAATTAAAGATAAGCCTATGATTGGAGTAGTTAATGGATTGGCAGTTCAAGGAGCTAACATAGGAATGTTAATGGAGATTGAAGCGAGTGCTAATAAAGCTACAAATGGTAAGGGAAAGCTGAAAATTACAGGGATAATTGAAGAAGAGGAAATATCTACTTCAAATAGAAAAATAAAACGCAAGAGCACTGCCTATTCATCAGTACAAAATGTTTTAACTGTATTAGATTCATTATATAAATTGAATTGTGATGCATATAATATTCATGTGAATATACCAGGCGGAGTACCTGTAGATGGACCATCAGCTGGTATTACTATTGCATTAGCATTGTATAGTGCTATAAAGGGGATACCTATAAATAATAAAATAGCTATGACTGGTGAAATAAGTCTAATGGGTGCAGTTAAGCCAATTGGTGGAGTAGGTGCCAAAATACTTGCTGCAAAAAAAGCTGGTGCAGAAAAAGTAATTATCCCACAAGATAATTGGAAGGATAGTTTTAGTAATATAGATGCTATTGAGGTTATACCAGTTAGATTCTTTAGTGAGGTATTAGATACTGCATTTTCATCTGAAGGTGATTCAGATATAGATGTGTTATCAGCACAATCTATATAAAACAAAACGTATATAAGTAGGGCTAAATAGAACTTCATATTAATAGAGCTATGTCAAAATAAAATTATGAAATAAGTAATCATCAATTAATATGTATGCTAGGTAGTGTTATCAACAGTATTAATAGATGAATTAGAATTTATAAATTAGGTGTATTTTTGATATAGCTCTAGATTTTTACATGTTTATAAATGTATTTTAAATTACTATATTGAAATTGATAATTCTTTCTATTCTTTGTTCCTTGAAAAAAATATGATTTATGTGTATACTAGAAAAGTTAAATAATATATATGATTAGGACGGAGGGGAAGAAATGAAAGATAATAATATTACTTTACCTTTAATTCCTCTAAGAGGTATTGCTATTTTTCCAAATATGGTAATGCATTTTGATGTAGGTAGAAAAAAATCAATTGCATCATTAGAGCAAGCTATGTTAAATAATGGAGAAGTTTACTTGGTATCACAACTTGATGAGAATATAGAAGATCCATATATGGATGATTTATATAGTATGGGAACTATTTGCTCAATAAAGCAAATATTAAAGTTGCCAAATGATGTTACAAGAGTCCTTGTTGAAGGGAAAGAAAGAGCTAAAATAGTTTCTTTCATAGATAGGGATGAATACTTAGAGGCAGAGGTAGATATAATTTCAAATGATGTCAGTGATGACGTTGAGATTGAGGCTTATTATAAGTTATTAAAAAAGGAATTTAAAAAATATATATCTTTAACTGAAGGTAAGGATGCAGACGTTCTTTCTGTATTTAAAGATGTTAAAGAAATAGGACAAGTAGTAGACATAATTGCTTCTTATGTAATTGTTGATGATGATAAAAAACAAATTATACTTGAAACAATTGATGTTAAAGAGAGACTAAGTGAGTTAATAACTATCATACAAAATGAAACTGTTATTGCTAAGGTTGAAAAGAAAATAGCTCTTAAGGTTAAAAAGAAAATAGATGAAACTCAAAAAGAGTACTATTTGAGAGAGCAAATCAAAGCAATACAGCAAGAGTTAGGCGATGATGAGGAAGATGATGTTGATCAGTATGCAGAGAAAATTGAAAAAGCTAAGCTTCCTGCAAAGATAAAAGAAAAAGCAAAAAAAGAACTTAAAAGATTAAAGCTTTCTTCAAGTAATAGTTCAGAGGCTGGAGTTATAAGAACTTATTTAGATTGGATTTTAGAGACTCCATGGGGCATAGCGACTAAAGATAAATATGATATTGAATATGCTGAAAATGTATTAGATACTGAACATTATGGTCTTGAGGATGTTAAGGAAAGAATTATTGAGTATTTAACAGTTAAGAGTCATACTAAAACTATTAAAGGACCTATTCTATGTTTAGTAGGACCACCAGGGGTTGGTAAGACATCTATAGCAAGATCAGTAGCAAAAGCATTAAATAGAAATTATGCAAGAATAGCATTAGGTGGATTAAGAGATGAAGCTGAAATAAGAGGTCATAGAAAAACTTACGTAGGAGCAATCCCAGGTAGAATTATATATGCATTAAAAGAAGCTAAGTCAAATAACCCATTAATATTATTTGATGAAATTGATAAGCTAGGATCAGACCATAAAGGGAATCCAGCAGATGCATTACTAGAAGTATTAGATAGTGAGCAAAATAAAAACTTTAGGGATAATTATATGGAGTTAGATTTTGATTTATCAAAAGTATTGTTTATAACAACAGCTAACTCATTAGATACAATTCCAAGACCTCTATTAGATAGAATGGAGATTATTGAAGTATCAGGATATACTTATGAAGAAAAGTTTAATATTGCTAAAAAGCATCTTATACCTAAAATATTAAAAGAACATAGTGCTGAAGATGTAGTTAAGATTTCAGATTCATGTATAAAAGATGTAATAAATTATTATACTAGAGAATCAGGTGTGAGAAGCTTAGAGAGAGTATTAAGCAAACTTACTAGAAAAGGCTTAACAGATATGGTAAAATCCAAGAAAGAGACAATTAATATTTCAGTAAATAAGCTAGAATCATATTTAGGTGTTCAAATTTATTCATTTGATAAAGTTGAAAAAGAAGATAAGGTTGGAGTTGTTACTGGAATGGCTTGGACAGCTTACGGTGGAGATACATTACCTGTTGAAGTTGCTGTTATGGATGGTTCAGGTAAACTTGAGTTAACAGGTCAATTAGGGGATGTAATGAAAGAGTCAGCTAAAACGGCATATAGCTATGTAAGAGCAAACTCTAATAAATTTGATATAGATAAGGAATTCTATAAGAATAAAGATATTCATATACATGCACCAGAAGGGGCAGTTCCAAAAGATGGTCCATCTGCTGGTGTTGCTATGGTAACTGCATTAGTATCGGCTTTATCAAATAAAAAGATAAGATCGAATGTTGCTATGACAGGTGAGGTTACATTAACAGGTAGAGTATTACCTATTGGTGGAGTTAAGGAAAAAACACTTGCAGCACATAGAGCAGGAATAGATACAGTAATATTACCAAAGGAAAATGAAAAAGATATAACTAAGATACCTCATGCTATAAGAAGCAAGCTAGATATACATGTAGTAAGCGATGTGAAAGAGGTATTGAATAAAGCTATAATTGGAGTTGAAACTAATGAAAATTAATAAATCGGAGTTTATAATCTCTGCGGTTAAAAGAGAGCAGTATGTTGAAGGTGGATTACCTGAGGTTGCTTTTGTTGGTAGATCAAATGTTGGAAAGAGCTCAATTATAAATGCTCTAACTAATAGAAAGAAGCTAGCAAAGGTAAGTCAAACTCCTGGTAAAACTAGATTAATCAACTTTTTCCTAATAAATGATGGAGATTTTTTCTTGGTAGATTTACCTGGGTATGGATATGCTAAGGTTTCTAAAAAGGAAAAAGAGAGTTGGGGAACAACTATAGAAACATATCTAACTGGAAGAAGAGAACTTAAAAGAGTTATCCTTTTAGTTGATTCAAGACATAAACCAACAGAGGATGATGTCTTGATGCATGAGTGGATTAAGCATTTTGGATATGATGTAATTGTTGTAGCTACAAAGAGTGATAAACTTTCAAATAACCAAATACCAAAGAGTAAGAAGTTAATAATGGAAACATTAAATCTTTCTAAAGAAGATAAATTATACTTCTTCTCATCTTTAAATAAGAAGAATAAGGATCAAATGCTTGATTTATTATTTGATAACTTAAATACTATAGATAATAGTGAAGTAGAAGAATTTTAGAATAAGTGTAATTAAGAGGGAAATGAGTTCATATGAATTCATTCCCTCTTATTTTTATGCCATAAATTATAGTTCAAAAAAACTTATATAATGAGTAAAAAATTCTTTATTTTATTAGTGTCAAAAAAATCTTGTCGGAATAGTATATAGTATAAACAAAACAAAATATTATTCCAAGGAGGAGTAAAAATGGTAGTAGGCGATTTAATTAATGATTTAAATTCATACAACGATGGATGTAGTTGTAGTGCACCTGCAGAAACTAATAACAATTGTGTTCCTAGTAACTGTGGCGGTGGAAATAACGCAGGCTGTGGATTTGGCAGCTGGATTTGGATTTTATTAATCCTTTTCTATAGTAGTGGATTCGGTGGCGGATCAGGAAGTAGCTGTGGTTGTGGATGCAAAGAAAAATGCGGATGCAAAAAGAGCTGTGGATGCAATAACAGTTGCGGATGTGGTGGAAGCTCAAATAGCGGAAACTGTTCATCATATTTATTCTTATTAGTAATTCTATTCCTTTGCAATAGCCAAGGTTGTGACGGTGGAAACAATGCTGGATTCGGTGGATGTGGCTGTGATGGCTTCTTCGGCGGATGCTAATTAAATTAAATAGGAAGGAGAGATAGTTATGTCAAAGAAAAAAGATAAAAAACAATGTTGTTGTTGTGATATGTGCTGCGATTGTGGATGTAATGATTGCGGATGTAATGAATGCGGTTGCTGTAACAACAATGGCGGAAACAATGGTTTCTTAGGATTAAATGGATGTGTTACACCAATAATATTCTTATTGATTGCTTGTGGCTCAGGTATATTATGTAGTAACAAATCATATCTAATAATCTTATTATTCTTACTATGTGGTGGATCTTTCACTAGCCTATTCGGCGGAGGAGAAGGTTGCTGCTGTTAGTATAGAGGATGGAGGGCATGGCCCTCCAAAAAAATGCCCTTTTTTACTGAAATATAATATACATATGCGAAAAAAGTCAATTGGTTCTATGAGTGCCGAGGGCTTTTTTTAATAACCCATTTGGAATTTATACATATAATGAAGTATATAACAATTAGGCTAGGAGGAAGCTTGATGTCAAAAAAAAGACATAGAAATAGGGAAGCAAGCGACCAGCGAGGTAATAATAATCAAATGAATTCTAATAGAATTAATAATGGATCTAACAATCCTTTTGGAATAAATCCTGCACAGTTATTAAACCTATTTGGTGGCACTGATATGAGTCAGATAGGAAATATGTTGTCTTCAATGGGAAGAGAAGGGTTTGATTTAAGCAATTTTGGTGCTTTAGGTAATATGAATAATAATCAATGGATGAATGGAATGCCTAATGTAGGTAATATGCAAGGACAATCTACGAAAACTACGGCTGAACCAATAAATTCAAATCATATGGATGCTGAAAATTTAAGTGATAAAACAAAAAATAAACATAATAGTATTAACATTAAAATAAATAATAGTATAGACGATGAAAACATAGAATTTTTGAGAGCTATTAGAATAATAGCGGAGCCTAGTAAAGCTGAATTTATCGATAAAATAATAGAGAAGTATTCAGAAGGGTTATTTGATGATTAGAAAATTTCTTATGAGTGTATAAAAATCTCTGTAAGGGAGATAATATTACTGTACCGGAGAAGTATTCTCCTATAGCAAATGAAGAGAAATCTTCATTAAAGCTAAAACCCCCCATCCCCCTTTTAGGCCGCGTTGAGCGGCCTTTTGATTTTTAGTTTAAAGAATAATTTTATAGGGGATTAATATTTCTTTAAAGAAGAAATTTTGAAATCTCCATATTGAGATTTTTCAATTTTTATATAAATGTTAATTTGAGAATCTTTTTCACTACTACCAATTTTTTTGGAACAATTAAATCTAAGGTTCCATTCTATAGCTCTAGAATCTCCATTAGAATCCCAATCGATATCTCTAAAAAATCCATTTTCAAAGGAATAAACATAAGTTTCCTTATCTAAATTCCATAATAAAGATAGTTCATCGGAACTTATATCACTTGAAAATATATCTGGTGTTTCAAGAACTTCATAAGGTTTTTCAATAGCATCAATAAACTGTTGAGATGTTGATAATCCAGGAGTTTTAGTTTTGCTAAATGATATATCTTTAAAGTTATTACCTTTTAAAATATAAGAATTTACGGATTCATCTCCTTTTGATGAAGAAAGTGATATTAAAGTAGGGGATTTTGTGTTTTTAGAATTTAATATACCAACTATATTTTGGTCGGTAGAAATTATGTTTAAAAAATTACCCTCAGAGTATTTAAATATGTGGTTTACGGGTTCTTTATTAATAAAAGTTGATATTATAACTTCAGGAATATCATCCCTGGTTAAATCTTGAGTTTTAATATAAATTTTATCATTATTATTTTGGCTTCCCAATGTATATTGTTTGCCATTAGGAATAAGAGAAACTTCTTTTGATGCAAATTTTACTTTAACACAATAAATATCTTTAGATTTATCAATATAAAGTTCATCATTTTTACCATCTCCATTTAAGTCAATCAACATATTATCTTGATTATCTTCAGAGCCTAGTGTGGTTACCGTAGATTTAGTAATGAAATTTATAAATATAAAGCTAGAGAATATAAATAAAAGAATAACGATGGCTATAAAAATCATCGTATTTCTTTTGACTACAATAAATTTTGACATATCTATATCACCTCAATAAATTATATGTGAAGGTGATATATTAAATTCATTAATATGTTAATAAAAATATAAAAAAAAATCAGTAGAAATTTCTACTGACAGTCTTTACAATATCCATAAAAGAATAGTTTATTGTATAAAATATTATAATCTGTACTTTCTTTAGCGATAGCATTTAAGTCGGGAAGTTTAATATCCATTATGTCATCAACTTTACCACATTTAGTACATTGAATGTGAGCGTGTGGGTCAGAGTATGCATCGTATCTAAAGTTACCTTCACCAACATTAAGTTCTTGAACAAGATTTACATCTACAAGAGTCTTAAGTGCTTTATATACAGTTGCTAAACTCATAGTAGGATATTCAGGCTGCAGTCCTTTGTATATTGTTTCAACAGATGGATGCTCTGAAGTTCCTTTAAGATATTTATATACAGCTAATCTTTGCGGTGTAAGTTTTAAGTTTTTTTCTTTAAAAATACTAACTATATTATCCATTTATTCACCTCCTAACAAATAAAATATATAATTATATTATATGATGAAAATCAATTTTGGTCAAACACTATCTAATAATAATTATTATTTATAAATGTGAAATGTTAGTTAATTTCATAGAAAAATTTAAATTTACAAAATATTTATAAAAGTGTTGCAAATGCAAATTTGTTGTGATAAGATAAAGTCATAAAGGTTGTTAAAATATTAACAATATTAAACAGAAGAATAACTTATATAGATTTTATGTAAGTCTTAATTATAGGAGGAGATATTATGGCAAAGTACAAGGTAGGGGAAGAATTATTAATAGTAAATGATCCAACACAGGAGAATGAAAAAATAAAATCATTAACACATTTAGCTACAGATAATGAGTATGCACAAATATCTTGGGGATTAAAAATTGTTGATGTTGAGTATGATAAACCATATGTAACATTAACGTATAGAAATGTAGATGGAGAAATCAATAAAGTATTTGCAGAATGTAGAGATATAGAAAATTTTGATCAACAAAAAGTATTAGAGAAGGCATTATTAAAAGCATTCCAAAATGAAATAATCAATATTTCAGTAACAAAAAATATTAATCCTAAAAAACTTTAATAATGAAGTTGAGAAGATTAAATGCAAGAATCTATTCATAGATTCTTGCATTTTTAAAAAATTAAAACATATTAGAGCAAAGTTATACATGATAAGTGGTAAAATATGCAAATATTGGTCGAAAATTATCAAAGTTTCCATTTAAATAATAAAATAACCTTTAAATTATAAATGAAATACTATATAATAAGTAGTAATGGATAATAACACTGAGGGGATTTTTATGGAAATTTTTTTAGCAAGACAAGCTATTTATAATAGAGAAATGGATGTAATTGGATACGAACTACTATATAGAAATTCAAATGAAAATAGATTTGACCCTTCTGTAGGAAGCGAAACTGCAACTTACAAGGTTATTCAAAATATTGGTGGATTTGGATTTGAACAACTTACAAATAATAAAGCTGCATATATTAATTTTCCTCAAGTTGCTTTGGAGAATAATATAGCAACATTATTACCTAGAGAAAACACTATAATCGAAGTTTTAGAAAGTGTTATTCCTACAGCAGAAGTTATAAGTAATTTAATATATATTAAAAGTTTAGGCTATAAGATAGCATTGGACGATGTTTCTAGTTGGACTACTGTAATTCCATATATTAATGTTGTTGATATTGTAAAAGTTGATATGATATCAACTGAATTAAAAGATAGACTTGAAATAGTAAAATATATTAAAGAAAAAGATAGGAATATAACACTACTTGCTGAAAAAGTAGAAACGTTTTCTGAACTTGAAGAATGTAAAAGAATTGGATTTGATCAATTCCAAGGGTATTATTTTTCTAAACCATCAATGCTTTTAGGGAAGGATATACAGTTAAAGAATATTACTGTATACAGATTGTTAGTAGAGTTATTGAAAAATGATGTAAATATCGATTCTATAGATGAAATAATGAAGAGTGATATTGTACTTACTTATAAGTTCCTTAGATTTATAAATTCAGCATATTTTTCATTTGTACAAGAAGTTAGATCTATAAGACAAGCCATTATGTTAGTTGGACGCAATGAAATGAGGAAGTGGCTATCAGTTGTAGCTGTTACTCAAATGGATAATGGTGTATCTGAAGAATATACAAATAATACAATAATAAGAGCGAAGTTTTGTGAATTGATAGCAGAAAAGTTAGGGGCTAGAATAGATAAATCTTCAGCATTTTTAGTTGGATTATTTTCAGAGATTGATTTGCTTATAAAAAAAGATATGAATGAAGTTGTAAAAGAATTACCATTTAAGGTAGAAGTTAAAGAAGCGTTAATTGAGAAAGAAAATATATATAGAACAGTGTATATGATATCAAAAGCCTATGAGAGTATGGATGGTGATATTATAACTATGAATTGTGAACAAGCAAAATTAGATGAGGACTTCCTGGGAGATTTATACCTAAAAGCTATAGAATGGGGAAATAAACTATCGATTTACAGATAAAAAACAAAGAATTTACATATTTTTCTTTACATATCGTGAAAAATATGTATAATAATTAACATATGGTTTCGTTTACAAAAGGGTGGGTGAGAGATATGAGTAAATGTCCTTTTTGGTCAACAAAGAAGGATAAGGTTAGTTGCTATAAAGGGTGTCCTATGCAACCAGCCGAAAGTATTGAGGATTTATGTCTTTTTAAGGAGCATCTAGCAAGTAATAAAATTGCATTTAAAGAAATTATTGAAGATGACTTCGCTTATAATAATAAAGACAAGTTTGACTACAATTTTAGCTTTTAATAGAAATAATCCAGCAAGTTGCTGGATTATTTTTTGTTTAATAAAAAAATATATTCTAATTAATTTAAACCTAAGAAAGTAATTTTAAATTAATTGCTAAAAATAAATGCTTTGAGAAACTCTTTACTAAGTTTCTCAAAGCATTTTAGATTTTTAAATAAACTAGTTTGTATTAGCAATCAATAATTTTTGTTTCAATACCCAAAGATCATCTGATAAATCAACATAGTATGTATGTGGGTTTTCAAATCGTAAAACTTCAGGCCATAGTTTACTAGTTTCTGACTTTGAATAAGCTTTAATATCCATTACAGTTGGACTAGTGTAAACTTGTTGTCCCTTATCAAATATTTGAACTTGTAATTCTTTGATAGTATAATTCTTTATTTTTTTTCTTTTCCAAGTATGAACAGGGTCAAATATTTCGATATCGTTATTTGTATCTATAACTTCACCATTTAAAGTTAATAAGTCTGCAATTGCAGAATCAGTTTCATTATCAAAAATTCTATAAACTTTTTTGAATCCTGGGTTTGTGATTTTTTCACTGTTTTCTGATACCTTAATCTTAGGTATTATCTTTCCATCTTTTTCAACGGCAACTAGTTTATAAACACCACCGAAAACTGGTTCAGATTTAGCTGTGATTAATCTTTCACCAACTCCAAATGAATCAATTTGTGCACCTTGTTCTAAAACGTCTCTGATAATATGTTCATCTAAAGAATTCGATACAACGATTTTACAATCAGAGTAACCAGCTGCATCAAGAAGCTTTCTGCATTTTTTAGTTAGGTAAGTTATATCACCTGAGTCAATTCTAATTCCAGTTGGTCTTTTTCCAAGAGGTTTTAAAATTTCATCAAAAACTTTAATAGCATTTGGTAATCCTGATTTTAATACATTAAATGTATCTATTAATAGTAAACAGTTATCAGGATAGCATTCTGCCCAAGTTTTAAATGCTTCATATTCTGTATCAAATAGTTGAACCCATGAATGGGCCATAGTACCAACAGCAGGCACTGTAAAGTACTTATCAGCTATTGTACATGCTGTAGAGTCAGCTCCACCTATAATGGATGCTCTAGCGCCATATATAGCACCATCATATCCTTGTGCTCTTCTAGAGCCAAATTCCATAACAGATCTACCTTGAGCAGCTCTGCATATTCTATTTGCTTTAGTAGCAATAAGAGTTTGATGATTAATTGTTAAAAGAATCATTGTTTCAATAAATTGAGCTTGAATAACAGGACCTTTCACTGTTACTAATGGTTCATTTGGGAACACTGGGTTTCCTTCTGGTATAGCCCAAACATCACACTCAAATTTAAAGTTTGCTAAGTAATTTAAAAATTCATCAGAAAATATATTTTTACTTCTTAAATAATCAATATCAGACTCTGTAAAAGAAAGATTATTAAGATATTCAATTAACTGTTCAATACCAGCCATGATGCAGTATCCACCGCCATCTGGTACTCTTCTAAAATACATATCAAAATATGCTATTTTATCAGCTAATCCTTTATTAAAATAACCGTTCCCCATTGTTAATTCATAAAAATCAACAAGCATAGTTAAGTTTCTTTCTTTTGTTACGTCAAATCTCACTAAGTTCTCCATAGAAATCTTCCTTTCTGCAATGCACAGTGTAATAAAAACATTGTACAACTAACTAGAAATTATTACAATATAGATATTAGGCACATAAGAATAAATAATAGTCTAGCATACTGTCTATTGTTTATTTGATTATGCCTTAGGGCAATAATAACTTTGAGGGATAAAGTATGAAGATTAAATTAGATAAGTACCAATATGACGCAGTAAAAATAAATAGCAGAAATTCAATTATAATTGCAGCACCAGGATCAGGTAAAACTACAGTAATTATAAATAGAGTAAATGAGCTTATAGTAAATAGACAAGTAAAGATAGGTCACATTATTATAATTACATTTACTAGAGCTGCAGCAGAAAATATGAAAAATAGATATAAAAAAGTATTTAATAAGGATATGGCACCTTTCTTTGGAACATTCCATGGATTATTTTATAAAATTCTTTTAAGGGAAAATTATAATATAAATATTTTAGAAGGTGGAGCAGGTTATGGAATTATTAAAAGTGTTTTAACAAAGCACTTTGATGAAGTAACTGATGATAAAATTAAAGAGATACAAAATGATATATCAAGATTAAAAACATCTATGGGAACATTAGAAGAGTATAAGCCACAAGGAGATAAGGATATATTCATTGAATGTTTAACAAGTTATGAAGGCTACAAGCAAAAAAATAACTTGTGGGATTTTGATGACTTATCTGTAGAGGTTATAAAAATATTCTCTAGTAATCAAGGATTACTAAATAGATATAGAGATATATTTAAATATGTATTAGTAGATGAATTCCAAGATTGTGATGAACTACAAATAAGATTCCTTAGCTTAATTAATGAAGGGGGAAGCTCTTTATTTGCAGTAGGTGATGAGGATCAATGTATTTATTCATTTAGAGGGTCACAGCCAGAATATATGGTTACTTTTGATAAGACTTTTAAAGGTGGAGAGAAAGTTTATTTAAAGTTAAACTATAGAAGTAAAAAGAATATTGTAGATGTATCTAAAAAACTAATTTTAAATAACAAAAAGAGAAATAAAAAAGAAATATTATCATTTAGAGAGACTGATGGAACAATTCAATATTCAACACCTTATAATGAAACTACACAAGGTGAAGAAATTGCAAAGGTTATACAAACAAATGGATGTGAACTTACAGATAATGCTGTACTATATAGAACTAATATGGAAGCCAGAGGAATAATTGATGTATTCACAAGAAAAAGAATACCTTTTAAACTTTTAGATAAAGGATATAATTTCTTTGAGCATTTTATATGTAAGGATATGATTTCATATCTAAGGCTTGCTATAGACCAGAAGGACAAAAAGTCATTTTTAAATATAATTAATAAACCATTTAGATATATATCAAAGGCAACTACAGATGACTTAAGAAAAGATATAAGCACAAAATCTCCATTTGATGTACTTATAGATAAAAAAGATACGCCACCATTCCAAGCGAAGAATTTAGATGATTTAAGAAAAGATATAAATTATTTAAATAAAGTATCTTTAGGTAGTGCGATACAATTTATAATTAGTAATTTGAAATATATTGATTACCTTAAAGAGTACGGTGAAAGATATCATCAAAGTATTGATGAGCTAGAGGAGATACTAGAAGAGTTTAAGAGTGCTGCTGATGGCTTTAGAACTATAATAGAATTCTTAGGTCATGTTGAAAAAGTAGGTAAGCAAATTGAAGAGGGGAAAGTAGAAGAAAATGGAGTAATACTTTCAACTATTCATGGCGTAAAAGGTATGGAATTTAAAAACGTATTTTTAATCAACTGTGATGAGGAGACAATTCCACACAAATCATCTATGGATAATAATATAGAAGAGGAAAGGCGATTGTTCTATGTTGGAATAACAAGAGCTATCGATAACTTATATTTATATTCACCAAAGAGCATGAGAGGAAATCCAAAAGAAGCATCAAGGTTTATAAAAGAAGCTTGTATTCAGCAGATGATTACTTATGATACATATGGTATAGAAGTAGGAGATCCTTTATTCCATAGGACATATGGTGAAGGGGAAGTTAATGAAATTAAAGATGGAAATATTAAGATTGATTTTAAAGATGGAATTGAGAGAGGGTTTAAGCTTAATATTTTAATGGAGAATAACTTATTAATACTTATGAAGTAGAGGAGTAGCAGGATGTATGAGGATATAATAAACGTATTAGAAAATCATAGTGCAAATAGTAAGATAGATATATTAAAGATAACTCCAGACGACTTAGTGGAAATTGGTGAAAAAGAAGGTTCAACAAATAAAAGCAACTTTTATTTTATACTTCAAGAAGCACTGATAGATTATGAAGAAAAGAGAGATTTGAAATCAGCGGGGTATGTTGCTCACTTAATCTCATTTTATTTACATATTGTTTTCACACCAATTAACAGTATTGAGTTATCATTAAAGTATGCTAGAAAAAGTATTAAGTATGATTCAACAAATATCGATTATAAAGAGTGGATATTAATATTTAGTGAATCATTAAATGAGAGTGAAATTATATCTTATTTAACAGAAGTTGCAGAGAAGAAGCCAGAATCGAATTTAGCTAACTTTATGATGAGGTAAACAACTTTGAAATTAATATAGGCTAGTATATAATAAAAATAGTAATGTAAGTGGAGGGAAAATAAATGAAGTTTTTAAATAAACTTGAGAGAAAGATAGGAAAGTACTATATACATAATTTAATGTTTTTCGTTGTTATGATAACAGCATTTGTTTATGTTTTATATAGCATAAATCCAGGGATGGGAAGCATCGGAAACTTAGTTTTAAGACCTAGTGCTGTAATGGATGGACAGTGGTGGAGACTTATAACATTTATATTTATACCAGCAGGTGGTAGTGTAATATCAATGTTCTTTGCATTATATTTAAATTACATAGCAGGTGCAGGACTTGAACAAGAGTGGGGTGGATTTAAGTTTAATGCATACTATTTAGTTTGTATTTTAACTACTATAGCAGTTTCATTTGTAACTGGGGCTCCAGCAACTGCAACAGCAATTAATTTATCATTATTCTTAGCATTTGCAAAAGTTTATCCAGATTATGAGTTTTTACTATTCTTTATGATACCAGTCAAGGTTAAATGGCTTGCTGTATTAGATATTATCCTTATAGTAATGCAAGTATTCCAAACTGCTAAATATGGATTTGGATTCGTATTAATAGCGGTAACACCTTTAATTAGTTACTTATTATTCTTTGGAAAAGATATATTTGTACAAGGAAAAACTAGAACTACATCAGCAATTAGAAAGCATGAATATAATGCTAAAATTGCAGAAGTAGAAAAGAAAATTGAAGTTAAGACTTGTAAGGTATGTGGAGTAACTGAAATAGAAAATCCAGATATGGAATTTAGATATTGTTCAAAATGTAATGGGAAATTCTTATATTGTAGTGAGCATATTAGAGAGCATGAACATATTGAATAAATAATAACTTGGGGGTAAAAGGGATGCAAACTATTGAAGTAGAGAATTATGATAATCTTAAAAAAGCTAAAGAAATAATGGTTGGAATTTTAGAGAAAGTAGATCTAATATGTAGAAAACATAATATAGATTATTTTATAGATTGGGGAACTCTATTAGGTGCAGTTAGACATGGTGGGTTTATACCTTGGGATGATGATATTGATATATCAATGCCAAGAGAGGGGTATGAAAAATTCAAGAAGATTGCACAAGAAGAGTTAGGTGAAGAATACTTCTTACAAACACCAGAAACTGATGAACATTATAAGTACTATTGCGTTCCTATGAAGGTAAGACATAATAATAGTAAGTATGTAGAGATAGTTGAAACTGGGGATGAAAAGTTTAATCAAGGAATATACATCGATATATTCCCATTAGACTTTTATCCTACAAATAGTGTTAATAGAAAAGTTCAGGGTATTTATAAATTTTTAAATGAAAGATGCAGATTAGTGGACATGCCTTTTAGAGAATTTAGTACTCAAAGAAAAGTTGTTTATCCATTAGTATATTTATTATTTAATGTCTGTAGTTTTAAAGCTAGAGAAAAAATGCTAAATAATTTTAATCATAAAGGTAGTAAGGATTATGATACATACTGGATGGGTCCAGAACTTCTAGATTCTCATGTATATAAAAAAGATGAGATATATCCTTTAAAAGATATTGAGTTTGAAGGTAAAGTATTTAAAGGTCCTAATAAACCACATGAAATATTAAAGTCTATGTATGGTAATTATATGAAATTACCTAAAGAAGAGGATAGGTTCTCACATTCTTCTAAAATCGAAATATATAAAATTTAATATAAATATAAAAAAATTCAGTAAAGTTGTATGGAGAATGCGAGGTGTCTCCATACAACTTTATTTTTTTATAATCGTAATTAATTTGTAAGAATTATAAAATTAGTTTTTAAGCTTTGTATATTACTATGTATTTAGGCTTAATCAAATAAATAATAAACCAGTATGCGAGCCTATTTTGCGTAATACTGCGTCAGTAAACCCTTAGATAACCACCAGTATCCGCGGCTTTACTTCCTTGTCTTACACAAAATATTCGTCGCATCATTGGTCTATTATTTATTTTCATATGCCTTAGGCGTTAGGATAATGAATAAATTTATGGTAAAATTATTGTGAAAAGGAGGGGGGATTTTGTGGATAAAATAAATATTTTAGTAGTAGATGATGAAAGAGAGATAACTGATGCAATAGATGTGTATTTATCATCAGAAGGATATAGAATTCTAAAAGCATATACAGGGATTGAAGCTTTGAATATTTTAGAAAAAGAAAACGTTCAACTTATTCTTATGGATATTATGATGCCAGAACTTGATGGAATAAGAGCAACTTCAAAGATAAGAGAGAAGTCTGAAATTCCAATTATAATGCTATCAGCTAAATCAGAGGATACAGATAAGGTACTAGGACTTAATATTGGGGCAGATGATTATATAACTAAACCATTTAACCCAATCGAGTTAATTGCTAGAGTAAAATCACAGCTAAGAAGGTACATGAGATTTAGTTCAATAAGCCCAGTTAAAGTTGCAGAAAATACTATAAGCTGTGGTGGTTTAGAATTAAAAGAAGAGGAAAAGAGATTTTTAGTTGATGGTGAAGATATAAAACTTACACCAACAGAATATAAAATTGTAAATCTCCTTATAAGGAATCAAGGTAGAGTATTTTCCATAGAAGAAATCTATGAAAGAGTTTGGGGAGATATAGCCTACAATGTTGATACCGTAACTGTTCACATAAAAAGAATCAGAGAAAAAATTGAAATTAATCCTAAAGAGCCTAGATATTTAAAGGTGGTGTGGGGAATTGGTTACAAAATTGAAAAACAATAAGATAATATTTTTAATTATTAACTTAATTACAATAATACTATTATGTAATTCGACTTATAATTATAGACAATTTATAGAGCAAACAGAAACAGTATCATATTATGATGTGGATATTCTTTCTGGTGAAGCTGAAGCTGAAGTGAAAAACTTGGTATATAAACTTCAAGAACTTATTATGATTATTGAGGATAAAAATTATACGCCAAGTAAAAAAGCTATTGATGATATGTATTTACAACTTAAGAGTAATAACGAAAGTGAATATAGTAATGGGATAAAGGAAGTAAATGAATATTACAATCAGACAGAAATTAACTTTACAGAATCAGAGTTAGAAGATAAAAGGATATGGTTAGAAAAAGTAGAAAGTTTAAAAAGAACTGATGAAGAATTACGTCGTGAGGCAGAATTAAATATAAATAATCAAATTGATTATCTTAAAACAGAGATAAATAATTCTAAAAATATAAATTACAGTTTAAAAGATAATTCTAGAAATATAGAGTTAAGTAATAGTGACTCATACACTAGAACAGACTCTACAAATAGGGGATCATATACTTACAATGGAAGAAATGGTAGTGGAGGTACTGGAAACTTAATAGATGCGTTATGGGATATTTCGTACCAAAATAGTGATCTTACGTTAGAAGTATCAATACCAAAAGATTTGGTTCCAGATAATAGCATATATGCACATTATAATTGGGATGATGTACAGAAAAAAGAAATGTATAAATATGGTGGATTACTAGTTATAACAGCTATATTTACAGGTATAAGTATATTTATAGCTTATAGAAAGAGAAATGAGATAAGTAGTTGGCTTATTTATGAAAAAATATCTAAACTTCCTATAGAAGCTAAACTTATATTATTACTATTACTATATGGATTTCTTCATAGTGCAATATGGAATAGAAATGGTTTATGGATGAGCATAATAGCAATATTACTTGTAATCTCACAGTTCATATTATTATGGGGAGTTAGAGTTTTAAAAAGAGAAGAAGAATATAAATCAAATGGTGTGATTAAGAAATTAAAGTATGGATTCCAAAATACACATTTATATAAAAGTGTAACTATAAGACTTTGGATATTTATTATAGCAACATTATTACTACTACTTGCAATGGGAATGGCATGTAATTCAGGGTTCTGGTGGATGCCTGATAGTCTTAGATGGATATTTAATAGCTGGTATGCTGTAGAGATAGGAGTAACATATATATCAATGTATGTTATTGCAGTAGTTGTGTACGCATTTATATTAAGTAAAAATATTAGTAAGTTAGCAAATGGAGCTAAGGAGATATCTAAAGGTAATTATGATGTGGATATTATGGCTAAGTCACCTTATGTTATGAAGGAGTTAAGTGAGAGCTTAAATACAATAAATAGTGGTTTAAAAACTGCTGTTGATAAGGCTATAAAGAGTGAGAGGCTTAAAGGTGAACTTATTACAAATGTATCACATGATTTAAAGACACCATTAACTTCTATAATAAATTATGTTGATTTACTTCAAAAAGAAGGCATTACAGAAGAAGATAAAACAAAGTATTTAGATATATTAGATAAAAAGTCACATAGACTTAAAAGTTTAATTGAAGATTTATTTGAGGCATCTAAAGCTGCTTCAGGAAGTATGGAATTAAACTTTGAAACTTTAGATGTTATAGCACTACTTAGACAAACCCTTGGTGAGTTTGAAGATAAGCTTCAAGAAACATCATTAAACTTTGTTAAAAAACTTCCTAAAGAAAAAATATTTATTACAGCTGATGGAAAAAGAATGTGGAGAGTATTTGAAAATATTATTTCAAATGCAATAAAATACTCACTTCAAAACTCAAGAGTTTATGTAGAAGCTTTTGATGAAGGTGATGTTGTAAGAATAGAAATGAAGAATATTTCAGCATTCCCACTTGATTTCGATTCAGAAGAAATTGTAGAAAGATTTAAAAGAGGAGATTCATCAAGAAATACAGAAGGTTCAGGTCTTGGTTTATCTATTGCAAATTCTATAGTTAATCTTCATGGAGGAGAATTTGAAGTAAAAACTGATGGGGATTTATTTAAAGTAATAATTAAACTTAATAAGATTAATAAATAAGAATAAAATATCACTAAAAGCTAAATACTATTAAAGCAAGTATTTAGAAGGATGTGAAGAAGTATGGCTAAAGCAGGAATGAGAAGACCAGATGTAAATGAGCCTCACGGAACAGAAAGCAATCACAAGTCTCGTTTCGGAAAAGGTGATCCTCACGTTCCAGAGATACAAGGGAAAGCAAAAACTGGAAATAAAAAAGCTGGTCCAATTTAAAATATAATCACCCTAATGAAATTTAGGGTGATTATATTTTTTATAATTTTTCAGAATAATAGAAAAAAAGCCCTTTTTTAAGTTATTATTTTACTAACCTAAAAATGGGGCTCGAAATTCATATTAATTATACATTTTGAATAATCAATTGTAAACAGAAAAGTTTATAAATAAAATTTTTTTAGCTTAAATTTTTATATAATTTGATAATTTAAGTATCGAATAATTAGTAGTTTTTTACCTTAATTTGTATAGAAAACTCTAATTAATTGGTGTATAATTTGTACTTATTAATTGAATAACACTAAACGATGCAGGGGGAAAATTATGAAAATAGGATTTGATCATAAAAAATATTTAGAAGAACAATCAAAATACATTTTAGAGAGAGTTAACAACTACGATAAACTTTATTTAGAGTTTGGTGGTAAGTTAATGTATGATTTACACGCTGCGAGAGTGTTACCTGGTTTTGATGAAAATGCGAAAATTAAATTATTACATAAGTTAAAAGAGAAAGTTGAAATAGTAATCTGTGTTTATGCTGGAGATATCGAAAGAAATAAAATTAGAGGTGACTTCGGTATCACATATGATATGGATGTTTTAAGAATAATTGATGACTTTAGATCTTATGACCTAGATGTAAATAGCGTTGTTATAACTAGATTTGAAGGCCAACCAGCTACAACTGTATTTATCAATAAGCTTGAAAGAAGAGGAATAAAAGTTTATAAGCACATGGCTACTAAAGGATATCCAACAGATGTGGATACAATAGTAAGTGATGAAGGTTATGGTAAGAACCCATATATCGAAACATCTAAGCCAATAGTTGTTGTTACAGCTCCAGGCCCAGGAAGCGGTAAGCTTGCAACTTGCTTAAGTCAACTTTACCATGAAAACAAAAGAGGAAATGTTGCAGGATATTCTAAGTTTGAGACATTCCCAGTATGGAATGTTCCATTAAAGCATCCTTTAAATATTGCATACGAAGCAGCTACTGTTGATTTAAAAGATGTTAATATGATTGATTCATTCCACTTAGATGCATATGGAAAAATGGCAGTAAACTATAATAGAGATATTGAATCATTCCCAGTATTAAAGAGAATTATAGAAAAGATTACTGGAGAAGAATCAGTATTTAAATCACCAACAGACATGGGTGTTAATAGAGTTGGTTATGGAATTATAGATGATGAAGCAGTTCAAGAAGCATCAAAGCAAGAAATCATAAGAAGATACTTCAAAACAAATTGTGAATATAAAAAAGGTTATGTAGATAAAGAAACAGCACAAAGATCACTTTTAATTATGGAAGAAGTAGGCTTAAAGCAATCAGATAGAAAAGTTGTTGAGCCAGCAAGAGCATATGCAGCTAAATTAAAAGAAGAAAGTGAAAATAAAGATATTTGTCCTGTTGTAGCTATGGAATTACCAGATGGAACTATATTAACTGGAAGAAACTCAGAAATAATGAGTGGAACTGCAGCGGTAGTAGTAAATGCAATTAAGCATTATGCAAACCTTGCAGATAGCATGCATTTAATATCACCAGTTATCTTAGAACCAATCGTTAACTTAAAAGCTAAAACATTAAAAAATACAAATACATCATTAAGTTGTGAAGAGATATTAATGGCTCTAAGCATATGTGCAGCAACAAACCCAACAGCACAATTAGCAATGGAGCAATTACCAAAGATAAAGGGTTCTCAAGCACATGCAACTACTATAATAAGTGGTAATGATGAGCAAACTTTCAGAAAGCTTGGAATTGACGTAACATGTGATGCAGAATACGCATCAGCAAGATTATTCGAAAGTAACTAAGAAGTAATCAAATAATAAAGGTTTATTTTAAGGGGAGCTGTATCCAAATAGGGTGCAGCCCTTTTTGTATATTCCCACATTTAAAGAAATTCATAGGATTTAAACAATTAATATGTGTTTACACATATAACGTAAAATTGACAATTGATGGATTTACCTTGATAATTAAATTAAGTGTAAATAGTTGGTTAATATACGATTAATTGGGGATGATTTTATGAGAGAAAAGCATTATTTTATAGTAAATCCTTTAGCGGGTAAGAAGGATAGAACTAGTGAAATACAAGATAAGGTAGAGAGTTTTTTTAAAATATATAAAGAAAAACAATATGAAATTTATGTGACAAAGTCTAAGTGTGATGCAACTAGATTCGTTAAAGAAGAATGCTATAAAAATCCAAATCATAGTTTGTATTTTTACTCATGTGGTGGAGATGGAACTTTAAATGAAGTTGTTAATGGGGCAGCTAATTATGATAATGCCATAGTATCTGTTATTCCATATGGATCAGGTAATGATTTTGTTAGGAATTTTAAAGATGATGTAGATTTTTTTGATATGGATAGTATATTAAATGGAGAAGTTATAGATGTTGATTTAATAAAAGTATTAGATAGGTACTCTGTTAATATTTGCAATGTAGGATTTGATGCGAAAGTAGCACATAATATGAATATGTTTAAGAAGTTACCATTAGTTAGTGGTGAGTTTTCATATAATTTATCAGTTTTGTATTGTTTATTAAATACATTAAGTAGCAAATTTAAAATAACTTTAGATGATGATAAAGTTTTTGAAGATGATTTTTTACTAAGTGCAATTGCAAATGGAAAGTGTTATGGTGGTGGATATAAGGGTGTACCACTTGCTGAAATTAGTGATGGATACATTGATATTTGTGCAATTAGAACTGTATCGAGATTTAAGCTTTTATCTTTATTAAATTTATATAAAGAAGGTAAGCATGTAGGAAACGAAGAAGTTAAGAAGTATGTAATATATGAAAAATGTAAAAAAGTTAAAATAGAGTCAGAAAAATATTTTACTATATGTATTGATGGGGAAACATATATAGATAAAAGTGTAGAATTTAATATTTGTGAAAAGAAAATAAAGTTTTTATTGCCTTCAAATGTTAATAACATTAAAGAAAATCACTTAATTGAAGTAACTATAGGAAATAGTTAGATATATCAGTATCTAATTATAAATACGGAGGAGAAATGAATATTTTAAAAGAAGAATTTTATGCTAGAGACACATTAACTGTAGCTAGAGATTTATTAGGTAAGATATTAATTCATGAAGTAGATGGTAAGTTAATAGGTGGTAAGATTGTTGAAACAGAAGGATATCTTGGAGTTATAGATAAAGGAGCTCATGCTTATGGGGGGAAACAAACTCCAAAAGTTATGCCTATGTATGGAAAACCTGGGACAGTGTACATCTATAGTATTTATGGAATGTACGTATGTTTAAATGCAATTACAGTAAAAGAAGGTGAGCCACAAGGAGTTTTAATAAGAGCTGTTGAACCTTTAGTTGGTTTAGACGTTATGTCAGAGAAAAGAAGTAAAAAAAGTTATAGTGAATTAACTAAAAAAGAAGTTCTAAATTTAACATCAGGCCCATCAAAGTTATGCATTGCATTAGGTATAACTAAGTACTTAAACAACACCATGTTTTTTGGTGGAGAAATGTACATTGTTGAATCTGATAGTGAGGTACAAAGTCTTTTTGAAGTAGAAGACTTACCTAATGGAAGAATAGTTGAAAGTAAAAGAATAGGTATAGATTATGCAGAAGAAGCTAAGGACTTTTTAAATAGATTTTATTATGACAATAATCCATATGTTTCTAAGCGAGATAAAAACCCACAGTATTATGAGTAAACATTGAATGAAAATTTAATATGATATATAATTTTAATAGGCTTATATACTCGAATATAAGCCTATTATGTTAATTTATGAGGTATTTTATGAAATATAATGATAAAGAACTAAGATTTGCATTAGATATTGGGACAAGATCTATAATTGGATCTGCCGGAATATATGAAGATAATAAATTTAAGATAATTTGTGAAAGATATTTTGAACATGAAGAAAGAGCCATGGTTGATGGACAAATAAGTGATATTTCTCTTGTTTCAAAAGGAGTAGAAAGAGTAGTTAAAGAAATTAGAGAAGAACTTAATGTTGATATTAATGAAGTATGCATTGCAGCAGCGGGTAGATTTCTTAAGACTTTAAATTCTAAATGTGAAATGATGATAGGTCATGATGATGAAATATCAGGAGAAGAAGTTAGAAGTCTTGAACTTATGACAGTCAAGCAAGCTGAGGATAAGATTATTGGACAAACTGATGGAAAACTTTATTGTGTAGGGTATTCAGTTGTAAATTACTATCTAAATGATTTTTTAATATCTAATTTAAAGGGTCAAAAGGGTGAAAAAATAGCTGTTGAGGTTATAGCAACATTCTTACCTAGATCAGTAGTTGATTCTCTTTATACAGTTATGAAAAATGTTGGATTAAGAGTAAGAAATATTACATTAGAGCCTATTGCAGCTATAGAAGCAGCAGTACCTAAAAACTTTAGGCTATTAAATATAGGACTAGTAGATATTGGGGCAGGAACATCGGATATAGCTATATCATCTAAAGAGAGTATAGTTGCTTATGGAATGGTTCCATTAGCTGGAGATGAGGTTACAGAGGTAATAGCAGCAGAATTGTTAATTGACTTTAATTCGGCAGAAGAAGTTAAACGAAAATTAAATGATAATGATGAAATAGTATACACAGATATTTTAGGGTTAGAAAATAAAATTAAATCTAAAAAGCTAATTAAACTAATAAACCCAGTAGTTAAAAAGATAGCTGAAGGAATTTCTCAAAAGCTATTAGAATTAAATGGAGATAAAGCAACTAGTGCTGTATTTTTAGTAGGGGGAGGAGCATATACTCCAGGATTAAAGGAAGAGATAGCAGATAAGTTAGGAATACCAATGCAAAGGATAGCTATAAAGGATAGAAGTAGTGTAGTTGATTGTGTATCAGAGAATTCATATGGGTCAGCTGGTGTTACAGTACTTGGAATAGGACTTGTTGCTATAAGAAATGAAGGTCAAGATTTTATAGATATATTCTTAAATGATGAACCTATTAGTATGTTTAATTCAAGAAGTCATACAGTACAAGATGTATTACTACAAGCATCGATTAACCCAAGTTTATTATTAGCTAAAAAGGGAAAAACATTACATTACATGTTAAATGGAGTAAATAGAATAGCCTTTGGTGAAAGTGGACATAATTCAGTTATAAGAATAAATGGGAAATTAAGTTCACTAGAGTCTAAGGTAAATGAAGGCGATAAAGTGGAAATTGAGTATGCTAAAAATGGTAAAGATGCAAAGGTTTTAGCAAAGGATATAATAACAACATTTAACACTATATCAATAAATATTGATGGGAATATACATAATATAGAACCAATAGTATTAGTTAATGGTAATAAAGTTGATTATAACGAGCCTATAAAAGAAGAAGATAATGTAGAGATATTTATGCCTGAAAATATTGAGCAAGTTAAGAAATATGTATTATGTAGTGAAACAAGCCTATATTTAAATAATATTAGTATAGAAGATAATATTAATATTACAGAAGGTATGGTGTTAACTACAAAAGAATCACATAAAGAAGAAAAAATAGCATATAAAAATAAAGGGGCAAAATCCTCAAATTCAATATCAGTAATGGTAAATGGACAAAAAATAACATTAGAAGGTAGTGAAAGTTATAGTTTTGTTCAAATATTTAATTATGTAAACTTTGATTTGAAATTAGTCAAAGGAACTATAACGTTAAAGTTGAATGGGGATACAGCATCTTATACAGATAAACTAAATGATGGAGATAATATAGAAATATCTTGGAGCAATTAGTTGTGGAGGTAGTATGATAAATTTTAAAGATCAAGCATTAAAACTAAAAGATGAGTTAATTGATATTAGAAGAACATTACACGAGCATCCTGAGACAGGTATGGAAGAGTTTGAAACTTCTAAGTATATACAAAATTATTTAAAAAATTTAAATATACCATTTAACGTAGTTGCAACTACAGGTGTATGTGCCATAATTAAAGGAGAGAAGCTAGGAGAAAATAATAAAACTATAGCTTTGAGAGCCGATATTGATGGATTACCTATGCAAGATAAAAAATCATGCCCTTATTCATCTAAAGTTAATGGTAGAATGCATGCATGTGGTCATGATGCACATATGACTATACTTTTAGGTGTAGCAAAATTATTAAATGAAAATAAAAAAGAATTTAATGGTAATGTAAAATTAATCTTTGAACCAGCAGAAGAAACTGTTGGTGGAGCAAGGTTTATGATAAAAGAAGGTGTTCTGAGTAATCCTGAGGTTGATGTTATTTGTGGATTACATGTAGAGGAAACTTTAGAATGTGGAAAGATAATGGTTAAGAATGATACAGTTAATGCTGCATCAAATCCATTTACTATAAAGATAAAAGGATCAGGTGGTCATGGTGCATATCCAGATACAGCTGTAGATCCAATTGTAATGGCAAGCCATGTTGTAATTGCTCTGCAAACTATTGTAAGTAGAGAGATTAAACCTGTGAATCCAGCTGTAGTAACTGTTGGTAGCATACATGGTGGAACTGCTCAAAATATAATTCCAGAAGAAGTTACTATTAGTGGAATTATAAGAACTATGACTAAAGAAGATAGAGAACATGCTACAAAAAGATTAAAAGAAATTGTAGATGGAATCTGTTTAACATTTAGAGGTAGTGCTGAAATAGAAATAGAAGAATCATATCCTTGTCTTTATAATAATAACGATATGGTTGAAAAATTAAAAAAAGCAGCTAGTAGAGTTGTTGGAGAAGAAAATATAGAGTCACAGAAGAATCCAAAGCTTGGAGTTGAGAGCTTTGCATACTTTGCCAATGAAAAACCTTCAGTATTTTATTTCCTAGGAAGTAGAAATGAGGAAAGAGGAATTACTCATCCTGCACATAGTAGTATGTTTGATATTGACGAAGAATGTCTGCCTATTGGAGTATCTATACAGTGTGAAACGGTATTGGAATATTTGACAAGCTTTTAAATTAATATTAATCTATTAGAATGGGGAAATTAAAACTATAAGAGAAAAACTAGGAGTGATTACATTGGAGAGAATAGAAATAGGATCAAATGAAGCAGGTCAAAGATTAGATAAATTCTTAAGAAAATTATTAAAGGATGTACCTTTAAGTGCAATTTTTAAAGCAATGCGTAAAGGGGATATCAGAGTTAACGGAAAAAAGCAAAAGGAAAATTATGCTCTTCAAGTTAATGATGTAATTGACATAAAATATATCAATAGTAAAAAAGAAGATAAAGCTAAAAAATTCATTAAAGTTAATGCAACAGGAATGAAGATTGCTTTAGAAGATGAAAATATGATAATTGTTGAAAAATGGCCAGGTGTTTTAATTCACCCAGATCAAAAGGGTGCTGACCCAAGTTTAACTGATTATGTATTATCATACTTAAATGAAAAAGGTGATTATATTCCTGAAAAGGAACTTACATTTACACCAGCATCATGTAACAGATTAGATAGAAATACATCTGGTATTGTTATCTTCGGTAAGAACTTTGAAGCTTTAAGAGGATTAAATGAAATGATTCGTGAAGGAAATGTAGAAAAGTACTACATGACTTTAGTTAAGGGTAGAATCAAAGATGGTATATATAAAGGGTATATAAAGAAAAATGAAGAGGCAAACATCTCAAGAGTATTTGACACAAAAGTTGCAGATTCTAAGCAAATTGCTATGGAAGTTACAACTATTAAATCAAATGGTGCATTCTCATTATTAGAAATCAACTTAATAACTGGAAGAAGTCATCAAATTAGAGCTCACCTAGCTCATATTGGTAACCCACTTATAGGAGATTCAAAATATGGAGATAGAAAGTTAAATTCATTCTTTGAGAATAGATTTGGATTAAACTATCAATTCTTATATGCGTATAAGCTTATATTTAGAAATGCAACAGGAAGACTAGAATATTTAAACAACAAAACGTTAGCACAAGCTTTACCACCAATGTTTAAAAAGATTAAAAACGATGTGTTTAAAATAAATATTTAGTATGAGATAAAGGGGATAACTATGGAAGAAAAGTCAACCGGAAGGGGTTTTCTAATATTATCTTTCGCAAATATTGCGGGTAAAATATTATCAATGGTTTACACAATAATATTAATTAATATATTGGGTAAGGTTGGGCAAGGAACTCATGCTGCTAGTTACAGTGTATATGTATTTTTACTTGCGGTAACAAGTATGGGAGCCCAACCGGCTATTACTAAGGTAATAACAGAATTAAGAGCACTTGGTAATCATCAAGATGCTTTTAGAGCTATGCGAATAGCAAGGAGATATTTAGCCATTTTCGGTGGACTTATATCATTAGGCTTAATGGCATTTGCACAACCAATAGCAAATGGGATTAAGAATCCTGATGCTGCGTATGGTATTATGGCATTGGCTCCAGCTATATTTTTTGTATCTGTATTAACAGCTGAAAGAGCGTATTTACAAAGTATTGAAGATATGAAGTCATTAGCTATTTCTCAGTTAATGGAGCAACTTACAAATATAATTATAAATATAACATGTTCATATTTACTTCTTTCATTAACTGGTAGCACAGCATTTGCAGTTGCAGGTGCAACAATAGGTGCAACTTTAGGAGCAGCAGGAACTCTTGCATATGTATTATATGTATTTAAAACAAATAAATATAAGCAAGAAGCCTTTAGTCATGAAAAACCAAAGAAAAGAGTTAGTGAAAAGAAGATAATTAAAAAGTTAATTAAGTATGGAATTCCAATTACATTAGTAGCAGCCCTTCAGAATTCTGGTGGACTTATTGATTCATGGAATGTTGTTAGTAGATTAGAGTTTGCTGGCTTTGCACATGAAGTATCAATAGGTATGTTTGGTATATTAAATAGATATATGACTTTAATATATGTACCATTAGCAATTGTAACAGCATTAGGTGTAGCTACATTCCCTAAAATCATACAAGCTTTTGTTCAAAAGAGCAAAAAAGATATTAAAATTCATATGAATTATGCATTTAGATTAACATACATAATAACTATTCCTGCAACAGTAGGTTTTACAATTTTGAGTGCAGAAATCTATAGATTTATATTTGATGTAGATGAAGGACATCAGTTATTAATGTATGGATCAACAGTTCTAGTATTTATGGCTATAACACAAATACAAAATACTGTTCTTCAAGGCGTTAATAAACAGTATGTAATACTAGGAACAGCAGGACTTGGGTTACTGCTTAAGTTCATATTAAATTACGTTCTAATTGGAATTACAGATATAAACATATTAGGTGCAGTAGTAAGTAATATTGTTGCATTTGGAGTTCCTATGATAATAAATCACAGAACGCTGCAAAAAACATTTAGAGTTAAAATTCCAATGATGAGACAGTGTATAGTACCACTTTTATGCTCAGGTGTAATGGCGGGAACAATATACTTCTTAAAGTATCCAGCATTAAGATTAATTAATATAATTGGTGGTGGAAGACTAGCATTTGGTGTGTTAGTTTGTATATTAGCTTTAATTGGTGGAACAATATATCTAGTAACTATGATATACACAGGTGGAATTAGAAGAAAAGATATGGATTCTATTCATCCAAAGTTATTCTCAATGTTACCAAGATTTTTAAGAAAACAAATTATATAGTTATAGTGAATTAAAAAATATCATCTAAAAGAATATAAATTCTCTTAGATGATATTTTTTTGTTTTATAATGTAGGCGAAAAATTTCAAAAGAGTTGAATAATCAGATTAACATATAAAATTATAATTTATACCAAAAAAATACAAAAAATCAAAATAATAATTGACTAGTAAGAGTCATATAGTTATAATATGACTTGATAATTTAATATCAAGTTTTATGGTTGCATTATGCAATAACAGGGAATGTGGTTAGAATCCACAACAGCCCCCGCTACTGTACAAGCTACGAAACTTTCATGATCACTGAGATATTCTTGGGAAGAGAAAGGAGTAGGTTTGAAGCTTTAAGTCAGGAGACCTACCATAGAATAATACCAATAGTTTCGGTGGGAAATGAAAGTACTTATAGTGGATTTCTTATGTTTTTATAATATAAGAAGTTTGTTGTTGTTGTATTTTTGACCCGAATGATTTCGGGTCTTTTTTATTTTGCCGCCTATTTAGGAGGAGGAAACAACATGAAATTGCTTTTTAGTAAAGCGAAAAAATTCTTAGTATTAGCTTTAGCTATGTTTGTATTATCAACTAATACATTAGTAGCACAGGCTAGCATGAACCTTGAAGAGGTTTGGCCACAATTTAGAGGGGGGACGATATCAGCAGGTGTAACTGATAGTAAGCTTCCAACAAACTCAGGTGAAATTAATGAAGCTTGGGCACAAAAGTATTCAAATGGAGGTTGGATAAAGGCGGGAATGCCAGTAGTTGTAGGTGACTATGTATATTATCCTTCAGGTGATAAAATTAATAGAATTGATAAAGCTACAGGAGATGTAGTTGCATCAGGGACACTAGCGGCTAGTCTTGGATATTTTTCAAGAATGGCTTATGGAGATGGAAAAGTATTTGTGCCATTAGGTGCAGGTCAAATACAAGCATTTGATGCAACAACGTTAGAATCTTTATGGATAACTAATCCAGTAACATATATGTCTGGTGGTAATGGTCCATATGAAACTCAACCATTATCTCCAATAACTTATCATGATGGACAAGTTTATATGGGAGTATCAGATGGTTCAGGTACTCATGGAGAGTATTTCTCAGTAACAACTACTGATGAAGATACATCAAATACATTAGAAGTTAAAGAATTTAAATGGGAATATAAATCTGAAACTGATAAAAAGGGATACTACTGGGCAGGATCTACAATAGTAGATAAATATGTTGTTTTTAGTGGTGAAAATGGAGAGATAATTTCTCTTGATGCTAAAAGTGGGCAAGTAGTTGATACTATACAAGGGGATGGAGCAATTCGTTCTTCAGCTCATTACAATAAGGACAACAATAGAATATATACAACAACAAAAGCTGGGTATATTCAATCAGTAAAGATAAATGTAGATGGTAAATTTGATAAGAATACATTTAAGAAAAATAAAATCGGTTCAGATATTACATCTTCTCCTGTTACATATAATGGAAGAGTATATGTTGGTGGAGGTGGTATTTCATCAAATGCAGGATTCTATGTGTTAGATGAAAATACTTTAGAAATAATTTATACATTAGATTTAAAAACTCAATCATCACCAATATTAACAACTGCGTATGCAACAGAAGAAAATAATAATACAGTTTACTTATATGTGATGAATTACTCAAATCCAGATCATGTATATGCAATTGAAGACCATGAGGGAAAAACAACAGGAAGTTATGAAACACTTATAACTCCAAGTAAGCCTCAATACAATACATCATCAATTACAGTAGATAATGATGGATCATTCTACTTTAGAAATGATTCAGGTTACTTATTTAAATATACTAATGAAAATGGTGAATATACAGCTCAAGATGTAATGAATTCAATTAAAAGAATAACATCAAGAGAAGTTTTAACTGCTAATGATATGGGAGATATTAATAGAGCATTTGCAAGATACAATAGTTTATCAGAAGTAGAAAAAGCTAATGTAACTAACTTATCAGAATTAGAAGCAGCAAAGACAAAAGTAGAAGAGTTAATAAATAATAAGAATGAAGTTATAGATTTAATAAATGCAATTAAATCACTTCCAAGTGAAATAACTTTAGAAAATAGAGAAGTAATAAATAGTTTATATGCTAGATATAATGTTTTATCAGATGAAGATAAAGCAATGATTGATAATGTACAAGTTTTATTAGATGCAAAAGTTAAAGTTGATGCACTTGCTATTGTAGCTGATGCTGATGAAATGATATCTATAATAGAATCATTACCATCACAAGAAGATATTAGTTTAGATAATGAAGCAGCTATAAATAATGCTTATGCAAAGTATGAAGCTTTAGCAGAAGAATCTAAAGTTTTAGTTACTAATAAAGATAAAATAATAGCTTTAAAAACTAAGATTGATGAATTAAGAACAAAAGTAGATTCTATAAATGATGATATCTGGAATAAGGTTAATCCTTCAAACATAACAATTAGTGATAAAGAAAATGTAGTTAATATAATGGAAAGATATGAAGCATTAAGTGAAAAAGATAAAGCTTATGTTAAGTATTATGAGGATGTTTTAGATGCTTATGAAAAGATATTAGCTTTAGAAAAAGAAGAAGCAGACAATAATACAGGAACAGATAATGAAAAGCCAGGAACTGATAATGGAAATTCAGGAAATGGAAGTTCATCAAATGATAGTCAAAATAATAACTCATCTAAGTTACCACAAACAGGTGAATTACCATATGTAGTAATGTTAGCAGTTATTTTAATTGCTGTAGGTGGAGTGATTTTCACAAAAAATAGAAGCAAGGCGAAATAGAAAATTTAATTAGTTAATAAGATAAATGATCAATTATTAATGAGTAGTTGAAGTAAAAGAAACTCTAAGAGTTAGGAATCTTTAATTATACATTGATGATTGGTCATTATTTTAGCAAAAGACTTTATTAAAATGGAGGATTTTATGAAGAAAATATGTAGGTTACTACTATGTTACTTAATGATATTTACTTTCATGGTGGGGTGTGCCCCTAAAATAGAAAGTGTCGAAAAACATGATGGAGTAGAGGCAAGTGAAAATATAGAGACTTCTGCTGAAGATACAGATACATCAGGAGAAGAGTCAGGCACTACAAATGATAGTAATAAAGATAAAGATAATACTGAACAGAACAATAGCGAAGAAGGCAGTGGAAGCGCTTCAACATATAATCAAAATAGTGGTACAAGTAACGGGGATGGAGGTAGTGCGAATACTGAATCAAGTGGAAATAGCAATTCAGCTCAAACTCCAGCAACACCAAAGAAGTCTTATGTTACTATGAGTATTACATGTCATACTATTTTAAATAATTTAGATAAAGTGACTGAGGGGAAAAAGGGTATAGTTCCTGCAAATGGAGTTATTTACTCAGAAAAAACTATAGAGATAAAAGAAGGAGAAACTGTATTTGATGTGCTTCTTAGAGAAACAAGAGGGAATAGAATTCATATGGACTTTATAGACACACCTATATATCAAAGTAATTATATAAAAGGTATAGCTAATTTATATGAATTTGATGCTGGTGACTTAAGTGGTTGGATGTATAGTGTAAATGGAACATTTCCTGGCTATGGATGTAGTAAATATACATTAAAAGATGGAGATAAAATTGAGTGGAAATATACTTGTGACTTAGGTAGAGATTTAGGGGCAGGGATGTAACATGAATAGAGAATTTGATACGTATCATCCTGTGATAAATTTTGCATTTTTTGTTGTAGTAATTATGTTTACTTTAATGTTTATGCATCCTGTATTTTTAGTGATTGGGTTAGTTGCAGCAATAGCATATTCCATATATTTAATGGGAGTAAAAGCTGTTAAATTCAATTTATTTTTCTCACTTCCAATGATGTTTGGAATTGCAGTTCTTAATCCTTTTTTTGTACATGAAGGTATGACTATATTATTTTATATGAACGATAAACCTATAACATTAGAATCCTTTGTTTATGGATGTGCAACAGCAGTAATGCTTGTTACTATAATGGTATGGTTTAGTTGCTATAATAAAGTTATGACATCAGAAAAATTTATATATTTATTTGGTAAAGTGATACCTGCCATATCGTTGATTTTATCAATGGCATTAGGTTTTATTCCAAGGTTTAAAGATAAACTTAATGAAATAAGAAATTCACAAAGGAATATAGGTAGAGATATTAATTGTGGATCTATAATTCAAAAGGCAAAACAGGGACTAACTATAATATCTATATTAATGACTTGGGCTTTAGAAAATGGAGTTAATACTGCAGATTCAATGAGAGCTAGAGGTTATGGCTTAAGTGGTAGAAAGAGTTTTTCAATGTACAAGTTTGATAAGAGAGATAGATTAGCACTAATATATTTATTGTTTTGTACAGTTATATGTTTAATAGGATATTTTACTGGTAGAAATACTATGCAGTTTTATCCTTTTATTGAGATAAAGAGTTTTGGTATATACGAAACTTTTATAAGTATCGCTTATTTAGGATTAGTATTTTTACCATTAACAATTGAAGTTAGGGAGGGATTAAGATGGCATTTATTAAGGTCGAAGATTTAAGCTTTTCATATCCAGAAGTAAGTAATAAAGCATTAAAGGATATAAATATAGAAGTTAATGAAGGTGAATTTGTTTTATTATTAGGTGAATCTGGGTGTGGGAAAAGTACATTACTTAGACATTTAAAAAGAGAACTTACTCCCTATGGTAATGTATCAGGGAATATTTATTATAAAGGAATAGAGTTACAACAGTTAGATGCACGAATAGCAGCTTCAGAGATTGGGTTTGTTTCTCAAAATCCTGATTATTCAATTGTTACTGATAAAGTGTGGCATGAATTAGCTTTTGGACTAGAGAATTTAGGTTTAGAAACTCATATAATAAGAAGAAGAGTAGCAGAAATGGCTAGTTTTTTTGGTATTCAAACATGGTTTAGAAAAGATGTTAAGGAGTTAAGTGGAGGGCAAAAACAATTATTAAGCCTTGCAGCTATTATGGCTATGCAACCTAAGGTTTTAATATTAGATGAACCAACATCTCAACTTGATCCAATAGCAGCAAAAGAATTTTTAGAAACAGTATATAAGATAAATAGAGAACTAGGCATAACTATAATTATTACTGAACATAGATTAGAAGAAGTTTTTCCTATATCAGATAGAATTATATTGATGGATAAAGGAAATATATTATGTGATGATTCACCTTTAAATATGGTTAAGTACATATCTAATAAAGCAGGTAGACATAAAATGTTTAATTCACTTCCTTCATGTATTAAGATTTTTGAAGAAGTTGAAGGTGGATTAAATACGCCTATGAATATTAGGGATGGTAGAGCTTGGTTAAATAAATTTATAGAGAATAAACATATTGAAGAAGAGGCATGTGTAACATTAGATGATAAAAGGGAAGTAGTTGTACAGGCTAATGAATTATGGTTTAGATATGAAAGAAAATCAGATGATATTTTAAGAGGCTTAAACTTAGAAGCATACAAGGGAGAATTACTTTGCATACTAGGTGGAAATGGAACAGGAAAGAGTACAACTCTTGGAGCCATAGCTGGGAATAATAAATTTTATAGGGGAGAAGTTAAATTCTTTGGTAGAAAAATAAAGTCATATAAAACTGAAGAATTATATAGAGGAATACTAGGTGTACTACCACAACATCCTCAATCATTATTTGTTAAAAATACAGTAGAGCTAGATTTAATGGAAGTGCTTTCGCATTTGAAAATAAATAAAGAAGAAAAACAAAAATTAGTATTGAAAATAAGTGGAAAACTTAATATAGAGAGTTTATTACAATCTCATCCTTATGATTTAAGTGGAGGAGAACAACAAAAGGCAGCTATTGCAAAGATATTACTTTTAAATCCTAAAGTATTACTTTTAGATGAACCTACAAAAGGGTTAGATGGGTTTTATAAGAATAATCTAGGAGAAATGTTTAAGCAATTAAACAAAGAGGGTATAACTATAATAATGGTTACTCATGATGTTGAGTTTGCTGCAGAATATGCAGATAGATGTGCGTTATTCTTTGATGGTGATATAGTATCTATAGATACCACAAGGGAATTTTTTAGTGGAAATAGCTTCTACACTACAGCTGCAAATCGGATGTCTAGAGAAATTATTCCTATGGCAGTAACTTGTAAGGATGTGATAGAAGCATGCAGAAAGTAAAAGTTAAATTTTCAAGTATATGCATAGTAATATTAATTCCATTATTAGTTTTATATGGAGTTTATATAGGGGATAGGAATTATGCATTAATAAGTGTAGCGTTTGTTATATTAGCAATGACTCCATTCTTTTCAGTATTTGAAAGAAGAAAACCTAGAGCAAGAGAAGTAGTTCCCATTGCAATAATGTCATCAATTGCAGCAGTAGGTAGATTTGCTTTTGCTATGTTACCACATTTTAAACCTGTACTAGCTATAGTAATAGTTACAGGAATATCTTTTGGGCCACAAGCTGGATTTATGACTGGAGCTTTATCAGCATTAATATCAAATTTCTTTTTTGGACAAGGTCCATGGACTCCATGGCAGATGTTTGCCTTCGGAATAATGGGATTTTTAGCTGGACAGTTAAATAAAGTAAATTTCTTTAAAAATAAGTTTGCTTTATGTAGCTTTGGTCTAATATCAGGCTATCTTTATGGGATTATAGTTAATGTATGGGTGCTTACAGGTCTCGGAGGTAACATAACAGTACAAGCTATACTATCTACTTATATAGCTAGTTTTCCTTTAGATACAATACATGCAGTTTCAACAGTTATATTTCTATATATAATAGGAGAACCAATGCTTGAGAAGATGGTTCGTGTAAAAAAGAAGTATGGATTGTATAGAGAAGTAAAGTGATTGTACGACTTAAAAATAAGAGTGATGGTATATTATTTATTTTGAAATGTCTAAGTACTTTACTAATATTAAGGGAATATAGTAGAATTATAGTAGTTAAGACACAATCAAATAAATAATATATTTTTAATGGGGAGATGATAGAATGGGATTTTTTGATGATTTAAAAGAAGCAGCAGGATCAATGGCTAAAGAAGTATCTACAATGGGTAATACAGTAGCAATAAAAGCAAAAGAGAAATCTTCTGTGTTTAAGCTAAAGAAACAAATTGAAGATATTGAAATTGAGATTTCAAAGACATACAAAGAAGTTGGATTGAAAGTTGTGGAAGACTATAAAGGGATTAATCCAATGGAAGAGGATACTTTAGTTTTATTAATTAAAAAAATTGATGATGCGAAAGAAAAGATTAAAGAAATTGAAGCAGAAATAGAAATTGTATCTGTTAATGCTGATGAAAATATTACTGAAATGAAAGAAAAAAATAAAATCTAGGTTTATATAAGAAATGCACAAGTGTTTGCTAACAATTGTGCATTTCTTTTGTTTATAAGGGAAATATATATAATTAAAATGTGGATAACTTCTTGATTATATATGTTATTAATCTTCTAATCCAAATTTTGTTAAATAGCCTATAAGTCCAAATACGATAGCTATGATAATAATATTTTTAATTATTGAGTATGCAGGGAATATCAAACCAATTGAAATTTTTAAAATCATAAATATCAGAGCTGCAATAAGTATAAAAATAATTATATTAGTTTTATTTAGTTGTAAATCTAAATGTTTCCGTACTTCATGGAGATTTATTATAAAACCTATAGAAGAGGAAATAACCATAACAATACCATAACCTAATATATTTATGCTTGGTATTGGAAGGAGTATAAATAATAGTATTATTTCAATAATAGAACATATAATGGAATTTCTTAGTATAATACCTTGTTTATTTAAACCATTAAGTATTCCATACATAGTTATTGATGGGAAGCTTATTGGAGCACAAAATGAGCAGAATCGTATATAACTTCCAAGGTCACTTCTACCATAAAACATTTCACCTAATTGATTAGGGATAAGATTACAAATAATCATAGTTCCAAGTCCTATTAAAAATGCTATTTTGATTACCTGTCTTATTCGTACGGTTGCTTCATAGTAATTACCTTTACTTAGTGTATAGGATAAGTCAGGAATTAATAGTTGATTTATCGAGCTTATAATAATCATAGGAAATGCTACTATGGTCATAGCCATACCTGTAAATTTACCTATCATACCTAATGCTACTGAGCGTTCAAAACCTGCAGCAACTAGTCTAAAAGGAACTAATAGTGTTGACAGCATAGAGAATAAATTTCCTAAGAATCCATTTATACAAAGTGGTAAGGAAATAATTAATACATTAAATAAAAGCTGAGTACTACTTTCTCTTGCATGATGTGAGTTTGGTGCCTTCTTTTTTTCACATTTATAGTATATAAAGAGTAATAGTAGACTTTGGAATTCACCTATTGCTAGAGAAACATAGGCAAGTGTAACCATTAGTTCAATGCTAGAAGCATTAAATGCAGCTATTAATAAAGCTAGAGTAATTATTCTCATTGCTTTTTCTAGTATATCAATCGAAGCTGGTACTGTTATTTTTGATCTTCCAAGAAAATATCCTTTAAGTATATTTGATAAAGCTATAAAGACCATCGCTGGACAAGTTACTTTTATAGCATCTAATACCCTAGGGTCCTTAATAAAAGTTTCTGCTATGTATGGAGCAAATAAAAATACCAAAACACCAATAATAACTGACCAAATGATATTAAATGAGGATACAAGCTTTATAGTTCTATTAGTATTTGTATAATCTCCTACAGCTTCATATCCAGCTGTAATTTGTGAAATAGCAGCAATTATACCTGCTGTCATTAAACATATAAATAAATTGTAAACTGGCATTACAAGACTGTATAAACCCATTCCTTCTGGACCTATTAAATTAGATAAATATATTGAAAATATAAATCCTAAAACTCCAGTTGTTATATTTGCAGATGTTAATAAAAAAGAATTTTTTACAAAGTTATCTTTACCCAAAGCTTTCACCCCTTATCTCTTTTATTAATATTCAATAGGTCAAGTAATTATGCTATTAAGTAAACTTATAAAATTTACAACAGAAAGTTATGGAGATTATTTTTTATTTGCAATTGAATAGTACTTGCATTTAATAATTTTAAAGTTATGGAAAAATATTAAAAATATTTACATATACTAAGATAATTGGTAATATATTCTTATAAATTGTTATACTTGGGTAGTAATAATCAATATGGAGGTAAGTATGAAGAAATTAAATAGGGTTTTTAGTTTTATTTTGGTTACTGTATTATCAGTAAGTCTTTTTGCAGGATGTGGAAATAATGAAAATAAAAAAGGTAGATTTGTAGAATCTAATCTTAATTTACCGGAAGAGCTAAATGGTGTAAACGAATTAACAGTTTTAGAGAATGGAGACATTGCTTTACTAGGAGATGTTGAAACTGAAGTGGTTATGTACACATCATCAGACAAGTGTGAAACTTGGACAAAGGAAGAATTAGAATTACCAAAAGCTCCAACAGGAAAGAAAATGGATATTTCTAATGCTTGCATAATGCCTGATGGAAGTTTAAAGCTAATAGTTATGACGGCCTCTATAGAAGATATTGAAAAATTTGAACAAATGAACAATGGGGAATCACAAGTGGAAGGTCAAGATTCATTTGAAAGTCAAGATATAAGTGATTTATATAAATCTATGTATGAAGCAGTTGCTTATGATATTAATTCTGAAGGATTAATTACAGAAATTCCAGTTGAGAGAGATGTTCTAAGCAATGAGGGTCAAATTAAGTTTGATAAAGATGGAAATATTTATGTTTATACACTTGAAAACTCTACAATAACTAAAGTCAATGGTGAAACTGGTGAAGTAGAATTAGAGTTTAAGCCAGAATTAGATTATATCCAAAGTTGGGCTGTAAGTAATAATACTTTTGTAGCATTATCTTCTGAAGAAGCAATAGAGTTTAACTTAACATCAGGAAAAGAAACTAATAAGATAAAATTAGTTGAAGAACTTGTAAATAGTAATGCAAATATTTACACAGCTAGTGATAATGAAAATTTCTTTATTTCTTCACAAGTTGGTGTTTATGAATATAAAAAAGGTACTAAATCATTAAAGAAAGCTATGGATACAAGTTTAACAAGCTTAAGTGATAGTGATACTAATCCAGAGGCTATGATTCAATTGAGTGATAAAGAGTATCTAGTAACATTTAGACAGTCAGCAGAACATTCTACATTAAAGTTATTAAAATACGACGAAAAAGCACAATCTAAACCTGAAAATGAAATAACTGTATATTCTTTAATTGAATCTGATGTAGTAAGAGAATATGTCACAAGATTTAAAAGAACAAATCCAGATATTCATGTAAATGTTGTATCAGGAGTTTCAGTATCAGAATACTCTGAAACAGCATCAGAAGAGGCAATAAAGAAATTAAATACTGAGATATTGGCAGGAAAAGGACCGGATGTTATTTTTATGGACGGGCTTCCTGTGGAGTCATATATATCGAAAGGTATCTTAGAAGATATAAGTGATATTGTAATTAATAATAATGAGTTATTCTCAAATGTTATACAAGCTTCTACACATACAGATGGTAAAGTATATACAGTACCACTAAGATGTTCAATTCCTATTATTATTGCTAAGGATGCTGAAAAGATTAATTCTTTAAATAGTTTAGCAAATAATATTGAAGCAATAGCTAGTGGAACAGATAAATCAATTATTGATGTATTTACAGCAGAGGGACTAGCATATTATTTCTATCCATTATCAGGTACTTCATGGATAAATTCAGATGGAGCTATTGATACAGCAAAATTAACAGAGTATTTAAATAATGTTAAAACTATATATAATGCTACGAAGAACAAAGTATCAGAACAAGGAAAAAAGGATTATGAGGATTACAGAAATACATTAACTGAAGAAGAAATTTGGCAATCTGAAGTCAATGGTGGAGATTATATTGAGTTATTAGATGATAAAAGAGCTAAAGAATTAGTTATAACTCATATAAATTCATTTAAAGATTTGTCAACAATTAATAGTGTAGTAAATAGTATTGAAGGTTATACTTATGAATTTTGGAAAGGTCAAGATACAAGTTCATTCTTTGGAGCAGATTTTGTTGCTGTTAATGCTAAATCTGAGAAGAAAGAGTATGCTAATAAATTTATTCACCATGTACTTTCTAAAGATGAGCAGTTAAAGATTATCTATAATGAAGGGGTACCAGTGAATAAGGCTACAGTAGAAGAGTACTTAAATTCAGAGGAAGCGAAGTATGAATATGAAACTGGTGTAAACTATGATGATGGAAGTGTTATAAACTATAAAGTAAAAAGCCTTTCAGATAATGAAATGGATATATTTATGAAAAAGTTTAATGAATCAAAGTCTATAGTAAATCCAGATATGGAGATAATAAATAAGATTGCAATAGAGTGTGGTTCATATATTCGTGGTGAAAAGAATATTGATGACACAATAAAATCAATTGAAGATAAATTGAAGATTTATTTATCTGAATAAAATTAAAGAATTAAGAAATAAGAATTTAGGAGCTTAGAAAGTCTTCTAAATTCTTATTTCTATATAATCAAAGAAAGTATATTAAGGAATGGGTGTGGAATGTTAGATAGAATAAATATAAAGACATTTAAACCAAAAAATCCATTTAAACAAAAGGATAAAGATAAAAAAGAGGCAAAATGGGTTAATAAGTCCATATTACTATTTCTAGTACCTAGTTTAATAGGGGTAACTATATTTACATTGATTCCATTTTTGGATGTAATAATAAGATCCTTTCAAAATGAAGTGACTAGGGATTTTGTGTTTTTAGATAACTATATAGATGTGTTTAATAATGATGCTTTTAAGCTAGCAGGAATAAATACTATAAAATTTGTATTGGTGTGTATACCATTATTGTTAGGGATATCTTTATTATTAGCAGTGCTTATTAATGACTTTTTTAAAGCATCAGAAAAGCTTACAACTGCATTTTTAGTGCCTATGGCTATTCCAATAGCATCTGTAGTTTTGGTATGGAATATCGTTTTTCATGAAACGGGATTACTTAATGGATTTTTAGTAAGTTTAGAAGTTTCTGGAGTAGATTGGATGAATACTGGATATGCCTTTTGGATATTAGTATTTACATATATATGGAAGAATGTAGGGTATACTATAATTCTTTGGATGGCAGGGCTAAGTTGTATACCAAAGGAAATATATGAAGCAGCAAGAGTTGATGGAGCATCAAGATTGCAAAGCTTTAGAAGAATTACTTTTCCAATGTTAAAGCCTACAGTATATACAATTACAGTTATATCACTATTAAACTCCTTTAAGGTTTTTAGAGAAGCATATTTAATTGCAGGGAGTTATCCAAATGAAAGTATGTACATGCTTCAACATATATTTAACAATTGGTTTAGAGACCTAGCCTTTGGAAAAATATCAGCAGGATCAGTAGTAATGAGCCTAATAATATTTTTATTGATAGTAGTACTACAAAAAAGCTGGGAAAGGGAGAGTTAGATATGAAAAAGGTGACAAAATTAATAGTAGTATTATTAGCAATATTTATGTGCTTACCAATAATTCTAATAATATCAGGCTCATTTATGGGAATAGATGAATTAATGCTACACCTTGGTCCGGTGTTAAGTAAAATGGAGGGGTATGCCGTATGGTCATGGTTTCCACAATATCCAACCTTAAAATCAATAGTACAACTATTATTAGATACACCAGAATTTTTTGTAATGTATTGGAACTCAATTAAGATAGTAGTTTTAGTTCTAGGTGGACAAGTATTATTTGCAATGCCAGCAGCATGGGCTTTTGCACAATATAAGTTTAAATTTAAAAAAATACTTTTTACAATTTATATAGTACTAATGCTTATGCCTTTTCAAGTAACTATGCTATCAAGCTACATAGTACTTGATGAGTTTAATATGATAAATACACAGCTTAGCTTAATAATACCAGGAATATTTTCAACTTTTCCTGTATTTATAATGTATAGATTTTTCTCTAATATTCCAAATGGGATAATAGAGGCAGCAAGAATTGATGGAGCTAGTGAAAATAAAATATTTTTAAAGATAGGGGTTCCACTTGGTATGCCAGGAATAATATCTTCATTAGTATTAGGATTTATAGAATATTGGAACTTAATAGAGCAGCCATTAATCTTTATAGAAAATCAAGCTTTATGGCCAATATCAATATATCTACCTAATATAAAACTAGAGAATGCAGATATAGCATTTTTAGCATCACTAGTTACATTGCTAACATCCCTTGCAGTATTCTTTGCAGGGCAAAAGCACTTAAAAGAAGGGATTTCGGCAACATCAGGAGGGGAAAAATAAATGAAGTTTAATATAAAAAAGCTAATAAATTTTAAGTTAAGTGATAAAACTGTAATACAAGTAAAATCAGTAAGAGTATTAATATATTTCTTTGCCATAATGATTACATTTACTATATTGTCAAGATTTTCAGATTCATTAACTATCCCAAGAGTAAAAGTTACTAAAGGTATAGAAAGTAGTATTGATTCGCAAATAACAGCAGAAGGAGAAATTACTCAAAAGAAGGAAGAGCACATAACTGTAGTAGAAGAATTAATAGTACAATCAGTTAATGTTTCACAGGGACAAGAGGTTAAGGGCGGAGATTTACTTTTTACAGTAGCTTTAAATAATGTTAATGATAAGGTTACAGAGGTTGAAAAGCAGATAGCTTCAATAAATAAGAAAATTTCAAGGGCAAATGAGGATTATAACAGTGCAGTTTCAGGAGCAGAAGATACTGTAAGCAGATCCAAAGAAGCAGTAGATAATGCGAAGATTGCATTAGATAAGGCTCCAGAAGATCAAGAGGAACAGTTAAAAATGGAGTATAATGCTAAAAAAAGTGAATATGATTCAGCATTAAAAATCAAGGATGAAACTATAAGGAATGCAAAAAGAGCATTAGAGGATGCAATAGAAGAAGGAAATGAAAAAGAAAAATTAGATTTAAAGCTACAAAAGCTTAAGGTACTTAGTGATTCAAAGGGTGAGGTAAAGGCTACAAAGGATGGGACAGTTACAAAGGTTTCAGTAACAGAAAACTCACCAACACAAGAAATACCAGCTGTTTCTATGGCAGATGAAAGTGATGGGAATCAGTTTGTAGCAATAGTTTCAAAGGATAAGCAAAATAAGATTGCTATAGGACAGGAGGTTCAACTAACTAGCGCGAGTGGTAGAAATTCAATTGATGGATTAAAAATAACTGCTATTAAAAGTATACAAGATGATCCAAATAGTATAGAGGTATTAGTAGAATTACCAAATGGAAAAGGTAAGGTTGGGGAGCAAGCTACTCTTAATATAAGAGAAAAAAGCAAAAAGAATTACTTGTGCGTTCCTCTTGAAGCTTTAAGATATGATGGAGAAAAGCCTTTTATATTAGTAGTTAATACTGATGAGACAGTTCTAGGAAAAGAAGAAGTAGCTAGAAAAGTGAATGTTGAAATAGCAGAAAAAAATAGTGAATTAGCAGGATTAAAGGATGCTGGAGTTTCAATCAGGGACGAAATAGTACTAAGTAGCAACAAGGAAATTAAAGATGGAGACAGAGTTAGAAAGGAGAGTAATTAATGGGCTATAAAAAGCACATAATTAACTTTATACTATTAGCATTAATGATTATGTGTATTGGATTTTCAAGTGGTTTTTTAAACAAATCAAAGGATAATAAAGAGGTAGATAATATATATTTAAAAGAAAACTCTATGAATATGTCTCAAATAAATGAGATGCAAATTAACGAAGAAAAAGAAGAAAAGAAAGTACCATTTACAGCTTGGAAGCAAATTGAGGATGAAAGTATATACTTTGAATATTTAGGTAAAAAGGCAGAAGCAGATGTAATAGAGATTTGTGGTAATTCTGATTTAATAGTAAAGGGACCAATATTATTTTTAGATAATGAAGAGGGTTGCCTATTAGATAAAAAAACAGCTTATACCTTATTTGGTAGCACAAATGCAAAGGGACAAGTTGTAAAATATGGTGAAAGGGAGCTTGCAGTAATAGGGATACATGAAGGCTTAGATAAAACTGTAATAGTACAAGCATTAAAGGATTCTAAAAATAATGATGATGTAACAGGTATAGCTATTGGAGTAAATGAAAATGAAGATGGAAGCGTTAAAGTCTTTAAAAATAGATATAGTGTAATGGCTAAATCAGTAAGTAATAGAATTTATTATAATATAGCATTTTGGATAAGCTTAATATTACCTTTAATAATAATATCATCAGTAGTATTTAAGCTAATAAAACGTATAAGAAAATTAAAAAGAAAACCTGTATTATTTTTAATATACATAGGGATTACTGTTGTAGTAATAGCTATTTTCATTAAGATATTAGATTTGGAATTGAAAATTCCTTATGATTTAATACCAAATAGATGGTCTGACTTTGGTTATTGGAGTGAGTTGTTTAAAAAGTATTCAACAGACTTAAGAGAAGTTATGTATATGAAGAAATACAACTTTGATATTCCATCAATTGAGGCTTCAATTAAAAGCATATTTTTTAGCATCGTAGCATTACTACTATTTATGAGATGTAAAAACACAATAAAAGTAGATAATTTAAATAAATCGGTACTATCAATATTGTTTATGTTAGTTACCTCATTTACTACAATTTTAATACTTCATTATAAGTTTTCATTAGAAGTAAGTGGCTTAATTATTTGGGGACTATATCCATTTTATTTTTTAGCCACCTATTTAAGTACAGATGAATTTAACTTAAATTTAGAAGAAAAGTAGGGGAATAAAAATGGCAGGATTATTATTAAAAAACATAGATAAAGAATATGATAAGGGTGTTAAGGTTGTAGATAATTTTAACCTAAAAATAGAGGATAGAGAGTTTATAGTATTTGTTGGACCATCAGGTTGTGGTAAGTCTACAACATTAAGAATGATAGCAGGGTTAGAGGATATAACAGCAGGGGAACTTTATATTGATGGCAAGGTTATGAATAATGTTCAACCTAAGGATAGGGACATAGCAATGGTTTTTCAAAACTATGCATTATATCCACATATGACAGTTTACGAAAATATGGCATTTGCATTAACTCTTAGAAAAATGTCTAAGAGTGAAATAAAAGAAAAGGTTCAAGAAGCAGCAAAAATACTTCATATAGAGGATATTTTAGATAGAAAGCCAAAGGCATTATCTGGTGGACAAAGACAAAGAGTTGCAATGGGAAGAGCCATAGTTAGACATCCAAAGGTATTTTTGATGGACGAGCCACTATCAAATTTAGATGCAAAGCTAAGAGTTCAAATGAGAACAGAAATAGCGAAGCTTTACAAAAAGCTAGATACAACCTTTATATATGTAACTCATGATCAAACAGAAGCAATGACACTGGGAACTAGAATTGTAGTGATGAAGGATGGACTTATACAACAAGTAGCTACCCCTAAAGAAATATATGAAAATCCAAAAAATATATTTGTTGCTACTTTTATTGGAAGTCCACAAATAAATATAATTAAGGGTAAGTTAACTGAAGAATTAGGTAAGGTTTGGTTAAGTTTATTAAATAAAAAAGTACTATTATCCGATAATATAGTAACAAAAGTAAGGGGGTCTAATATTACCAATACAGAAGTTTTAGTAGGTATTAGACCAGAAAATATTAACTGTAATAAAGAGGATATCGAAAGAAGCTTTAATGTATTTGAGTCAGAGGTTGACATTACAGAAAACCTTGGATCAGAAACATATATATATCTAAAGGAAAATGAAGAATCTATTGTTATAAAAGGTAAGTCACAAAATGACATAGAGTATATGGGTAATATAAGATATGTAATAGACTTAGATAAAATCCTCATATTTAATAAAGAGACAGGGGAAGCAATAGTTTAGCGATTGTTTCTTTTGATATGATACCTCTAAAGTAGACATAGTAAATAACTAAATTTGGCCTTGTAACTAATTTTGTATAAACTGAAAAAAACAGACTTCTTCTTGGTAATAATAGAGATAATAAATTATTACAAGAAGGAGTTTTTTTATGTACTTTTAATGGCAGTTAACAAATCAAGTGATGATAAGAAGTATTCCAAGAAGTTACACAAAAAGTTATAAAGAGTGGTGGAGATGTAATTTAAGATGGATTAAAAGAAATATAAAATTGAAAATTAGAAGAGTTAATATGATTTTAAAATAGTCTTTACAATTAGTTGGTATAATATGGCGTATGTTAATTAATCAAATGTAGGTAAGGGTGGAATTTATGTTAAAAAAATTTAAAGAAAGTATCAAGAAAAATAAAATTGAAAGTATTTTAAGTTTAGTTATGATAATTTTAGTTGTTATTGTAATGCTCTGGAATAATAATGTATCAAAAAACTATGAAAATTTTAATAATGAAAATGTAACATATGTTAAAGGTGTGGTTACTGAAACAAATAATGATGAGCTACAAAAAGATCCAACAGATGAAAGTAGGTATTTGGGACTTCAACGTGTTAAAGGAAAAATAAAAGAGGGTGAATTAGAAGGACAGACTGTAGAAATAGATAATTATTTAACTTCGTCAAGTAATACATATGTTTCTAAAGGAACTAACATTGTTATTTCTGTTGATAATCCAGAAGGAGCTGATCCATATTGCCTAGTTTACAATTATGATAGATCTTTAGGTATATATGGAATAATATTATGCTTTTTCTTGATTATGTTTAGTATTGGTGGAAAAAAGGGACTGAGGGCATGTGTTGGCTTGGTGTTCACATTATTTACAATTGTATATTTTATGTTGCCACAAATTTATTTAGGACATTCACCGATTATAGCATCAATAATCACTGTTGTAATTACAGCAGCTGTCAGTTTGGTTTTATTAAATGGGTTAAGTGAAAAGACATTAGCTGCAATAATTTCTACGGCGTTAGGGGTTATATTAGTAGGTATTATTTTTACGATTATTTCATTTATATTAAATATTTCAGGTTACAATACTGACGAAGCTGATTTTATGGTTTTAATTGCTAAAACTACAAACCTTAAAATTAGTGAAGTTTTATTTGCTGGAGTTTTAATTTCTTCACTAGGAGCTGTAATGGATGTAGGTATGTCTATAGCTTCTGCTATATTTGAATTAAAAACAGCAAATGTAAAATTATCTGTTAAAGAGTTATTTGTTTCAGGATTAAATATTGGAAAAGACATGATAGGTACGATGAGTAACACTTTGATATTAGCTTTTGCAGGTAGTGGACTAACTACTCTTCTAGTATTAGTATCTTATGGCATTAAATTTAATCAATTTATAAGTTCTGATTATTTAGCAATTGAGGTTGCTAGAGGTTTATCAAGTAGTATGGCTATTGTATTAACAGTACCACTAACTTCAATTATTTCTTCAATTATATATAAAAGACACACTAAAAAATAAAATATTTTACAAAGAATATGGTTATTTTTAACAATAAACATATATGGTTTTAACAATAAGACTATAAACTAAATTTTGTAATATATTATTAATACATTTTAGGGGGAGAAAAATATATGAAGTGGAAAAATATAAGAAAGCTTTTAGCATTTTCTTTAATGTCAGTGAGTTTAATCAATGTTTCAAGCTCTTGTGTAGCAAGTGCTGCAAGTTTTAACGATGATGTTAATGTTGAAATTAGTTCTGAAGGTGATAACTTAGAAAATGAAGTCAGACCTTTAGCACCTACTGAAGAATCGGAAGAATTGATACAAGGAGAAGAAGAAACAAATGATATATCTCAGGAGAAAAGTGGAGATGATGTAGTTAGATTTGGGGTCATTTCTGATACTCATGTAGGCCCAACTAAAATTACGGAACAACAAAGATTAAAAAAAGCTTTTGAATTTTATAGTAAAGCAGGTTTAGATAGTCTTGTTGTTGCAGGTGACATAACGGACCAAGGAACTAAGAAAGAATATGATGTTTTTAAGAATATTAAGGATGAAAATTTAGAAATTCCTTTAGTAGCTTCTATGGGAAATCATGAGGGGAATACTGCTGCTGGTTTCTTAGAAGCAACAGGTAATAAACCAAATGATAATAAGGTAATAAACGGATATCATTTTATCACTGTAAGTCCAGGTAGTGGAACTTTGGATGAAGAGACAGGAAAAGGTTCAGCACAAGGTGGAGGGAATTATGAATATACTTTAAATTGGCTTAAAGAACAGTTAGATGAAGCTGTTAAAGAAGATCCAACAAAGCCTATATTTGTATTCTTTCATCATCCAATAAAAAATACATTTTATGTTTCAAATGAATGGTATGGATATGGACTAGATACTATTTTTAAAGATTATCCTCAAGTAGTATCTTTTTCAGGACATATTCATAGTCCTAACAATATGCCAACAAGTATATGGCAAGATGGTGGTTATACAGCTGTAAATACTGTAACATTATCATACATGGAGATGGAAACTGGTATGATTTACGGTTCAGTACCTCCAAATGCTAAGCAAATGGCACAAGGGTTAGTTGTAGAAGTTGATGGTAGCGAAGTTAGTATAAAAAATTATGACTTCCTTGCAAATGATTGGATTGATCAAACATGGAGCTTTGATGTAACTAAAGTTTTACCATATACTAAAGATCGTGCTGAAAAAACAGAGGCACCTACATTTAGTAATGATGATAAGGTAACAGTAAGTGATATAACAGATTCTTCAGCAATGATAACTTTTGATCAAGCAGAAGTTTTTGAAAATACTGTTGGAGATTTAGTACATTCATATCGTTATGATTTTATTGATAAGAAAACAAATAAAGTAGATAAAAGTTTTAAAACTTGGTCTAACTATTATATTAAACCTATGCCAGAAACTATTTCTCAAGTTGCAGAAGATTTAACACCCGGAGTAGAGTATGAAGTTAGAATATATCCAATTAATGCTTATGAGAAAGTAAGTGATAAATTTATTTCTACTTCATTTAAAACAACTGGTGAGAAACCAGGTGAACCAAATTTTGATGATATGCAAGAAGGGATACGAGAATCAGATTTAGTAAATGTAGATTTTGCAGAAGGAAAAATAGAAGATCATTCTGTAGAAAAGAATGCATTCACAGGTAGTGATGGTAGCAATATTACATGGAATGACTATCTAGGAAAGTATGTTGCAAAATTTACTGGACAAAGTAGTGAGGCATTTATAACTGATTGGACTTTAGATCAATATGCAAAAGTAAATGATTCAATGACTATAGAGAGTACATTTAAGGTAGAGAAGTTTGAGGGTTCATATGTTAATTTATTTGGTAATATGGAAGGTGCAGGTTTAGGGTTTGAAATATATCCAAATAGTGCTGATAGTAATAAAGCAGATTTATCAGGATGGGCTCATATTGGTGGAGGATATAAAGCTCCAAGAGCTAATGGGGTATTAAATTATGGGGAATGGAATCATGCAGCGTTAACATACGATGGTTCAAAAGTTTCTTTATATTTAAATGGTGAAAAAGTTGCAAGTATGTCAGCATCAGGAGATATTAAAACACCAGGAGAAAGATCAAGATATTATGTAATTGGTGGAGATACAGGGGTAGATCATAGTGTTCAATCAGTTTTTGTAGGTGAAATTTCATCTTCAAGTATGTATAGCGAAGCATTGACTGATAAAGAAGTACACATGTCAGCAAATAGGGAATTAGTATCATTAGATGATGTTAATCCAATTATTAAAATAACAGAAGAACCAAAAATTAGTGGTAAGGTTGGAGTAGAGTATGAAATTCCTGCAGCAGAATCTGTAGACAATAGTACTTTAGTTAAAACAAGTGTTTCAGTAGTAAATCCACAAAATGAAGTTGAATTTAATATTGAAGGTAACTCTAGTAATTTAGAGAAAACAATATTTATACCAAAGAAATCAGGTGAATATGTATTAAACTACATTGCAAAAGATAGAGCTGGAAATGAAGTTGTTGCATCTTATAATATCCAAGTAGCAGAAGCTGATAAAAAAGAATTAAGTAATTCAATTGAATTAGCAAAAGAAAAATTATCTAATGAAGATAAATATGAAGTAGATGGGATTAAAGCATTAAAACATGAATTAGCTTTAGCAGAAGAAATACTTCAAAATAAAGATGCTACTCAAGCGATTGTAGACAATGGAGAGCTTAATTTAAAAAATAAGATAAATTCTTTAGTGGAAAAAGTAATAGATGAAGATAAACCAAGCGAAGACAAACCAAGTGAAGATGATGGAGTAGTTAATGGTGGTAATGATAATGATGATAAGCCAAAACAAGAACAATCTAATGCTCCAAAAGCTGGTGATGATCAAAGTTTAATTTTTATATTATTAATTGTATTGGTTAGCGCAACTATTATCTATTCATATAGAATAAGAAAGAATAATGTGATTAATAAGTAAATAAAAATTTATAGTAAATGGAGATGTATCAAAATGATAAAAAAATTGATGCATCTTTATTTTATGCTTCAATACAAAAATACATTGTTATTAATAGGCGTAGTTATATAAATATTCTTATATAAAAGAGTAAAAGAATAAAGGAGTAGAAGAGTAAAAGAGTAGAAGAATATGCGGGAAACATCAGGGGTGGGGAGATATGTTGATATAAAAAGTGGGCATTAAAATGATTAACTTTAATGCCCATTCATATAGTTGAATTAATGAATTTTATTTTAAGTTTTCAGGATTTAAACATTCAAGTTCAGGAATAACAAATAATCCATCTTTTCTAATTAATACATCATCAAAGAAGATTTCTCCGCCACCAAATTCAGGTCTTTGAATAAATACTAAATCCCAGTGAATTGCTGAATGGTTTCCATTGTCAGCATTATCATAGCATCCACCAGGTGTAAAGTGGATTGAACCTGCAATTTTTTCATCAAACAGTGTATCTTTCATTGGTTCTAATACATAAGGATTAACTCCAATTGCAAATTCACCAATATATCTTGCACCTTCATCAGTGTTAAATATATCATTGATTTTTTCAGTATTATTAGCTGTTGCATTTATAATTTTACCATCTTTAAATTCTAATTTAATATTATCGAAAGTAAATCCATTATAAACGGCAGGACAGTTATAAGATAGCGTACCATTAACTGAATTTAAAACTGGAGCTGAGTAAACTTCGCCATCAGGAATATTAAGTTTACCGTCACATTTGATTGCTGGAATATCCTTAATAGAGAATTCTAAGTTAGTATCTTTACCAGTAATTTTAACTTTATCAGTTTTGTTCATTAAGTCTACTAAGCTATCCATAGCTTTAGACATTTTTGAGTAATCTAAATTACATACTTTAAAGTAGAAATCTTCAAAGCTTTCTAAGCTAGTGTTTGCAGCTTGTGCCATTGCATAGTTTGGATATCTAAGTACAACCCATCTAGTATGAGGAACTCTAATATCGAAATGAACAGGAACTCTATAATACTTTGCAAATAAGGCAAGCTTATCACTTGGGACATCAGATAACTCAGTTGGGTTCTTTGGAGCTCTAATTCCTATGTATGCATCCATATCTTTCATTCTATCTGCATCATACTTAGCTCTCATTTCTAACTGTTCTTGAGTAGCACCAAGTAGTAATTCTCTTTCTATTTCATGTTCATGTACTGTAACAAAAGGAATTGCTTTAGCTTTATAAGCTTCCTTAACTAATTCTTTAATAAGCATCATTTCAAGGCCTTCACCTTCAATTAATACCTTTTCTCCTGGTTTAAGTTCACAAGAGTAATTAATTAAATTATGTGCTAATTCTGTAATACGTGGATCTTTCATAATTCCTACCTCCTAATTGGCATAAGGCAAAATATTCATCGCATCATTGGTCTATTATTACTTTCATATGCCTAACAATATAATATCAGAAAATTGATTAAATTAAAAACTTCGGTATTATTTTGCCATTAATCAAATATAAATTATACATAAGAAATATATAGGAGGATATTATGAAACGCTTTGTTAAATTCCTTGTTATGTCCTTAGTAATAGTTATAGTTGCATTTGCCATATTTAAAGTAACAAAACAATATAATTTAGATGTTATTCATGATGAAATAGATTGGTCTATTGATTTAAAAGGTTGCAAGGATGCAACAGGATTTGATATGGATAAGTCAGGAAACCTATTTATATCATTTAAAAATAATATAAGAATGGTATCTATAGATGGGAAGGATACTCAAGTTTTAAAAGATAGTAATTTAAATATATTAGATTTTGTTTGTGATGATAAAAATTTATACATAGCAACTGACAATAAAGTAATTAGTTATAATATGGAGACTAGTGAAAGTGTTGATTTAATAACTAATATACCTAATAACGGAATTAATTCAGAAGTTAAATTGTTGCTTGGTGATGAATGTTTATATTTTGCAGTTGGAAGCAGTACAAATTCAGGTATAGTGAATAAAGAAGGGGAACCTTGTGACATTCCTTCAATTTCTTTTGTATTAGAAGATGCAAATTACGGAGAAAGGGGAACAGGGATTTATAAACCTTATGGAGTAAGAAATATTGATGGAGAAAAGATAGACGAAAAAGGTAGAATCGGTAATGGAACATTAATGAAGTATGATCTTAAACATAAGCAAACTAGTATTTATAGTCATGGAATAAGAAACATAGAGGGATTGGATATAAATAGTAAAAATAAGATTTATGCTATTGTAGGTGGAATGGAAGATGAAGGATCAAGAGCTGTAAAAGATGATACTGATTATATATATGAAATAAATGAATCAGCTTGGTATGGATGGCCAGATTTTAGTGGAGGAGACCCAATCACATCACCAAGGTTTACAGATGGAACAAATAAATTAAGCTTTGTATTAAAAGAACATCCAAATAAAACTCCAACAGGACCATTATATGAGCATAATAGTGTATCTTCATTAAAAGGATTAGCTATAGATGATGAAGGTTTTCATCTAAATGAAAATCAAATAATATTTGGAGATAATAAGCAACATAAAATATTTGCTTTAGATGGGAGACGAGCAGTTCCTATTGGAACTTTAGATGAAGGTAGTAATATAGAGAAGATAATGGTAAATAGAGAAGGGGTATTTATTTTAGATAGTGGCACAGGATGCATTTATAAATTTGAGCAAAAGGGAGACAATAATTTATTTAATTTATCTCCGATATATTGGATTTTTGCTAGTGGATTTTTAATAACTATTTTATTAGTTATAATTATAAAATACAAAAAGAATCATATAGCAAAATAGAAGAGATTAGTAGTGATTAAGGATTTGTTTATAATTGAGAGTTTAAAAAATGTATTTAGATTTGTTTAAACTCTTAACTATAGATTGATAATTAATCACTTTTTATATTATTTATTTTTATATGCCTTAATGAGATTTAATGAGGGGAAAAAGCAAGTTGGATAAACGAGATTATTGAGGATGATATTATGTTTAACTAAAAGGTAAAATATGGTAATATAAAGAAAAGGGGAGGCGGATAGAAAATGGGAAAAACTATAATATTAAATTTAACAGATATTGAACTAAAGGGTAATATATTAGATGTAGGTGAAAGTTATGGAGTAATCTATAACATGTCAAAGGAGATAGATGATGAAATATCAATAGATACTATTATAAGTGAAGGTGAGGGCGTTGTAACACAGGAAAGATATGATTCTTGCACTGTATTTTTTTACTTAAGTTCTATTTGGAGCATGGCTACTAGGTATTCTTTACTTAAAGATGTATCAAAATATATAAGAAAAGGTGGAAGTATTTATATTTGGGATGTTAATAAAGATGTTGGTGAAATGGTTAGTAATAAGATAAGAGTATTGCTTCCATCAAGCAAAGTAAAAGAGTTTGAATTTAAGAATTTAAACCCAATTTCAAAATCAGCATCGGATGAAACAAAAATAATGCTTGAAAAAAACTTCAGAATAACAGAAACTAAAGAATGGGAAGATGTATATTTTATAAAAGCTACCCGAATTTAGGAAATATGAAAGGAAGAAACATATGAAGATATTACTTACAGCTATCAACTCTAAGTTTATTCACAGTAACTTGGCTGTTAGATATTTAAAGTCATTCACAAGTGATTTAGATTTTGATTGTCAAATTAGAGAGTTCTCTATAAACGATAGAGATGAGAGAATTCTAGAAGAGATAATAAAGGAGAAGCCAAACGTTGTGTGCTTCTCAACATACATATGGAATATTGATGTGGTAACAAGGTTATCAGAACTTATTAAAAGAGTAGATGAAAACATAGAAATCCTTTATGGTGGACCAGAAGTATCATATGACAGCTTTAACATATTAAAAGACCTTCGAGGAGATTATATAATCCAAGGTGAGGGTGAAGAAACATTTAGGGAATTTATTGAATACAAAATAGGTCAAAAAGATATAAGTACTATTAGAGGATTATATTATAAAAATGATGGTGAGGTTATATTCAATGGAAATAGACCTTTAATGAATATGGATAAAATAGTTTTTCCATATGAAGCAGATGAAGATTTAGATAATAAGATTGTATATTATGAAGCTTCAAGAGGGTGTCCATTTAATTGCAAATATTGCTTATCATCAACAACACATGGAGTTAGATTCCATAATGTTGAAAGAGTAAAGCAAGAATTACAATTCTTAATAGACAAAAAAGTAAGATTAGTAAAGTTTGTTGATAGAACATTTAATTGTAACTATAAGTTCTCAGTAGCAATATGGGAGTTCCTAATTAATCAAGAGACGGATACTTGCTTCCACTTTGAAATTTCAGCAGATATATTAAAGCCACAAGAACTAGAACTTCTTAGAAAGGCACCAAAAGATAGATTCCAATTTGAAGTTGGTGTTCAAACAACAAATGATGATGTGCTTAGAAGCATAAATAGGTTTGTTAACTTTAGTGATATAGAAGAGAAAGTTCATGAGTTATTAAGAATTAAAAATATAAAACAACATCTTGATTTAATAGCAGGTCTTCCAGGTGAAAATTATGAATCATTTAGAAGGTCTTTTAATGATGTCTACAGTATTGAACCAGAAGAAATTCAACTAGGGTTCTTAAAACTTCTAAAGGGATCATCAATGAGAGAAGAGGCAGATGTTTGGGGCATGGTTTACTCACCATATCCACCTTATGAAATAATAAAAACAAAAGATGTTAGCTATAACGAATTATTAGAACTAAAGAAAGTTGAGCATATGGTCGATAAATATTATAATTCTCAAAAATTTGATTTAATAATTAAATTCTTTGAAAATAAATTCGAAACACCATTTGATTTTTATCATTCTTTAGGAAAATTCTTTGAAGCAAAAGGGTTGTTTAATAGAAATATAGGAAATAGTGATTATTATAAAGTATTTTTAGAATTCAATATGGAAATATTAAATGATGATAATACTATTTTAACTGATATTATCAAATACAATTACTTACTATTCAATAAGAAGAGAGGACTTCCTAGCTTTTTAAAGACTTCTATAGATAAGGAGGAAGAAAGAAGAATAAAAAATTCTTTAAGAGATGAATATTCATTTAAAGAGTATTATATCGACAGACTTGGTATTGATATGCAAGAGTATATTCAAGATGGAAAAATAATTTCTAAAGAAAAGTTCTATATGTTTGGCAATAATAGTGAGGTTTTAGATGTTACTAAAAAGTTAAATTTGATAGAAGAATTGTAAGAAAATGTTTACATAGGCAAAAACAATGAAATCTTTACCTGTAGTCTGAAAAGAATTTGTTGAAAAAATAACAAATTGGTGTATAATTAAAGAGAATAAAAAGTAATTAATACTATATTAAGCATTAAGTATTATATTATTCTTGAACATGACGGAAAAGGTGGTGATATTTTGGCATTAGAGGCAATAAATGAAGTTAAGAAAGCAGAAGCAACAGCAAATGAACTAATCGTTGAAGCAAATGCAAAAGCTAAGGAAGTCGTTTCAAAAGCAAATCTTCAAGCTGAAGAGGAGTATAACAAAATCTTAGGTAAAGCAAAATCTGAGAGAGAAAAACTTATGGATGAAGCCTTAAATTCAGGTAATAAGGAAGCAGAACCTATATTATCAAAAGGAGAAGAGGCAGTTCAAAGTATTTTAAATATGTCTCAAGATAAAAGAAATAATGCTGTTAAATTAGTTGTTGAGAGGATAGTGAAAATTCATGGCGATAGTTAAGATGAATAAATTCACTTTGCTTACTTTCGAATCACAGAAAGAAGAGCTTCTAAAGAGACTACAAGGACTTGCTGAGGTTGAATTTATTAACCTTCAAAGTGAAGAATTGGTAGAAAAACATGAAGAACTTCAAGGCCTTAACAAAGATGATGTTGATTCTGAGCATGCAAAGTTTGAAGAAAATTTATCAAACGCTAAGTCCGCTCTAGAGTTTGTTTCACATTACACACCTAAGAAATCTATGATTAAGTCTTACATGACAGAAAAAGAGGCTTTAACAATTGCAGAACTTGAAGAAAGATTTGAAGGACTAAACTGGCAAGAAGCTCACGATAAAGTAAAAGAACAAGAAACACTTTTACATGGTATCGAAGCAAAGATTGCTAAACTTCAAGGGGAGATTGAATTATTAACTCCTTGGGAAGCTTTAGATGCTCCATTAGAATCTTTTGAAGAGTTAAAAATGACTTCTTGTTTTATAGGAAGTATAGCAAGGCAATATGAGGAAGATTTATATGCAAATATAAATAATGCTTATATTGAAGTAGTTTTTAGAGGTAATGCTGATACCAATATTCTTGTTCTTGTTAATAAGGATAAAGAAGAAGAGGTAGCTGAAATCCTTAGAGGATATGGATTTAGTTCGTTTAAAACGGAGCACAAAGAGGTTCCACATAAAATAATTACAGATTATAGATCTGAAATTGAAGAATTAAAAACAAAGACATTCTTTGTTAAAGAAGAACTTGCAACATTTGAAAAGCATGAAGAAACTTTAAAAGTTGCTTTTGAATACTTCTCAAATAAAGTTGGAAGAAAAGTAGTATCAACTAACTTCTTGAAAACAGAAACAGTTGTTACAATACAAGGTTGGAACCCAGTTGATTTCAATGATGAAGTTAAAACTATCTGTAATGATACGCTTGGTGAAGATTACTACCTTAACTTTGAAGATGTTAAGGAAGAAGAAATTCATGAAGTTCCAATCAAACTTAAAAATGGAGAGCTTGTATCTAACTTTGAATCTGTTACAGGAATGTACAGTTTACCAAGATATGATGAAGTTGATCCAACACCACTACTTACACCGTTTTATCTAGTATTCTTTGGAATGATGGTTGCAGATGTAGGATACGGGTTACTAACATTAATAGTAACATTAATAGTTCTTAAATTTGCTAAATTAGGAGATGATCAAAAGAAATTCGTTAAGTTTGGAATGTACTTAAGTTTCCCAACTATTTTCTTCGGATTTATTTATGGTTCATTCTTCGGTGATTTATTACCACTACCAAAGTTAATAGATCCACAAATGGATGTTAATACAGTACTTATACTATCAATATTACTTGGAGTAATTCAAATATTTGCAGGTTTAGGTATTAAAGTATATATGTTATGCAGAATTGGAAGATATGCAGATGCATTCTTCGATGTTGGTTCATGGGTAATTACACTTGTTTCAATAGCTGTATTTGGATTAGGCGGAATGGCTGGATTCCCAGACATTGTGATTACAATCGGTAAATACGGAATGATAGCAGGGATGTTACTTGTTGTATATGCAGGTGGTAGAAGAGAAAAATCTACTGGTGGAAAGATTGGAGAAGGATTATATAACCTTTATGGAATTACAGGTTATGTTTCTGACTTAGTATCTTACACAAGACTTATGGCATTAGGCTTAGCAGGTGGTTCTATAGCAGCTGCTATCAATTTAATAATTGGAACTATGCCAGGAATTGCAGTTATCGTATTTGGTCCACTAATATTCTTATTTGGTCAAATATTCAACATGGGACTATCTCTACTTGGAGCATATGTTCATACTGCAAGACTACAGTACATTGAGTACTTTAATAAGTTCTACGAAGGTGGCGGAAAGCCATTCGTACCGTTTAAAGCTACTGAAAAATATATAAACATAAAGAGAGATTAGGAGGATTATTTAAATGGATAATTTATTTCAATTTTTAATAGAAAACAATGGAGGATTCGTATTTGCTGCACTAGGTATTGCTTTAGCAGTAGGTATGTCAGGTATCGGTTCATCTAAGGGTGTTGGTATCGTAGGTCAAGCAGCTGCAGGATTAGTTACAGAAGAACCAGAAAAATTCGGTAAGGCGTTAGTACTTGAATTACTTCCAGCTACACAAGGTCTTTATGGATTTGTTATCGGTCTTATGGCTTCAGGAAAAATTGCTGATGGTTTAACAATCAATGATGGTATGTTTATCTTCATGGCATGTTTACCAATAGCTATTGCTGGTTTATGGTCAGGTATTGCTCAAGGTAAAGTTGCTGCTTCAGGTATCCAAATCTTAGCTAAAAAGCCAGAACACCAAGCTAAAGGTATCATCTTAGCAGTTATGGTTGAAACATATGCACTATTAGGATTCGTTATTTCAATCATGTTATTAGGCAAAATCTAAGATTGGAGAGATTGAGATATGTCAAATATTAATAATATAACTTCTAAAATCCTTAAGGATGCAGAAGAAAGAAAGGATAGTATTTTAGCCACTGCTGAAAACGAAAAGAAGAGTATCGTTTCTAAAAGCGTTGAAAAAGCAAATGCTTTAGCTAAAGAAATAGTTACAAAAGCTGAGTTAGAAGCAAAGTCTAAAAAAGAAAGAGTTATCTCTGGAGCTAATTTAAAAGTTAGAAATAATAAACTTGCTGCAAAGCAAGAAGTTATTGCTGATGTATTTAGTTCAAGTGTTGACGCTTTATGTAAGCTATCAGATGAAGAATTCTTAAACTTTGTAAAGAATACAATTCTTTCATTAGACATTGAAGGAGATGAAAATCTTATCTTAAATGAACAAGGAAAGAAATTAGTTGATTTCAAAGTTGTTGGTGAAATAAATCTTGCGCTACAAGCACAAGGAAAAACTGCTGCAATAAAAGTTTCAGAAACAGTTGGAAACTTTAGAGGCGGATTTATATTAGAAAAGAATGGATTAGAGATAAATAGTACTTTTGAAGCTTTAGTAGAACAATCTAAAGATGATTTAGAGTATCAAGTAGCAAACGTATTATTTAATTAAGGAGGCTAACTAATGGATGTAATGCAATTTACCCAATCTGTTGCAAGAATTTGGGTATTAGAAACTAGACTCCTTGATAAGTCCAAAATAGAGAGAATGATTGATTCTCATTCAGCTGATGATGCATTAAAAGTACTTGGTGAAACTGAGTATTCAAATGTAATGTCAACTGTAAAAAGAGCCGCAGATTATGAAGAAATTTTAAGTGCTGAGCTACAAAGAGTTTATGCTTTAATGTATGAACTTTGCCCAGTAAAAGAAATTGTTGATCTGATGAGCATTAAGTATAAGTATCATAACTTAAAGGTTCTTTTAAAAGGTAAGTTCTTAGGCAAAGATTTATCATCAATGCTTATAAACTTAGGTAATGAAGACCTACATGAGTTAAAAAGAAAAATCGATACTGATAGCTATTCACAATTAAGTGGAAATGTTGAAAAGGCTGTAGTTAAGGCTGTAGAAGTATTCGAAGCTACTAAAGACCCTCAACAAATAGATATTATTATAGATAGATATATGTTCTTAGACTTAGTAGAAATTGCAAATTCTTTAAGATACCCATTCATTGATAAGTATGTTAAAGCTTTAATTGATTCTACAAACATCAAGACTCTTTTAAGAGTTAAGAAACAAGGAAAGAACAGAGAATTTGCTTCAGAAGTTTTAATAGCTGGTGGAGAAATTCAAAAAGATACGTTATTATCATTACTTAATGAATCACCAGAGAACATAATTAATAAGTTAAACTTCACTATTTATTCAGATATGATTAAAGAAGGAGTAGAAGCTTACATAGCTTCTGATTCTGCAAGTCTTTTAGAAAAATTAAGTGATAACTATATTATGGCACTTATGAAGGATTCAAAACTTGTTACCTTTGGACCAGAAAGAATATTATCATATACTTATGCAAAGGAAACAGAAATAAAAATAGTAAGAATTATAATGGTTGGCAAGCTTAATAATATTGCTGAGGAAGTAATAAGAGAAAGGCTGCGTGATATTTATGTATAAGAAAATTGGAGTAGTTGGAGATAAGGATTCAGTTTTAGCTTTTAAAGCATTAGGTATAGATGTATATCCTGTTGTTGAATCAGATGAAGCAAGAAGAGCTATTGATACTATGGCAAAAAAAGATTACGCAGTTATATTTGTAACTGAGCAAATAGCTCAAGATGTTGAAGAAACAATTGCACGTTACAATAATCAAATACTTCCTGCTGTAATATTAATTCCAAGCAATCAAGGTTCATTAAATATTGGACTTAAGAAGATTAGTGATAGCGTGGAAAAAGCAGTTGGCGTTAATATTTTATAGAAAGTAGGTTGGTAAAGTGAAGACCGGAAAGATTATAAAGGTTGCAGGACCTTTAGTTGTTGCTGAAGGTATGGACGAAGCTAACATCTTCGATATGGTTAAGGTTGGACAAAACGGCCTTATCGGTGAAATTATCGAGATGAGAGGAGATAAAGCTTCTATCCAGGTTTATGAAGAAACTACAGGAGTTGGTCCTGGGGATCCAGTTGTATCAACAGGAGAACCATTAAGTATAGAACTTGGACCTGGTCTTATGGAATCAATGTTTGATGGAATCCAAAGACCACTAGATGAATTTGAAAAAGTATCTAAATCATCATTCTTAACAAAGGGTGTTTCAGTTAAATCTTTAAATAGAGAAAAAATATGGGAGTTCGTTCCAACTGCTAAAGTTGGGGATGTAGTAGAAGCTGGTGACGTTATCGGAACAGTTGAAGAAACTACAGTTGTAACTCAAAAGATTATGGTTCCTTACGGCGTAAGTGGTAAGATTAAAGAAATCAAAGTAGGAAAATTCACTATTGTTGAAACAATATGTGTTGTTGAAACTGAAAAAGGTGATAAAGAGCTTTGCATGATGCAAAAATGGCCTGCAAGAAAAGGTAGACCATATGCAACTAAGCTTAAGCCAGATGCTCCAATGACTACAGGTCAAAGAGTTATCGATACTTTCTTCCCAGTAGCTAAGGGTGGAGCAGCTGCAGTACCAGGTCCTTTCGGAGCAGGTAAAACAGTTGTACAACATGCTATAGCTAAATGGGGCGATAGTGATATCGTTGTTTATGTTGGATGTGGAGAGCGTGGAAATGAAATGACAGACGTTCTTAATGAGTTCCCAGAACTTATCGATCCAAAGACTGGCCAAAGTTTAATGAAGAGAACAGTACTTATTGCTAATACTTCAAACATGCCAGTTGCAGCTAGAGAAGCTTGTATTTATACAGGAATTACAATAGCTGAATACTTCAGAGACATGGGATACTCAATATCAATCATGGCAGATTCAACTTCAAGATGGGCAGAGGCTCTAAGAGAAATGTCTGGTAGACTTGAAGAAATGCCAGGGGATGAAGGATATCCAGCTTACCTAGGTTCAAGACTTGCTGAGTACTATGAAAGAGCTGGTAAGGTTGTATGTTTAGGTAAAGATGGTAGACAAGGAACTATTACAGCTATCGGTGCAGTATCACCTCCAGGAGGAGATATCTCTGAGCCAGTTTCACAAGCTACACTAAGAATAGTTAAAGTATTCTGGGGCCTTGATGCACAACTTGCTTATAAGAGACATTTCCCATCAATCAACTGGTTAAATTCATATTCATTATATGATAATACTATTGATACATGGATGAATACAGAAGTTGCTCCTGACTGGTCAGTTTTAAGAGGTGAGGCTATGACTTTACTTCAAGAAGAAGCTAGTTTAGAAGAAATCGTAAGATTAGTTGGTATCGATGCTTTATCTGAAAAAGATAGATTAAAGCTTGAAGTTTCTAAGTCAATCAGAGAAGATTACTTACAACAAAATGCTTTCCATGAAATTGATACTTATGCTTCATTAGATAAGCAATACAATATGTTAAAATTAATAATCTTATTCAGAAAAGAAGCAGACAGAGCTCTTGAAGCTGGTGTTTACTTAGATAAGATTTTAAATCTAGAAGTTAGAGATAGAATTGCTAGATCAAAATACATTCCAGAAGATAAACTTTCTACAATGGATGAAATCGCAGCACAATTAAGAACAGATATCGATAACTTAATCAGCGAAGGAGGAGTTCTAGATGCTTAAAGAATATAGAACTGTTACCGAAGTTGTAGGACCATTAATGGTTGTTGAAGGTGTTTCAGGAGTTAAGTTTGATGAACTAGTTGAAATTGAACTTCAAACTGGTGAAAAAAGAAGAGGTAAAGTATTAGAAGTTAACGGTACGAAGGCTATGGTACAACTTTTCGAAGGATCATCAGGAATTAACCTAAAAGGAACTAAGGCTAAATTCTTAGGAAAGCCACTACAATTAGGTGTTTCAGAAGATATGCTAGGAAGAGTCTTTGACGGTATGGGTAACCCAATCGACAACGGACCTGCAATAATAGCAGAACAAAAATTAGACATAAATGGGGAAGCTATTAATCCAGTATCAAGAGATTTCCCATCAGAATTCATTCAAACAGGTATATCTGCAATTGATGGATTAAATACATTAGTTAGAGGACAAAAGTTACCAGTTTTCTCTGGTTCAGGTCTTCCACATGCACAATTAGCTGCACAAATAGCAAGACAAGCGACTGTTTTAAATTCAGATGCTAACTTTGCTGTTGTATTTGCTGCTATTGGTATTACATTCGAAGAATCTCAATTCTTCGTTGATGAATTTAAGAAGACTGGGGCTATTGATAATGCAGTATTATTCATGAACCTTGCTTCTGACCCAGCTATCGAAAGAATAGCTACACCAAGAATGGCATTAACTACTGCTGAGTTCTTAGCATATGAAAAAGGAATGCACGTTCTTGTAATTATGACAGATATCACTAACTACGCTGAAGCGTTAAGAGAAGTATCTGCAGCTAGAAAAGAAGTTCCAGGAAGAAGAGGATACCCAGGATACCTATATACTGACTTATCTACTTTATACGAAAGAGCTGGTAGATTAAGAGGTAAAGAAGGTTCAATCACTCAAATTCCAATACTTACAATGCCAGAAGATGATAAAACTCATCCAATTCCAGATTTAACTGGATATATAACTGAAGGTCAAATTATCCTTTCAAGAGAATTATATAAGAAGGGAATAATGCCTCCAATTGATGTTTTACCATCACTTTCAAGACTTAAAGATAAAGGTATCGGTAAGAACAAGACAAGAGAAGATCATGCAGATACTATGAACCAATTATTCTCTGCATATGCACAAGGTAAGCAAGCTAAAGAATTATCAGCAATCTTAGGAGAATCAGCATTATCTGATACAGATAAGAAGTTCGCTAAATTTGCTGAAGCATTCGAAAATGAATATGTTTCTCAAGGATTTGAATCAAATAGATCAATCGAAGAAACATTAAACTTAGGATGGAAGCTACTTAAGATTCTTCCTAAGACAGAGCTTAAGAGAATCAGAGATGAATACCTTGAAAAGTATATGCCAAAAGGAGAGTAGAGTATGGCAAGATTGAATGTCAATCCTACTAGAATGGAGATGTCAAAACTAAAGAAAAGATTAGTTACGGCATCAAGAGGACATAAACTTTTAAAAGATAAACAAGACGAGTTAATGAGACAATTCATCAACTTAGTTAAATATACTAATGATCTTAGATCTTCTGTGGAAGCAGAGCTTCAAGTATCATTAAAAGATTTCGTTATGGCAAGAGCTGTAATGAGCTCAGAGTTATTAGAGGAAGCAGTAGCATACCCTAAGGAAAAAGTCACTGTTGAAGTTGGAACTAAAAACATAATGTCAGTTAATGTTCCAAAGATGAATTTCCATAGACAACTAGAAGGTGAAGAAGGAAGCATATTCCCTTATGGATTTGCTAACACATCTTCAGAACTAGATGATGCTATATCAAAGCTTTATATAGTTCTTCCAAAGCTACTTGAATTAGCTGAGGTAGAAAAATCTACTCAACTTATGGCAGACGAAATTGAAAAAACAAGAAGAAGAGTTAACGCTCTTGAATATATGACTATTCCTCAGCTTCAAGAAACAATCAAGTATATCAGAATGAAACTTGATGAAAATGAAAGATCAGCTTTAACTAGACTTATGAAAGTTAAAGATATGATTCAAAGTAGAGGTTAGTAAAAATGGAGGCGTACTAAATTGATATTTAGTACGCCTCCTAAATTTCAAAGTTAGGATTGAGAATTAAAAATTAAGGATGTAATTTTAAAATATATTATAGTAAATTTACATTTTAAATTTTTAATTTTAAGTTGGATGTTGGTTGACATAAATATTTTACTAAGTTAGTATAATTTTAAAAAAGATATTATAATATAGAATAATGGGCAAAATATAAATAAATGATAAAAAAGGAGTCAGTATGGGAGTTAAGATTGTATGTGATAGTACTGCGTACTTACCACAAGAGTATATTGAAAAATATGATATTAAAGTAATATCAGTTAATGTTGTATTAGACAACAAAAGTTATAGAGAAGTTGATTTAGATAATGTTACTTTTTATGAAATGATGGAATCAACAAAAGAATTCCCTAAATCGGCTCAACCAGCTATGACAGAAATGATGGAAGCATTTGAAACACCATTAAAAAATGGAGATGATCTTTTAGTAATATTAATGTCATCTGAATTAAGTGGAACATTTTCAACTGCAAATATGATAAAAAATGAATTGTTAGAAGAATATCCAGATAGAAAGATAGAAGTTGTTGACTCCAAGACAACGTGTATGGAAATGGGGCTAAGAGTAGTAGAATGTGCAAAAGCTGCAATGGAAGGTGCAACACTTGAAGAGGCTATGAAAGTAGGGGAAGCAGTAAGTGAGAATAGTAAATTTTTATTTACACCAGCTACTTTAGATTACCTTAAAAAAGGCGGAAGAATTGGTGGGGCAAGTGCACTGTTTGGTGGAATTTTAAAAATAAGACCTATATTAACTGTAAAGGATGGAAAAGTTTCAGTTATAGAAAAGGTTAGAACACAGGCTAAAGCTGTTAATGAAATTATAAATATGTTTAAAAAGGAACTAAGTGAGAAATCACTTGGAGGAATAGTTATTCATCATATTAATTGTAAAGATGAAGCTATAAAAATTTCAGAGGCATTTAAAGAAGATTTAGGTTTAGATGTAACAATAGGTGACATAGGACCAGTAATTGGAGTTCATGTTGGACCTGGAGCACTGGGGATAGCATATTTTCTAAAATAGTATAATAATATATCTGCCAAATATAAATATTAATCTTTAAAATTAGGTAAAATATGACGATTTTATTACAAATAGACATATCCTAATTGATAAAGATGAATAAAAAGGGTATAATCTATGTAGAGTTTGACAGAATAATAACCGCGATACTTAAAGGAGAAATTATATATGCAATATTTAGTTGTATTTATTGCGGCAATGTTAATAGTACTAGGAGTAACTCCAATACTAATGAAATTGTCGTTGAAATATAATTTTACAGATAAACCAACAGAACGTAAGAAGCATAGAGGAGAAATTCCACTTTGTGGTGGAGTAGCAATGTATATTGGATTCTTCTCACTATATTTCTTCATAGGAGATACAGTATTATCAACAAAACTAGGAATATTTATGGCAGCAACCTTGATATTGGGAATTGGACTTATAGATGATTATTTTAAATCAATAGGAAAAGAATTTCCTATTTATCCAAGATTAATAATTCAATTATTAGCAGCCTATATAGCATTTAAATCAGGAGTAGATTTCCAAGGGTTTGCAAATCCATTTACAGGAGAATATATATATTTATCACAAGGGTTACAGTTAGTTTTAACTATAACATGGATATTTGGAGTAACTACGGTTATTAATTGGACAGATGGAATGGATGGATTAGCTGGAGGGCTTTCATTTATTTCTGCCATGACATTTGCAGCAGTAGCACTCATTCTAGGACAAAGCGCTTCAGTATTTGCATCAGTGTTAGTTGCAGGTATTACAATTGGATTTGTATATTATAATAGATATCCAGCAAAAATATTTATGGGTGATTCAGGGGCTAATTTGATAGGGTTCTTGCTTAGTATAATTGCATTAGATGGTGCATTTAAAGGTACTACAGTATTTAGTTTATTTATCCCTATATTAGCATTGGCTGTTCCTATATTCGATAATATATTTGTTATTTTTAAAAGGTTCTCAGAAGGAAAACCTGTTTATCAAGCAGATAGAAGTCAAATGCATTATAGATTAGAAGCTAAAGGTCTAACAACAGTGCAAATAGTTAAGTACATAACAGCTATTAGTTTAGCATGTAGTATGGTATCAATAGTATTATTATTAATAAAGAAATAAGCAGCCAATTTGGCTGCTTATTTTATTTGTTAATTAAATTGTTCTGTTACATCATCATCTCTATTATTAAATAGCTTTAAATCTACAGAAGTAATATTTTCTGATGAAGGAACTTCAATAGTAGTTATAAAGTAGTCATTAGTAGCTGACTCAATAGGAACTAATTGAGTTTGTCCATTATAGCTAAGCTCTACGTTAGTTATTTTAGTATCTTTAATATTTCCATATAAAACTATAAATGATGCTTCTGGCTTTACAGAATTATGAATAACATAATTTACAGGTTTAGTAAATGGTTTAATTGTATCTTGATTATCTTTATTAAATGCAAATCTATTATAAAGTTTTTCAGATCTTGGTGCCATTGCTATATTATCTGTACCATCATTTTCATAAATAACATAAACAGAATCTTCACAATCTACTAGACCTTTTGAATTTGGATTTTTAACACCTAATTGTTCTCTTAAATTTGTTTCAATTTCAATATTATCAGATTCTAAATACATGGTGCTATCCATGATATTAGAAAGCCATAAAAATAGTAATAAAGAGCATAGTACAAGTATGTTAATACCTGCAGTAACTTTTCTTTTCTTTACTTTTTTTATTGCTTCATCTGTTTCGACCTGTTTAATTTCATTTTTAGCTTTTTTTAACTCATTCTTCTCTTTGTGTCTAATTTTCTTACTACCCATTAAAGTAATCTCCCTTCCCATATGTGTATGAATTTATTATAACAAAAAAAAGAAATTAAATTAAGTAGTATGTTTAAAATATTAAGAAAAATCTTTACAGGTACCAATAAATGTAATATAATTAAAGAAATTACATACTTATCAAGAGTGGTGGAGGGACTGGCCCTGTGAAACCCGGCAACCTTGTCTAATGACAAAAGGTGCTAATTCCAGCGGCTTTTTTAGCCATAGATAAGGATTTATATAGGCAATTTGAACACCTAGGTATATCCTAAGGTGTTTTTTTATTTACAAAAAGGGGGCTTTAAAATGAATATTAGAGAATTGTTTAATGAGAAAAAGTTGGTGTATTCCTTAGAGATATTTCCACCAAAGGCTACATCATCACCAGTTACAATATACAGAACACTTGAGGGGTTAAAAGACTTAAAGGCAGATTTTATTAGTGTAACATATGGGGCAGGGGGAAGCGTGGCAGATAATAAAACATGTCATCTTTCTTCACTAGTTAAAAATGAATACAATATAGAAGCATTAGCACATTTAACTTGTATTAATTCATCAAAGTATGAGATAGATAAAATACTTGATGATTTAAAAAATGAAGGAATACAAAATATACTAGCCTTAAGAGGTGATGAAAATCCTAATTATGCAATATCAGATGATTTTAAATATGCATATGAATTGATTTCTCATATAAAGAAAAGAGGAGACTTTAATATTGTTGCAGCATGTTATCCAAATGGACATATAGACTGTAATAGTTTAGAGCATGATATAGAGCATTTGAAAATTAAGCAAGATGCAGGAGCAAGTCATTTTGTATCACAATTATTTTTTGATAATGATGATTTCTATAATTTTTTAGAACTAGCAAATAAAAAAGGTATTAATGTTCCAATTCAAGCTGGAATTATGCCAGTAGTTAATAAAAAGCAAATAGTTAGGATGTCACAAATAACAGGTACGAAGTTGCCAGATAAATTCATTAGAGTAATGGACAAATATGAACATGATCCAATTGCCTTAAGAGATGCAGGGATTGCATATGCTAATAATCAAATAGTAGATTTAATAGCAAGTGGAGTAGATGGTATTCATTTATATACAATGAATAATCCATTAGTAGCACAAAGAATTACAAGTAGTGTATCTTCTTTGATAGATTCAGTAAATCAAAAAAATGTGGAGGTAAAGTAATGGAAAAGGTAGAGAGTTTTCAATTAGATCATACAAAGGTAAAGGCACCATATATAAGAAAGTGTTGTTTATTAGATGGATCTAAAGGCGATAAAGTAACTAAGTTTGATATAAGATTTTTACAACCTAATGTAGAAGCTTTTGGTACAGCTGCAATGCATGGATTAGAACATTTATTAGCTCATGAATTAAGAGCAGAACTTGATGGAATAATTGATTTATCACCAATGGGATGTAGAACGGGATTTTATTTAAGTATATGGGATGATAGAGATGAATTAGAAATTAAAACAGCAGTAGAAAAAGCTCTTGGAAATATACTTAGTGCTAAAGAGATACCAGCTGCAAATGCAATTCAATGTGGGAATTATAAAGATTTATCTTTATTTGGAGCAAAAGAATATGCTAAAGAAGCATTAGATAGAGGGTTTTCACTAAAAATATATGGTGAATAACAATAGGTGAGATATGAAAGAAGAGGTTTTAAGATACTTAGGACATAAGGGGCAAGAAATTGATGAGTCACTTATGAGTACAATTGATAATTGTATAAAAGAGATAAAAGAGATTAGTAATATAAGAAGTATATATGAAGTGTTTGATATTTCCCAAAATAGAGATGAAGTTGAAGTACTAAATACTAATTTAAGTTTAACTGGAGAAGCTATAAAGGAGCACTTATCAAAATCAGATAAGTGTGCACTTATGGCTATCACAATAGGACATGAAGTTGAAAAAAAAATAAATATCTACAAAAAGATAGATTTAACAAAAGCAATAGTGTTAGATGCATGTGCAACGGCGTATGTTGAAGAGGCTTGTGATAAAATAGAAAAAGAAATAGGAAAGATAGCAGAAAGTGAAAATAAGAATATAACTTGGAGGTTTAGTCCAGGGTATGGCGACCTTCCTTTAGATATACAAAAAGATTTTTTAGAAACATTAAAAGCAAGTAAAAAAATCGGAGTAACAGCTTCAAGTCATAATATATTATTTCCCAGGAAATCTGTAACAGCAATTATAGGGTTTGTGGATAAGAGTATTAAACTTAAAAATAGAAGTTGTTTAAACTGCAATAATTATGAAACTTGCATGTTTAGAAAGGACGGAAGTAGTTGTGGTAGTTAAAGAATTTATTAAAGAGAATATACTTTTATTTGATGGTGCAATGGGAACAATGCTTCAAAATAAAGGATTAAAATTAGGTGGAATACCAGAAGAATTAAACTTTACAAATTATGAAATGATTAAAGATATTCATAAAGAGTATATAGAAGCAGGATGTAATGTTATAACATTAAATACATTTGGAGCAAATAGAAAAAAACTAGAATCAAGCGAGTATTCTACAGAGGATATAATAAAGAGTGCATTTAAAATAGCTAAAGATGCTATCGGAGACAATAAAGTATATGTTGCACAAGATGTTGGGCCTATTGGAGAATTATTAGAACCAATGGGAACTTTGAGTTTTGATGAGGCTTATGAAATATTTAAAGAACAAGTGTTAGTAGGAAAAGAGCTTGGAGTAGATGTATTTTTAGTTGAAACTATGACAGATCTTTATGAAGCTAAAGCAGCGATATTAGCAATTAAGGAGAATTTAGATATTCCTGTATTTTGTACAATGAGCTTTGAAGCAAATGGTCGTACTTTTACAGGTTGTACTCCAAGCAGTATGGCTATTACATTAGAGGGGTTAGGTGTTGATGCAGTAGGTGTGAACTGTTCATTAGGACCTAATGAAATACTTCCAATAATTCAAGAAATAACAAAATGGACTAATATAGATATAATGGTACAACCTAATGCAGGGTTACCTAAGCTTAGTATGGGGAAAGAATATTATGATATATCAGTTGAAGAATTTAGAAATGGAATAGATAGTTTTATACAAGAAGGTGTTTCAATTGTAGGTGGTTGCTGTGGAACAACACCAGAATATATTAAATCATTAAGAGATTTAATTAATGATAGCAGAAAAATAATAAGAGATAATATAAGTAATTATGCTGTATGCACACCATCAAAGACAGTACTTCTAAATGGAGTGAATGTAATTGGTGAAAGAATAAACCCTACAGGTAAAAAGCTGTTTAAAGAAGCGCTTAAAAATAATAATATGGATTATATATTGAAGCAGGGGATAGAACAAGTTGATGCTGGTGCAGATATCTTAGATGTTAATGTTGGTTTACCAGAAATAGATGAAGTAGAAATGATGAAGAAAGTAGTAACAGAAATTCAAAGTATTTTAGATACTCCACTTCAAATTGATTCAACAGATTCTAAAGTAATTGAAAATGGCTTGAGATATTATAATGGGAAAGCAATAGTTAATTCAGTAAATGGAGAAGATGCAGTTTTAGAAAGAATACTACCAATAGTTAAAAAATATGGAGCAGCAGTAGTAGGATTGACTTTGGATGATAACGGAATTCCTAAAACAGCAGAAGAGCGATTCATTATAGCAGAGAAGATTTTAAATAAGGCTATAGAGTATGGAATAAAAAAAGAAGATGTATATATTGATACATTAACACTTACAGCGTCAGCTCAACAAGAGGAGGTTATTGAAACATTAAAGGCATTAACTATGGTTAGAGATAGGCTTGGATTAAAAACAGTTCTTGGTGTTTCAAATATATCATTCGGATTACCTAATAGAGCTTTAATAAATGAAAGTTTTTTAACTCTAGCATTATCTCATGGATTAACTATGCCTATTTTAAATCCTAATGCAGCAGGAATGATGAATGCAATTAGAGCATATAGAGTTTTATATAATATAGATAAAGGATCAAAAGATTATATAGAGACATTTGTAAATGCTCAGCCAGGTCAAGTAGTATCACAAACTTCAAGTGTTTTAGGATTAAAGGATATTGTTATAAAAGGGATTAAAGAAGAGGCAGCATCATGCACAAGAGAAATGTTAAAAGATAATGAAGAACTTGATATTGTAGAAAATTATTTAATACCAGCATTAGATGTAGTTGGAGATAAATATGATAAAGGTGAATTATTCTTACCTCAATTAATACAATCAGCTGAAACAGTAAAAAAGGCATTTGAAGTATTAAAAGAAAGTTTGTTAAGTAAAAATTCAAATTCAATATCAAAAGGTAAAATAATATTAGCTACAGTGAAAGGTGATATTCATGATATAGGAAAAAATATTGTGAAAGTAATATTAGAAAACTATGGATATGACATTATAGATTTAGGAAAAGATGTTCCAATAGAAAAAGTAGTTGAAGAGGCTAAAAAACAAAATGTTACCTTAGTTGGATTAAGTGCATTAATGACAACTACATTAAAATCAATGGAAGAAACAATAAAAGCTTTAGATAAAGAATTGCCACATGTACAGACATTAGTAGGAGGAGCAGTTTTAACTCCAGAGTATGCTGAGATGATAGGGGCAGATTATTATGCTCGTGATGCTAGAGAAAGTGTTGAAATAGCTAGAAGGGTATTGGGGTAAAGGATTTTCCTACTTACGTGGAAAATGTTAAAGGGTAAGCTTTGCTTACGTGAAAGGCTGCCTATGACACGAGAAAGTGAGCTGAAGCATTATTATTAACACAAAGTAAAGCTGATAACGACGGTATCACCAAAAAATTTAATGTAAACATTATCTAGTATTTACATAAAAGAAAAAAGAGTGTATTCTAATGTATATACACTAAAAATGGGGGAATAAATTATGAATACTAGATTAAGAAAGATGATTATAGGAGCTTTATTAATTGCATTGGCAATTGTTATACCAATACAATTTGGATTTTTAAAGATATACTTACCACCTTTTTCAGCTACATTAGCATCACATGTACCATTATTGATTGCGATGTTTATATCACCTAGGATTGCGGCAGCAGTTGGGGCAGGTTCTACTGTGGGATTTTTAATGGCAGGAATGCCTGGAGATGTAGTTGCTAGAGCTGCTACACATATTATTGTTGGATATGTTGCAGGGAAGATTATAGAAAAAGATAAGAACTATAAAAAGGCTATTATATTAACTGCACCATTACATGGGATATTAGAAGCTTTAGTTGTAATTCCATTTGGATTCTCAGCATATCAAATTTTAGTTGGAATTGCATTAGGTGCAACTATACATCATTGTGTTGATGGAGCTATTGCAGCATCTTTAGCACAAGCAATTGCGAAGGTTAATAGAAAAGAATTATATAGCTTCTTTAGTGGAAGTAAGGAAGTTAGTGAAACTGTAGATGTCCAAGGTGAAGTTGTAGGTTAAAGAATTTAAGAGTAAAAATCTTTGATTTTTACTCTTGTTTTTTTATTTAAACAAAAATTGACAAATTATAGTGTGGAGTTTACAATTATTATAATTACAATAATTGTTATAAATGACAATATTATAACGGATTTAATATCTGCGTAGGATATTAAATTAAATACAAGGAGGGCTATTAAAATGAAGGCTATATTAACTGTAATAGGAAAAGATAAGGTTGGAATTATTTCAGGGATAAGCAATGAATTGCAAAAAAACAATATTAATATTTTAGATGTTAATCAAACAATAATGCAAGGATATTTTACAATGATTATGATGTTAGATATGAATGAAATGTCTACTAAATTTGATGAAGCAAAGGCTGGTCTTTTAGCTAAAGGCGAAGAACTTGGAGTTGATGTTAAGATTCAAAGAGAAGAGATATTTAAGTCAATGCATACGCTTTAATAACAGGGGGATAATTTAATGAATAAACATAATATTTTAGAAACAATCAAGATGATTGAAGAAGAAAAATTAGATATAAGAACAATAACTATGGGGATCTCATTACTTGATTGTATTGATTCTGATGGGGATAAGGCAAGGGAAAAAATATACAATAAAATTATGACATCTGCTAAGGATTTAGTGAAAGTTGCAAAAGAAATAGAAAATGAATTTGGAGTACCAATAGTGAATAAGAGAGTATCAGTAACTCCAATAGCTATTATTGCAGGTGCTACAGATGAAGAAGATTATGTAAAGTTTGCTGAGACATTAGATAAGGCAGCAACTGATTTAGGTGTTGATTTTATTGGTGGATTCTCTGCATTAGTACATAAAGGTTACAATAAGGGAGATAAGATTTTAATTAAATCAATTCCAGAAGCATTAGCTAAAACTAATAGAGTTTGTGCATCAGTTAATATAGGTTCTACAAGATGTGGAATAAATATGGATGCAATAAGAGAAATGGGTGAAATTATAAAACAAACTGCAGATTTAACAGCAGATAGAAAAGGTTTTGGTTGTGCAAAGCTTGTAGTATTTGCAAATGCAGTTGAAGATAATCCATTTATGGCTGGAGCATTCCATGGGGTAGGAGAAGCTGATAAAGTTATTAATGTTGGAGTAAGTGGACCTGGAGTTGTACAAAGAGCTATAGAAAAGGTAAAAGGTGAAAGCTTTGATGTTGTTGCAGATACAATTAAAAAGACAGCATTTAAGATTACTAGAATGGGTCAATTAGTTGCAAATGAGGCATCTAAAAGATTAGGAGTACCTTTTGGCATAGTAGATCTTTCATTAGCACCAACACCAGCAGTTGGAGATTCAGTTGCACATATATTAGAAGAAATGGGACTAGAAGTAGTTGGAACTCATGGAACAACAGCAGCACTTGCATTATTAAATGATGCAGTTAAAAAGGGTGGAGTAATGGCTTGTAGTCATGTTGGTGGATTAAGTGGAGCATTTATACCTGTTTCAGAAGATGCTGGTATGATAGATGCAGTACTTAATGGATCTTTAAATTTAGAAAAGTTAGAAGCTATGACAGCTATCTGTTCAGTTGGATTAGATATGATTGCAGTACCAGGTGATACTTCAGCATCTACATTATCTGCAATGATTGCTGATGAAGCTGCTATTGGCGTTATAAATAATAAGACAACAGCAGTAAGAATTATACCAGCACCAGGCTGTGAAGTAGGCGATATGGTTGAGTTTGGTGGTCTGTTAGGAACTGCACCTGTAATGAGAGTAAATAAATATTCTTCAGATTTATTTGTTGCTAGAGGTGGTAGAATACCTGCACCAATACATTCATTTAAAAACTAGTAAGAGAAATTTATAAAAATGGCTACATCAAAATGTTATTTGTATTTTTGATGTAGCTTATTTTAATGTTATAACACTAAGCTATTGAATAAGAATGATAGAAATTAATTATACTAAGTTATTTTCACATAAAATACATAAAATAAAGCATAATATATAAAAAGGATAGTTATAAAATTAATAAAATTTATTAAAGGATAATTTTTATTAATACTGTGATATAATAAGATAATAGAAGTAAAATAGAGATATATTAGTTATATAAGATGTTTTAAATTTGAAAGAGTATAGTAAGATTGATAAAATATAAACAAATAGAAGTCGGAGGAAAGATGTATGTCAGCACAACAATTAAAAAATGATGTTTTTTGGGTTGGAGTTAAGAATCCAGAACTTAGAATATTTGATATTATAATGGAAACTAAGAAGGGAACTACATATAATTCATATGTAATTAACGATGAAAAAGTAGCTATTTTAGATACAGTAAAAGATGGATATTATAACGAATTTAAAGATAACTTAAAAGAAGTTATTGGCGATAAAAAGGTGGATTATATAATAGTTCATCATACAGAACTAGATCATAGTGGAAGTTTAAAAGACTTAATTGTTGATTATCCTGATGCTGTAGTAGTTGGATCAAAAGCAACACTAACGTATTTAAAAAATATACTAAATAGAGAATTTAATTGCATGTTAGCTAATGAAGATATCTGTCTTGGAAAAAATACATTGCAATTTATTAATGCGCCATTTTTACACTGGCCAGATACTATGTTTACTTATGTTAAAGAAGCTAAGACATTATTTACTTGTGATTTCACAGGATGTCATTATTCTCCAGAAGCAAGTATGACAGAAGGTTTTGATGCTGAATACTTTGAAGAATTAAAGTATTATTATGATTGTATCATGGGACCATTCCCTAAGTTTGTTAGAAGTGCATTAGATAAGATAAAAGATTTAGACTTTGAATATATTGCTCCAAGTCATGGACCAATACATACACAAAATTTAAATAAGATTCTTTCATTATACAATGAGTGGTCAGAACCAATTAAAGTAGATGATAAAAAAGTTGAGATATTCTATATTTCAGCATATGGAAATACAGAAGCAATGGCTGAATTTATGAAATCTAAATTAATTGAAAAAGGATTTAAGGCTGATGTAACAGAAATAACATCGATTCCATTAGAAGAATGTATTCAAAAGATAGAAAGAGCTAAAGGCTTTATGGTTGGATCACCAACTATTAATGCAGATGCAGTTAAACCTTCATGGGATTTATTATCTTTAGTAAGTCCAGTTACATGTAGTGGTAAGGCAGCATTAGCATTCGGTTCTTATGGATGGAGCGGAGATGGAGTTCCAATGCTTACAGCAAGATTAAAGAGTTTAAAACTTAAAACTGTAGATCCAGGATTTAAGTTCTGCTTTGTTCCTTCAGAAAAAGAATATAAGGAAGCAGAAGAAGTAGTTAATAAATTTATTGAATTATTATAAGCTATATTTTTAATATAGGCAAATTAATAAATTCAATATGAAATGAAGTTGATGAGTAGTATTATTAAAAAAATAATTAAATGATATAAAGTTATATGAAGAATGGGCCGTATTAAAAGATGATACAGCTCATTTTTCACATTATTTCATAAAGGCACTTCTCTTTTATTAATAAAATGTTTGCATAAAATATCTTGTTAATGCAGATATTTATTTGTATAATTGAAGTTTGTAATAATACATAAGAAAAGGAATGTTGTATATATGAATTATATTTTACTTTTAATAGGATTTGTTCTATTAATTAAAGGCGCAGATATTTTTGTTGATGGAGCGGCAGCTACTTCAAAGAAACTTGGTATTCCAGCAGTAATAGTTGGGTTAACAATAGTATCATTAGGTACAAGTGCACCAGAACTTGCAGTAAGTACTATTTCTTCAATTCAAGGAAGTAATGAATTAGCATTAGGAAATGTACTAGGATCAAATATTTTTAATACATTAGTTGTATTAGGAGCATCAACTATTATAATGCCATTAATAATAAAGAAAAAAGCAATAAAGAAAGACTTCATTATAAACATTGCAGTTGTTGGATTATTATTTTTCTTAACATTTGATGGAATTATATTTGGAACAAGCAATGAAATAGGAAGAATAGATGGAATAATTTTATTAACAGTTTGTATAGTTTACACTATTTGTTTAATTAATCAGGCTAGAAAAAATAGTACTATTCAAAATGAAAGTGAAGAAGAAAAGCAAGAACGTAATGAAATTAAAATAGGTTCAAATGTAGTTAAAATATTAATTGGGGTTGCAGGAATCGTAATTGGTGGGAATGTAGTTGTAACTTCAGCTACAGATATAGCAGTTGCATTAGGAATGAGCCAAAAGTTAGTAGGATTAACTATAGTAGCAATAGGAACATCTCTACCAGAGCTTGTTACATCAGCTGTAGCGGCATTTAAGGGTGAAGAGGATATAGCACTTGGAAATATATTAGGATCAAATATATTTAATATATTACTTATACTAGGTGTAGCATCATGTATTACACCAATAGCAGTACAATCAGCATTAGTTGTAGATTTCTTATTCTTAATTGTAGCTACTTTAGTAATAGCAGCAATTATATATATGTCTAAAGGTGAAGAAAAGAAGTTATCAAAGTTTGATGGATTCTTATTTGTAGCTATGTATATTGGATATATGGTATTTATTATAGTGAGAGGCTAAAGTATTTTCCAAACTATCATGAAAAACACTGTATAAAATCTATGATTTTATACAGTGTTTTTTTATTAAAAGTAATTCGAATAATTTCAACATAAATGAAAGTTTAACTTTCACTTTAGCGGGAAATCTTAGCTTACATTTAGCCATTAATGGATCAAGGTAGTGATATTATTAGTAAAGCAATTATTAACAATATGTTAAATAGTAAAAAATAACTCTTAAAATAGAAGAAAATACTTTTAAAAAGAAATAATGTATAGTATAATACATTTCAAGGAGCGTGATTAAATGAATCAGAATAATTTTGAATTTAACTTAGATGATATTTTGAAGAAAGCTTTTGGAGGGAATAAGAATTGGAATAACGGTGGAGACAATGGTGGGAATAACGTATTTAGAACACCAAGAGGAAGCTTTGGGAAATATATAAAGACTCTTATAACTGTATATGTTGTATTAGCAATATTTTTATTCTTACAAAGTAGTCTTATTTTAGATTTAAGTTTAAGTATATTAATACTAATAGCACCATTTGTAGTAGTGTCTGTTGGATATTCAATTTATTCATTTAAAAAGACATATGCAATAGCAGGTGGAATAGTTGCTTTAGCGTATATTGGGATATCAATATTCTATAGTCCATTAGTGAATTATGATATACATAGAGAACTAATAGGACCAGTTGATGAAGTAGAATTTTCTAGCCAAGTAAAACATATAGATTTAAATCAACTTCCGATAATAGATGAAGCACTAGCTTATAAATTAGCAGATAAGAAGTTAGGTGAGATTCCAAGTTTAGGATCTCAAGTAACAGTTGGAAAGCTTGATTTACAAAGTGTAAATGGTCAACTTTATTATGTTGGACCACTTGAACACACATCATTCTTTAAATGGTTATCTAACAAAGATGGATCTAAAGGATATATTAAAGTAAGTGCAACAAATCAAAGTGATGTACAATTAATAACAGAATTAAATGGTAAAGAAGTAAGACTTAAATATTTAGAATCAGCATATTTATTTGACGATTTAGATAGACATGCATTCTTAAATGATATGAAAGCTGGTCATACAGACTATACATTCGAATTAGATGATGAAGGAAATCCATACTATGTTATTACTAGATACGATAATGCATTTGGATTTACAGAAGCAAAAGCTACAGGAGCTTTAATAATTGATGTTCAAACAGGAGAATCAACTGTTTATGATATTGAAAACTTACCTAAATGGGTAGATAGAATTCAACCACAAAGTTATATAAAAAATTATGTTGATAAGTGGGGAGTTTTAGTACACGGAGTATTTAACTTTAGTGATAAGGATAAATTAGTTTCAACTTCAGATATGAACATGATTTATAATGAAGATGTTTGTTATTACTATACTGGAATAACTTCAGTTGGTAATGATGAGAGTTTAGTTGGATTTACACTAACTGATACTAGAACAGGAAAAACTACTATGTATAAGACTGCAGGTGCTACAGAAGAAGCTGCAATGAAATCTGCAGAAGGTAAAGTTCAACAATTTGGTTATAGTGCTACATTACCATATTTAATTAATATTCAAAATGAACCAACATACTTCATGACATTAAAAGATTCAAATGGATTAGTTAAACAATATGCAATGGTTAATGTTAAAGACTTTAATATTATTGGTGTAGGTGATAACTTAACAACTACATTAAATAAATATGTAGATGGATTAGCTAATACTAATATTTCATTAGAAGGATCTAATAACGAGGAAATAGCAGAAGGTGAAATTGAAAGAATCGGTTTAGTTGTTAAAGAAGGCGTAAGTATTTACGATGTTAAAATAGCTGGACATGATGGTATCTTCTCAGTTTCAACAGAAACTTCAAGAGAAGTAGCTTTAAGTAAGGTTGGAGATGTTGTTAAAATTAAGTATATTCCACTTGGAGATAGTACTTATATAATAACAAATTCATATGAAAATGTTTCATATGAACCATTAAAAGGTCATCAAACTTCAAGCGATTCTACAAATAATGAAGCAGAAGAGAATAAAGCAGTAGAAAATAAACAATAATATATATAAATAACGCTAAAATATACTGGATTTTAGCGTTATTTTATTTTAAAATAAAATACATCAAAGAAAAAAAGGAGAAACTCAAATGGAAGATAGAGAAATAATGTCATTCAGAGATGAAGATGGAAATAAAGTTGATTTTGAAGCAAGTGCAAGAATATACTTAGGTGAAGTTGAATACTTAATATTAACACCACTTGTTGACGGTGAAGCACAAGAGGATAGTGAATATGTTTATAGAATAGATATTGTTGACGGCAACAAGGAGTTAAATGTAGTTGAAGACGATAAAGAATTCTTAGCTGTAAAAAAAGAATATCAAAAATTATTATATTAGAATAGGAGATGAAGACTAGTGTTAAGAAATGAAATTTTAGAAGTTTTAGAAGAAAATGCATTACAAGAATTAGAAGTGTTAAAAGATGAAGAGGATTGCCTATTAGTAAGATTTTTCTTTGATTTTGATGATGAGACTATTGCTGCTGCAAAAGCATACTCTAACGATGAGTCTGACTATGAAGCTGAAAGTACTGAGTGGTACAATGAATACTATCTACCATACCTTTATGACTATGCAAGTGATGAAATGGTAGACATGGTTGAGGATATAATAGAAGAACATGATATAGCAGGAGAAGTGATGGGAATTCAAATGGATGCTAAAAATGCTGGCTTCACACAATTCCTAGTGTTATTTACTAGCAATGAAAGTACAATTTCAATGGAAGATGTTGCAAAGGATTTCATTTTGTAAAATATAATCGCAAAATTGCTAAAAGTTTCTATTGAACTAAGATTTTAATGTGTTATAATAAATTCATAAACACTCCTGAGGTGTGCGCCAAGCTTATATATTCAACCTACATAACATTCTCGGGATTTGCAATAAGCCTAGGTATGTCGGGCTCCAGTAATTCACTTTATGTGGCGGGAGATGACAAAGGATAGGTTGAGTGAAACCCACCTGCGAGCCGCAGGTCTTGAATATCTAAGTGAACGGCATCATGGGATTTTATACAGTGTAAAACACCTCTTATGAGGTGTTTTTTTATTATATAATCATATATAAATCAAATAAATAAGGATTATATATGATAAAAAAAGAGGAAGTACCAAAAAGATGATACTTCCCTATTAATGTAGAATTACTAAAAAATATATAATTTCAGAAACTCTAAATTAAAATTCAATCTGTAATTTAGGCTGCCTTTTGTATATGTATATTCCTTGTTATTTTTTTATTTCTTTTGTAGATATAATATTGATAAATTGAAATATGCTTGTCCAAGTTTTGAGAAAGATAAATAATATATCTATTAGTTGGGGCAAAATATTTCAATAGGACATTTAAAAGTGTTTTTCTTATTAGTATCTTACGTTTTAATGTTTTCTTCGTCATAATTATACCTCCTGTGGACAAAATCTGATTTATGTTACAATTTTATACCTAATTGGAACAAAATGTAAGGTGTATTCGTTAGACAAATATTTACAATTATTAACAATTAATATTTAAAAGCGCAATTTCAACTGTTACTGATTAAATTTCAAGTTGCTATTAAAGGAATTTATATGTAAAATATATTTAAGATGGAAAGCTAAAGAAAAGGAGAAATATAAATGGATTTAAAAGATATGAAAATAGATGATGTAATAAAAAGAATTAATGAGCTGTATGCTAAAATGAAGGCCGAAGGTTTAACTGAGGAAGAAAAGGAAGAACAAGCTGCATTAAGACGTAGATATATTGATAGTGTTAAATCTAATTTTGAAGTTCAATTAGGTGGAATAAAGCCAAACAATCCAAAATCTAAAAATTAAAGGGTGATAGAGTTGTCAGTTACAGTTGAAAAATTAATAAAAGATTTTGACCTTGAAGTATTAGTTGAAGGTCAAAAAGGTATAAATATTTCCGTAAACGATATAAATAGACCAGGACTACAGTTAGCTGGTTTTTATAATTACTTTGCACCTGAAAGAATTCAGGTTATAGGTAAGGCCGAGTGGAGTTTCTTAGACTCTATGTTGCCAGATATAAGAAAAAAGAGAATTAAAAAGTATTTTAGTTCAAATATAAGTTGTTTAATTATAACTAGAGGACAGGAGCCACATGATGATGTTTTAAAGGCTGCTGAAAAAAATAATACATGGCTATTAAGATGCGAACTAGTTACTACTAACTTAATTAGCAAATTGACTATGTATTTATGTGAAGCATTAGCTCCAGAAACAAGATTACATGGTGTCCTTATTGATGTATATGGAATAGGTATCTTAATAACTGGAGAAAGTGGAATAGGTAAGAGTGAAACAGCATTAGAACTTATTAAAAGAGGTCATAGATTAGTAACAGATGATGCAGTTGATATAAGAGAGATTGATGGCGAACTTACGGGTACATCACCAAGAATAACAATTGGTATGCTTGAAGTAAGAGGGATTGGTATAATTGATGTTACATCATTATATGGATTAAGTTCAGTTCTTCAATCTAAAAAAATTGGACTTGTAATGCATTTTGAACATTGGAAAGATGATGGAGATTACGATAGGTTAGGAATTAACCATGAGTTCCAAGAAATTCTTGGGGTAAAAGTTAAGAGACTAAGAATACCAGTAAGACCAGGTAGAAATATAGCTGTAATAATAGAAGCTGCAGCAGTTAATTACAGATATTCATTAATGAGCGATACTACTCCGGTAGATATTATAGAGAGTAGAATAGGAATTGTTTCAGAAGAAGAGTAATAAAATACTTATAGTATTAAATTATATTGATTAACAATGGGGGATGAGGTTTATGAAAAAAGATAATAAAAATGCTTGGCATAAGTACAGTTCTAATAATTATGCTGATGTATTTGATTTTTCAAAGGGCTATATTGATTATTTATCAAACTGTAAAACAGAAAGAGAATGTGTTACAGAGGCTATTAAATTAGCAGAAGCAAAAGGCTATGTTGACTTAAATGAAATAATATCTTCTAAAAAAGATTTAAAGGTAGGAGATAAAATTTATGTTAACAACAAAGGAAAAGCATTAGCTTTATTCTTAATTGGTGAAGATGATTTAGAAAATGGGTTAAGAATACTTGGTTCACATGTTGATTCACCTAGATTAGATGTAAAACAGAATCCATTTTATGAAGAGTCAGGACTTGCTATGTGTGATACACATTATTATGGTGGAATTAAGAAATATCAATGGGTTACAATTCCTTTAGCAATGCATGGTGTAGTAGTTAAAAAAGATTTAAGTAAAGTTGAGATTGTTATTGGTGAAGATGATTCAGATCCAGTAATAGGGATTTCAGATCTTTTAGTACATTTATCAGGAGAGCAAATGCAAAAGAAAGCTTCAGAAGTTATTACAGGTGAAGGTTTAGATTTACTTGTAGGAAGTATTCCTCTTGAAGATACAGAAAAAGATTCTGTTAAAGCAAATATCTTAAAGCTTATAAAAGATAAATATGATATTGAAGAAGAAGATTTTATATCTGCTGAAATCGAAGTTGTTCCTGCAGGAAGAGCTAGAGAATATGGTTTAGATAGAAGTATGATATTAGGATATGGACAAGATGATAGAGTATGTGCATATACTTCATTAATGGCATTATTAGAGTTAGATAAGGTAAGCAAAACCTCTGTAGTCTTACTTGTTGATAAAGAAGAAATCGGAAGTGTTGGAGCAACTGGTATGCATTCAAAGTTCTTTGAAAATGCATTAGCTGAAATTATGGACAGGTTAGGAAGTTATTCAGATTTAAAAATGAGAAGAACACTTGCTAATTCACAAATGTTATCAGCAGATGTTACTGCGGCTTTTGATCCTAATTTTGCAAATGCTTGTGAAAAGAAGAATACAGCTTTCTTTGGAAGAGGGTTAGTATTCTCTAAATATACAGGTGCTAGAGGGAAATCAGGATGTAATGATGCAAATGCTGAGTTTGTTGCATGGCTTAGAAATATAATGGACAAACATGATGTTGCTTATCAAACAGCAGAGCTTGGAAAGGTAGATCAAGGTGGTGGTGGTACTATAGCTTATATATTAGCTGAGTACAACATGGAAGTTATTGATTGTGGTGTAGCACTTCAAAATATGCATGCTCCTTATGAAGTTTCAAGTAAAGTAGATGTTTATGAGACAATGAGAGGGTATAAAGCATTTTTAGTTGAAAAATAATAAAGCTTAATTAAATAAAGTTCACATAAGAGTGGAATAGTGAATATATTATAATATGAACTATTTAAGATAAAGAGGTGATAGTATTGAAAATTGATCTATCTCGTTTTAAGAACTACGGATTATGGGTATCTTTATTTGCTTTAGTACCAATGATATTAAGTGCTTTTGGAGTTAAGATAGTTCCAGATGAATATCAAATTGCTGTTAATAGTGTTCTTGCAGTTATGGTTGCTTTAGGTGTAATTAATAACCCAACAACAGATACTAAATGGTATTCTGATGATAAAGCTATAGCTCCACCTATAGAAGAGCAAAAAGTAATTGAAAGCAACACGGAAGACATAACTAAATAGATAAAATAGTCTAAATAATTTTTTGTAACATTTATAATAATGTTATAGGAAATTATTTAGGCTTTATTAATATAAATAAAAAAATATGAGAAGACTATAAGTAAATAAATTTATAATGTTAGGAGTAGAGTTATGAATATTTTTATAAAAGAGGTTGAATTATCAAGTGTTGATGCAATGATAATTCCAGTATTTGAAGATTATACAGTTGAATGTGGTGAACTTGCAGAAATGCTAGACAAAGTTTCTTTCAAAGGAAAAAAGAATGAAGTGTTTTACATAACAGAAGTTGATTCAAAGGTAAGATACAAAATTTTAGTTGGACTTGGAAAGCACGATGATGCAACTGGTGAAGTGGTTAGAGATGCTATGGCTAAGGCAGCAAGACAATGTAGAGACCTTGGAGTAAAGGAAGCTGGAGTTAATTTCTTTAGAACTGATAAAATTTGTATTGGGGGTAGAGTTAAATCTATTGCAGAAGGAATTGCATTAGGACTATATACATTTAATAAATTCAAAAGTGAAAAGAAAGAGTATACTTGTGATTTCTATATAACAGGAGTACCAGCAGAAAAATTAGAAAAGGCTAATGAAAGATTAAAAGAAGTAATAAACATCATAGATGGAACAATTCTAGCAAGAAATTTAGTTAATGAACCATCAAACCATTTATACCCAGAAGCTTTTGCTGGAATTGCAGCAAAGCAAGCTAAAGCATGTGGAATAGAATGTGAAATTTTAGATGAAATTCAATGTGAAGAACTAGGAATGGAAGCATTTTTAGCAGTAGCAAAAGGTTCAGCTAGAAAACCAAGATTAGTTGTTTTAAGATATTTACCCAATAAAGAGGATGGAGAAATATTAGGTCTTATTGGTAAGGGATTAACTTATGATACTGGTGGATATTCAATAAAACCAAGTGACTCAATGAAAGATATGAAGAGTGATATGGGTGGAGCAGCTTCAGTACTAGGGGTTATGACAGCATTAGCTAAAAATAAAGTAAATAAGAATGTTATAGCAGTAATTGCAGCTTGTGAAAATGCAATCTCTGGAGAAGCGTATAAACCAGGTGATATAATTGGTTCTATGGGTGGAAAAACTATAGAAGTATTAAATACGGATGCAGAAGGTAGATTAACATTAGCTGATGCGGTTACTTATGCAATACAAAAAGAAAATGTATCAAAAGTAATAGACGTAGCAACATTAACTGGAGCAGCATTAGTTGCACTTGGAGAAACAACAACTGCAGTTGTATCAAATAATGATGAATTCTATGAAGATTTAGAAAAAGCAGCTAAAGTTACAGGTGAAAAGTTCTGGAGATTACCAGCATTCCCTGAGTACAAAGAATTAATAAAAGGTAGTTTAGCTGATTTAAAAAATATAGGTGGTAAAAATGCTGGAACAATAACAGCAGGATTATTTGTAGGAGAGTTTGTATGTGGTAAACCATGGTTACACCTTGATATAGCAGGAACAGCGTGGACAGCAAATCCTGTGTCACAATATACAGTTAAAGGTGGAACAGGAGTACCTGTTAGAACACTTTACTACTTAGTAAAAGGACCATGTGGATGTAAACACTAAAAGGTCACCTAAATAAAAATTGGTATAAAACCTTAGGTTTTATACCAATTTTTTAATTTAAAGGAATCCTAAATGGATTCTAACTTTAACGAAATTTTTAATTTCCCTTTTACTCAGTCATAAGACAAACCTCTCATGCACTTGAAAAGTTCCCTTTAACGGAGCGTTAGCGATCATATCAACCTAAACTTTAAATCCTAATCTTTCAAGTAGTAAAGTAGTAGACTCATCATCAGAATTAACATCACCAATATCACCGTGTCTATCATCACTTTCTATTCCATGACAATCTGATCCAACAGACATAAGTAAACCATTCTTTAAAGCTAATTCTTTAAAACGCTTTGTTTCTTTTGATTTATTTAGAAAATAGAAAACTTCTAATCCATCAATACCCAAAGATATAAATTCATCTATTTGAGTTTTTTTTATTAGTTTAGGATGTGCTAGTATTACAACTGCATTGAATTCCTTAAGTATTTTAACTCCATCTTCAGTGGATATTTTTGATGAAGCAACATAACCATTACATTTATCACCAATTATGTTATCAAAAATATAGTCAAAGGTATATGGATAACCTGCATCTATTATTGCTTGTGCAATATGAGGTCTTGCTATAGTTTCATCACCTCTAGATAGGAGTGCATCAGCATCTATTATTATGTTGAAATATTTTTTCAAACGTTCAACTATAAGTAATGCTCTTGTTTTTCTTTTTTCTCTCATATCTTCTAAAAAATTTTTAAGAGCTGGTGATTTATATAAATTGTCTTTAAAAAGTCCGATTAGGTGGATTGATTCACCTCTATGAACTGTAGATAGTTCAATTCCAGGTATAAAGGTTATATTTTTACCTTCTGCGGCCTTTATTGCCTCAGTGATTCCGTTAATTGAATCATGGTCTGTTAATGCCAAAAAGTTTACATTATTTCTAATTGCTCTATTAACTACTTCAGTAGGAGTGTAATTCCCATCCGAGGCAGTAGAGTGAACATGAAAGTCACATTTAATCATATTTTGTTTAATCTCCTCTAAATTATTTGAATTACCTATGATATAATCTATTTATTAATAATAATTATAACATAAAGTGAGGTATCGGTTATTTATGCTTTTAATGATAGACAATTACGATTCCTTTGTTTATAACCTTGTTAGATATTTCAAAGAAATAAATGAAGATATTATAGTTTATAGAAATGATAAGATAAATATTAGTGAAATTAAGAAATTTAACATAGATGGAATCGTGATTTCACCAGGGCCGAAGTCTCCTATGGAGTCAGGTATATGCCTAGATATAATAGATGAATTTAAAGGCAAATTGCCTATTTTAGGAGTTTGTTTAGGCCATCAATGTATTGGTCATTATTTTGGTGGGAGTGTTGTTAGAGGCAAGTCACCTGTACATGGGAAAATAGCATATATTAATCATGATAATGAGGGTATTTTTAAAGATATAAAAAATCCTTTAAGAGTAACTAGATATCACTCTTTAATTGTGAAGGATGAAGAGTTAAAAGATCTAGATATAACTGCTAAAACAGAAGATGGAGTCGTTATGGGAATAAAGCATAAAAGATATCCTATTTATGGAGTTCAATTTCATCCAGAAGCAGAGATGACAGAGGAAGGTCATAAAATATTACAAAACTTCGTTGAGATAACAAGGAGGTTTAAGTAGTGAAATTAAAGATAAAAAATATAGAGACAAGTTTAAACCCACATGAAGTATATGAAGCAGTAAGAGGCAAGAATACAATATTTTTAGATAGTTCAAAAGAAGATGAGAAGCTTGCTAAGTTCTCTTTTATAGGGATAAATCCATTTAAGATAAAAGAGAGTAAAAACTTTAATGGATTAGAGAAAGAACTTCAAAAGTATAAGTATGAATTTGAAGGCATTAACGAAAGTCCATTTTTAGCAGGGGCTATAGGATATATTTCATATGACACATTTACAGAACTTGAAGATATAAAGGATAATTCAGAGGAAGATTTTAAAATACCAAATTTAAGATTTGTGTTTTTTAATAATATAATAATATATAATCATAAGACTAAAGAGTATTATATTAGTGATATTGAAGGCAGTGATAGTAGAATAAATGATATCATAAGTAAAATAAATAACTTTAGTGTTATAGGTAAAACTTTTGAGTATGATAGAGAAACAAAATTCAACTCTAATTTTACAAGAAATGAGTATATAGATGCAGTTACAAAGATGAAGGATTATATAAAGTCTGGAGATGTATATATTGCCAATATGACTCAAAGATTTTGGTGTGATAATAATGATGATTCTTTTGAAATATATTTGAAGCTTAGAGATATAAATAAGGCTCCGTTTTCAGCTTATTTAGATTTTGAAGATTTTCAAGTTATATCATCTTCACCAGAAAGGTTTATACAAATCGTAGATGGAAAAGCTCATACTAGACCGATAAAAGGTACTAGACCAAGAGGGAATACTCTAGAAGAAGATGAAAGAAATAAAATAGAATTATTAAACTCAGAAAAAGATAAGGCGGAGCTTTTAATGGTTGTAGACCTTGAAAGAAATGATTTAAGTAAAGTTTGTAAGCCATTTTCAGTTAAGGTTACGGAATTATTTGAACTTGAAGAATATGCTACGGTATTTCATTTAGTTTCAACTGTTGAAGGTGAACTTCAAGATACGGAGACATCTGTAAATTGCATTAAAGAATGTTTCCCAGGAGGATCAATAACAGGAACACCAAAGATAAGAGCTATGGAAGTTATAGAGGAACTAGAAGGATTAAAAAGAAACTTATATACAGGATGTATAGGGTACTTTGATTTTAATGGTAATAGCGATTTTAATATAGTGATTAGAACGATTGTAAAAAAAGATGGCAAGGCATATTTCGGAGTAGGTGGAGGAATTACCTATGATTCTATTGAAGAGGATGAGTATGAAGAGACATTAGATAAGGCTAAGGCTTTAATGAGGGTGTTGTAAAATGAAAAGACAAGTAAGTGATGGAAAAGATATTAAAATAGATGATGGGATTTTCTTCGGACTAGGCGTTTTTGAGACTTTATTAGTATTAGATAAACCAGTTAAGTACGAAATGCATTTAACTAGACTTAATAATGCAATAAATGACTTAGGACTAGGTAAAGAGATTAAAGCGGCAGAATTTATAGAACTAATTAGTGGTTACAATAATTGTGCATTAAAAGTATTAGTAACTGAACAGAATATAATAGTTCAAAAAAGAGATATTTCATATACAGAGATGGATTATAATAATGGATTTAAGTTAAAGTTATCAAAAGTTATTAAATCATCTACATCTAAATTAGTTTATTATAAGTCTATTAATTACTTAGAAAATATTATAGAAAAAAGAGCAGCTTTAAAAGAAGGATTTAATGAACCCTTATTTTTAAATGAAAAAGGATTCATAACTGAAGGAGCTACTTCAAATATATTTATTGTAAAAAATAATATTATAAGTACTCCATTAATTTCTTGTGGGATTTTAAATGGAACAGTGAGAAAATGGGTAATAGATAACTTTGAGGTTGTAGAAAAGGAAATTACAATAGAAGAATTAAAAGATGCAGATGAGGTATTTATAACAAATAGTCTTATGGGAATAATGAAAGTCGTGAATTTTGAAGAAATAGAATATAATGATACAATGGTTATAAATAAAATACGAAATAATTATTTTACATATTTAAAAAACTGGAGGGGCAAATAGTGAATAATCAAGAAAAGATAATTCAAGGGGTTAAACTTATATTAGAAGCAATAGGCGAGGATACAGAAAGAGAAGGTCTACTAGAAACCCCTGATAGAATAGCTAGGATGTATGGAGAGATATTCTCAGGAATAGGACAAACGGCAGAGGAAGTGCTTTCAAAGACTTTTTCAGTTGAAGATAATGATTTAGTAATAGAAAAGGATATAACATTCTTCTCAATGTGTGAACATCATTTAGTGCCATTCTATGGTAAAGCACATATAGCATATATTCCAAATGGAAAAGTTGCAGGACTTTCAAAGCTTGCAAGATGTGTTGAAATTTATGCGAAGAAACCACAACTTCAAGAGAGATTAACAACAGAGGTTGCAGAGGCTATAATGAAGTATTTAGATGCTGAAGGTGCGATGGTTGTAATTGAAGCAGAACATATGTGTATGACAATGAGAGGCGTTAAGAAACCAGGAACTAAAACAGTTACTACAACATATAGAGGTAGATTTAAAGAAGATAGAGAACTTAGAAAAGAAGTATTATCTTTAATTAAATAGGTGATATATGAAAAAAGTAGATAAGATATTAAATGACAATTTATATAAAAAATGTTTAGAAGAAATAAAAGAATGTGAAAAAGATAGGGAATTTTGCTTACATAACCTAGAGCATTTTATTAATATGGCTCGAATATCATATATAAAGGTTTTAGAAGAAGGACTTGCGTATTCAAAGGATATTATTTATTCCATAGGGCTACTTCATGATATAGGTAGAGCTGAAGAGTATAAAAATAATATTCCACATCACATAGCAAGTGTAGAGATATCTAAAGAAATATTAAAAGATAAAGGGTTTTCTAAAGAAGATATAGAAGTAATATTAAAAGGTATATTCGATCACAGAAAAGGTAGTGATGATGCACTAGGCAAAATTGTTTATGAAAGTGATAAGCTATCTAGAGAATGTTTCTCTTGTCCAGCTGAAAAAGATTGTAAGTGGAGCAAAGAGAAGAAGAATTTAACCATAAAATATTAATCAGGGGTGGTTACGTGATAATAAGAGAAAAAGAATTTAACTTTGAAGAAAGAACCTTTATTATGGGAATATTAAATATAACACCAGATTCATTTTCAGATGGTGGTAAGTTCAATGAGATAGAAATTGCAGTTCAAAGAGCAAGAGAATTAGTTGCACAAGGGGCTGATATTATTGATATCGGTGGAGAATCTACAAGACCTGGAGCTAGGTTTGTCTCAGAAGATGAAGAGATAGAAAGAGTAGTTCCAATAATAAGAGCAATTAGAAAGGAATTAGATGTTCCTATTTCTATTGATACTTATAAGAGTAAAACAGCAGAAGCTGCAATAAATGCAGGTGCAGATATAATAAATGACGTATGGGGATTTAAAAGAGATAATAAAATGGCTGAAGTTGCAGCTAAGTATAATGTTCCATGTATATTAATGCATAATAGAGAAGATAAACCATATAAAAATTTGATGCAAGAAGTTATACTAGACTTAGTAGATAGTATATCATTAGCTTTAGATGCAGGTGTATCAAGAGAGAATATTATATTAGATCCAGGTATAGGTTTTGCAAAAACTCTTGAAGAGAACCTAATGGTTATGAAAAGCTTAGAGCAAATTAAGCACCTAGGATACACTGTTTTACTAGGTACATCTAGAAAATCTATGATTGGATTAACTTTAGATTTACCAGCAAACGAAAGAGTAGAAGGAACTGTTGCAACAACAGTTATGGGAATAATGAAAGGCGCAAGCATTATAAGAGTACATGATGTACTAGAAAATAAAAGAGCAGCTGTAATGACAGATGCAATTTTAAAATCATAAGAATAGAGGTTTAAAATGGATAAACTATATTTAAAGGATATTGAGATTTTTGCAAATCATGGAGTATTTGCTGAGGAAAAATCTCTAGGACAAAAGTTTATTATCTCATTAGAGCTAGACTTAGATACAAGAAAAGCTGCTAAAACAGGTGATTTAACTCAGTCTGTCCATTATGGAGAACTATGTCATAGAGTAGAAGAAGAGTTTACAAAGGAAAGTTATGATTTAATAGAAACTGCTGCTGAAAAGATAGCAGAATATGTTTTATATAACTATCCACTAGTTAAAGGTGTTAAAGTACTTCTAAAGAAGCCTTGGGCTCCAATTTTAAGACATTTAGATCATGCTGCAATTGAAATATATAGAACTTGGAATAGAGCATTTATTTCAATAGGAAGTAATATTGGAGATAAAGAAGATAACTTAAATCAAGCAATTAAGCTTGTAACTTTAGGTGATGATACAAAACTTGTAAAATCATCAAGCTATTTAAAAACAGAACCTTGGGGATATGAAGACCAAGAAGAATTCTTAAATTGTGTTATTGAAGTTAAAACAATACTTTCATCAAGAGAGTTACTAGAAAAAGCACAATCAGTAGAAAGTGAAATGAAAAGAGAGAGAGTAATAAGATGGGGACCTAGAATAATAGACCTAGATATTATTTTCTTTAATGATGAAATAAATAATGAAGAGGATTTAGTAATTCCACATCCTAGAATGGAAGAAAGAGAATTTGTACTATCTCCTTTAAATGAAATAGCACCTAATATGTTACACCCGGTTCTTAAAAAGAGGATCTGGAAGTTATTAGATGAAGTAAAGAGTTGAAATTAGGCTAAAATGTGCTCTTAGAGCACATTTTAGCCTAAAACTATTTATTTTCTTTAGCTTTATTTTCTATATATAAGCAAAATTCATATGGATTAAAGTGACTTGGAACATTTTCAAAAGAAACAATATCTTCATTGAAAACACCATCCCAAGGATAAATTGTTGCCAAATTACTATTATAAACATTCATAACAAATTTTGAGTTATCGAATTTTATATTTATTTTATATATTGGAATTAATTTCTTTTGATCCTCAGTAAGCTCATCATGATAATTCTCAGAATGCATAGATTCAATAAATGAAAGTATTACATCATAGTCATCTTCAGGAACTGGATAATACTTATAAACATCAGTATCAAATACTTCAAGAGTGAATTTCTCATTGTTTTTTAATTTAGCATATATTTCGTTTGTATAGAAATAATTATTAGGTTTAGTACTATTCTTTATGTACTCAGGCTCATTAAATGCACATCCTGGTAATATCAAAATTATTAAAAATAAAGATAGAATTCGCAGTTTCTTCATTTTCATCCCTCCTGTTATTCTTCATTATAATTTATTCTAAAACAGTTAACTTTAGAACATTTAAAAATCTATGTCTACAAACAGCGTAAGAGTAATAAAATATATAGTTAATACTTTTTAGGAGCGAAAAGAATGCATATAATTGCGACTATAGGACCTAAATCTATGGATAAGTGGGTTTTGAAAGAATTTGCAGAACAAGGTGTAGATGTAGTTAGATTAAATTTTTCTCATTTTAATGAAGAAGATTTTAAATCTACAATTAATAATGTTAGGCAATTAGGTAAAGATGTTAAGATTTTAGCAGATTTATGTGGTAAAAAAGTACGGATTTCAGAGAAGCTTGATGGGATATATAAGATATATAATGGAGAAGAAGTTTGTTTTTGTGGAGAAGATGTGTATAGTGCCTTACATTTGAAAAGTATTAAAGATATGAAATTCATTCCATTAAATTTAAGTGGTGAAAATATATCAAGTCAAAATATAGATAAAATATCTATGAAAGATGATACTATGAGATTTGATATTAAAGAAAATAAAAATGGAATGTTAAGGGCAATAGTACTTAAGGGTGGAATAGTTAGAGCAGGTAAAGGGTGCAATCTCCCAGAGTTAAAGCGAGAGGATATAAAACTTACTGAAAAAGATAAAAGGGATATATTATGGGCTTTAAATGAGGGTGTAGATATTATTTGTCAATCGTATGTAGAAAATGTTTTAGATATAGTTGAAGTTAAAAAATTCATAGAAGTAAATACTAAAGGTACAGAACCTAAGATATGGGCAAAGGTAGAGACACCAGAAGGAATAGAGAAATTAAGTTCCTTTTACTCAGAAGTTGATGCAGTAGTTATTGGAAGAGGAGATTTATTACCTGAATCGGGGGTTTTAAATGCTGTTCATTTTGAGTATGAAGCACTAGAAATGTTAGTCAAACATCAAAAGACAGCAATCATAGCTACACACTTATTAAATAGTATGGGCAAAGGTGAGCGTGCTATGTTACCAGAAGTAGAAAGTATATATAATTTTATAAAAATAGGTGTTTCAGGGTTTATGTTAGCAGGGGAAACTTCAGTTGGTAAGGCGCCAATAAAAACAGTACAATTTCTTAAAAGAACGATAGAGTACTTTACAAAAGGAGGTAACAAAAGTTGATAAAAACTGATGTTGAGATATGTAAAGCTTTAAGTGATATAAATGATAGTGTTAAGGAATTGAAACCAAAAGAAAAATCTAAACCAAAGGTAAATAATGTAATGGCAATTGCATGGATAGCTACGGGGGTAGCATTAATCTATGCATTATATAGAATATGTTTTTAAATTGTAGATAAAAAGCAGATAAGATATTAAGCAAAAAGTATATTAAATAATGCTTACTTATCAGAGAATAACTAAAAGTATCAATAAGAGAGTTAAAGTATCTTATGATTCTTAATTATTACTCTATAAGTGAGCATTATTTTTATTTTTAAAAGATAATAGAAAGATTTCATTTAAAAAGTTAACTAATTTAATAGATAATTTTTTTGACAAATAGTAGAATTGATACTAATATTAGTTTTAAGTTGAAAATAGAATTTTTGGAGGAATTTATGAGAAAAATAAATAGTAATAATGAAATAAGTTTTCTTAAACTGAGTATTATTATGATTGTATTGTTTTATTCTATGAAAATAGTATTAATAGATTTTAATTACAATAATTTAGGAAATATGAGTTCTACATTTTCACTAACGCTATCTCCATTAATTGCAGGTATAGTAGTAGGTTGGGTATTAAAAGTAGCAATGAACATGTATAAGAAAAAAGGTAAGGAAGATATAAAGGCATCTACATACTTAACTATATTTGTAGGTTACATAATATCATTTATCACATTTATTTTATTTGCAGTTTATTTTGATACTATAGTGATTACAAATGTACCAGGATATCCTATATGGTTTATATTTGCAATGATGATTTTAATAAGTGTTGCTGTAATAATGTTTACGAAAATAAAGAATTATATAAGTGAAATTTCGATTGGTGATGAATAATACTTGAATAAAAGGAAATTTTAGTCTTTGATTATTATACACAAACTTTGGTAATATAAGAGAAACAAACAAAAGAGAAATGAGGAGAGTCAATGAACTATTTAGAATTAGAAGCAGACAGATGTTTACTATGTAAAAATCCAAGGTGTAAGGCTAACTGCCCAATTAGTACGCCAATACCAGAAGTAATCTCATTATTTAGAGATGGAAAAATAGAAGAAGCAGGAGAAATGTTATTTAACAACAATCCTTTGTCAGTTATATGTGCAATAGTTTGTCCACATGAAGATCAATGCAAAGGAAATTGTATAAGAGGAATTAAGGGTGAACCAATAGAATTCCATTCAATTGAAGAGTTAGTATCTAAAGAATACTTATTTAATTCTGAGATAAAAAAAGAAGGGAACATAGAGGATAGATTAGCTATAGTTGGTGGAGGCCCTGCAGGGATTACAATAGCATATCTTTTAGCAATAAAGGGATATAAAATAACTTTATTTGATGCTCATGAAAAAATTGGTGGAGTATTAAGATATGGTATTCCAGAATACAGATTACCAAATACTATATTAGATAAAATAGAAGAAAAGCTTATAAGCTTGGGTGTGAAGATAAGACCAAATACTTTAATAGGACCAGTAATTACAACTGAGAAACTATTTGAAGATGGATATAAAGCAGTATTTATTGGGACAGGGGTTTGGAACCCAAGAACATTAGATATTAAAGGGGAAACATTAGGTCATGTTCATTACGCTATAGATTATTTAAAGTCACCAGGTGTTTATAACTTAGGGAAGAAGGTAGCTGTAATTGGAGCAGGAAATGTAGCAATGGATGCTGCTAGAACTGCAAAGAGAAGTGGCGCGGAGGAAGTATATATTCTTTACAGAAAAGGTAAAGAAAATATGCCAGCTACAAATCAAGAAATAAAAGAGGCAGAAGAAGACAACGTGTTATTTGAATTATTTAAAGCTCCATTAGAGATAACTGATGATGGTGTTAAGTATATAGAAACTAAAAATGAAATATCAGAAGATGGAAGAGTTAATACTGTAAATCTAGAAGGTACAGAAGGCTTATTTAAATGTGACTCTGTAATAGTTGCAGTAAGTCAAGTACCAAAAAATAATATAGTTTCTAATACAGAAGGATTACATACTAACAAATGGGGATTATTAATAACTGACAAGTGCGGTCATACAACTAAAAAAGGTGTATTTGCATCAGGAGATGTTGTTACAGGGGCTAGAACAGTTGTAGAAGCTGTAGCTCACGCAAAAATAGTTGCAGATGAAATGCATAAATATTGTCAAGGTGAGAACTAAAATAAAAATATAATAAGATGGAAGATTATCTTTGATAGTAAAAACTGTGTGCTTCGTTGTACACAGTTTTTATTATATACGTAGCTGAAAAATAAATTTTAATATGAGTCATATTGCCTAGTACATTAACATATTATAATAATTAGGTTTACTATTGTAAAATTATGGGTATAAATATAATGTGTTATAACTTTATAAAATAACTTTAATAAAAAAGTTTTTTGAATTAAAATTTTAATTAAAAACAATTTACAATTATTTACAGTTGGGTTATAATAAATACAACAGAAATTATGAGGTGTAAGGGTATGAAAAAATTGAATTTTAGAAAAGCACAAACAACAGACGTAAGAGGAATAATAGATTTACTAAATGAAGAAAATATTGAAGCAGATTTTGCAGTGGCACCTTTTAATAATTATGAGTTAGATGAAGCTATATTAAAAGAGCATATTACAGAGACACATAATAATAACTTAGGAGTAATATTAGTTTGTGAAAAGGATAATGAGATAATAGGAATATTAGATTTCCAAAGAAAAACAACTAAGAGTATGGCACACTGTGGAGATTTTGAAATATTAGTTAAGAAAGAATTTACTAATAGTGGTGTAGGTAAGTCAATAGTTTCTTATTTTGAGGCCTATATTAAAGATAATACTACAGTACAAAAGGTAAATTTAAAAGTTCCTTCAGATAACGAAAGAGCTATTCAGATGTTTAGAGAACTAGGATTTTTAAAAGAAGGAATAAGAGAAAAGAGTATTTTTAGAAATGGCCAGTATTTAGACCAAATCCTTATGGGTAAGGTTGTTTAAAAAAAATTCCCGATATAGGGAATTTTTTTATTTTACAACAGAATTAAAGGTTAAGGGTATTTATTTTTATGTGCTTTAAGTAGAATCTATACTAATTTACTTTTTAGAATTTTGTAGTTAACATTCAATAGTCATACCATCATAGGCAAAGGTAATATCATCAGAGTTTAGATTTTCATAGTCAGTGTATGAAAGACCCCAATCTTCTTCTAAATGAGTTAAAATCATTTTATTAATTCTAAAAGTATTTTTAATATCTTTTAGTTCATCTAAGGTAAGCATAGCATCGAATATTTTATTATCGCTGGCTAGCTTAGTACCACCATTGAAGCCAGTAGTTGGTATGAATCCACCCATAATAAATATATCAGCATCGTAAAATCTAGAATCATCAGGTAATGGTTTATTATCACAAGGCGCATAAACTACCTTACTGTTACTACTTTCAAATACAAAAGCAGTTGAAACTATATTAGTAACTATAGGTACTAATGATATTTTAATATCACCTATAATGATCTCAGTAATTTTTGATGTAGAACAAAGGTTTAAGCTTTCATAATAACTTAAGTATGAACCAAATTTATTTTCTATATTATATATATCATCTAATACTTCACGCAAAGCCGATATTTGTAGTGGATTTGTACATCTTTCATTATTAAAATATTTAAACCAATTAAGTCGTAATTGTTCAATTATCCTAATACCAAGAGTGTGATCTGGATCCCAATGAGAGTACATAAGTCTATCAACAGTTCTAATTCGTTCTCTATTTAATGAATAAGAAATATCCTCCGGTGTATCGATTAATAAATTTAAATCTTCTATAAAAATAGAGCAACTACTTCTTTTATATGGCTCACCTTTTTCACGAGCTTCTTCACATATATCACAATAACAACAAGGTCTAGGTAGTGAAGTACATCCCCCAGAACCAAGAATTTTAATCTTCATAATTTTTTCACCTCACCGTAAATATTTAAATATAATTATAACATAATTATGTTATAAATTAACATTTAAAGTATATAGGGATTGGTGTTTTCTAAGTATTGGAATATCTTAAATTGATTTATCTTAATATGTAAATATATCAATATTATAGAAAATAGTATTAACATAAAATTAGTTTTTGAATTAATTAAAGTCATTTAACTAATACTAATTCTGTGAAAAATTAATTTGAAAAGGAGAATTAGTATGTTTAAACATGAGAAACAATTACTTCACGAAGTAAAAGTAGAAGCACCAAATGCAGCATATGCAAACCTTATTCAAGAGCAACTAGGAGGTGCTAATGGCGAATTAACAGCAGCACTAACATATTTTATTCAAAGCTTTAGAATTAAGAATAAAGAGATAAAAGATTTGTTTTTAGATATTGCAGCTGAAGAATTTGGTCATGCCGAAATAGTTGCAACAACCGTAAATTTATTAAATGGAGAAGATGTAGATGCAGCACCAGCAACTGTAGGTGGTGTAGAAGCAAGTGTAGTAAGTAGACTTACACCAATGCTTGCTAATGCTTCAGGATATTTATGGACTGCGGCATATGTAAATGAAACAGGTGATCTAGCAGCTGACTTGTTAACGAACATAGGAAATGAACAAAGAGCAAAAACTACGTACGAAAATCTTTATAGACAGATAAAAGATAAACATGTAAGGGAAACTATTCAATACTTATTACAGCGTGAGGAAGCACATAATACTATGTTTAGAGAGGCTTTTAACAAGATAATAGGAACTGGATCATTAAAAGATTGGGGAGATACTGAAGATGCAAAATATTATTTAAATCTATCAACGCCTGGACAATACTTTGGAGATTTAAAAGATCCTAAAGCTCCAGAATTTGAGAATCCTGATCCAGGTAAATGCACTGATAATTGTGGTTGTAAAGATAAATAGTAAGTTTAAATAAAACGGGCACTATCTCAAATTAAGTTAAAAAATTTGAGGTAGTGCCATTTTATTAAGTTTATTGTTTAGGAGCAGCTTGTGATTTATCTATTGATTCATCAATTTTTTCAGGTGCTTTATTTGCAGGTTTAAGCTTTTTTCTGATTTGATAAAGTTTTTCTTTATCTTCAGGAGTTAAGAACTCAGCACCTTGTTTTCTTTTCTCAATTAAGTTTTTATATGCTTTAAAGTCTGCTTCACCAAGTTTTGCTAAAACAACAGCTTCTTTTAATGAAAGTAGCACTTCAGCTTCTTCAGTACTAAGTCCTTCACCTTTAGCTAATTTTTCTTTAATAGGAGCAAGTTGTTGTTGTTGTTCTGTAGTTAAAAGACTAATATTTTCATCAGACCAAAATCCATCTTTTCTAGGTAACATAAAGTTAATAGAAGATACTTTTTCAAGTGGAGTTAATGGAATTCTATTTGGTCTAATTCCAATAGACGATAACATAGAACAAGAAATCAATATGATAGAAATTAAAATTTTCATAAAATAAACCTCCTTTCAAATTCTATACATTGTTAGTATGTGGAGTTTTTATAAAAAGATAAGTTAATTAAAAAAATATTTTTAAAAAAGTATTCACTCTGACGTTACGTCATAGTATATGATGATAATATAGCTTATAAGTTAATAAATAAAAGGAGGATTTATAGTGGAGTATAAGATAAATGAAATGGCAAAACTTGCAGGTGTAAGCGTACGTACACTTCATCATTATGACAAGATAGGTTTATTAAAGCCAAAGACAGTAAGTGATTCAGGATATAGATTTTATAGTGAAAAAGAAATAGAACAGCTGCAGCAAATTCTGTTTTTCAAAGAACTAGAATTTTCTTTGAGTGAGATAAAGGAAATAATGAATAGTCCTGATTATGATAGGAAGTCAGTGTTAAAAACACACAAAAAGTTATTGCAAGAAAAAAGAAATAGATTAAATGAAGTTATAAATACTCTGGAAAAAACACTTGATTCAATGGAGGGAAAGAATATTATGGCTAAGAAAGAAATGTTTAAGGGATTCGATATGACAGATATAGAAAAGCATAAGAAAGAATATTCTAAGGAAGCAAAAGAAAAATATGGTGAAAGCGATGCATATAAAGAATCGGAAAGAAAAACATCTAAATATGATAAAGCTGATTGGGAAAGAGTTACTTCAGAAGGAAATGAGATCTTTAAAAGCATAGCAGGTAATATGGATAAAGATCCAGATTCAGAAGACGTACAAGAGTTAGTTGCAAAGTGGAGAAATCATATTAGCAAAAATTTTTATAACTGTACACCTGAAATATTTAGAGGTTTAACATTAACGTATGAATACGATGAAAGATTTAAAAATAATATAGATCAATTTGGAGAAGGGCTAACATCGTATTTATGTAAAGCAATGACTATATATTGTGATAGACTATAGATACTTCTAAATAGTAGATAAATACAAGAAAGTTAGGATGAATCAAAAAAATATTGTTTTGATTCATCCTTGTTTATTTTAACTAAGAGAATAAGTATGATTTAATAGTTTTAATTTAAGTAAGGTGATATGTAATAAGTATTATCACTAAGATAAAGGTATCGATATATAATAAAGTAAATAGCAATGATATAGGAGAGCTATATAGTGGGGAGAAAAAGGTCAAAGAGAAAAAATAAGGACACTAATAATAATATAAATTATACAAGTGAGCAGTTAGAAGAATTAAGGTTATTAAGTCTACAGGAACAGGCTGATATTACAGGTATAGTAGCAGATCTTCTATCTTATGCCTCAACAAGAGCAGGGTTCCAAATTGTAGATGATAATGCTAGGAATATTAATGATCAATATGATGTAGCCAGGGCAGATATTTTAGCAATACAATCATTGTATTTAACTATATTTGCTAGAATAGTGTACACGCAAATTGGATTTACGAGGTATGAAAATTTATATGAGAAGTATATAAATGGAGAGATTGATTATTCGCTCCAACCAGATATGGATATTAACACTGGAAATATAATTAGGATGATATCAAATTATTATTTGTTGAGAGGTACTTTAGGTATATATGAGAGAGATAGCAATCAACCTATATTTGGAGTATAAGAATAAATTGAAATATAAATGTATAATTAATAGAAAATTACCCAAAATATACTAGAGATAATTTTAAGTGAAGTTATGGAGGGTATTATGAAGAAGGTAATTATTGTAGGTGGAGGACTTGGTGGATTAGCGACAGCTGTAAGATTACTTCATAAAGGATATAAAGTAACTGTAATAGAAAAGGAAGATAAGGTTGGAGGTAAAATTAATAGATTTGAAAAAGACGGATATAAATTTGATCTAACAGCGAGTATATTAATGACACCTAAAATTTATAAAGATATTTTTGAATATGTAAATAAGGATTATAAAGATTATTTAGATTTTAAAAAATTAGATGTTTCTTATAGAGTTTTTTATAATGATTATACTTCATACGATTTTTATTCTGATATGTCAAAAACTACAGAAACTATTGAAAAAATTTCTAAAAGCAGTGTGAATAATTATGTTAAGTTTATTGATAAGGCTTTTGAAAAATATACTATAGCAGAAAAGTATTTTCTAAAAAGAAATATGGATGAACTTAAGAATTTTATATCTATAAAAAATTTAAATCCAGGAATAAAGTTAGCTCCATTTTCAACATCAGAAGACTTTATAAAAAAATATATAACAAATGAAAAGCTGCTTAACTATTTATTATTTCAATGTATGTATGTAGGAGTATCTCCATATAATGCATCCAATATATACTCACTAGTTCCAGCTATAACACAAATTTATGGGTTAGAATATTTAAAAGGTGGAATGTATTCTTACATTGAAGCTTTAGAGAAGCTTATAAATGAAATGGGTGGAGAGGTTTTAACAAATAAAGAAGTTAAGGAAATTATAATTGAAAAAAATAAGGTTAAAGGTATAAGAACAAGAAAAGATGAGATTAATTGTGATATTGTAGTTTGTAATGCAGATTTTCCGTATGCAGTTACTAATTTAATAAAAAAAGAAAAATTTAAAGATGGATATACAGTGGAAAAAGTAAAGAAACTCAAAAATTCCTGTGGAGTATTTATGCTCTACTTAGGAACAAATAAAAAGTATCCAGGATTAAATGTACATAATATAGTAATAGGTAATGAATTTAGACATAATATAGAAGCTCCTTTTAGGGGGAAGATGCCGGGTGATGCATCACTTTATATTTATTGCCCATCAAGAATAGATACTTCTATGAGCAATAATGATGGTGAAGTGATAAATGTAATGATGAGAGTACCTAATTTAATTGAAGGAAAGTCTAATTGGGATGGGGAATTTACGTCTAGAATAAGAAGAAAGCTAATTAATAAGTTAAAAGAGCTTAGGGGATTAGAAGATATAGAGGAGCATATAGTTGTAGAAGAGCAATTAACACCAATAGATATGGAAGAATTCTTTAATTCTTATGGAGGTTCAGCTTTTGGGTTAAGCCATACATTAAGTCAAACTACATACTTTAGGCCACATATAAAAGCTAAACATGTAGAAGGATTATACTATGCTGGGGAATCAATTCATCCTGGTGTTGGAGCATCTATAGTATTATTAGGTGCAGAGGTTGTTTCAGGAACTATAATTAAAGATAATAACAGAAATCCAGTTTAACTGGATTTTTTTGTTTTAATTAACACTGATAAATGTTAAAGTATAGCTAGGATAAGATTTAAAGGAGTATAGTATGAGTAAAATATTAGTATTGGCAGAAAAGCCATCTGTAGGAAGAGAATTAGCAAGGGTTTTAAAATGCAATCAAAACAAAGGTTCACATATAGAGGGAAATAAATATGTAGTAACTTGGGCGCTTGGACATCTAGTAACATTATTAGATCCAGAAGGTTACGATAATAAATATAAGAAATGGAGCATGGACACATTACCAATGCTTCCAAAACAAATGAAACTAACAGTAATTAAGAAGTCTCAAAAGCAATTTTATGATGTAAAAAAACAAATGTTAAGAGATGATATTAGTGAAATAGTAATAGCAACAGATGCAGGAAGAGAAGGGGAATTAGTTGCTAGATGGATAATTGAAAAAGCAGGAGTTCGTAAGCCATTTAAAAGACTTTGGATATCATCACAAACAGATAAAGCTATATTAGATGGATTCAGAAACTTAAAAGATGGAAGACTTTACGATAACTTATACCATGCAGCAGAATGTAGATCAGAAGCTGACTGGGTAGTTGGACTAAATGTAACAAGAGCCTTAACTTGCAAATATAATGCTCAATTATCAGCAGGAAGAGTTCAATCACCAACTATAGCAATGATAGTTCAAAGAGAAGAAGATATAAAGAATTTCAAACCAAAGAGATTCTATAACATAAGCGTAACAAGTGAAAATAATATTAAATTAAGCTGGAAAGATAAAAACAATAACAATAACAACAATACTTTTGATGAAGCAGTAATTGATGGAATTGTAAGCAAGCTTAATAGAAGTAACAAGGTAAGTAAAATTACTAGAGTAGAAGAAAAGAGCAAAAAGCAATATGCACCAGAACTTTACGATTTAACAGAACTTCAAAGAGATTGTAATAAAATTTGGGGATATTCAGCAAAGCAAACTTTATCTATTATGCAAAGATTATATGAGAGTCATAAGATATTAACTTATCCTAGAACAGATTCAAGATATATAACTAAAGATATAGTTGCAACTATTCCAGATAGATTAAAAGCAGTTTCTACAGGTGAATATAGAATGGCAGCTCAAGAATTATTAAGAGGAAGAATAGAAGCTAAGAGTAGCTTTGTTAATGATTCAAAAGTAAGTGATCACCATGCTATAATCCCAACAGAAGAAAGTCCAAATATGTCAAAGTTAACTTCAGAAGAAAGACATGTTTATGACTTAGTAGTTAAGAGATTCTTAAGTGTTATGATGCCACCATATGAGTACCTTCAAACTACTGTTGAAATAGAACTTGAAGGAGAAAAGTTTGAAACTAAAGGAAGTGTAGTTAAATCACTTGGATGGAAAAAACTTTATAAAGATAACAAAGAAGACGTGCAAAGTCTTCCAAAAGTAAATCAAGGGGATAACCTTAAGTTAACTTCAATATCAAAAGGATTTGGAGATACTCAGCCACCATCAAGATTTACAGAAGCAACACTTTTATCAGCAATGGAAAATCCACACAAGTATGTTAATGTATCAAAAGATGCAGCCAAAACACTTGGAGAAACAGGTGGACTTGGAACAGTTGCAACAAGAGCAGATATAATAGAAAAATTATTTAACTCATTTGTAATAGAGAGAAAAGGAAACTCAATAGTTCCTACATCAAAAGGAAAGCAACTAATGGAGCTAGTACCTAATGATTTAAAATCTCCATTACTAACAGCTAAATGGGAAAATCAATTAGACCAAATAGCTAAAGGTAAGTTAGATGATAAAAAGTTTATTCAAGAAATGAGAAACTATGCAATAGCATTAGTAGAAGATGTAAAACATGATAAAGGGAAGTTTAAGCATGATAACCTAACAGGTAAAAAATGTCCTGAATGTGGCAAGTACATGTTAGAAGTAAAAGGCAAAAACGGAACAATGAATGTTTGCCAAGATAGAGAGTGCGGACATAGAGAAAACGTAAGTAGAACAACAAATGCTCGTTGTCCTGAATGTAAAAAGAAATTAGAGCTTAGAGGTCAAGGGGACGGACAAATATATGTGTGTCCAAACAATAACTGTAACTTCAGAGAAAAAGCAGCTCAATTCAACAAGAGATTCGATAAGAAAGGTAAAGTTGATAAAAGAGAAGTAAATAACTACATGAAGAAAATGCAAAAAGAAGCAGAAGACTTCAATGACAATCCATTTGCAGCATTATTAAAAGATTTTAAATAATAATTTTAAAGAAAAATCACCATAATTTAATATGGTGATTTTTTACTATATACAGGTAGAAGTTAAATTGTAAATTCAATTAGGGAATAACCTCTTAAAAAACTACTATAATATTAAAATAAATCTTATTGAATTAGTGTAGAATAATTAATTATGTATAAAGATTAAATAGTATTTTTATAAAGAAAAGTTGTTTGCAATTGCTTTTATTGGTAAAATAAGGATAATATATGATTGAAGATTATGGAGATAAAGTTAGGAGTACAGGTGTTAAAATCCAATTTATTTAATTAAATATTAGTATGTAGTTTTGGGGGGACGAGATGAATATTATTAATTCAATTATGAAGAGGAAGTCAATTACAGTTTTTTTTGTATTGTCGTACACATTTGCTATATTAACTTTTTCTATTGGAAAGTCTGCAATAACCTCACAGGAGATAAAAGCACAGAATTATAGTGTGGATAATAATAAGTCTATTGTATTTAAAGGGGATAGTAAATTATTAGTAGATGAATTACTTACTTTACTTAAGGATGATAAGGTTTCAATTACACTAATGACTCAGGTTTCAAGTGATAATCAACAGATGATTAATTTAGAAACACAAATAAAAACAGATGGGTTATTTTATAAACAAGATACAAAAGAAGGTGAGTTTTTTGAGAAAACTGATTTTATGAGTAAAGATCCAATCACAGTTGTTTCATCAACAGTACCTACAGAAAATAACAAGTTCAAAATTGAGTATAGAGATTCAAATAATGAAATGAAGTATGAAGAATTAGAATGTAAAGGTATTACTTATCAAAGAGCATTTGTTGCTATAGTAACCAATGATTTATTTTTTAATGTTACAGGTAATAAAGAGCTTTTTAATTCAAATTTTCAAATTATCATAAATGGTAAAGCAGATGTATTATTAGAATCTATTAATAAGATTGAAAATCATATAAAAGGAATAAATAAAGAAAATGTATTAGAAGTAAAGGGATACAGTAGAGGTGAAAAATCATACGAAGCTCAAGTATTGTATCAAGCTTCATTTTTTATAATACTTATTACAATAATTAATTCGATAAGCATATCATCATTATGGGTAGTTGATAGGAAGAAGGAAATTATTTTAAGAAAAGTGATGGGAGCGAAGAGTTACGATATTGTTAAAATGTTCTTTGGTGAATTAACTATAATCTCTTTAGGTGCAGTTGTATTAGCAATATCTATTCAAGGTTTAGGAGCATTAATTTCAGGTGGTTATGTAGGTAATATAGATATAAGATTACATTTAAATAATTTTATATTCTCATTTATACTTGCAATAGTAACAGCATATTTATCAGCACTTCCTGCATTTAAACATTTAACTAAAATACAACCAGCAGAAGTTTTAAGGGAGGAATAGCATTATGAAAAATGTACTTAAATCTTTGAAGAGAATGAGAACATTAATGTTTTTAATTATAGTCCAACTAGCATTAGGATTAGCTATGTTAAATTCAAGTACTGCAATTATTGAAGAAGCATCAACTAAAAGAGATGGATTCGAAAAAATTTTTAATCCAGAAAATACTTATGCTATGAGGATGAACATAATAATAGAGAATGAAGAGTATGATTTAGAGGGATATGACATTATAAATAAGTTATATCCAGATATAATGGAACTTAAGGAAGAAAACCTAATGGAAAGTTGTAAAATCTTATTTCCAATGTTAACTAGTATAAAGGGAATTGATGATTATATTCCGAGTAAATTAAAAGATGTTCAGGGATTAAATCCACATAGAGCTAAGGTATTAGTTAACTCTGACTTTATAGATGATTATCAAATCAATATGTTAGAAGGAAGAAGTTTAAATAGAGATGATTTTAAATGGACTACTGAAGGAACCGTACCTATTTTAATTGGATATGGATATAAAGACAAGATAAATATTGGAGATACATTTACAGAGGTGTTTCCTAGATTCCAAAAAAGTGGAGAGCCTGAAGAGGTGGAAATAAAATTTGAGGTAGTAGGAATAATGGAGCGTAACTCAATACCTATAATGATTGCGAAACAAGCTTTTTTTGAGAGTGTAGAGTATTCAGATTATTCGGTTGTAATTCCTGCTAATACTGAATTATTACATTTAAGTGTAGCAGTAGCGTTAGGTGACCAAGCTGGATTTGTTACGACCAGCAATATAGATGGATTAAAAGTTAGGATGAATGAAATTGCTGGAGATAAAATTAGTATGCAATTTACAAGTTTGAAAGATGATTATAATTCTGTTATGGAAGGACTAACTAGTGAAGTTACTAATTCTGTTATACTAGGATTTGCATTAACATTTTTATCAGTAATAGGAATTACAGCAGTTCTTATTGGAGAATTAAAGAAAAGACGAAAAGAAATGGGAATGAAATTATCTTGTGGTGCTACTATTAGTATTTTATGCAAAGAGATGGTAGGTGAGATAGCGATTATGTTAATAAGCTCATCAATATTATCGATATTATTAATGTATGTATGGAATTCAGGTGGACAGAATATTATTACACCGACACTAGTAGGAGTAAACATCTTGGCTGTAATAATTTTAACAACATTAATATCAATAATACCTGTCTTAAGTATAAGAAAAATGAATATTGTAGATCTAGTGAGGGGGAAATAGTATGGCTCAAATAGTTTTAAGTGGAATTAATAAGATATATGGGCAAGCAGACTGGAAAACAGTTGCATTAAAAGATGTGAATTTAGAAATAGAAAAAGGTGAAATGGTAGCTATAATAGGACCTTCTGGATCAGGTAAATCTACTATGTTAAATATACTTGGATGTATTGATACACCAACTAAAGGTACGTACACACTTGAAGGAAATGATGTAAGTAAATTAACTCAAAATAAGTTAGCAGCAGTTAGAAATGAAAAATTAGGGTTCATATTCCAAAACTTTAACTTATTATACGATTATAATTTAATCGATAATGTTTCTTTAGGTCTTACCTATTCAAAAAATAAGAAAAATATCAAAGAGCGTTCAAAGAAGATATTATGTGAAGTTGGACTTGAACAACATCTAAACAAAACTCCAGATAAGTTATCAGGAGGACAAAAGCAAAGAGTTGCAATAGCAAGAGCATTAGTCAATAATCCAGAAATAATATTAGCAGATGAGCCAACAGGAGCACTAGATAAAGTAACTGGAGAAGAGGTAATGCAAAGACTTAAAGATATAAATGCCGAAGGAAAAACAGTAATTATAATAACCCATGATTTAAACATAGCAAGTCAATGTAAAAGAATAGTGAAGATCATTGATGGAGAATTAACAGAACAATAGGTGAAAATTTAATTAATTTGTTCCTTATAATCCATTAAGTATGTACGAAAATATTTGTATAAATTATATAAAGAACTTATTCAGATGTAAACAGTAATAGTTTTATTTAAATAAGACGCACAAAACTCAGCAAAAACGCTGAGTTTTTTGTTTTTTATATTAATTCTTTTATAGAAAGATAATAAATATAAAAAACAGTTGAATGCACTACAACGGTGTAGTAATATAAATATATACTACAGACGTGTAGTGGATAAAAGTAGTAGGAGTGTTGTACATCATGAATAGATTTCAAAAGTTATCAGATACAGAAATGGAGCTAATGTCAATTATATGGGAGCTTAATAAGGAAGTAACGTCATCAGAGTTATTAGAAATAGTTGAGAAGATAAAAGATAAAAAATGGTCAGGACAAACTATATCAACTTTTTTATCTAGAATGGTTGAAAAACGTGTATTGACTTGTAATAAGAAAGGAAGAACAAATTACTATATTTCTTGTGTAACCATTGAAGAGTATAGACAAAAGGAAGCCGAAGGAATATTAAATGAGATGTATAGAGGATCAATTAAAAAATTTTTATCAGCTTTATATTATGATAAAAAGATAGATAAGAATGAGATTGATGAAATAAAAGAATGGTTTAATGATAAATAGGAAGGAGCACTTATGAATGAATTATTTAAATTAATTTTAAAACTAAGTATTTCTGGAAGTATATTCTTTCTAGTATTTCAAGGTCTATCTTTTTTTACACAGAAAATATTTTCGGCAAAATGGCATTTGTTTATTTTAAAGCTTAATATGATAGTTTACTTTACACCTATAGTATTGATATATGATTCTTTTACTAAAGGGTCAAGTAGTCATAATATGAATTCTATTAATATTGCCTTTAATGAGATAGGAAAATCTAATCATTCTATAAAAGTAATAGAATATCTAGTGATTATATGGATATTAGGTGTATCAATAATTTGTTGTTGGAATTTCTATTGTTATAAAAGATTTATTAAAAGTATTAAAAATTCTTCTTATAGAGATGAAGAACTTGAAAGTGCTATTTATAAATGTAGCAAGGATTTAAAGATAATTAAGAGAATTACAGTGAGAAGAAGTTGTATTAATAGTTCTCCAATGATTATAGGTGTAATAAAGCCTATAATTATTTTCCCAAGTAATATGGATTATAGTTCTAAGCTAGAACCTGTAATAATCCATGAGTTAATTCATTACAGAAGAAAGGATTCATTATTTAAGATGATTCAATTTGGTATTATGGCTATAAATTGGTTTAATCCGATTGTTTATATAATGAATAATGTATTTGAGAAGTGGTGTGAAATATCTTGTGATGAAATTGTTGCAGAAAATATGTCATATGCTGAAAGAAAGGAATATGGTGAAACTATTTTAAATATTATTGAAACATTAAGTGTAGCTCCTAATAGTTTATATTTACATTTATGTAGTGATAAAAATTATATAAAGAGGAGGTTGTTTATGATGTTAAATAACAAAAAGTCGAATAGATTTAATAAGGTTTTAAGGATTATGGTAGTAGGTGCTATAGTTTTATGTAGTTTTGGTATTAGTATAGTAACAACAGCAACAGTAGCAGCTGATGAAGAGCGTGTTGACAATATTGTAATTGATACAAATGATGATAGTATTCGAGAAATGTTTGAAGGTAGAGTTGAAGAAATGAAAAATGAAAATAATCTAATTAAGAGTCAGGGATCTATGATTGTAGTTGATGTTGAAACTGGAGAGGTTTTAGGAACTTGTAAATTTAACAAATTATAATATTTGAGATGTATTGGAAGTAGGGTTTAGGCCTTTCCAATTACATCTCTTTTTAATTTTAAATTAATCTATATAATTTATCATAGTTTTTAGGGATATACTCGAAAGCTTCAGAGGTAGTTTGATTTAATATAATAATGTAGAAAATTAAAAATAAGCATGAAAATATTGACAAAAACTAAAAAGGGTAATATATTACTTATATAAAGGGTAATATATTACCCTTTTTTAATCTGGAGGATAAAATGGATAGAGAACAAATAAGTAATTTACAAAAATATATATTTGGAGAGATGTTTTTAATATCTAATAAACTTCAAGCTATAGGTGATGAGTTCTTAGGAGAAGTAACAACAAAGCAATGGTTTTTATGTGTTGTTATTGATGAATTCTTCAAAGGTGTTAACCCAAGCTTAAGTGAAGTGGCAGATAGAATGGGAACATCAAGGCAGAATGTTAAACAAATAGCTTTAAAGCTAGAGAAGAAAGGTTTTTTAGAAATAAATAAGGATGAAAAAGATAGTAGAGTTTTACGATTAAGTTTAACTGAAAGTTGTCGTAAATATTGGGAAAGTAGAGGTTCTAAGGACGAGGAGTTTTTAAGATTTATCTTCAATAATATGGAGCCTCAAGAATTAATGCAAATGTTTAATAGCCTAGATAAGTTTTATAATAATATTCTTTCATTTAAGATGGAAGGTTAAAAAGGAGTGGGAATTTATGAAGAGTTTAGTTTTATATGGTTCAAAGCATGGTACAACTGAGGAATGTGCAAAAAAATTAAAGGGTTATTTAGATGGTGAAGTAGATCTAATAAATGTAGAAGACAATAAGGAAATTAAATTGGATGACTATAATAAAATAATTATTGGTAGTTCAATTTATGCGGGAATGATTAATAAAGGTATAAAGAAGTTTATAGAAGATAATAAATCAGAATTAATAGGAAAAAATTTAGGTCTATTTATGTGTTGTATGTCTGATGGGGAAAAGATTAAAGAACAATTTGAACAAAATATACCAAAAGAAATTTTAGATGCTGCAAAAGTAAAAGAAAGTTTAGGGGGAGCATTTAAATTTTCTAAGATGAATTTTTTTGAAAAGAAAATAATCAAAATGATAGCTAAAAAAGATCCAAGTCTAGGCTCTATAGATGGTAAAACTGATATTTATAAAATAGATGAAGATGTAATTAATAAATTTGCTATTTCAATGGGTAAATAGATATGAAAATAGCATTATTTAATGGAATGAGCACTGATAATGAAATAGAAAATATACTAATAAATTATTTAATAAGTAGTGATGTAACACATTTAAAACTTAGAAATATGAATATTGGTTATTGTAGATGCTGTGGTGCGTGTGAAAAACTAGGTAAATGCGTTCAAAAAGATGATGGCATAGAAGCAGTACAAGTATATATGGACAATGATGTAGTTATTTATTTAACTCCTATAAAATATGGAGGATACTCTAAAGAACTTAAAAAGTTTATTGATAGATTATTACCTATTGGAGCTGATGAACTTGGAGTTAAAGAAGGGTATATGATTCATAAGATTATATATAACGGAAAAATCGGTATAGTTATTGGGATTCTTGATGAAGAAAATAAAGAGGCTGAAAGAGCATTTAACTCTTTAGTGGATGCTAACTATATTAATATGGATTGGAAATCATATAAAAAGATGATTTTATATAATAAATTAGATAAATCAGAATTAGAGATTAAGATAAGAGATATTCTAAAGGAGGTAATAGGAAATGAATAAAAATATTCTATTACTGAATGGAAGTACAAGGGTTAAGGGTAATTCTTTAAATATATGTAAGAGTATAAATAAGATTATTTTAAATAAAGGGTTAAAGTCTTCAATAGAAAATATACAAGAGTATTTTAATGAAAATAATATATTAAGTATTAAAGAAAAGTTGATTGATGCTGATGCTATAGGCATTGTCACTCCGTTATATGTTGATAGCTTTCCTTATCCAGTAATATCATTTTTAGAAGAATTAGAAAAGAATTTTCGTGATATTTTAGAAGGAAAAGGTTTATTTGTAATAGGTCAATGTAATTTTCCGGAAAGTAGAAGGTTAATGCCTATAATTTTAAGTAGTAAATGTTTTTCTAATGAATTAAAGATGAAATGGCTAGGTTCTCTTGCTTATGGTGGATCAGTTATAAGAATTGAGGGAAGAACTTTAGAGGAAGCTGGAAAAGAAGGACAAAGGATGATTAAAGCATTAGGAATTGCTATGGATGATGTTATAAGGGGAGAATTAATATCAGAAAAGTCTCAGAACTTATTTAAGAACGATGTTAATAAATTCATATTAAAGCCTTTTGTTTTTGCAGCTAATATAATGTTTAAAAGTGCAAAGAAGAAGATGAATAAGAATCAAATTTAGATATTGTAACTATAATAGTGTAGAAAGTAATAAGTACTATATGGCTGTAAATATAGATATTAAACATGCTCAATATTATTAAAAAGTTGGGCATGTTTTTTTATTATTCAACAAGAAAGAATATTAAAGAGAACAATAATGTTATGTTGAGTCATAATTTAAATAAAATATTATTAAAATTATTTTTAATAAAGTACATTGCATTATAGAGTAGTTAATATTACAATGTATTTAGGTGGTGAAAATAATGGAAATTGATAAAGAAGTACTTAAAGGATGTATAGATACTATTCTAATGTCTTTGCTTAATGAAACACCAATGTATGGTTATGAATTAGCTAAGAAAGCAAGAGAGATTAGTAAAGATACTTTTGAAATGAAAGAGGGAACATTATATTTATCTTTAAAAAGACTTGAAAAAAATAATTATTTAGAATCTTATTGGGATGATAGTGAAAGTGGTGGGGGGAGACGTAAATACTATAAAATTACACCTATTGGTAAGGAGTATTTATATAAGAAAAAGGAAGAATGGACTTTGTTAAATGAAGTAATGAATAAATTTTTAGGGGGCATTTAGAATATGAAGAGTATTGATGAATTTGTAGATTCTATTTATATGGGGATAGATAGAAATTCTGAGGAAATAAGTGGTTTAAAAGAAGAGATAAAAGAACATCTTATTGAAACAGTTAATGAATTAAGAGGTCAAGGTAAAACAGAAGAAGAAAGTCTCAAAATTGCATATGAAAGATTTGGTGACGTTAAAGTAATTAACTCAGAAATATTTAAGTTGTTCCATAAGCAAAAGAAGTTTATAGGGTTTATTTTAATTCTTGCTGTTGGTTTATTGTTAACTGGAATTGTATCATACATTTTTATGTCTCAAAGGGATTTGAAGTTTCAAACAGAGCAAAAGATATTGACACGAGGAATATTAGAAATAGTTGGTGATGATGATAATATTACAGAAGAAAGTAAGGCTAAAATAGAAGAGTTGGTAGATAAATATGATTATGTTAATTATATGGCTCTATTTAAGCTCGAGGGTAATCCGAAGATAGAAGAAGAAATTCAAAATAATTATAGAGTGAGTATAAATGGTACTTATATGTATCCATTTGATATAGGTATGGCTAAAATAATATATCCAAATAATGCAGAACAATTAACTACTCCAGCAGGATATGATCGTTCAACAGTAGTAGCAGCAAATAAAAGTTGGGTTGTACAATATGAATATAAGGAGTCTATTTACAGGTATGTTGAGAATTATTCAAATAGGATAGTTTATTCTGAATTTGATTATTCTACTACGACTTTTAACTATATGAGTTCGATTTGTTTAATTATTATAGGTGCAACACTTTTTGCATTATGGTTAGCAATTAAAATTTATACCAAATTTAATTTAGCAAAACTAGGTTACTAGTAGGATTGTATAGACATAATAATTGATTCACAGCATTAAATTAGTTAGTAAATATATTCAGAGGTAGGAGTATCTATATAAATATTCTTTTATATAAAAGAATAGAGGAGTAGAAGAATATGCGAGAAACATCAGGTGTTGAGAGGTGCTGGTTAAAAAATAGCATATTAAAAGGAGATGTATCAGAGTTAGTTTTTTAGCTTTTTTGATTGCATCTCCTTTTTCATTCAATTAATTAAGCTAATTTATCATAGTTTTAATGTAGATGCTCGTAAAATTCAGAAGTAGTTTTATTATTTCTTTTGAATTTAATTCTAGAATGAAAGGAACCCTGGTTGTTGATTTACTATATATACAATTGAGAAGTGGTTGCTTTTATATTGAATAAAAATTTAACACAGAGTCATTTGTAAAAAAATGTATAAATGGTAAAATGAAGTAGGAGATAATTAGGGAAATATTTAGGGGGGATACAGAGTGGTATTAGAATTGAAGAATATTTGTAAAAGTTATGGTGAAAAAGATGCAGTTAAAAATTTTTCTATTGAATTATATAATGGGATTTATGGCTTGCTTGGAGCTAATGGTGCTGGTAAGACTACCTTAATGAAGATTATAGTAGATATTTTAAATCAAACATCAGGAGAGATTCTTGTAGATGGAGTTAGTAAAAACTCGATGGGAGATAATTATAGAGGGTTGATAGGATACTTACCTCAAGAGTTAGGTATTTATAAGAATTTTACTGCATATGATTTTTTAATGTATATGGCAGCATTAAAGGGAATTGAAGGAAAAGAAGCTAAGGCAAAGGTAGCAGAATTATTAGAAATAACTAACTTAAAAGAAAGTATTAATGTGAAGTGTGGAAAACTTTCAGGTGGAATGAAAAGAAGATTGGGTATAGCACAAGCTTTAATTAATGATCCTAAGATTTTAATTCTTGATGAACCAACAGTTGGATTAGATCCAAATGAGAGGATAAAGTTTAGAAATATGATTTCAAATATATCAAGAGAGAAAATAGTATTAATATCAACACATATAGTATCAGATATTGAATTTATAGCTAAGAAGGTATTGATATTTAAAAAAGGACAGTTAATAAATAATGAAACAGTAGGAAATTTGATTTCAAGTATAGATAATAAAGTTTGGATGGCTAAAGTAAATGCAGACGATATCGCACAAATACAATCTGATTACATAGTTTCTAATATGAATCAAAAGGAAAATGGTATAGAGGTTAGAATAATTGATGATAACAAACCATTTGATGGAGCAGAGTGTGTAAAAGCTAATTTTGAAGAGGTTTATCTGTATTATTTTAATTATAGAAAATAATAGCTAAGTTTAATGGGCTAAAATTTAGTAGTGGGAGAGTATGAAAAATATGGGGATATTAAAATATGAAGTTAAAAAGTTGTTTTTAAATAAAGTTTCAATAGCTATAATTCTTGCGTTTACAATAATACCTGCAATAAGTAATTATTTTAGTGAGATTGATTATGTAAATAATGTTGCATCTATGAAAGAATTATATGAGTTTGAAAAGCAGTACGAAGGTAAAGTCGATGAAAATTATTTTGTTAATAATCAAGATAAATTAGAGCTTATAAAAAATAAAGCTCAATTCCAAATTGAAAATAAGGAAGAACAATTCTATTTTGACTATTATAATACAATAAATAATCTTGAGACATATAGGGGAGTTAAAGAGGATAAAAGAAATTCTATTGAAAGTTTAAAAGTATTATTGGAAGAAATTAAAAAACAAGATGGAGAAGATTCATATTCCTATAAAAATGTTGAGAAAAAATATAATACTATGGTATCACTAGGTGAGCCAGAGTTCTACTTTGCTAAAGGGTGGAGTGATTTATTCTCTCAAATGTCTAAGACAGCAAATTTATTTATAGGATTAATGATTATACTTTTAGCATCTACTATTTTTTCTAATGAATATTCTTCAGGAATGGATAGTTTAATTTTTAGTACTAAGGGTGGTAGAAGTAAAAGTGTAAAAACAAAATTATTAGCAGTAATAATATTTGGAGTTAGTGTAGTTTTATTTTATAATCTAGTGCAGTTTTTATCTGTAATAATACCGACATCTATAATTGGATGGGATGCACCTTTAAGGAGTCAGATAGACTTTGCATTTACTCCGTATAATCTTACAATGCTTCAATACTTTGGCGTAAGTATAGTATGTCAAATGATAGGAGTAGTTACATTAGGATGTATGGTTACATTTATATCATCATTATTTAAATCATCTATTGCATCATTCTTTACATCATTTATTATATATATGATTCCATTTATATCTATGGTTTTAGGATTAGGAAGAATTAAATTAGTAGGTGAAGCAATGAAATTAGCAACAATAAATTTAATAGGTGTGTATGATTTGTTTAGAGAATATTATTGCTATAATATTCTAGGTAAACCTGTAGATTATATTTATGTAATTATAATAGCAAATATAATTGTAGCAATTACATTTGCATTATTAACTAACAAATGTATTTCTAAAAGAAATGCTAGTTGAAAAATAATATTTAAAGTAGTATTAATCTTAGTAATAAGTTTGATACTACTTTTTATATAGAAGTTGTTTAACTTATAGTAATTGGTTATAAT
>JAVWLU010000003.1:161508-231825 GCA_036637795.1 Clostridium sp. | reverse complement strand
TTCAAATATGCTTTTAATATTTTACACCTTTTTACTAATATTTTAAACCCCTATAACTCTATTATCACCTTTATAAGACATTTATTATAAAAACCATAGCTAAATCAACTAACTTTTCCTAATAAATTATCTTTTTAACCTGTTTTATTTGATTTTGTTTACATAATTTGGAAAAAGTGCTATGATTGTTTTACTAAATCAATTAAGTACGGAGGACTTTTCATTATGGAAAAAATGAAGAGATTTAAAATTTATAATTATAATATTTCATTACACAAAATGCGCTCTCAATTTAAAGATGAGGAAGAAACTATAATGTCATGTTCCGCCTCTAATAAGTTTGCATTAGAAATGTTAAGTAAAACTGGTATAGACAAATCATTACTTACTCAATTTGATACGAGTATTTATGATTCAATATTTTTCACTTCTCGTGGTATCTATTGTTTGATATGTGATACTGCAGGTAGATACCTAACTCATATTCTTGTTCGGTATGAAAATGTTAACTCTATTAACTTATTTATTAGATATGACTTTATTACAATGCATATCAAAACAAATAATGGCTATAATTATAATGGTGAATTGTATGGAGACATTTCTCAAGAACAAAAAAAATTATTGAAAACTTTTAATATAACTGTTACCGATTCAAAAATTGTTTCTCTCTTTGATCATAGCGAACTAATTTTAAATAAAGCAATTAATAAGGTTTTGAATTTTAAAAAGCAACCCCAATCTACCATAGAACATACAAACCAAGACTTTTTAAGTAAATAGCCTTTTGTATAAAAAAATGATCAATTATTAATTCACAATTCATTTGATAAAGTATTAGATTATCTACTTTAACTTTTATCGTAATTAATAATTGATCTTATTATTTATTCTCTTTCCTTTATTATACTCAAATGCTATAGCTTATAACGCTAACATTTTACTCCAAGTATCACGTCCTACAACTCCATCTACCAATAGTCCCTTTGATCCTTGGTAACTCTTCACTGCATTTTCTGTTCCTGGCCCAAATATTCCATCTAACCCATTAGTATTATATCCTAATGATATAAGTTTCTCTTGAATTAATCTTGTAATATTACCAGTAGCGCCTTTTCTTACTACTATACAAGCTGATAATGTTTTAGGACCTGATATACCGTCGACAACTAAGCCTGTATTAAATTGGACATTTAATTCTTTTTGTAATCTTGATACCCAATTCGTTGTCCCTGTATTTCCTCCACCTGATGATGTTCCTGAACTTCCACTATTACCTGATGATGACCCTGAGCTACTTCCTCCTCCTGATATCCCTGAACCTGTTATTCCCTCTGCTATAGCTCTAGCAACTCTATCTGAGCCTAAACTATTATATAATTCTACATCCTTAGTTGCTTCAACAAAACAAGTTTCAACTATCATAGAATTCATACTAGTCATTCTTAATTCATATAGTTCTGGCCTTACTTTAACACCTCTATTACCAAAACCTAATGCTGCTAATTTACCCATAGTCCTAGTAGCTATTTCATGAGAACTATAAACCAACACTTCTGAACCAATAGCTCCATCGTAAGCAGAATATGCTTTATTAAAATGAATAGAAACAAATAACTTTGCTCCCCAACTATTCGCTTTATTAACCCCATATGCTAAATCTGTATTCACATCACAATTTCCAGGTGTTACATCTAATACATCATGTCCTTGCGCTCTTAAATAACTTATTAAAGGTTGTACGACTTTTCTTGTTTCCGCTGTTTCACTTAATATTCCCGATGCACCCGGTGCCTGATAATTATGACCTGCTCTTACTGCAATCTTCATTATAATCCCCCTTATTTATTATCTTTATAATCTAATATATGCACCGAGATACTTTATTTCGCTAAAAAACAAAAAAAACTGAAAGAAATTAATTTCTTTCAGCAAAACAATCTATTTATTTTTAAATATTCCAAATCCTTTTTTCGCATGATGAGCTTCATCTATACTTTCGCCAGATGCTTCCATAAATGCTCTTAAGGCATCTTTTTGTTTTTCATTTAAATTCTTAGGGATATCAACTACAACTTTAACGAATTGATCTCCTCTTCCATTACCATTTACAAATGGCACACCTTTTCCCTTTAATCTAAATAAAGTTCCTGATTGTGTACCTGCTGGCACTTGATATTTAACATCTCCATCAACTGTTGGAACTGTAATTTCAACTCCAAGAGCAGCTTTTGACATTGAAACATGAGTTTCTATGTGAATATCATTACCTTTTCTTGTAAACTTACTTGATTGAGAAACTCTAATTCTAACGTATAAATCTCCCGCTGGTCCTTCATTTGTTCCATGTTCTCCTTGACCTCTTAATGGCATTACATTGCCAGTGTCAACTCCCCCTGGAACTTTAACTGTAATATTTCTAGATTTTCTTTGTTGTCCTCTTCCATGACATGTTGGACAAGGTGTTTCAATAACTTTACCTTTTCCTCCACATTTTTCACATGGAGAAGTAGATACAAAGCTTCCAAGCGGAGTTTGTCTTTGAACTCTTACTTGACCTGTACCACCACAATGTGCACATGTTGTTGCTGAAGTACCAGATTTAGCACCTGATCCTTTGCAGCTTTCACAGTTTTCATTTCTAGTTATTACAACTTCTTTTTCACATCCAAAAATTGCTTCTTCGAATGTAAGATTTAAAGTATATTCAATATCTGCTCCTCTTTGAGGTCCGTTTCTTCTTCTTGAAGATCCGCCACCGCCACCAAAGAACGTATCAAATATATCACCAAAGCCTCCCATTTCTGAGAAGTCAAAACCTCCAAAACCACCTGCTCCAAATCCACTTCCATCAAAGTCAGCAGTTCCAAATTGATCATACTTAGCTCTTTTATCAGCATCTGATAGAACTTGATATGCTTCATTTATCTCTTTAAATTTGTCTTCTGCCTCTTTATTTCCTTGATTCTTATCAGGATGGTATTTTATAGCTAGCTTTCTAAAGGCTTTCTTAATTTCATCATCATTTGCACCCTTTTCTAAACCAAGGACTGCATAATAGTCTTTACCTGCCATCTACTTATTCACCACCTATTACCTGTTTTACTTAGAAAAAGGAAGACAAGCATTCTGCCTTCCTTCTTCATTATATACACCTTGTAAATTTATTACAACTATTTATCTTCTTTTACTTCGAAATCTGCATCTACAACATTATCATCTTGTGCTGCACCAGCATTTCCACCCATGTTGTTTGGATCAAATCCTTCTGCACCTGGTGCTCCTTGAGCTCCAGCATCAGCGTAGATTTTTGAAGATATAGCATAGAATTCTTTAGTTAATTCATCCATTGCTGTCTTAGTAGCTTCTAAATCTTCTCCATCTTTAACTGCTTTTAATGCTTCTAACTTTTCATTTACTTTAGCTTTATCTTCAGCAGATACTTTATCTCCTAATTCTTCTAAAGTCTTTTCAGTTTGGTAAGTTACTTGATCTGCATTATTTTTAACTTCGATAGATTCTTTTCTCTTCTTATCTTCTTCAGCAAATCTTTCTGCTTCTTTTACTGCATTATCTATTTCTTCATCACTTAAGTTTGTTGAAGCTGTAATTGTAACATTTGCTTCCTTACCAGTTCCTTTATCTACTGCAGCAACTTTAACAATACCATTTGCATCGATATCGAATGTTACTTCAATTTGTGGAATTCCTCTTGGAGCTGGAGCAATACCTGATAGAGTAAATCTACCTAAAGTCTTGTTATCAGCAGCCATTTGTCTTTCACCTTGAACTATGTGAATTTCAACTGAAGTTTGACCATCTGCAGCAGTTGAGAATGTTTGACTCTTCTTAGTTGGAATTGTTGAGTTTCTTTCGATTAGAGCTGTAGCAACTCCACCTAAAGTTTCAATTCCTAATGTTAAAGGAGTAACATCTAATAATAATACATCTTTAACTTCTCCTGTTAATACACCTGCTTGAATAGCTGCACCAACTGCAACACACTCATCTGGATTAACTCCTTTTGAAGGTTCTTTTCCAGTGAAGTTCTTAACTGCTTCTTGAACTGCAGGAATTCTTGTAGATCCACCAACTAATATAACTTTATCAATATCATTAATTGAAAGGTTAGAATCAGCAATAGCTTTCTTCATTGGCTCAAGTGATCTTTGAACTAGGTCATGAGTGATTTCGTTAAACTTAGCTCTAGTTAAGTTTAAGTCAATGTGCTTTGGACCAGTTGCATCAGCTGTGATAAATGGTAAGTTAATGTTTGTTTGCATTGAAGATGATAATTCAATCTTAGCTTTTTCAGCAGCTTCTTTTAATCTTTGTAAAGCCATTTTATCATTTCTTAAATCAATTCCATTTTCAGCTTTGAATGTATCTGCAATGAAGTTCATGATCTTTTCATCAAAATCATCTCCACCTAATTTTGTATCTCCATGAGTTGATAATACTTCGAATACTCCATCTCCAAGTTCAAGAATAGATACGTCGAATGTACCACCACCTAGGTCATATACTAAAACCTTTTGGTTTGTATCCATTTTATCTAAACCATATGCTAACGCTGCAGCAGTTGGTTCATTTATAATTCTTAAAACTTCTAATCCTGCTACTCTACCAGCATCTTTAGTTGCTTGTCTTTCTGAGTCATTGAAGTACGCTGGAACTGTAATAACAGCTTGAGTTACTGTTTCACCTAAGTAAGCTTCTGCATCAGCTTTAATCTTTTGTAAAACCATTGCTGAAATTTCTTGTGGTGAGTAATCTTTTCCTTCTACATTTACTTTGTAGTTAGTACCCATATGTCTCTTGATTGAGATTATTGTTTTATCTGGATTAGTAATTGCTTGTCTTTTAGCAACTTGACCTACTAATCTTTCTCCATTAGCTTGGAATGATACTACTGAAGGAGTAGTTCTAGCCCCTTCTGAGTTAGTTATAACTACTGGTTCTCCACCTTCCATAACTGCTACACATGAATTTGTTGTTCCTAAATCGATTCCTATAATTTTTCCCATAATTAATTCCTCCTAATTTATCTATTTTAATTTGCTACTTTTACCATTGTATATCTAAGCACTTTATCACCTTTTTTATATCCCTTTTGGAATACTTCGGCAATTGAATTAGTTCCAAAATTCTCATCTTGAACATGCATTACTGCTTGATGAAGATTTGGATCAAATTCTCCTGAAGCATCAATTTCTTCAACGCCAAGCTTTTCAAATGAGTTTGAAACTCCTTTAATAGTCATTTCAACACCTTTTTTAAGATCATCTACAGTACCATCGGCACTTAATGCTCTTTCTAAATTATCTACAACTGGAAGCATTTCTTTTAATACATCAAAACATGCATCAGTATAAATACCATCTTTTTCTTTAGAAGTTCTTTTTCTAAAGTTTTCATACTCTGCTGATATTCTAAGTAATCTATCTTTTAAGGCTTCATTTTCATTAGTTAATCTTTTGTTTTCATCCTTAATCTTTCTCATTCCAAATAGCATATTTTCACCATTTTCCTCTGATGATTCTGTTTCATTTGAATCTTCGATTACTTCTTCTTGTTGCTCTGCTTCAACATTTTCATTTTCTTCAGTTAATTCTTCTACAATTTCTTCTTGAACATCTTCATTTTGAAGATCTTCTTTGAATTCTTTGTTTTCCTCCATTACCACACCTCATCTCATTATTCTATACTCTGATCGCTTAATGTATTATTTAACTCCTTCATAACTTGAGCCATAATGGCAATTACTTTAGAGTAATTTATTCTTTGAGGTCCAATTAGACCAATATTCCCAATAGCTCTTCCATCTAGTGAATATTCAGCTGAAATAACCGAGCATTCCTTTGCTTCTGGGAAGAAGTTTTCTTCACCTATTTTTACAGTTAAGTCTCCTTTAGGTTCAATTAATTCAACAACATAATCTTTATTGCTTATCAATGAAAGAATTTCTTTCGCTTTATCAATATTGTTGTATTCTGGATAGTTAAATATATTGGTTGTTCCCTCTACAATAACATCTCCACTTGAATTATTTGATTTTAAAGTCTCATATAATGCTGGTAAAATGGCATTAAACAATTCTTCAAATCCCACTAGCTGATTTTTCAAGTCGTTTATTACCTCTAAATTAATTTCATCGATAGTTAAATTCCTAAGTCTACTATTTAAAACTTCATTGATTCTAACTAAAGTATAATCTTCTGGCATATTACTAACTCTTATTCTGTGATTTTTAATTACTCCACTATCAGCTACTATTACAGAAACTAAATTGGAACTATCAACCTTAATTAACTGAATTGATTTTATAAAGCTTTGCTTTACTGAAGGAGTTTGAACAACAACTGTTAAATTGGTTAATTCAGATAGTAATGTACATGCTTGTTTAACTATCTTATCTACTTCATACATTGCAGAGTTTATAACATATTCTTTAATTTTTAGTTCTTCTTCTAAGGATAATTCGCTTGCATTCATAAGTTTATCAACATAAAGCCTATAACCTTTAGAAGATGGTATTCTTCCTGATGATGTATGAGGTTGTTCTAAATATCCAAGCTCTTCTAGGTCAGCCATTTCGTTTCTAATTGTTGCAGGCCCAACTCCTAAGTCATACCTTTTAGCTATTGTTCTAGAACCCACAGGCTCTCCAGTTATAATATAATCATTTATTATCGCTTGCAGTATTCTTATCTTTCTATCTTCAATAGCCAAAACCTCACCTCCATCTGTTAGCACTCATTAGCATCGAGTGCTAATGACTACAATATCAATATATAATTTTTCGTTTTTTTTGTCAATTCACTCAGCTTTTGTTATAAGCTATCTAGGCTTTTTAATTAAAATTATCCTTCTAAAGCTTTTATTTCCTTAAAATTACTTTGATTTTCTAACTTTTTCACTTTTTATTTATCTAATATAAACTCTGCCATCACTGAATTTGATACCTCAATGCCTTTTTCAGTTAAAAATAACCTATTTTCTTCATCTTTCAATAAACCCATAAGCTTATTTTTATCAATAACATCTCCATATATACTGTATATATCTTTGTTAAATCTTTCTTTAAACTCTTCTTTCTTTATACCTTCAACTAACCTTAATCCCATGAACATAAATTCTTCCATGTTATCCTCTGTGGTATTATCGTATATTTCTTCTTTAGTTGATTCATTACTATTAATCTTATTTATATACTCTTCTACATCATCTGAATTCTTATATCTTTTATTGTTATAGAAAGAACTTGATGAAGATCCTACACCTATATATTCTTCACAACGCCAATATACTTTATTGTGCTCACATTCTTTTAACCCTTTTGAATAGTTGGAAATTTCGTATTGATGATATCCAAGATTACTTAATGTTTCTTTTGTTATACTATACATTTCTCTTTCTTCATCTTCTGATGGAAGTTTTAATAAACCTTTATCATACATGCTATAAAATGCTGTTCCTTCTTCAATTATTAAACTATATGCCGATATATGCTCTGGTCCAAGTTCTCCTATAGTTTCTAAACTTTCTATCCAGTTAGCTACATTTTGATTCGGTAATCCAAACATTAAATCAACATTAATATTATTAAATCCTATTTCTCTAGCTTTATTAAAATTGATTTTGAACTCGTCAAATGTATGTATTCTTCCTATTTTATTTAAAAATTGATTTTGAACAGCTTGTAATCCAAAGCTTATTCTATTAACACCATTTTTTTTCATTATTCTTAGCTTTTCATCTTCTAATGTTCCAGGATTACATTCAATACTCCATTCATAATCATTTGTTTTTTCTATTTTGTTAACTTCTTTTAGTAATTTTTCTAAAAGTTCCTCTGTCAAATAAGATGGTGTTCCTCCACCTATAAATATGCTTTTGAAGCATTTATTTTTAGTTTCTTCTTTTATTTCAATTATTAATGACTCTACATATTCATCCATAAGACTTTCTTTTGATGCATATGATGGAAAATCACAATAAAAACATTTTTGTTTACAGAAAGGTATATGTATATACAATGCGATTGCTTTCATTTCTTTTCTCCTTAACTTGGTAATATTTATGTTCATTATATATATGTTCCAATTAAAATTCTACAAATAAATTTCTTAGTATTTTTATCAAAGTCTATTTATAGTATTTACCTTATTCAATTATAATAATATTTTTATATTTAATTCTTTATATAAACAAAAAAAATGATTAATATTAACAAGTCATATATAAGAAAAAATAAACCTTATAAGTTTAACTTTTCTAACATATATCTTGAATATTAATCATCTTAAAAATTTAACTATGCATTTTTAATTAATTCTTTTACTAATGTTGAAACTTTAACTAAGTCTTCAACATGATATGATTCTTCTAACGTATGAGGCTTTCTTTCACCAATAGCAAGATTAACAGCCTTAATACCTTTACCATTTAAAATATTAGTATCACTACCACCACCTGTTGATGTTGTGTATGGTTCTAATCCTAACTCTTTACTTGCTTTTTTAGCTAATTCAACAATTTCATCATTTTCTTCAACAACGAATTGTCCATATAGCCTTACTACATCAATTGTAACTTCTCCACCGAATTGTTTTGCAGCTTTTTCAAACTCACTAACCATATGAGCAGTTTGCTTGTCTAAGCTTTCAATTACTGTACTTCTAGCTTCTGCATCAATTACAACACTAGGACAAACAACATTTGTTGCTATTCCTCCAGTAATTTTACCAATATTAGCAGTTGTATTCTCATCTATTCTTAATAAATTCATTGAATCAATTGCCTTTGATGCAATTTGAATTGCACTTATTCCATCCTCAGGGCAAACACCTGCATGTGCTGGTTTACCTTTTATTTCTACAGTTATCTTATCTTGAGCTGGTCCCTTTATTACAATTCCACCAATTTCTCCACCGCTATCTAAAACAAAAGCTCTTTTAGCGTCAAGTTTTGAACAATCTAATGCCTTAGCTCCATAAAGTCCAATTTCCTCAGCAATTGAAAAGGCTACTTCTATAGTAGGGTGACTTATTTTTTCTTCAACAATTGAAGTTAACGCTTCAATTATAGCAACAATACCAGCCTTATCGTCTCCACCTAATATAGTAGTTCCATCAGTCTTTATAACTCCATTTTCAACTATAGGTTTAATTCCCTTACCTGGAGTTACTGTATCCATATGACAACTAAATAATAATGCTTCACTATCATTATTTCCTTTTAATCTTCCTATAACGTTTCCAGTTGACCCACCAATAGATTCATGTGCACTGTCTTGATATACTTCAAGTCCAATTGATCTTAAATCATTTACTAACCTTTCAGCAAATGCTTTCTCTTGTTTGCTCTCAGAATCTATTTGAACATAATCTAAGAATCTCTTAAGTACTCTTTCCTTATTAATCATAATTCTTCCTCCTTAGTATTTTATAAAACCATTCTACCACAAATGAAAAAATAATAAATAGTAGTATTACGTAAAATACACTTGAATACTACTCTACTATTTGTTTGATTATGCATTAAACCTCTATTAAATCTACATTAATTGTATAATGCTGTGTTATATGCTTTTCTACATGTTTGATTTTAGTCTTCATCTCTTCTCCTTCTAAATTTATATCTAATACTGGTGTAAATCCAACTTTATTTAAATATGCATCAAACTTATGAATTACAAGTGAAATAGGTATTACATCTCCATTTTTTCTTTTTAAAGACCCAGTTGCATAACCCATATTTCTAAATTTTCTACATTTCAAACTTGCATCTCTCAAATTAACGTTTAACATAAAAACCTCCTCGATATAACGTTTTGATATTTCTACATTATATTAAGTAGGTAGTATTTTAAGACTATTTATTTATATTTTATATAATACAAAAGCGTGCAAATAAATTTGCACGCTTTTTTATAACTAAATATTAATCTACTTTTAGTACTGCCATGAATGCTTCTTGTGGAACTTCTACTGATCCAACTTGACGCATTCTCTTCTTTCCTTCTTTTTGCTTTTCAAGAAGTTTCTTCTTTCTTGAAATATCTCCACCATAACATTTAGCAAGTACGTCTTTTCTCATAGCTTTAACTGTTTCTCTAGCTATAATTTTTGATCCTACTGCTGCTTGTATTGGCACCTCGAACATTTGTCTTGGGATGATTTCTTTAAGCTTTTCAGCTATTCCTCTTCCCTTATGATATGCTCTTTCTTTAGGTACTATCATTGATAGTGCATCTACTACATCTGCATTTAGTAATATATCAAGCTTAACAAGTTCTGTTTGAATATATCCCTTAAAGTCATAATCAAATGATGCATAACCTCTAGTTCTTGATTTTAATGTATCAAAGAAATCATAAACTATTTCATTAAGTGGCATAACATATTGAATAGAAACTCTTGTTTCTTCAAGATATTGCATATCTATAAAAGTTCCTCTTCTTTCTTGACATAAGTCCATTACAGCTCCAACATAATCTGTTGGTGTAATAATTCTAGCTTCTACAACAGGTTCTTCCATATAGTTAATTTCAGTTGGCTCTGGAAGATTAGTTGGGTTAGTTAACTCAATAACTTCTCCATTTGTCTTTATTACCTTATATATAACTGATGGTGCTGTTGTAATAATATCAAGATTAAATTCTCTTTCTATTCTTTCTTGAATTATTTCCATATGTAATAATCCTAAGAATCCACATCTAAATCCAAATCCTAAAGCTATTGAAGTTTCAGGTTCAAAGTTTAATGCAGCATCATTAATTTGAAGCTTTTCAAGTGCTTCTCTTAATTCATCATATTTAGCTCCATCCACTGGATAAATACCTGAGAATACCATAGGTACCGCTGGTTTATATCCTGGCATAGCTTCTGCTGTTTCGTTTCCAACTTCTGTTATAGTATCACCAACTCTGGCGTCCTTAACATTTTTAATAGATGCTGTTACATATCCAACATCTCCAGCACTTAACTCTGAAATTGGGAATAATCCTGGAGTAAATACTCCAACTTCTGTTACATCATAAATCTTATTTGTTGCCATAAGCTTTATTTTAGTTCCTACTTTAACCTTACCATCAAATACTCTGATGTAATTTACAACACCTTTGTAAGTATCATAGTAAGAATCGAAGATTAATGCTTTTAAAGGGCCATCTTCATCTCCTGATGGAGCTGGTACTTTTGCTACAACTGATTCTAAAACATCTTCTATATTTAATCCTGTTTTAGCTGATATCATTGGAGCATCATGTGCCTCAATACCAATTATATCTTCAATTTCTTGTTTTACTTCTTCAGGTCTAGCTGATGCTAAATCAACTTTATTGATAACTGGAGCTATTTCTAAATCATTATCTAAAGCTAAATAACAGTTTGCAAGTGTTTGAGCTTGAATTCCTTGTGTTGCATCAACAACTAGAACTGCACCTTCACAAGCTTTAAGAGATCTTGAAACCTCATATGTAAAATCTACATGCCCTGGAGTATCTATAAGATTTAAAATATATTCATCTCCATTTTCTCTTCTATAAACAAGTCTGGCTGCTTGAGACTTGATTGTTATTCCTCTTTCTCTTTCTAATTCCATGTTATCAAGAACTTGTTCTTCCATTTCTCTCTTAGTTAAAGTTCCTGTCTTTTCTAATAATCTATCCGCTAGGGTTGACTTACCGTGGTCTATATGCGCTACTATTGAAAAGTTTCTGATAAACTGTTGTCTATTCTTTTTCATATATTTAACTACAACTATATAAGCGTAGCTATTTCACCCCCATTATATTAAATCAAGCTAAATTATATCACAATACATAGAGTGGGTGTCAATAGCTTAGTTTTCTTAATCTTCATTAGTATTTGTTGGATTATTTCCTTGATTTGTAACATCTACAGAATCTGTATCTTTATTATCGCTATTAACATCTGTATCACTGTTATTTTGTATGTATCCATCTATAATAGAATCTAACTCACTATTAGTTTTTTCTTCTGGAGTATTATTTTCATTACTATTATTAGTATTTATATTATTAATTAAATTATCCACTTTAGTTTTCACATATCCAAAACCTGAAGATATAGTACTTCCTGTTTTATCTAAAAATTGTAATATAGGATTAGATTTAGTTATTACATACTCTTGACCCATAACTGATACTGTTGTTTCTTCTTCTTCATTATATATCTTTACCGGACTATTATCCTTTATAAATTCTGTAAAATCTTTACCGAATTCCTTACTAACCATTTCATAGTTATCCTTTGAGTTACCTATTGGTGACAATGCTTTTGTATTAATTATATTAATTTGTACAAATCCGACTACTACTATAAAAAATATTACTAGCAATGGAATTATTGATGATTTTTTTAACAAAATGAGCACCCCCTATTTCTTATTAGTAAGGATGCTCACTTTTTATATTTTTTATACATTTAACCAGTTTTATTATTTATTAACATATTCTGCAACTAATCTAGCAATATACTTAGCTGATCTTTTTGCTTCTTGTGCTTTATTTGTATTAGCCCCAACTTCAATTAAAACTATATTATCAGCTAAATGTTGATTAAACATCCCTGATCCACTTTTATATTCCCAATTACTTCTTGTAAGCCCTGGGAATAATTCATCTGCAGTTGCTTTCATTTCATCTCTAACAGCTATATTCGCTGCATCTCTTGGACTATTTCTTGAGTTAACAAACATTATTTTTGCTAAATCCTCTCCATTTACAGATGCAGTTACTGCATCTTTATTAGAAACCGCATCTCTATGCAAGTCAATTATTAACTTAAACTCTCCGTATTTATCTAAATATCTTTGAACAGTTTCTCTAGATCTATAATAACAATCATTATATGATGCTGCTGCATGTGCAGTCTTATCATGTATTACTGATATTCCATAATTCTCTTCAAGTTCTTCTTTTAATACGTCCCCAACACCTATAACATTAAAATCTGGATTAGAGTTATCTTGCCCACCTTCTATATAACCTTCTGATTCATGTGTATGGTATATTAAAACCTCTGGTTTTGCTTGATTGAGAGTTTTCTTTAAACTAGGATCGTATGCCTTACTTACCATTGCAAGTTCAGCTTTTTCTTCATCTGTTACCTTTGCAATAGATTCATTACTAACATTAAATGGATTTATTCCACTTATATGTTTTTTATTACTCATAGACTCCTCACTACTTAAAAATTTAACTTCATTCCCAACTATGCTATATGGAGTTATGTTGTCTAACCCTATAGCTGATAAAAGAACATTTTTTAATGATATAGAATTCTCTGCATATGCTTCTTCGTTATATGATGTTTCCTCTACAACTGGCATTGAAAAATTTAGTAATTGTACATATGCCAAAGCACCTCTTTCACTTGATGAACCTAAAATACCTACTACTCTAACAAATAAAAAAACTACTACGATAATAAGTAATATGTATCCTGCATTTAATTTAGGAAATTGCCCACCTTTTCGTACGTTAATCTTTTTCACATCCATCCCCTCCCTTCTCTAATATCTATATGAGGAGATTTACATAATTATTATACTTTTTTTAATTTAAGCACAATTAAATAAATAATAATCCAGTATGCCAGCTTATTTTCATATGACTTATCCCATAAATTTATTTATATCTTCCATTGACATATTAGGTTGTATTGCAATATTAATTCCATTTGCAATTATCTTAGCTAATCCATCTATAACTGCATCAACATCCTTTGGAGTAACTATTAAATCACCAACATATGGAGTTAATACCTGCCTTATAAGCATACTCTTTTCTGCTTTATCAATTGACTTTAACATTTCATAAAATGCTTTTCCTTCATCTACTTGGCTAATTAAATCATCGAGAACTAAATCTATAGTATCATTTGCTATAGTTGCTGCATCTACCACTGTTGGAACACCTATAGCAATTACTTTAACACCTAATGATTCCTCATTTATCTTCATTCTATGGTTCCCAACACCAGCACCTGGTGATATCCCAGTATCACAAATTTGTATTGTTCTATTTACTCTCTCTAATTTCCTAGATCCCAATGCATCTATACAAATAACTAAATCTGGTTTAATTTTATCCACAATAGACTTTACCATTTCCCCAGTTTCAATACCTGTAACACCAAGAACACCTGGAGCTATTGCACATACTGGTACTATATCTGCATCTATTGCATCTGGCATAACTTCTTTTAGATGTCTAGTAACCATTATTTTTTCGCTAACTTTAGGTCCTAATGAATCTGCTGTTACCTTCCAGTTTCCAAGACCAACTACTAATGCCATTTGATTTTCATCAATATCAACTAATCTTTTTAGTGAATGTGCTAATACTTTTGATACATCATCCATTAAGTCACCATCATATGGAGTAAACTCTGGAAAATCTATTGTTACATAACTTCCTTTCGGCTTTCCTAAATTCTCTGCTGCCTCATCACTTTCTACTTTTACTGTTGTAATATTTATGTCACCAGTACTTTCCTCTGTTACATTTACACCATTTGTTTCTCTTTTACTTTCTTTAACATACATCTCTTTTGCTTCAACTGCTAAGTCTGTTCTGAATTTAATCATTTTGACCCTCCTAGTAAATTAAAAATTAGCATAACATCTCTTAATTGATAATACCTTACAATTTTTAAGACAAAGTTTTACTTTATCCAATATTTCAATAATTTTATTTTGCCTTTTAACTCGAATTTAATACTTGAACTATTAAACTTTCAATGATATAATATGGTGTGTTAAAAATGAACTCGCATACAGGCTTATTTTAGGTCTGTTTTAGAGGCCCTATAAAATTTCAAGGGGGTGAATTAGAATGGCAAATATCCAATCAGCAAAGAAGAGAATTAAAGTTACTGCTGCTAAAACTGCTCAAAACAGAATGATCAAATCTGCTTTAAAGACTTCTATTAAGAAATTTGAAGCTGCTACTGAGGTAGAAGAAGCTAAGGTTCTTTACACTCAAGCTGCAAGAGCTTTAGACATGGCTGCTCAAAAAGGAGTAGTTCACATGAACATGGCTGCTAGAAAGAAATCAAGATTAGCTGCAAAATTAAACGCTATGGCGTAATAAAATAAAAGCCAGTCGGTAACGACTGGCTATTATTTTACACTTTTTTTTACTTTACCATAAATATTTTAAACATCATCATTTCCATTTCTGTTCTCTTATCAATAGATGATGATTTTAATTTTTTCTCTGTATCAAGTCCAATTTTCATAAGTATATTATATTGTTTATTATCAAATCTTCTACTTTGAGTCATAAGTTTTTCACAAATAAATGTTGGTAATCTTGTGGAAGATGCTATATCTTGTAGTTTTTTACCACTATCAAGCATTGCTCTTATCTCAAATAATCTCTTAAAATGATTTTGTATAGATGCAATAATTAGCATATGTTGATCTTCTTTTAATAATAATTCATCCATAAGGTCTAATGCCTTATCAATTTTTCTTTGTGATAAATGATCTACTAAATCAAATATATCATCTTCACTTTTACTTGGAAGAAGCTTATCTATATCACTTTTAGTTATACTTCTACCATTTGCATATGAAATTAATTTATCTATTTCTCTTCTTATTATATCAAAATTATTTTGTACTTTTTCGCAAAAATATCTAACTTCAACTTTACCTATTTCAGCTTTCTTTTCATTAAATATCTCTTCTACCTTTTTATAAAATTTATCTCTTTTAAGTTTATCAGCATGTACTACATTAACTAGTTTATCTATTCCCATAATATTTCTATTTTTTTTAGGCGTTTCTCTTTTATCATCAAATAGATAATATAATATTAATACATTATGGTCAGGTAAATCTTTCATATACTCTTTAATATCTTTAAATGTCTTTTTACCTGCAGCATCACACTTTTCTTTTAAAAAGTTAGCTCTATATACTACTACTGCCTTTTTCTCCCCCATAAAAGGAAGCGTCTCACAAGCATTCATAATATCATCAAATGTTGTTGTCATCCCATCAAGCTTAATTAAGTTTAAATCTTTCAAGTCTTTATCTACTACTTTTTTTGTAATACTATTTACTCCATCTTTTATAAGTTCCTCGTCTATACCACAAAAAACATAACACTTTTCTATTTTATTCTTTTTTAAGTTTTCCTCAAGAACATCTATGGTTATCAAGGTTATTCCACCCTTCTAATATAATTCTATTATTTTATCATCTAGTATGAGAATCTCATCAAATGATCCTTCTTTAAAATCTATTATATCATAATCTTGGCTTATTTTTTTATTGTTTACCTTTAATAAATAATTCTTATCTCCTAATTCAACAACAAAATTTCCATCATTCTCTTTAAAAGTAATAGAGTTATCTATAATAAAACTTTTGCAATCCCTTTTAACATTTTCTACATTATATCTTTCTTTTAATGATTTTATATCTACCCCTTGCTTTAATATTATTAACTCCCTAGTCCCCCTATAGCTTATAATTAATGCACCATCTCTTAAATAACCTATCTTAGGATTAATTGAGTATATGCTTATTAATACTACTATCATTGTAAATATAGGAAGTGTAATTACATACTTTTGCTTTCTCTTATAAAAATATACAGCTACAAGCATTGATACATAGACATAAACCATCTTTTCATCAAATAATAAAGCTTTAAATGATATATCCATCAAGCTGTTCAATATACTATCCATAACTCTTATAACGTAATGACTTATAAAACACAGATAATCAAATATCACTTGAAAATTCATAGATAGTGCTAATAAATTGCCTATAACTACAATAATTGTTATTATTGGTGATATTATTAAATTTCCTAAAATAGAGTTTAACGTTATTTCATTAAAAAAAGCAATTAATACTGGTACAGAAAACACCTGACTTGATAGACTAATTCCTAAGGAATCTCTAATAATCGCTGGCAATTTATATAAACTTTTACTAATCCTCCTACTAAATACCATAATTCCTAATGTAGCTGTAAAAGATAATAAAAATCCAGCTGTAAATATTGTATATGGCTTTAAAAGCAAAAGTATTATTCCCGCTAAAGAAAGAGATGCATATTTGTTATAATTTCGATTTAATGGTGTAGCCATTGAAATGCATAGTAACATTATATACGCTCTTATCGTTGAAACTGCACACCCTGTAAAAATTACATAGGCTAATGATAGTATTATTGCTATTTTTTCATTAGATATTTTCTTTAATAGTGAATATACTATTCCCATGTGTAATCCTGATACTGCAATTGCATGCAATAGCCCTACATAGCCCATATCCTGTTTATCTTCGTAATCAATGTAGTTTGTGTAGCCAAAAGCTATTGATGTTATAAGTGCCGCCTTACGACTTCCTAATCTCTCTTTTATGTTATTAAAAATATTGTCTCTATATAAATAAATCTTTGAAAGAAAATCATCCTCCATTCTTTCTACTTTATCTATATTTATAATACCTACTGACCCATTATAAAAACTCCTACCTTTCTCAAAATCTCCTTTTACTTTATATCTCTGACCTTCTTTGGCATCTTTTATTATTCCAAATAAATATATACTTCTTCCATCAGTAGATCCAATATAATAATTCTCCCTAACATCATCTATTCTTATAATTGCATTTTCATTTAAGTCATAATCAAAATAATTACTTATATTAATTGCACCTATTCCAAAAAACATCAGCAAAATAAGTATTATTTTAAAATCTATATACTTAATTAAAATACATAAAAAAAGACTAGCCATAATAAAGGCTAGCCAACTATTTTTAATCTGCAATGCAAATAATATACTCGATAAAGATAAGCTTGCAAATACATAGGGTAGTGGGTTATTGATTTTCATCCTAAACATCACCTCTACCTTTATTCTTGCCACTTTTTAATAATTATTTCTCCTATTATATAAATTATTATTATACATGCTATATCAAATATAATCCATGTTGTAATTACAGGTTTCGTGCTAATATAAATAATCCCTCCACCTAATATAAATATTAGAATAGAATAAATAAGAACTTCATTTTCTCTATTAAACCCTCTATACGATATATCTGAATTTAACATAGTAAATATTATTAAATTTACTCCAATAATAATATATAAACTAAATTCCAATTCTGATGGAATTGCAAATAATCCTAAAGCACTTGATGCTATAAATACTATAAATTTGCTTATTAATGCTTTTGTATTAATTATTTCCCTTCCACATAGTACTGTTAATATAAGAATTGGAGTTAATACAAGTAAGTTCATTATAATTATAGAGTATGATGAAAATATAATTTTCCTTTCAAGTCCATAATACATATTCAATATTACTATTTGAGTTAACATAATCAGTGAAAATGTAGTTATAGTTGCATTTACTTGCTTCATAATATTTTGTCTTAACTCATTTAAATATGATACAACCTTCAAAGAGCTCAAATTAGTATAAACATCTGATATATTTCTCAGTATAGTTGTTGCCTTTCCTTTTGAAATAGCAACATTCCCATTACTTAAATTAGGTAAATCCCCAAGGGCTTCACCTTCTGTTATTAATTTATATCCATCTTCCTTAAATAATTTAATAATTTTACTTTTAAATTCAGATGATACTCTACAAAATACCCTTGTTTTTGATATCTTCGCTAATGCATCCTTCTCATTTAAAATAGTTATTTCACCTTGCGATGTAACCTCTTCAAAGCTATTTATAAGTCCTATTCGTCTTGCTATATTTTCTGAAACAATTTTATTATCATCAGTAAATAAAATTGGTAATACTCCTGATTTTATACACTCTCTAATATCATCCCAAACATCTTCGATAATAGGATTTGAATGTGCCATAAGGCCTACAAATACCATGTGACTCTCTATGTTTTCACTTTGTGATGGCTCATATTTAAAACTTCTATAAGCAAATCCTTCAGTAATCAACCCACTTTTTGAAAATTCCAAATCACAAATTCTAATATTTTCTATATCTTTCGAATTTATTTCTCTTTCAATTCCATTAATTAAAATATATGAACATCTTTTAATTACCTCTTCTAAATCCCCTCTAGAATTAGCTCTACATCCTTTTTTACTTTTGTTTAAAGTAGTAAATACATCCTTTTGAGAATTAAATGGCACTTCAAACCTTCTTACATTACCACTATCAATTGTTGATTTAAACATCCTTTTATCAGCACAAAACTCCGCATATGAAATTTCAAACTTATCACCTTTTACCCAGTTAGATTCACTTCCATACCTAGAATTATTCGCCAGTAATGATATGTCTAATAACCTTTTTACATTTATATCTCTAATATCAACTAATTTCTTATCAATTATTTTTTCATTAGTATATATCTTTTCTACATTTAATTTATTTTGAGTAATTGACCCATACTTATTTAAAAATAAAATTTTTGAATCATTAATCAAATCTACTGATGATATATTTCTAATATCTATCCCTTTATTATAAGAATCTCTTATTATGAATTTACAATAAATCATTGATATTAATGGCAGACTAATTGATAATACTGCAAATATACTATATGCAAATATTATATTTTTTACATCTGCATAACTAGGTAATATTAAATATAGTATTGTCTGTACTAGTATTAAACATATAAGTGTCTTAGAGTATGCCTTCTCTACTTTTTTATATAAGGTATGTTTATTTATATTAGAGTCTACATATTCACTTAATAATCTGCCTAATTCAGTTGAATTTCCTGTTTCAACTACAATAGCTTGTCCAATACCTTCTCTTACAATAGTTCCTCTAAATAACATATTATCTATTTCACCAATTGATCTAACTTCATTATGAATTTTAGTTTCATACTTTTCTTTTAGAAATGATTCCCCTGTTATGTTTTTTTCATCTACCTTAAGCTTTTGAGACTCTATAATTCTCATATCAGCTCCAATAAATGAACCTTTTTTAACAACAACTAAATCACCTTTAACAAGCTCTACTGCCGGGATTATCCTCTGTATTCCTTCTCTCATAACCGTTACTGTAGATGTATTTAAATTATAAAGTATATCTAATTCTTTTACCTTTTTAACTTCATGAATTGTTTTAATCGCAATATTAATTATAATTATTCCACCTAATATTAAAGCCAATGAATATAGACTTTGAGATAAAAATATAATTATTGCAATTAATGCAATGTATATATACATCTGTTTTAATACTTTAAATATTACGCCTTTTGTTCCTCCATTAAACGGAAGGTTAATTTCATTATCTCCAAATTTCTCTCGTCTTAATGTACAATCGTATTCTAATAATCCTTTATAAGTATCAGCTCCCATTGCTTCTATTACTTCTTTTGTTGTACTCATATAATATTTCTTCATATATTCCCCTCACCAAGAAAACTGTTTTAAGTATATTATATAGTATAATTAACAATTTTTGATTATAAAAAGTCATTTTTTGTAGAAAAAAGTTGTTAATTCCATAATAATTCATAGTATTTTTATTTATACACATAAAAAATGACCAATTTATCATATTTAATTAATGTGTATTCCTCACTACTAGAGTCTACTTCACTTTAATTAATACTTTGAATTGATCATTATTTCATAATAAATTATTTTTTTGTTTTTGGATTGAATATTAATGCCATAACATATCCAAAGAATATTGCTGCTGTTATTCCACCAGCCGCTCCTGTTATTCCGCCTGTAAATATCCCCAAAAAACCATCTTCATTAACTGCTTTAATTGCAGATTTTGCTAGAGCATTACCCCAACCTGGTAATGGAACAGTTGCTCCCGCTCCTCCGATTTCAACAATTTTATCATATATTCCAAAAGCTCCAAGCAGAGCTCCTAAAGTAACAAACATAACTAAAATTCTTGCTGGTGTTAATTTAGTAGTATCCATTAATATTTGAGCTACAACACAAATTAGTCCACCAACTATAAATGCACTTATGTAATCCACTATAACACATCCTTTGTTATTTAAATTCTATTGCAACAGCATGAGCTATTCCTGGAATTGTTTCTCCTTGAAGCGATGATGTAGTACTCATTAAAGCACCCGTACTTATTAATAACATACTTTTAATTTCATGTTTTAAAAGTTTTTTATAGAAATACCCGCTTGTAACAACTGCTGAACACCCACATCCACTTCCGCCTGAATCTGTCTTTTGAACTTCATTGTCAAATATAATTTCACCACAATCTACGTAATTTCTTGATAAATCATATCCAAGTTCTTGTAATAACTTTATTGTAATCTCTTTTCCAACTAAGCCTAAATCTCCTGTGGCTATTACATCATAATCTTTAGGTGATCTTCCAGTATCTTTAAAGTGATTATAAATAGTATCTACAGCCGCTGGAGCCATAGCTGCTCCCATATTATTAGAATCTTTAATTCCATAATCTTTAACAACTCCAGTTGTTACATAAGTAACTTCTGGGAAATTACCTTCTTTACCTAAAACCATTGCCCCTGAACCAGTAACAGTCCACTGAGCAGTTGCTACTCTTTGGCTACCATATTCAAGTGGAAATCTAAATTGCCTTTCTGCTGAACTAAAATGTGATGATGTTGATGCAATTACATGATCTGCAAACCCACCATCCATTATTAATGCCGCTATACTTAATGATTCCGCCATAGTTGAACAAGCACCATAAAGTCCATAGAAAGGAATACTTAATTGTCTTGCTGCAAAACTAGATGATGTTATTTGGTTTAACAAATCTCCTGCAAATAAATAATCTATATCCTTAATTGTTAAATCTGCTCTATTCATTGCACTCTTAACAGCGGTTAACATCATTTCACTTTCAGCTTTTTCATATGAATCTTTACCGAACATATCATCATTTAGTATTTCGTCAAAATACTCTTTTAAGGGTCCTTCTCCTTCTTTAGGTCCAACAACACTATATGTTGCTATTATTTTAGGAGGGTCCATGAGTTTAACAGTTTGTCTTCCTACTCTTTTTTTTCTACTCATCTTTTTATCTCCAATCATTTACGGCTTTTTAAAATAAATAACCTTATTTATTTGAAAAATTGCAATATATAATAGATAAATCCAATAATTACTGAACTACTTATTCCATAAACTAGTACAGGTCCTGCTATAGTAAACATTTTTGAAGCAACACCAAATACAAAACCTTCTTTTTTAAACTCTATAGCTGGTGCGACTATCGCATTCGAAAAACCTGTAATCGGTACGACTGTTCCTGCACCGCCAAATGTTGCTAACTTATCATATATACCAATACCTGTGAATAGTGCTCCTAAAAATACCATAACTATAGGTACCATAGTTTTAACTTCCTCTTCTGCAAATCCATAACTTGTAAATATATTTTGGAAAACTTGACCTATTGTACAAATAGCTCCTCCAACTAAAAATGCCTTTATACAATTGGAAACATATTTTGGCTGTGGCTGTGCATCTTTTGTAATCTTATCAAATGTCTGTAAAAGCTTCTTCTCTTGATTCGAATGTTTTTTTGGCACAATTGTCACTCCTTTCATACACATATATTATTCCTAAAAAATTCAATAAAATCCTAGAAAATTTTAGAATAAAAAAAGTAGCTTTTTTGATATCAACTAAAAAGCTACTTAATCTTTAATATTCATTTTTATCATTTCCTTTTCTTCTGTTGTTAATCTTCTTCTAACTTGCTTCTCATTTGCATTAAAACTTTCTTTTCTATTCTAGATACTTGTACCTGACTTATACCTAACATCTTCGCAACTTGCACTTGCGTTTGGTCTTTAAAATATCTCATAATAATTATTTGTCTCGATTTATCATCTAAGCTTCTAAGTGCTTCTTTCAAAGCGATTTTATCAATAAACTGATCATCATCCTCGCCTTTTTCACTAAGCTTGTCAATTAACAAGACTGGCGCTCCATCATCTTGATGAATAGTGTCGTATAAGTATTGAAGACCTGTGGATGATTCTATAGCAAATACTATATCTTCTTTTTCCACACCTGTAAATTCTGCTAATTCATCAATCGTTGGATCTCTATCTAATTGTTTTGTTAATTGTTCTTTCTGGAAATGTAATCTTCTTGCTAAACTCTTTACATTTCTAGAAACCTTTATCATTCCGTCATCTCTAATAAATCTTTTAATCTCACCAATTATCATCGGCACTGCATATGTCGAAAATTTCACATTAAAACTGGAATCAAAATTTTTAATTGCTTTTACTAAGCCAATAGATCCAATTTGGAAAATATCTTCATAATCATAACCACGATTCAAAAACTTTTTGCTTATTGAAGAAACTAATGGAAGGTTCATTTCTATAACCTTATTCATAGCATATTCGTCGCCATCTTTTGCAAGTGGAATTAGTGCGGAATTATCGTCATAGTTGTACTCTTTTTCCCTGATACTCCCTTGATTCATTTTACTCACCTAACTTACTGCATTAAATTTCTTCTTCATTACAATTGTTGTACCTAGTCCATCTTTACTATCAATTTCAATAGAATCCATGAATGTTTCCATTACTGTAAATCCCATCCCTGATCTTTCTAAATCTGGTCTTGATGTATATAGAGGTTCTCTTGCTTGCTCTATATCAGAAATTCCCCTTCCTTTATCATTTATGACTATGGTAACATTATTGTTTTCAATAGAAGCTTCAACTTTTATTATGCCCTCTTTTTTATTTTCATAACCATGAATTATAGAATTTGTTACAGCTTCTGAAACAGCTGTCTTAACATCAGTAATTTCTTCTATTGTTGGATCTAGTTGTGCAACGAATGCTGCTATTGCTACTCTTGCAAATGCCTCATTTTGAGATAAACTCAAAAATTCAATACTAATTTTATTATCTACCATTTGTAATCCCTCCACTAAATGTTTATGATAGCTTGTTCAACACTGTCATAAGCTTTAATAATCTTATACAATCCTGATAGCTCAAACACTTTATTTACTGTTCTATTTACATCAGTTATGCAAAGAGCACCTTTTTTAGCTTGCATTTTTCTAAGCCTTCCCACAACTACCCCAATTCCAGAGCTATCCATAAAGGTAACTCCTTCAAAGTTTAACACTAGTTTTTTTATGTTATCTCTATCAATTCTATCATCTATTTTCACTCTAACTTCCTCTGCTGAGTGATGATCTAATTCACCTAAGAAAGTTACTATAAGAGTCTCTTCTTGCTTTGCATATTTTAAATACATACACATATCGGGCTATTTAACAGTTAATCGCCCTCGCTCCCCCTTTCATTTTTAATCTCTTTCCTAATTTTAACATATATTTTTATGCTCAGTCAATTAAAAATATTCCAAATAAAGGAAAATAAATTCTAAATTAATGGGGATGTATCAAAATGAAAACTCATTTCGATATATCCCCTTGATAATAATTCATTGATAATGGTCATTTTCTTGTTAAAGAAACTATATAGTATTATTCTTTATTCTCTGGTTCATATTTCTTAATTTCAATTTCGATACCACTAAAGAATTCCTCAATAGTTTCTCCATCATTTAAAATCAATGTTTCTATTGCATCCTGTAAAGTATCCATAGTATATATATGGAATTCTCCATTTTCAATAGCCGATTCTACTTCTGGACTCAATACTAATTCATCCTTATTTAAACTTGGTATTAATACACATTTGCCTTTATGAGTGTCTACTATATTACACATCTTATAGAACCCCTCTATTTTTTCATTAACACCACCTATTGGTTGAACATCTCCAAATTGATTTATAGAACCTGTTACTGAAAAGTTTTGTTTTATAGGCTTTTTACTTAAAGCTGATAGTATACATACTATTTCAGCAACTGATGCTGAATCTCCCTCAAGCTTTCCATACAATTGTTCAAAACTTAAATAAAAATCAACTGGCAGCTCATCATATGGGTTGAATATAGTATTTAAAATACTTCTTAAAATACTAATAGATTTTTCATGAATTTTACCACTTAAATTACTTTGTTGATGAATATCTACAATTCTACCTTTACCTTTTACTGCTACACAGGTTACTCTCATTGGCTTACCAAAACTATAAAAACCTGTTCCAATTACAGATAATGCATTTATTGACCCTACAGTCTCTCCTGTAACATCTATAAGGATTTTTCCATCCTTATACATCTTCATATACTCATCTTCTATTGGCTCCTTTTCATAGCAAATCTTTATAATATCTTTACCTTCAATTAATTTACTTCCTCTATCCCTAGCTTCTGAATCCGAAAGAATCAGTATTCTATCTAAATCATATCCTTCTATATCTATTTTACTTCTACTACTACACTTTCTTGATAGATATTTATAAATTTCACATAGAGCTGATTCATCTATATCCAATAATTTATTTTCTTTGACTTTCTTAAACAAGTTTTTATTCATTGTAGCAATAGAAGAATCTGTTGTATCTATCACTGATGAAAACTCTGCTCTTAAAGGAAATAATGATTTAAAGTCCTCATCATTATTGTATAAAACATCATAGTAATTATAATCCCCTATTAGTATTACTTTTACTTTAACTGGTATAGGTTCTGGTTTTAATCCATTTATAGATAATAATTCAACATAATTTTTTGATGTATCATATGACACTTTATTTGAAAGCAATGTCTTCTTTAAGCAGTAATAGCTATACTGATTATTTGCAAGTGCACTCAATCTTAAAATTAAACACCCTTCATTTGCTTTAATTATTGCTCCTGGAGTCACCAATGATATATCTGTTGTATAAACTCCATTATGATTTTCATATTCTATATTTCCCATAAGATTATTTACATTTGGATCTTCCTCATAAACTATTGGAGGATGTGTATTAGCACTATTATCTACAAGAACTTGAACTGAATATTTATTTAGAACCTCATAAATCTCATTTTCATCATCCTCTAGACTCATAGTGTAACATTCTATAATATCTTTTTCTATTTCAATAAATAATCTTTCTAAATACTCATATGACTCATCATCAGTTATAAATTCTAATAAAATATCATCTTTATAATCTTCCATTTGAGTTATTAAAAACTTATTATATATATCTTTTAGCTTTTTCATAGACTTAAGTTCAATATCTTTTAGTTTATCTAATACTACTTCAGCTTTCTTTTTCAAATTAGTTACTTTTGAAACTATTTTATCTTTATTTCCTTCTTCTAATGTATCATATTCTTTCTCAGTCATTGCCGCACCATCTTTTAATGGTATAAATGCAAATCCTCTAGTTGTTGCCTTAACATCAAATCCTTCTTTTTTTGCCATATCCATTAGTTGACTTATATAATCGTTCCTCTTTGTTTCTATCTCATCTATTAATATATCTTTTTCATTATTTGATGAACTATTATAAAAATCTTCTATGGTCTCTAAATAGTGATTTTTTAAGTTTTCCATTGTCTCCTTAAGTTTATTTCCTTTTCCATTAGATACAAATATAACTTCTGGTTTTTTTTCATCCTCTAATGTAACATAACAGATATCCTTTGGAGCATCCAGGTTTTTGTATTGCTCTTCTATATATGAAATTAAGGATTTCATCTTATCCTTTGAAAAACTATCAATTAAATATAGATTATATCCTTCCTTCTCTATACTTAAGGCTCTACTTATCTTTTTGTAGGCTTTATCATATTCTGGGATCCCCCAATCTTCAATGTTTTTAGAACTAATAAACTCTTTACTAAAAATTACTTCATTTGGAGTTAACTCTTTCTTCATACTTTTACCCACTTAAGCCTTTGGACTTATTAAGCAGTCGCCTCCTAAAAAAATGATTTAATATATTAATATTCTAATACTTTCATTTTAGGAATAACTTTATTTAAAAAGTTAATATATTTCTAAAAATAAAATGACCAACACTCAATTATAAATTAATATAAACCAAACTATTTTAGTATTGGTTAGTAATTAATTTTAGATTGAATATTGATCATTTTTTTATTTTCGATTTATTTTAAATTAATAGTTTGAATTTGATACTTCACCATTGCATATTGCAATCCCTGCTGAAGCTCCAATTCTAGTAGCTCCGTTATTTATTACTGCCATTGCATCTTCAAGACTTCTAACTCCACCTGAAGCTTTAACTCCCATTTCTGGTCCTACTGCTTCTCTCATTAACTTAATATCTGCTGGAGTAGCTCCACCAGTTGAGAATCCAGTTGATGTCTTAACAAAATCTGCTCCTGCTTCTTTTGAAAGTCTACAAGCTGTAACCTTTTCTTCATCTGTTAAAAGACAAGTTTCTATGATAACTTTTGTTAATGCTTTACCCTTTGCTGCATCAACAACTGCTTTAATATCTTTTTTAACGTATTCTAAATCTCCATCTTTAAGCTTCCCTACATTGATAACCATATCAACTTCAGTTGCTCCTTTTTCAATAATATCTTTTGTTTCAAAAGCCTTAACTTCCGTAGTTGTTGCTCCTAAAGGAAATCCTATTACTGTGCATATTTCTACGTTTGTTCCTGCTAGTTCTTTAGCTGCAAGACTAACCCATGCTGGATTAATACAAACTGACTTAAATTCATTTTCCTTTGCTTCTACACAAATCTTTATTATATCCTTTGCCTTTGCATCTGCCTTTAAAACTGTATGATCGATCATTTGAGCTAATTGCTTTTTATCCATCTGTTGTTCCTCCTATAAAAAAAATCAAATCTATTATATAACTAATAATATTATTTAGCCACGTTTTATTAAAATAAACTTAATTGCTCCACCTCAAACTCATTAAACGATGAAATAGATACCCCTATAAGCCTAATATTTTCATTAAAAACTTCATTTTCTAGTAATTCCTGTACAACCTCTAATATTTCTACATTATCATTTGTATAATAACTTAGACTTTTACTTCTAGTATGATTTTCAAACGATGCTGTTTTGTATTTTAAGGTAATTGTTTTGCCTTTTATATTTTTAGCTTTAAGATAATTACTTATTTGACTAATAAATTCTTCTAAAATTAATAATAATTCATCTTTATCTTGAGTATCACTTTTTAAAGTTCTTTCTTTACCAAATGACTTTCTATCTCTATGAGAATTTACTTCTCTATCATCAATACCTCTAATTCTATCATATACATCAGCACCTTGCTTACTTCCTAGATAAGTTAAATAAAACTCTAAAGGTAGTTCTAATAAATCTTCAACTGTAAATAACCCCATGTTATTAAGCTTATTTACTGATTTTTGTCCAAGTCCATGTATTTTTCCAATAGGTAATGGCTTTAGTATGCCTGGAACCATATCTTTTGTTATTTCCATAATACCATTAGGTTTATTCCAATCCGATGCAAGTTTCGCTAAAAATTTATTATAGGATACTCCAACTGATAATGTTAATCCTATGTCTTTATAAACTCTCTGCTTAATATATTCGGCTACTTTTTTCCCATCTTTTAAATCTGTAAAAGATAAGTCTAAAAATGCTTCATCAATAGATAACGGTTCTACCGCCGGTGTTATTTCTTTAAATATACTAAAGACTTCTTCTGATATTTCTTTATATCTCCAGTATCTTCCCCTAACGTAGATTCCATGTGGACATAATTTTTGAGCAATAAATATAGGCATTGCCGAATGAACTCCATATTTTCTTGCCTCATATGAACATGTAGATACTACGCCTCTTTCTGATGTTCCGCCAACAATAACAGGCTTTCCTTTTAAGCTTTTATCATCTAATTGTTCAACTGAAGCGAAAAATGCATCCATGTCAACATGCAGAATAATTTTAGACATTGTGCCTCCTATTAAACTAAAATTTCAGAAAATAACCCTTGATTCTTTGATTTTATAAAACAATAAACACCATGAGCTAGAAGTTCATCTATATACATTCTTTCTTCCTGAATTGTGCAGAATGATACTATAGAAATTGCTATTATTGTTCTAAACCCTTTGTCCATATAGAATTCATATTCTGATTCCTCTTCACAAAGATACTCAATGACTCCCTCACAAACATCTACGTACTTTCTAGGAGTTACATTTGATAAAACTCCTAGTAAAGGTAAAAATTGATGAGCCAGTTTAATTTCTCTTTTTTCTAACTGCATTATAAGTTCTGCTGTTCTGTACATATGACCAGAAGAACCATTTAAAATAAGTGCATTAGATAAACCTTGAACTGCATTTTTAGATTTAATTTTCATAGTATTAACTTGCTCAAATACTAATTCAATAAACTCATGTATAGTTTCTGGATCTATGTCATTTAATGCCCATAAGGCACAAGCTAAATAATCATCTTCATCTGTAATTGAATTATATTTTATTTTCAATACTTCATATACTGATTTCATATTATCTATAAGTTTAACTTTATCTTTATTCTTACCATATTTAGCTATTACATATGATGTTAAAACAAGATGATCTCCCATTTTAAAACCTGTATCAGCTAATAATTCTGTTATTTCATAAATATCATCTACCGTTTTTTCATATTCTAATCCATCTTTTGCTAATAAAAAAGATAGTAAATAAAGTATATCTCCTCTGAAAGGTGACATTCTAGTTGATGTATTCTTTATATGCTTTCTAATACTTTTAACTAATGTTATTGGTACTTCTTTATCGTAATGTGCAAACACTAATGATGAGTAGTGATTTAATAAATCACCATCGTTTCTTAAGCATTCTTTTGATAACCTATAGTTGTCAATTGTCAGGTTAATTTTTTCCAGGAGAAAGTTATCCATCCCATTCCCTCACTTTTCATTTATGCTAAAAACTTCTTACCTCTATTATACTATAACTACTATGTCAATTTCATAACAAAATCTTAACATTTCATGAAAACTATTTCTTAAGTTTAACATTCTCTCCAATAACTGCACATTTTGAATCTTTTCCATGTCCAATATAATCAGTTTTAACTATTGGTAGTGTGCTATCATCTACTATATCTTTTACTATTTCAACTATATCGGGAATATAATTTTCTTTTTGCATTTGTGTAAAATGTCCAAGTATTATACCCTTCACTTTTTTAAATGCACCTTGTTGTTTATATTGTGTCAGAAATGTTGTCATTTCACCAACTCCCCCACTATAACTTTCTAATAATAAAATTTTATTATTAAAGTTTGGCATATATTGTGTTCCTGAAAGTTTTAATAAACAACGAATATTTCCACCAATAATAACTCCCTCCATTGTTGTACCCTGTATCCATTCATAATCAAAATCTAAAAGAGATTTTTTCTCCTCCATAAATGTGTCTTTAAAATTATTACATTGAATTTCTTTATAATTATCTACTAAATTTCTAACTTGGTATAAATAATTTTTTGAACCAACTTTAGAATATAAAGCATTTAATAATACAGTTAAGTCACTATACCCAAATAATGGTTTGTAATTATTTTTTATAATATCAAAATCTAAGTAATCCAATACTCCATTAGCTAAATTACCACCTGAAATATCAAATATAGCTTTAATATTGTGATCTTTATAAAAATTCATTAAAGCTAGTGCTTTTTCTTGGCTAGTTCCACTAAACACTGATTCTCTTATATATATGTAATCTGAACAAACTACTGTAAGTCCAAAAGAATTCAATTGATTTATTAATTTATCAACTACTAACTTATTATCATAATTAAATCCATCTGAACATGCTACAATCCCAACTGTATCACCTTTTCTTAATAAACTCATACCTACCTCCAACTATCCTATTTTTTAAATTACAATAAAAATATTATAATCTAAAAATGAAAATTTAATATATTTATATAAAAAAATAAAAACTATATCAAAATAATAATTCTAATAATTTAGATGTTCTTTTGACATAGTCTTACTTATTTATAATTAACATAATTTATTTATTTATTTTAGGAGCTGGCTTTGAAGGTAATTTTTTTATAAATGTTCCCTCAACTATAAGATCCTTTTTATCTGTAACTACAATATTTGATTCTTTTGTTAGAGTTAATGCTTTCTTTGGGCATATCTCTGAACAAAATCCACAATAGGTACAACTACCTAAATCATACCTCATAGTAATCTCTTGCCCGCCTTCTATAGATTTAGTTATTTTATCTATTGCTCCAGGTGAACAAACTCTTTGACAAAGCCCACACCCAATGCAAACATCTTTATTAAACTCAATTCTTCCTCTATAACCATCTGGATTTTCTTTTTCATCATTTCCAGTTCTAGTTAGAGGTTCTTTAAATAAATTTTTGATTGCTTCTTTAATATATGGAGCCTTAAACATTATTCAAGTCCTCCCTTTTCTTTTTTAATAATTCAACAGCTTTTATTACTCCTTGAATTATAGCTTCTGGCTTAGGAGGACAACCACCTACTGAGACATCTACATTTGTCCATTTATCTAATGGACCATCAATAGAATAGCTTCCTTTAAAAACATTACAGCTTATAGGACATGATCCTAAAGAAAGAACTACCTTTGGTTCTGGAACTTGCTCTAACACTCTCACCAAACGCTCTCTTGATTGGGTTGTTACTGGACCTGTTACTACTACAATATCTGCATGTCTTGGCGTGCCTGCAAGTTTAACCCCAAGTCTCTCTACATCATAAATAGGAGTTAAAAGACTAACTAATTCAATATCACATCCGTTACAAGACCCAGTATTAACATGATAAAGCCAAGGTGATTTCTCTAACCCTTCCGTAATCGCACTCATACTAATCCCTCCTATGCACCTATAGCTACTAACACTACGCTTATTAATGCTAGCAAACCAGGAACCTTCCAATAAAATTTAACAATATTATTTGAACGAATTCTTCCTACAGTAGTTCTTACTAATGTAATTGAAATAAACATTACTATTCCAGCTAAAACTAAAACTATTAATGCATTTAAAAATAAATTCAAATATAAATTTTCAACAGTAACACCAACTCCACCTAAAAAGAAGCATACAAATAAAATTGATAATACATATGCCTTCACATTCCCAGTTATCTTATATAATGCTAATGACACTCCACTATATTCTACTAATGGCCCCTCACATATTTCTGTTTCTGCTTCCGCAATATCAAAAGGTACTACTCCTACTTTTGCTGGTATTATAATTAAAAATGCTATTGCTGCTGGTAAAAGTGCTATCGAGAACATATATCCTAAATTTCCTTGACTACTTATTATGTTTTGAAGCATAAAACTATTAGCTTTATTACATATAGCAACTATTACTAATATTAACGGTAATTCATATGCAATCATTGTAACTACTTCTCTTGATGCACCTATTGATGCATAAGGTGAAGATGATGCCATTCCACCAATTAGCATTGCAACAGCTGGTATTGCTAATAAATATAATATAAAAATAACATCACCATCTATGCTAAATACACCTCCATTAAAAGATGGTATAAACATAGGCACTGCTAATATGCTAGCTAATCCAACTATTGGCGCTATTAAAAAAATCTTCTTTGCCCCTGACTTAGGTACTATTGTTTCTTTTCCAAAAAGCTTAAATATATCATAAAAAGGTTGTAATATAGGCGGGCCTACTCTTCTTTGCATCCTAGCCACAAGCTTTCTATCTATCCCTGCATAAAATAATGATATCAATATAGTAAATAATGCTCCTGGGAAAATTAATATATTTAATAAAAATCTAATAATATCCATTCTCCCCCTCCTTATATAAATAAAGCTGAATACACTAATGTTATTGCAAGTGCAGCTATAATCCAAAAGGCATAATCATTAACTACCCCTGAATGTCCTTCAACTAATCCATCGAAATATTTTCTATAACTTTCTTTAAATCCCCAAAACATATCATGTGGCCCAAGATTAGATAAAGTATCTTGTTCTCCACAACTAAAACTTTCATTTTTACTACCTTGAATTAAACTATTTCCTTTCGGTCTAAACATTACTATTGAAGCAATTAATATTAATAACAATACAAAAATAATCAAAAACACTTCTGGTTTGTAAAAACCTAATTTAGAACAATCTGCAATAAAATTAAATCCATGTATATCACTAAAACTAGCTAAAACATATGAACCTATATTTCTTATTGACCCAACTACAGGTACAATAATTTTATCTATTATTACACCTGGCATTATTCCAAATATTAAAGTTAAAGCACTTAGTATGGACATTGGAATTTTCATTGCAATAGGTACTTCCTTTATATCTTCCTCTTTAACATCAATACCTTCATCATTTTTACATCTAAGTGGACCAAAAAATGCAGATGATGCAACTTTTACAAATGAAGCTAATGTAAGTGCAGATACCACAAATGCTATTATAGTTATAATTTGAAATCCATTTTTCATACCAGCTTCATATAGTATCCCCTTAGAAATAAATCCATTAAAAGGTGGTAATCCACTTATACCTGCTGCCCCTATTAAAAAGCATATTGTTGTAAATGGCATCTTTTTTACTAGTCCTGAAACTTTTGATAAATCAGTTGTTCCTATTCTGTATAAAATAGCTCCTGCCGTTAAAAATAATAATCCTTTAAATATAGAGTGATTAACCATATGATATATTGCTGCAACTAAACCTAAATTACTATCTGGAGAATTTGTAAATATTCCAATTGAAATTCCACAAACTATATATCCTATTTGAGAAACTGAGTGAAATGCTAAGAGTCTCTTAAAATCAGTTTGCATAAGAGCCATACATACACCTACAACCATTGTAATTACCCCAAATACCGCAAGTAATATAGATAATCCTTTGCTTCCTGTTAACCCAAACATAATAAATAGAATTTTTATTATTCCATAAATACCTGTTTTACTCATTACACCTGAAAGTATCATTGAAACTGATGATGGAGCTGACATATGAGCATCTGTTGGCCACGTATGGCATGGAACCATAAATGATTTAACTGCATATCCAACAATCATAAATCCAAGAGCAACTGCAAGAACTAAATTTTCTGAAACACCACCAGCTGCTTGAACCTTAACCATTAAATCAGCAATATTAAGGCTACCTAAATTAGAATAAATTAAAACCGTAGCTATTAATATAAATGATGATCCTAGTGATCCACTTACTACATATTTAAATCCAGCCTCTATACTCTTGTATTTATGGTTTCTAAACGCAGTAAGTGCTATTGCTGCAAATGTCATTATTTCAATCATTACATACATATTAAATAAATCACCAGTAAACACAAAGCCAATCATACTTGTACATAATATTAAAAATAATACATAGTATTTTTCTTCATCAGCATCTTTACTCATATATGAGTAGGCATATATTGAAGATAGTAAACATGCAATTGATATTATAAATCCAACAAATAAGCTAAATGGATCAACTTCTAATGATATACCTATCATTTCCCATCCACCCATCCAATAAACTATAATGTCTCCATTCATAAATACTGGTTTTATAAGTAATATCAAACATAATAATGATAATGATAATGCACCTATTGTTACTAATGGATATATCTTTTTATTTTTAAAGTGAAATAATCCAAGTATAAATGCAGTTGCTAATGGGATTATAATTGATATTATAGGTAGATTTTGAATCATATCACTACTCACCCCTTTAACCTCCTAACCTTATCAGCATCTATAGTTCCATAGTACTCATTTATTTTTATAACTAATGCTAGTGCTAATGCTGTAACACAAGCTCCTATTACTATTGATGTTAATGTTAATGCTTGTGGTACTGGATCAACATAAGTTGATGTTTCTAATGCATTTTGAAATATTGGTACATTTCCGCCAGTTCTATACCCAATAGTAATTAGTAAAAGGTTTATACCACAATCTAATATGGACATTCCCATAACAATTTTTATTAAATTCTTTTTGAAAATAATAATTGCAAGACCTAGCACAATAAGAAAGATAGCTCCTATATAATTAATCCCCAAATTAATCCTCCTCTCTTCTCAGTAATCCAATAAATATTGCAATCAAGAAGGTTATCCCTGCAAAAACTTTAAATCCTACTGCAAAGTTCATCATAAAAATAGTACCTGAACTTATTAAATCTCCTGGTTCTCCAAGTGATAATACATTCGTAAAAAAGTTAGTTCCTACCCTTAACCCAATTACCCCTAAAAATACAAATGCTAATGCCCATAAGCCTTCAAAAAACTTATAATCTTCCTTCTTGAACTTTTCATCAACCTTTTTATATCCACCACAGAAGTATATTAGTAAAACTACTCCGGCTAAAATTACGCCCCCTTGAAATCCACCGCCTGGAGATAAGTGTCCATGTAAAATTATAAATAACCCAAGTGTAAGCATTATAGGCAAAATAAATCTAACTGAAGTTGGAACAATTACTTCCTTTTTCTTTCTCATTTTTGTTCCCCCTTTTTCTTAGTTTTTCTTAGCACTGTTGCTGTGGCTAATATTGCTGTAAATAAAACTGTAGCTTCACCTAAGGTATCATATCCTCTAAAGTCAAAAACTACTGCTGTAACTGAATTTAAAGCCTTAGTGCCTGAAATAGTATTATCTACTACTGCATCACCTAAACTAGGCTCATTTTGTGTATTTATAAGAGTAGGAGTAATAGCAAGTAAAACTATAGTTATTAATGCTAAAGAAATAATTTTAAACTTCTTCATTCCTCCTTTTCTCCTCCCCTTTTCTTACTAATTTTATTTAATGTAACTATAAATATTATAGGTGTTAAAATAGCACCTACAGCAGCTTCTGCAATAGCTACATCTGGAGCTTTTAAAAGTAGAAATTCCATTGCTAAAAAACTACCTAAAATTGCTAATGCAATAACACTATGAAGTGTGTTTTCGAGTTTATAAACCACTGCCCCAGAAATAATTATTCCTAGTATTATGATGGTATTTAGAATATCAAAACTACTCATACATATCCCTCCAATAATCATCTCTTTTTAGCTCTCCTGTGCCAGTTAACTTATGATAAGATCTAGCCATTGTATGTGCTGCAATTGGACCTGTAATTAAAATAAATATAATTATTAAAATCCCCTTAATCGCAAATGCTGCCAAAGAAAATTTTAATCCATAAATTATTGCACCTAGTATTATAAAAATCACTCCAAGTGTTGTTATATTAGTAGAAGCTTGCAACCTACTCATAGTATCCTTAAGCCTAAATATACCTATAAATCCTGAGAAAGTTAGTATAAGTCCACAAAGTAATAAAATTAATATAAATATATCCACTATCGTACTCATTACAAATCCCCCTCTAAATATTTGCATATTAAAACTGTACCTATAAACCCAAGTAAAGTTACAATAAGTCCTAGGTCAATAAATAAACTTCTCTTTAACAAAACTCCAAATATAATCATTATTACTCCAAGCAAAAGATCTATAATATCACCAGCTAGTACTCTATCAATTACGCTTGGACCTTTGAATACTCTATATAACATGCATAGTGACATTATTCCTAATATTATTGATGTAATTATTAAAGCTGAAGATACAATCATTTTTCTGATATCCTCCTTATATAGGGCTCAAATTTCCCCTTTATAATGTCACCAAATTCTTCTTCCTTAGCTCCACCAGTATCAATCCAATGTATATAAATATAATTTTCTCCATCCTCTTCTATAACTTCTACTGATATAGTTCCTGGTGTTAATGTTATTGAATTTGCTAAAAGCGTTAATGATGTATCTTCTTTTAAAGTTGTATGAATTTTAACTATTACAGGCTCAATATTTACTTTTTTTGAAAAACATATTTTAGCCATACTTATATTTGCCTTAATAAGTTCCAAAATAAATACTGGTATATAAACTATAAACGCTACTACTCTATCAAATTTAAATCTTTTATTTTCATTGCCTTCTTCAGTTAAATAAGTACAAAAGCCTGAAATTATAGCTGAACCCATTGCTCCTACTATAAATTCTTGAAAAGAAATCATAGCTAGTTCTTCTGGAATTGCGAGTAGTAACCATATTGAAAATGAAAGTGCAAATATCATTAAAAACCTTTTAATTTTCATTTAATTCTCCTATTCTAGCTTTTTTAAAAGCCAATTGCTAAACTCAAGTATCCCTTCATTTTTTAAAGAGTTTACTTGGAATATCTCTAAATCATTATTTTTTTGCTTAGCATCTGTTTTAACTCCTTGAAAATCGAAATTAAAATAATCAATTAAATCATATTTAGTTAAAACTAATGCATCTGACCTTGTAAACATAAGAGGATATTTCACCACTTTATCATCCCCCTCTGGAATGCTTAAAAGTGCTATCTTTAACGTTTCTCCAATATCAAACTCTGCTGGACACACTAAGTTTCCTATATTTTCCACAATGATATAATCTAAATTCTCTAGATCAAACGATGGTACAATATTTTTAATACTCATTGCTTCTATATGACAAGCTCCATTAGTATTAAGTTGAACTACAGGAACTCCTAATTTAGAAATCCTCTCTGCATCTATCTTTCCTTCTATGTCACCTTCAATTACCCCAATTCTTTTTCCTCTAGTCTTTAACTCCTTTATTAAACCTGTTATGAAACTTGTCTTTCCTGCACCTGGAGATCCCATTACATTTATAAGCTTGATTCCCTTTTCACATAAATCTTCTTTTAGCTCTTCATGACAGTTTTCATTCCACTCCATTATTTGCTTTACAACCTTAATTTCCATTACTCTACCTCCATAGTATCAATATATAATTCTCTTCCGTTTATAAACTTTATCCTTAGCCCACCACAGTTTCTACAGGTGTATTCACCTAGATTTATTTCATCTTCACATCCACATTCAGCACATTTAAATCTTAATGGAACTTTCTTTACAGTTATCTTTGCTCCTTCTGCTACTGTATCTTTACTTATCTCATTAAAATAAAATGAAATACATTCAGGAATTAAGCCTGAGAGTTCTCCTACTTTTATATTTATATTCAATATTCGCTTAAATTTATGTTTATCTGCTTCATCTTTACAAATTTTTATTATTCCTTCTGTAACTGATAACTCATGCATTTCATCACCTATCTAAACAAGAGAAGCAAGGATCTATACTTGCAACTATTAAACCAGCATCAGCAATTGTATTACCATTTAACATAGTTGGTACTGACGCTGCATTTTTAAATGTTGGTACATGAATATTAACTCTACTATTTGTTAATCCTCCATCAGATACAACATAATATGTTACCTCACCTCTTGGTGCTTCTATTGCAGTTAATGCTTCTCCTTTTGGTATCTTAATTATTTTGAATCCATTATTTATCTTTCCATCTGGCATATTATCTAAAGCCTGTCTAATAATACTTATACTTTCATTAATCTCAAAAAGTCTAATTACTACCCTTGAAAAAACATCACCCCCATCATCAGTTATCATTTTAAAATCGAAGTCTTCATAACAAGAATAAGGTGTACTTTTTCTAACATCATGTTTTATATTAGATGCTCTACCATGAGGCCCACATGCACCAAAACTTATTGCATCCTCTGTAGTTAGAATCCCAATTTCTCTTGTTCTCATTGAAGTTATTTTATCTCCAGCAAAAATATCAACTATCCTCTTATGTTCTTCTTCTACTTCATTAAGCATTGATTTAATATCTTTTGAACAAATTTCATCAATATTTCTTCTTGAACCACCAATTATATTCATTGCATAGTTAACTCTATTCCCCGAAATTCTCTCTAAAATATTCATTATTTTTTCCCTAGTTGAAAAGCACATCATAAACAAAGAGTCAAACCCTATGATATGAGCTGCAAGACCAAGCCATAAAAAATGTGAATGTAATCTTTCTAATTCACCCAGTATTACTCTTATATATGCTCCTCTCTTTGGAACATCTAATGCTGCTATTTCCTCAAGAGCTAAACAATATGTTAATGTATGCGAATGTGAACAAATACCACACACTCTCTCTACTAAAGTTATTGTTTGCATATAATTCTTCTCTGTTGCAAGCTTTTCAATTCCTCTATGGTTATATCCTATAAATACCTCCGAATCCTTAATTTTTTCACCATCCGTGTACAGCTTTACATGAATTGGCTCCTCTAAAGCCGGGTGATATGGACCTAATGGTAATATATAACTCATCTTATCTGTTCCTCCTTACTTATCCTTATATTTTTTCAATTCATCTAATGGCATTATAAGAATCTGTCCTTCTCCAACAGAAAACTCTTCTGGTAAAAATAATCTTCCCTTTCTTTCTAACCCTTCAAACTTAATTGGCATCATCTCTTCAATTTCTTCTTCAAACCATTCAGCCCCTCTATAAATTCTAGTAATCGTCGGAACATTATTTTCTCCCCTTACGAAATACGTTTTTCTCGAGGCTTCAAACTCTAATGTATAAACTAGCACATTATTTTTTTCTTCATCTACATAGCCATTTAGTGCAACCAACCTGCCTCCAGATTCTTTTGACTCTTTTATAATCTCCTGCAGCCTTTTGATATTAATTTCTTCCTTGATTACATTTTTCATTTTTACCTCCACTAGCTTTCTACGCATAACAATGTTTAAATATTGTTATGTTTAATTTAATTACTATTATTTTTATATTTTATAAAGAAGTAAAGTATGCTATAATATTGGTGTAATTATAATATTTATTTAATTTTAATAATTTTCTAACAAAAAGGAGATATACATATGGGTTTCAAGGATAAGATGGGCAATTATTTTGCAGAAGCATACACAGCAAAATATGGAGATAGAATGACAAGTGCAATGGGAACAATACTTTCATTCAAGGTTGAAGAAAGCAGTGTTTTAGGAATTATAAGAAAGATAAGCTGTCACATAGTTCTTAAACCAGATGCAGGTAAACACATAGTTAAATGTGAATATAAAAAGAAAAGATGGTTCAAAAAACCAGATTTTATAGAATTAAAGCAAGGACATAAAGTTGTTGTTATGGGTCTTAAAGGCGAAAAAGGTAAGGAAAACTCTGAGTTAATCATTGCATCAAACATTGCAAACTTAACTACAGGTAAGGATATCCAACCATTTGATCGTTCTATGCTAAAAAAAGCTAGACAATCATCAACTAAAATGAGATCTAGATAATAATTAAATATAAAACAAATGGGATGTATCAAAATGATTTATCATTTCGATACATCCCATTTATTTTGGAATTACTAAAAACATATTCAATTCATAATTTTACTACTTAATTAAATAAATCTTCTAAATTAACCGTTAATCCCTTAAATATATTTGATTCCATAACCTCATTCCCCTTAAAAACTCCTGTTATTTCATAACTTTCTCCATCATTTAAATAATATATTTGAATCGACTTAAACCTTGGATCTACTATCCAATATTCTAAAACACCGAATCTTTCATATAAATTTAGTTTACGTATATAATCATGATGTGAGTTTGAAGGTGATACAATTTCTATAATTAGTGATGGTATTCCCTTATAATTATTTTCATTTAGTCCATCCTTATCACATACTACAATCAAATCTGGGATAACTTTATTTTCACATACCTCTTCATCATTTGATAATATTACATCTATAGGAGCTGCAAATGGTTCACACTTTTTACCATCAAAATATAATGATAACTTAGTTGATAACTTCATTGATATTCTTTGATGCTTTATAGATGGTGAAGCTTGCATAAATATCTCTCCATTAATTAATTCTACTAATTCATCACTAGTATATAACTTCTCAACCTCTTCTATAGTAAACTTTCTTTTTTCTGCTAACATTCTAATTGCCCCCTACCTCGTAATATCTATATTACCTATAATTCTATCCAATTTTAATAGTTTTTACAACTAAGGCATAATCAAATAAATAATATACCAGTATGAGAGCCTATTATTTACTTTCATATACCTAATCGAAAATCACATATTCCTCTTTACGTGAATTAGCTTTAAAGCACATTTTAACTTGTTCTGTTGTATTTCTTCCTATAGATAATGGTGGTAATTCGTTAATATCAAAATATCCACTTTCTTCTGTCTCTATATTTTTTTCGAATTCTCCACCTAAAAGGTTACATAGTACAAACATTTTGTAAACTCCATATGGATAAGGATTCTCTACATGCCAATTTCTATTTAACGCTGCAATTAACTTTATAGGCTCTACCTTAACTCCGGCCTCTTCCATGCATTCTTTTATTATATTTTCTTTGATAGAAAGATTGAATTCAGCCCAACCTCCTGGTAGTGACCATTTCCCATCTATACTTTCTTTTACAAGAAGTATTTTTCCATCTTTAAATACTGCTGCTCTTACATCTACTTTAGGAGTTTGATATCCACTTTCATCACAAAATAAATCTTTTATTTTATCATAACTTATATCTGTATATTCACTCATTATCTCACATGATAAATCTCTTAATTCTTGGAATCTTTCTATATCCTACTTATCTTTTGAATACTCTAATCCAGCTTGTGATACAGATTGAAGCTTCTTTGCCCAGCTTAGCCACTTTTCTTCCATAATAACACCTCTATTTACTATTATTTTACATATACATTGTACTCTTATAAAGATTATATCATAATAAATCAATTCCAATATGCTATATCAATACTCTAATTCTTTCATTCATTATAGTAAAATACTTTTATTTATCTCCTATAAGCTTAGTATATTTAAGTAATTTTTATTATATTAAGTTACTTTATTATGTCTATGTCCTTACAAATTTTCTAGCCTATTAATAATTTCTCATTTTAAGGGAATTATTAATAATATATGAAATTGCATGAAAGGATGATTAACTATGACTAATTCACTTTGGATTGCTTCCTCAAAAGGAAAAAGATTTGAGAATTTAAATAAAGATATCAATACTGACTATCTTGTTGTTGGTGGAGGAATAACTGGAATTACAACTGCCTACTTACTTTGCAAAGAAGGTGCAAATGTAACACTTGTTGATGCAAACTTTATTGGATATGGTGCTAGTGGTAGAAATACTGGTAAAATAACACCTCAACATAATTTAATTTATAATAAAATAAAAACTAAACATGGCATAAGCGCAGCTACACAATATTATAATGCCAATAATGAAGCCTTGGATTTAATTGAAAAAATAATTACTGAAAATAATATAGATTGTAATTTCGAAAGACTTCCATCCTATCTTTTTACTGCTAAAGATGGCTGGGTTGAAAAACTTCAAGATGAATTAAATGTATGTAATGAAATAGGTATCGATTGTGAATATATCGATAATATACCTATCCCTATAGATTCTAAAGCTGCTATTAAATTCAATAACACAGCTCAATTTAATCCTAAAAAATATATTGATTCTCTTATATTAGAAGTCTTGAAACTAGGCTGTACAATATATGAAAATACGCCTATGCAAACTTTAGAAAAAGGTCACCCTTGCAAAGTGAAAAGTTCTAATGGAAAAATAATCTATGCAAATAAAGTGTTAATATGTTCCCACGTTCCTTTTTATGATGATTTAAGTCTATATTTTGCAAGATTAAAACCTGAACGCTCTTACGTAGTTGCTGGTAAATATAATGGTGATTTCCCTAAAGCAACTTTTATAAATGTTGAAGAGCCTACGATTTCACTTCGTACCTATACTGATGAAAATGAAAAACTTTTATTAATTGCAGGTAGTAAACATAAAGTTGGTCATGACAATAATATTGATCATTACTATGGTTTAAAAGAATATGGCAATAAAACCTTTGGTATTGATGAATACAAGTATCAATGGTCTGCACAAGATTATATAACCGTTGACCACATCCCTTATGTTGGCTTCATAAACTCTGCTAGAGATAATATATATGTTGCTACAGGTTATGCAAAATGGGGTATGTCTAATGGAACAGCTGCTGCAATTATACTCAAAGACTTAGTCCTTAAGAATGACTTTACTTATAGTGATACATTTAATCCATCAAGAAAAAAAGGGCAGGTCTCTTTAGAGTCAATTAAAGAAAATTTAGATGTTGGTTATCAATATATAGTAGGAAAACTTAAATTTGCTTCAAAAGATATGCCTGAAAAAGAAACAGGTAAAGTTGTAACGCTTCATCATAGAAAATATGGTGCTTATATGGATTCTAATGAAAAACTTCATATTGTTGATATAAAATGCACACATTTAGGGTGTGAACTTAAATGGAACCAAGATGATAAAACATGGGATTGCCCATGTCATGGTTCTAGATTTGGATATGATGGTTCTGTTTTTGAAGGACCTGCTAATATTCCTCTTAACCATTATGGTGATTCTGAAGGAAATGAAATAAACCCAAACTTATTGTAAATAAACTTATTATATCATTTCTTATATATACATTATGTTCATTAAAGAATGATCAATAGTTTTATTTTCTACATAGAAAAAATGGGACTGTACTAAAATCATTTATCATTTTAGTACAGTCCCATTTCTTTATTCCATCGCTATAAAATCTACTTTTTCCACTCCACTTATACTGCAAAGTCCATCTTGTAAAACATTAATATCCACCTCTAACGTAGTAATATCAATTGTAATACTTAAATTTGCAGATCCATTAATAGGAATACCTTGATCTATAGTCAATATATTACCACCAGTTTCAGATACGTAATTTAGAATTTCTGATAATACACCTTTTTCATGTTTTATCATCATAAAGAAAGTCACTTTCTTTCCATCTTGACTTTCAGCTAATTCAAATACATAATCTTTGTACTTATAGTAAACACTTCTGCTTATACCTGCCATTTTAGTTGCTTCTGTTATCTCTTTCACTTTGCCATCTCTAATAAGATTTTTTGCTATTACTACTTTTTCAAAAACTTCTGGTAAAGCTCTTTTATCAATTACTAAATAGTTACTATTCATTGTTCATCCCTTCTAAAACAACAGCCCCACATTTATCTACTTCTAATTCCTTCACATCCCAACTTATTGAGTTTTCAAGAAGATAATCTTTCATTGCCCCCACGAAATTATCATCTTCTCTATCTAAAACTACCATTAGAGTTGGTCCTGCTCCACTAAGGAAAAATCCTAATGCACCTAGATTAAAGCTCTTTTCTTTAACTTCATCATAGTGTTTAATTAGTACCTTTCTATAGTTTTGATGGAATGAATCATTGCATGCATACTTTAATAAATTTTTACGTCCATTTATCAAAGCTGAAACTAATAATGCAGCTCTCGATACATTATATATACCATCTTTTAGTGAAATATCCTTAGGAATTACCCCTCTTGCATCCTTTGTTGATAACCTAAAATCAGGTATTAAACATACAAATTTAATATTATTGCTTATATTTACAATATCATAAATTGGTTCTTTATCTTCCATAATTGCAACAACCATATCCCCAAGTATTGCTGGTGCAACATTATCTGGATGACCTTCAAGTTCTACTGCAAGCTTTAATACTTCATTCTTATCAATCTCATTACCACTTAGTGCAATTGCCCCAATCAATCCTGCAACTATACAGCTTGAGCTTGATCCTAGTCCTCTAGAAATAGGTATCTCTTGCTTTATAACTTTTATTTTAATTCCTTTTGGTTTATATCCTTTATACTCAAATGCCATTTGCATACCTTGATAAATTATATTATCCTCTGTGCAAAACTCATCTGGTATTCCTTCAAACTCTAAACCACTCTCAATTTCTGAAAACTCATACTCGTTATAAACATTAAAGGCAATTCCTAAAGCATCAAAGCCAGGCCCCATATTGGCTGATGATGCTGGAACTCTAACCTTTACCATTATGCTTTAACTCCTAAGAAAGATGTAAGCGCCCCTCTCATATCTTCCTTATCCCACACTTCTGTGTGAAGTATTTCTTGCTTGTCTAAATCTTTAAGGTTTTCAGGTATTTCAACCTCTGTCTCATCATTTAGAAGTTTTACTACTTCAAAATCATTTAATGACTCTACAGATAGTCCTATTGCATTGCAAATGCTTCTTGGGAATTTATATGGACTTGCAGTTGCTGCAACTAAACATGGCTTTTTATCACCAGTTTCTTTAACATACTTGTCTTTCACGACATGTGCAACAGCAGTATGTGTATCCATTAAATACCCTTCTTCTTTATACATTTTATCTATAGCTTCATATACCTCTTCAGTAGTTGCACACTCGCCATAGAATTTTTCTAAGAATCCTTTATACTCATCAGGAATTATATAAACTCCATCTTTATTTAAACTGTTCATTAATTTTTTAATTTCATTTCCTTTTCTTTCAGAGGCTTCAAATAAAAGCCTTTCAAGATTAGAAGATACTAATATATCCATTGAAGGAGACTCAGTTAATATAAGCTCTCTTCTCTTATCATAAACTCCTGTTTTAAAGAAGTCTGTTAAAACGTTATTTTCATTAGATGCACATATGAATTTTGCTATTGGAAGGCCCATTTCCTTAGCGTAGTGTGCTGCTAATATATTACCAAAGTTTCCTGTTGGTACACTTACATTTATTTCATCGCCCATTTTTATTTTTTGCTTATTGACTAATTGTAGGTATCCATAGAAATAGTAAACTATTTGTGGTACCAATCTTCCTATATTTATAGAGTTTGCAGATGAAATTTTTGCCCCGCTTTCACCTAATAATTTTCTAAACTCCATATCCCCAAAAATTTCTTTAACACCAGTTTGTGCATTATCAAAGTTTCCTTTAATTGCAATGACCTTCACATTTTTGCCCCTTTGTGATGCCATTTGCTGATATTGAATTTTACTTACTCCATTTTCTGGGTAGTAAACAACAACTTTGAATCCTTCAATATCCTTAAATCCTTCTAATGCAGCTTTACCCGTATCACCTGATGTAGCTGTCAAAATAACAACTTCACCATTTACATTACATTTAACTTTTGCTCTCTTCATTATTTGTGGAAGAAATAACAGTGCTGCATCCTTAAATGCAGATGTTGGCCCATGATAAAGTTCTAGGAATTCTTTTTCCTCTTTCACTTCAAAACGACCAGTGTATGCATCTTTAATTGCATCTTTTAAATCTGCTTCAGTTAAATCATCAAAAAACTTTGATATAACCTTATAAGCAACATCTTCATAGCTTAGATTCATATCTTCCTTTATTTCATTAAATAAAGAAGGAAATGAATTTGGAACATATAATCCACCATCTGAAGCTATTCCATTTATAATAGCTCTCGAAGGATCAACATCATGTTCTCCTCCCCTTGTACTCATAAATTTCATCTCATCACCCCAAGTATTTTCTTTATAGGTATATATTACCATGTGTTCAATTGAAAAACAAGTGTTTTTCTTTCAAAGACATTCGTTTACATATCATAAATTTAAAATTTAGAGTTTAAAATTGAAAATTAATACTGTAATTCTCTAAAAATTTCACTAATTAGATTTTTTACTTCAAAAACTTCACAAAAATTCAGTACATAATTCTAAATTTATCGTATTTAAATCAATATTCTTACACTTAATCAAATAAAAAAACTACGATAAATCATATGATTTTATCGTAGTTTTACTATTCTATATAATCTTTTATTATAATAATCTATTATTTTTTTGATTTAATTAATAGATATACTGAGTTTATTAGGAATATTACTCCTGAGAATAATAATACTATCATCCATTGTCCAAGATCTAATGCAACTGTATTAAATACTGAACTTAGGAAAGGTATATATAAAATACTACAAATCATAGCCATTGATAGTCCTACTGCACCAACAAGGTATGGATTTGAGAATATTTTTATTTCAAATATTGAATGTCTTTCCGATCTACATTCAAATACATGAAGAAGTTGTGATACTACTAATGTACATAATGCCACAGTTCTACAAGTTGCAAGGTCCATTCCATATACTCTTCCTACCATAAATGATAGTAATGTACAAAGACCTATTAGAATACCTCTAATAATAATCTTTTCCCAAAGACCTCTAGCAAATATACTTTCATCTTTTGCTCTTGGTTGTTGTCTCATTATATCTTTCTCTGGTGGATCTACACTTAGTGCCATTGCTGGTAGACCATCAGTTGCTAGGTTTACAAATAATATTTGAATTGGTGTAAGTGGATTTGGTAGCATAAATATTGAAGCTAAGAACATTGTTAATACTTCACCTATGTTACAAGATAATAAGTATCTTATAAACTTACGTATATTATCGTATATTGTTCTTCCCTCTTCTACTGCTGAAACAATAGTTGCAAAGTTATCATCCATTAATACCATAGCCGCTGCTTCTTTGGTTACATCAGTACCTGAAATACCCATTGCTACACCAATATCAGCTTCTTTTATTGCAGGGGCATCATTAACTCCATCTCCTGTCATTGCAACTATATTATTATGGCTCTTAAATGCCTTAACTAATCTTAATTTATGACTAGGTGAAACTCTAGCAAATACTCTAACAGTTCTAACTTTTTCAAATAATTCTTTATCACTTAATTCTTCTATTTCATCACCAGTAAGTGCTGCTTCATCACTATTACATATTCCAATTGCCTTCGCAATTGCTACTGCTGTATTTTTATGATCCCCTGTTATCATTACAGGCTTGATTCCTGCAATTTTACATTTCATAACTGCATCTCTAACTTCAAGCCTTGGAGGATCTATACTTCCTGCTACCCCTATAAATACAAGTCCACTTTCTACACTATCACTCTTAACTAAATTGTCCTCTTTATATGCACATGCTATACATCTAAGTGCTCTTTTAGACATTGATTCTATAAATGTTGCTACTTGTCTTTTTCTTTGTGTTGTAAATGGCATAACATGACCATTCTCTACTATATATTCACATTTATCTAGAACTCGTTCTGGAGCTCCTTTCATATAACAAGCTTCCTTAGAACCCTCTCTAGTAATTACCGTCATCATTTTTCTAGTTGAATCAAAAGGTATTTCGTAGGTTCTAGTTGAATTTGCTAGAAATGCTTCTAACAATGGTACATCTTTAAAGAAGGCTTTCACTAATGCAGTTTCTGTTGGATCTCCATGTAGTGCTCCATCAATTCCTCTAGATGAAAAATCATAATTACAATCATTACAATACACAAATGCTTTTCTCATTAATGAAGTATCTTTTACTTCTTCTTTATCAACTTCCCATATACGTCCATTTATATAAATTTCTTTTACTGTCATCTTATTTTGAGTTAATGTTCCCGTTTTATCTGAGCATATTACAGATGTACAACCTAATGTTTCAACAGCAGGAAGTCTTCTAACTAATGCATTTCTCTTTAACATTCTTGATACACCAAGTGCAAGTGCAATTGTTACTGTTGCTGCTAGCCCCTCTGGAATTGCTGCAACTGCTAAAGATACTCCAAGTAAAAACATTTCTTGAATATCATTTCCTCTTATTATTCCTAAAATACTTACAACTACACATATACCAAGACAAAGAAATACTAGAACTTTTCCCAGTGCATTTAGTTTTTCCTTTAATGGTGACCGCTCATCTTCTATATTATCTAAAAGATCTGCTATCTTCCCCATTTCAGTTGACATACCAATAGCATCAACAATAAAAATCGCCTTACCTTTAAGTACAATAGTACCCATAAAGCCTTTATTTTTATCTTTTTTTGTATCCTTTGTTACTCCTACAGATTCACCTGTAAGAAGTGATTCGTCAATCATAAGTCCAGTAGCCTCAATAAAAATACCATCAGCTGGAATTCTATCTCCAGCTTCTAAAATAACAGCATCTCCAATAGTTAACTCTACAGAAGTAATTACACTGACATTTCCATCTCTTAAAACCTTACATGTTGGTGCAGACAACCCCTTTAATGCCTCTAAAGATTTTTCAGTTTTAAACTCCTGAATGAATCCAAGAATTGCATTAGCTATTACAATAATAAGTATTGTTATGGCATCTGCAATATCCCCCATAACACCTGATATAAGCGTTGCTGCGATTAATATCCATGTAATAAAATCATTGAATTGAGATAAAAAAATTAAAAATGCCGATTTTTTCTTCCCCTGCTTTAGTTCATTTAATCCATATGTTTCCTGCCTCTTTTTCACTTCCTTAGTAGATAACCCACGATTTAAACTCTTTTCTTGTATCACTTTTTTTCCTCCCTTATCAGAGTTCTATATTATATATATTAAATTTTTTTTTTTATATGAGAACTTTTTTAAGGAAATTGAATATATGATTTTGGGGACTAAACCGTAAACTCTACTTACACTTTAACTTTACAATTTAATCATATTTATAATTTTTTTGTTATATACTATAAGTATCAATATGTGGGGGTATTATTTATGTTAATTATTACAACGGAAACTTATCCTGGTAAAGAAATTAAATCTGTAATGGGCTTAGTTAGTGGAAGTACTGTCCAATGTAAACATATGGGGAAATATATTGGAGTTGCTGAAATGGTTGCTTATGGAACTGCTGTTCTTATAGAATAATTTAAACCCTATAAAAGGGAGTTGTAATCGATAATATTTTTAATATTATTTGATACAACTCCCTTTTTCTTTTCTACGCAACATTATATCCTTTCTCTTTACAAATCCAAGCCTTGTGGATAAAATAATACTATACACTTTTAAGGAGGCAATATACATTGAAAGATATAATTTACGTAACTGGACATAAGAATCCAGATTCTGATTCAATATGTGCAGCTTATGCATATTCAGAGTTTAAAAATAAGATGGGATCTATTCCTACAGTGCCTGTAAGACTTGGTAATGTTAGCCAAGAAACGCAATACATATTAGACTATTTTGGTGCTAAGGCTCCTGAGTTTTTAAAGACTGTTAGATTAACGGTTGCTGATTTACAATTTGATAAAGTAAACTCTGTTAATCCTGAAATTTCATTAAAAATGGCATGGAATATAATGAAGAAAAATAACGTTAAAACACTTCCTGTTGCTGATGCTAACAATCACTTACTAGGCGTTTTAGCAGTATCTAACTTAACTTCATGTTACATGGATATCTGGGATAACAGAATCCTAGCAAAGAGTAATACATCTTTACATAATATTGTAGATACATTATCTGCACAAGTAGCTAATGAAGGTACTCATGAATTCCCAGGTAAAATAGTTGTTACAGCTATGCAACCAGGTTCAATGATTGATCATATAGATGCTGGTGATATCGCTATTGTTGGTGATAGACCTGAAGTTCAAGAAGCATTATTAAACAACAATATATCATTATTAATAATCACAGGATCTTTAACTCCTGGACAAGAAATTCTTAAGCTTGCTGCTGAAAAGAACATTACAGTAATTGTTACTCCACATGATTCATTTACTGCTTCAAGATTAATAATTCAAAGTATCCCTGTTGGATATGTTATGGTTAAAGAAAACCTAGTAACATTCAATACTAATGATTTAGTTGATGATGTTAAAAAGATTATGGTAGAAAGTAGATTCAGAAGCTACCCTGTTCTTGATTCAAATGGAAGAGTTGCTGGAACAGTTTCAAGATTCCACTTAATCTCTGACCATAAGAAAAAGGTTATCCAAGTTGATCATAATGAAAGAGGTCAATCTGTAGATGGATTAGAGGAAGCTGAAGTTATCGAGATAATCGATCACCATAGAGTTGCCGATATTCAAACAAATAACCCAATCTACTTTAGAAATGAACCAATTGGAAGTACATCTTCTATCGTAGCTAAATGTTTCTTTGAAAATGATATTACACCATCAAAAGAAGCTGCTGGATTATTATGTGGAGCTATAATATCAGATACATTATTATTCAGAAGCCCAACTTGTACACCAGTAGACATCAAACTTTGCAAAAAACTTGCAGAAATTGCTGGAATCAAGATTGATGATTTTGCAAAAGAAATGTTCAAAGCTGGCACTTCATTAAAAGGAAAGACAGTTGAAGAAATCTTTAACCAAGACTTCAAGCCTTTCTCAATAGAAGATACTAAAGTTGGTATAGCTCAAGTTAACACTATGGATATAGAAGGATTCATGCCATTAAAAGCTGAAATGCTTCAATACATGGGACAAAAAGCTAAAGAAGCTGGTTTAGATATGGTAATGTTATTACTTACAGATATCCTAAACGAAGGTTCACAAATTTTAGTTGCTGGAGAAAAACCAGAAATAGTAGAAAAAGCATTTAAGGTAACACTTAAAGATGATGAAGCATTCCTACCAGGAGTACTTTCAAGAAAGAAACAAGTAGTACCACCAATAACAAATGCAATAACTATGTAATAAAAAAACAAGGTATAAAATCATAGATTTTATACCTTGTTTTTTATTTCTTATAAATCTGAAATATTTATTTTCACTTTAGCGCTCTATCTAGAGCTTAATTGATTAACCATTCCCCACATCTCATCTGCAGTTGTTATTCCTTTTGAACTTAACTGGAATGCTCTTTGAGTCATAATCATATCACTAAATTCTTCTGCTATATCAACATTAGCACCTTCTAAGTACCCTTGATAAATATCAGCATCTCTAGTTCTAAATACTTGAACTCCATTTACAGGTAAGAATAAATTATCTCCTACTGGTGCAAAAGATGCATCACCCATTGCTGTATATATTGGTAATTCAGCTACTTTATTAAACTTATCTCCATCTTTAACAAATACAGAACCATATGTATCTATTAGAAGATTTTTTGATGTAAAATTAACATTAGCTTCTGAATATCCTGGCATATACTCTAAGTAAACTTTATTTCCTCTACCGTCAACTATTCTGCCCATAGAATCTACTCCAAATGCTCCATCTCTTGTATAAACATCTGAACCATCTGGCATTGTTAATCTAAAGAATCCAGCTCCATCTATAGTTATATCTGTCGCTCTCATAGTTTCTTGAAGGAAACCTTGTGAAAAATCTTTTTTCCATGAAGTCGTTTTTACTCCAGTACCTGTGCTTGATGTTTTATCATTAACAGGAACCCCATTTCTATCTAATGTATACTGCATTAAATCTTGGAATCCTACTTCTACTCTTTTATATCCATTTGTGCCCGAGTTTGATATATTATTTGATATTGCGTCCAATTTATTTTGGTTAGCATTCATACCACTTTGACCTGTCCATAAAGTTGATAACATGTATAATTCCCCCTACTATTTAATACGTCCTATTTCACTTGCAGCTTTACTTAATGTTGAATCTATTATTTGTACCATTTTTTGATTTGATTCAAAGTTTCTCATTGTTGAAATCATATCAGTCATTTGATCTGATAAGCTAACATTTGAACCTTCAACAAACCCTTGATGAACCCAAACATCTGCATTATATATTGGGTTAGCTCCACTATATAGATTATCTCCAACCTTTTGTAACTCAGTGTAATCTTGAAAATCAGCAGTAGCTAATGTATGTGTGTTAACACCATTTATAGAAATATTATTATTTACATCTAATACAAAATTGCTACTTCCAACAAAAATAGGTTCCATAGTACCTGAAGTCTTATTTTGACCTAAAACATAGTCTCCATTTGATGTAATTAAGTATCCATTATTACCAACTCTAAAGTTCCCATCTCTTGTGAAGTATGTCTCACTTCCACCAGGAGTCATTTTTTGAACTGCAAAGAATCCTCTTCCATCAACTGCAAAGTCAGTAGTTTTCCCTGTTTCTTTTAATAGGCCTTGAGTAAACTTTGTTGTTACTGTATCAACAGCAGCACCTAAACTTAATGTACCAAGTTCAACTCTTTCATTTCTTCCATTTACGTTTTTATCTCTATTTGTAATTAGAACATCATCAAAACTCTTTACTATTAAGTCATCACCTTTAAATCCATTTGTATTTACATTAGTGATGTTATTGATTATAGTATTTTGTTTATTTTCCAATGTTACTAGCCCTGATACTGATGTATATAAACTTCTAATCATTAGTTTTCTCCCCCTCAAAAAATACTTTGCATTCATCTTCAAAGTGCATACCTAGATCTCTTGCTTCTTCTTCCAGTCTTCCTTCTGAAACACTCTTATCATATTGGAATCCAATCATGAATAAAGTTGATACTATCATTCCTATCCCAATTCCAAGTAAAATTTTTCTATCATTTAAAAATAAAATTATTTTCTTTGATTCTTCAATAATCCTTTTATAAATAATACTTCCCCCTTACCTATGGAAAGCTTACTACATATTTCATCATCTGTAAGTCCATTTTTTAGCAAATATTCTACTACTTCTATCTTACTTAAGTTTTCGACGTTTTTAAAGTCTATTTCTGAAACCACACCATCTGTTTCATTATACTCTTTTGTTCCATTGATTTTTTCACGTAATTCTTGAATTTCTTGTTGAAGTTCAAATAAACTCTCCGCCATCTCTTTTCTTAGCTGCATTATCTCTAATGACTGTTCAGTTGCATTATCTTCTTTGTCTTTTAGTATTGTGCTAAAATTATTCTTATCTTTATCTATCGTTCTTAGATTAATATATACTAAAGCACAACCTATAATTATAATTAGAAATGGTATCATTTCTACCTCCACTACTTGTACTTTTTTTGCATTATTAATCTTAAGTTCTTTATAGCTCTACTATGTAATTGACATACTCTAGATTCTGATACTTCTAAAATTTTTCCTATTTCCTTTAATGTAAGCTCTTCATAATAATAAAGATTTAATACTAATCTATCTTTTTCCTTTAGCATTTCTATGCAAGAAGCTAAGACTTCTAGTTTTTCTTTATTTTCTAGTTCACCTTCTGGGCTTGGACTATTATGATCCTCGATAATTCCCATAACACAAACTTCATCATCATCAGAATATAGAACATTTTCTAAAGATACTACAGACATATAATTTATATATCCTTCAATCTCTAATATATCTTCATTTGAAATCTTCAGCCTAAACATTATCTCTTCATTTGTAGGTTCTCGCATTAGTTCACATTGTAATTGCTCAATACATTCGTTATACTTTGCAAGTTTATCCATTGCACCTTTTGAAATAGGTCTTTGCTTCCTAATCTCATCTATCATATTCCCTCTTATTCTAAGTGCTGCATAAGAAGAAAACTTAACACCCTTGCTTGCATCAAATTTTGACATAGCATCAATAAGCCCAATTATCCCATAGCTAACTAAATCTTCATACTCTATATATTTCGTCTTCCCTAAGCTTATTCTTGAGGCTATATGCTTAACTAATGGTAAATAATTTTCTACTACTTGCTCTTTCGGACCCTTAGGACTTAATGCTATCATGGCTATCCCCCTAACTTAACTCTCGTTGTTTTCTCATAATAAGAAATACAGTTCTTATTATTTTTTCCCTTATATTTTCACTTATATCTTCAAAACATACCCCATAGGTATAATCTTTTTCATAATTCTCGGTTACTCTTACTATTCTACCTTTTACAGATATTATATCCATATCACTCTTTAACTCACATACTATAGAATCACCTGTTGATAGTTTTTCCTTCATCTTTAACCTTAATCCACCACCACTTAAATCTAATAATATTGCATTAAATAACTTATCTTTTACTTCACTTGTTTCAACTGCATACTTTATAGTGTCTACAGTAGTTACTCTAACATAATCTCTTCTTTGAATTTTCTTAATATTAAATGGCTTACTTACTACGTAACAAGGAATATTATTTTCAAGTCTTCTACCTTGTATTGTAATAACAAATCCAAAAACGCCATAATTATCATTGTAATAAACTGCATCGACCATTTCACCTTCTTTAAGTGTTAGGTACTCGGAGTTATAAACAGGAATACTAATTACCGGCATACCATCAATATCTTCTTGAACATTACATACATATATATTTTTATCCCATAAAATTTCCACTCTTTGATTTAGTCCTAATTTTAAATTCTCCACACCTTTTCCCCCTATGAAAAAATATCAAATAATTTTTTAAAAAATCCACTGGCACCCTCTTGCCTATTTTCGTATATTTCACTATCATTAATAATTCTATCTGCTATTCTATTTATACATTTAGCTGCATCAGAATTTGGATAGTTTAATACTACTGGTTTTTGTGCTTTTACTGAAGCTACTAATTTTCTATCATCTAATATACATCCAAAATATCTTGGTTTTAGTTTTAAAAACTTTGATATTGTATTTGTATATTTGATATAAGCAGTATTACCTTCCTCAAAGTCACAAACTTTATTAACTACAATATACACTTCCTCTTTTAATTTGAAATGGTCTACTGCCTTTAATAAGCTATATCCATCTGTAATTGATGTCGGCTCTGGAGTAGTAGTTAAAACAAGTCTTTGTGATGCAGAAATAAATGCCAATATATTTCTGCTTATCCCAGCTCCAGTATCAATTAAAATATAGTCATATCCATCTAATTCATTTATTTTACTTAAAAATAAATTTCTTTCTTCTTCTGTAAAATCTTCAATATAATTCATTCCAGAACCGCCAGGTAGTAAACTTACCCCTTCTGGTCCCTTTATTATTACATCTTCGATACTTAAGTTATTTCTAACTAAATCTATAACACTATGTCTTGGATATAACCCCATTAATACATCATCATTTCCCATCCCTATATCAGCATCAAAAATAAGTACCTTATATCCTTTTTGACTTAATATTATAGCTAAATTTACAACAAAATTTGACTTACCAACTCCACCTTTACCAGATGTTATTGTTATTAAATTACTTTTACTTTGCTTTTTAGTTTCTGCCACTTTTTTTCTTAACTCAGCGGCTTGGTCTAGCATAAGTATTCCTCCCCTGATATAACAGATACTAGGTCTTCTATCTTTGGTTCCTTAATATCTTCTGGTACATTTTGACCCGTAGTTATGTGTGATATAGGCTTGTCTGATAATTTACAAATGTTATATAAACTACCATAAGCACTTGTTTCATCTAATTTAGTTATTATTACTTTTTCATAATCTAAATCTTTATACCCCTCTAATATCACTCTTAGATCTTTATTTTTTGTAATACAACTTACTACTAATGCTGTTTGATCTGGATTTGCTTTTTTTATAAATGCTCTAAGTTCTGATAATTGCATAGCATTTTTACTACTTCTACCTGTTGTGTCTATTAATATAACATCACAATTTGATAAATCTGAAATAGCCTCTTCCATATCTTTAATTGTTATAACTACCTTAAATGGTATATTCATAATTTCTGCATAAGTTTTTAGTTGTTCTACTGCACCTATTCTATAAGTATCAATAGTTATTAACCCAACCTTCTTTTTATCATTAAGAGCAAGTCTTCCTGCTAATTTTGCAATTGTAGTAGTTTTTCCAACACCTGTAGGTCCAACTAGTACTACTCTACCTTTTAACTCTTCACTACATACGCTTAATTCTGATGACATTACTTCTTTTACAGCGTCTTTAAATTCAATATTCTTTTCTTTTGCAGCATTTAAAACCTCTTCTATAAATTCATCATCTATATCTAAACTTCTTAAATACTCAACTTCTTCACTAACTGTTGCTACTCCCGAAGTATTTTTCATAACTTCATTTAGCATAGCTTTCATTTCTTTCACTTCATCACGTATATTATTCTCTGTTTCTTCTTGTTTTTCCTCTTTATTTTGACTATTTATTTGCTCTTCCATTATTTTTTTTATATTGTTTACAGATTCTTGAAATTCCTTCTCTTCATCAGCTTCTTTTTTAGCTTGTTGCTGCGTATTTTCTAGTGCAGCAGTTACTTCTATTAGCTTAGACTTAAAAATTCCAAATACCCCTGGTTGTTTTACTTTATTTTGAGATATTATAATTGCATCTTTACCAAGTTCAAATCTAATCTTGGCCATAGCTTCATTCATATCTTTTACTATGTACTTTCTTATAATCATTATAAAGACACAACTCCTTCTGTACGTATTTCTACATCATTTGGTATTTCGTTTAATGAAATTATCATTATATGTGGGAATACCATATCAATAAGTTTTCTAAATACTGGTCTAATATTAGGTGATACAAGTATTACTGGTTGATTATTATGGAAATACACATTATCTACCGTTTCTCTGATTCTTTCTAAAATTCTAGTTGTAATCTCAGGGTCTACTGCTGGGAATGATCCTTGAATAGATTTTTGTGTATTAGCTTGTACTATTTCCTCAATTTGAGGTGATAATGTAACAACTGTTACACTTCTATTCTCATCGATTATTTGATTACAAATAGTTCTTGAAAGTGCAAATCTAACATACTCAGTTAAAACTTCTATATCCTTAGTAGTTCTAGAGTTATCTGCTAATGATTCTAATATTGTAACCATATCTTTTATTGGCACTTTTTCTTTTAATAGACTTTGTAATACTTTTTGTAATTCCCCTATAGTTAATAGGTCTGGAATTAATTCTTCAACTACGGCACTATACTTTTCTCTTGTGTTATCTATTATTAACTTAGTTTCTTGTCTACCTAATAATTCATATGAATGTGCTTTAATTGTCTCTGTTAAATGTGTAACCATAACTGTTGTTGGGTCAACTACTGTTAATCCCTTTATTTCAACATCTTCTCTTTGATCTTTATTTATCCAAACTGCTGGAAGCCCAAATGTAGGTTCAATTGTTCTTATACCAGATACATTTGAACTATCTCCTGATGGATCCATACAAAGAAGCATGTTAGGCATAAGCTCAGATGATGCTATAACAGTTCCTCTTATTTTAATTACGTACTCATTTGTTCTAATTTGAAGGTTATCTCTTATTCTTATAGGTTGAACTACTATCCCCATCTCAATTGCACATTGTCTTCTAACTGATGCAATTCTTTGAAGTAAGTCTCCTCCTGTTGATTCATCAGCAAGTGGTATTAACCCATATCCGATTTCAACTTCCATAGGTTCTACAGAAATAAGATTCATAACATTCTCTGGCTCTTTTCTTTCCATTTCAGTTATTTCTTCTTCTTCCTGAGCAATAACTAACTCTTCCTTCTTAGTCTCTTCTTTATATAATAAATAAGCTAAAGCACCCATAGCTATTGCAGCTACTAAGAATGGGAACTTAGGCATACCTGGAATAATTGCTAAGAATAACATTACTCCTGAAGCTATTGCAGCTGCTATTGGAAATGCTGTTAATTGACTCGTTAATGTCTTACCAAAATTATCTGATGATCCTGAACGAGTAACTAATATACCTGCTGCTGTTGAAATTAAAAGCGCTGGAACTTGAGAAACAAGACCATCACCAACTGTTAATTGCGTAAACACTTCCATGGCTTCCATAGGCTCTAGACCCATTTGAGTCATTCCGATAATAATACCAGCTATTATATTAATAATTGTTATTATAATCCCTGCTACTGCATCACCTTTTACAAACTTAGAAGCACCATCCATTGAACCATAAAAGTCTGCTTCTGATTGTAAATCATGACGTCTCTTTTTTGCGGTTTCTTCATCTATAAGTCCAGAGTTTAGATCTGCATCTATAGCCATTTGCTTACCTGGCATAGCATCTAATGTAAATCTTGCAGATACTTCTGATACTCTTGATGAACCACTTGTTATAACAACAAATTGTATAATTATGATTATTATAAAGATAATTATACCTACTATGAAGTTTCCTCCGATAACAAAATCACCAAAGGCTTCAATTATTTGACCTGCATCTCTTTCTGAAAGAATTAATCTTGTAGATGAGATATTTAATCCTAGTCTAAATAACGTTGTTACAAGTAATAAGGTTGGAAATACAGATAACTGTAATACATTAGTTGTAAACATTGTTATCATCATAATTACTACTGATAGTGTTATATTTAGTGCTAATAATACATCTAACATTGGCTTTGGTAGTGGAACTATAATCATCATTACAATTCCAATAACACCAAAGGCAACTAGTACATCTAAGTTTTGTTTTATATTGAACTTCTTATTTGAAAACAACCTTATCCCATCCTTTTGTTATTTTTTAAGCTTTAATACCATAGCTAATATTTCCGCAACAGCTTGATACATATCTTGAGGTATTTCTCCATCAACTTCTACCTCACTATATATTAATCTAGCTAAAGGTTTATTTTCTATAATAGGAACATCATGTTCCTTTGCTTTCTCTTTAATCTTAAGTGCAAGTGCATCTGCACCCTTTGCAACTACTTTTGGAGCTTCCATTTCACCCTCCGTGTACTTTATTGCTACTGCAATATGTGTTGGGTTAGTTACGACAACTGTTGCATCTCCTATAGATTGCATCATTCTTCTTTGTGACATTTCTCTTTGCTTTTGTTTAATCTTAGATTTAATTTGAGGGTCACCCTCCATTTGTTTGTACTCTTCCTTAGTTTCTTGCTTTGTCATCTTTAATTCGCTATTATGTAGCTTAAATTGAATAAAATAATCTATTGCTGCAAGTACAACCATAAGAATTGCTACTTTAGTAAATATACCTACAATTAAATTTTTCACTTCAAGCCCTAAAGAAGGAAGATAAATGTTCGAAACTTGTAATATATCATTAAAGTTATCTTTTATATATGAATAACCTAAAAATATTACGATTGTTACAACAGTTAAATTCTTAATTAAATCAATAAAACTCTTTTTAGAGAACATATTTTTAAATCCTTTTATAGGATTCAACTTACCAAATGATGGTTTTAATGGTTCTCCAGTTAGTAAAAATCCTGTTTGCATTATATTTGCAACTATACCTGCTACCATTATAGGAACTATAATAGGTAATACAGTAGCTGCAAATCTACTTATAACGAGTACAGATAAACTAGATAAACTAGCTTCATTAATTTCCATTAATGCTGCATCTTGAAGGAAGTATATAACTCCATCCTTTAAATTTGAAACTAACATTCCACTAAGCCCTATTATTACTAATAAACAAACAACCATTGATAATGCAAGACTCACATCTTTACTTCTGGCTATTTGTCCTTTTTTTCTAGCATCTTGTTTCTTTTTTGGTGTCGCTTCTTCTGTTTTTTCATCTGAAGCAAATACTATAGCTACTGGTGCTATTGAAAGTATTTCCCGGAAAATGTCGGGGAGATTGCTTGCTGCACTCATAAATACTTTTATTAATATTGGTAATGCTATTGTTAATGTAAATAATCCTACTAGAATCTTTACTGGCATACCAAGTACCATTACATTGATTTGTGGAACAGCTCTTGAAACTAAACCCATGCATAAATCTGTTAATATAATAATCAATACCATTGGCATTGCTATTTTCATTCCTATAGCAAAAAACTTTGCTACAACTTCAATTAAATACATCATTGTATCTTGATTAAATATGTTTTCTCCAAATGGAAGTAGCTTATAACTCTCTATTAGAGATTTTAATAGTATGTGATGTCCATCTAAAACAAAAAATATTACCATTGCTACATAATGTAATAGGTTTGATATTAATGTACTGTTATTCTGTGCTGTAGGATCTAGTACACTAACCATACTAAGACCAATATGAACATCCATAAGACTACCAGCCATCATAATAATATCAAATATTATATTAGTTATAATTCCTAATATTAATCCTGTAAAAACTTCACTAATTACATACATAGCAAGCATATAATTATTTGAAATTTCACCTATCTGCGTATAATCTATTCCACCTATTATTGCAACACCAAATATTAATGCAAAAAATGCTTTTAATTGATTTGGAGTGCCTTTAGGATAAAATGCCTTAACTATTACAAAGAAACTAGCTAATCTAATTATTACTAGAGTTAGAGCTAAAAAATATTCTGTATTTATCAAAGCTCTTCCCCCTATGTACTTATCTTAATTATTAAATCAAAAATTCTCTCTGTAAATGACATAACCATGTGTAACATCCATGTTCCAAGCATTAATCCAACTGCTGCGATTGCTAAAAGTTTTGGAACAAATGTTAATGTTTGCTCTTGAATTTGCGTAGTTGCTTGTAAAATACTTATTATTAAACCAACTACGATTGCTACTACTAAAAATGGACCAGCTACTTTTAATGCTACAATTATTGCATCTTTAACTACTCCAAAAACTAAATTTTCACTCATACTTTCACCTCAAATCACGAGAAACTTAAAATTAATGATCTAACTATTAAGAACCAACCATCTACCATTACAAATAATAATAATTTAAACGGTAATGATATCATAACCGGTGGTAACATAAACATACCCATGGACATAAGTACACTTGCTACAACCATATCTATAATTAAGAATGGTAAGTATAATAAGAATCCTATTTCAAATGCAGTTTTTAATTCGCTAATTGCAAATGCTGGTATTACTGCTGTTAAAGGAATATTTTCTTTTGTTAATTCTGTTTGATCTATATTAGCTACTTCAACAAAAAGTTCTAAATCTTTTTGTCTCGTTTGCTTTAACATAAACTCTCTAATAGGTTTTGCTCCATTTTCGATAGCTTGCTCTTGAGTTATTTCCTCATTTAAATATGGAGTAATTGCATCTGTATTTATTTTAGAAACAACTGGCGACATTATGAATATTGTTAAAAATAAAGCTAGTCCAACTAATATCTGATTTGGAATAGATTGTTGAGCTCCAAGTGCTCCCTTTAAGAATGAGAAAACTACAATTATTCTAGTAAAACAAGTCATCATTATAATAAATGATGGCAATAGTGTTAATACTGTTAATAATAATAATAACTTAATATTATTTACATAATCAGTTGGTGTGCCTTCACCGCCCATATCAATATTTATATTAGGTAAATCTACAGTTTCTGGCACTGCCCAGGCTGGCTTTGCTACGAAACATATTAAAGCTAATGATACCATTAACATCAATATTATCTTTTTCTTTTTACTCATTGTTCTCATCCTTTTGCATCTTCTTAAAGTAATTTGTAACTTTGCTATCATTTTTTTTTATTTTAGTAAAATAATTTGTAACAATGTTATCATAATTACTTTGTATTTTAGATGATTCGTATTTTTCTAATTCATCATCATTTAGCTCTTTTATTATTTCATTTTTCCCTGTGCTTGATGACATAATATATCCTTTGTCACCTAACTTAACTAAAATAAGACTTCCATCTTTTGAAATCTGGGTTCTTTCTAATACTTTAATATATTTTGTGTTATTTAATTGCTTCATCTTAGTATCGCTTAATTTATAAAGTAAATACATAAGTGCTAAAACTATTCCGAATGCTATTATTAATTTTATAAATAATAGAAAAAATTCCATTTTAAAACTCCTCTTATTGAACCATAATTTCGCTTATATACACATCTATTAAAGTTCCTTTAGTTAAATTCTTATTTAGTGATTGTATTATATCTTTTTTAAGCTTAACTTCATTTTCAGTATTAAAACTTTCTGCAACACATGATTTAAGATAATAAATTGCAGTATCTCTTAACACTACCTTCTTAGTTTCAAGTTCTGTAGCTAAATCTTTATTTGTAACATCGTAACTAATTGCCATATTAAGTTTTACATATCTCTTACTATCAGTATCACTTAGATTTACAAATATTTCACCAATTTCATAGAAAGCCTCTTCAACTACTACTTCTTTTTCTACATTTTTGCTTGTTACAAAATATACTCCTGCAAAAGTAGCTCCACCTAATACTAATAATGCTAATATAATTAAAAGTATCTTTTTCACTTTTTTTCCCCCTTTGACTACTATTATTCTTTTTCATCTTCTGTTGTAATTAATATATTTACTCTTCTATTTTTAGCCATATTTTCTGCTGAATCATTTGGAACTAATGGATGATATTCACCATATCCTGCTGCTGAAAGTGCAACTGGACTTAATCCATTATTCTCAATAAAGTATTTAACAACATTTACGGCTCTTGATGTTGATAGTTCCCAGTTTGAAGGATAAATACTATTATTTATTGGCACATTATCTGTATGTCCTTCAACTAATATATAATTATCTAAAGTTTTTAATAATACACTTACTCTATCTAGTACAACCTTACTTTCATTCTTCAAATCTGCTGTTCCTGATTCAAATAAAATATAGTCTCTCATTTGAATCTCTATACCTCTTTCAGTTTTAGAAATATCCATAACAGAATCAATTCCCGCCTCTTCTGCATATTTCTTAACTTTTTTATACATTTCCTCTTTAACTTTATCTGTTTGACCAACCATTGAATCTACTTGAGATTCACCACCAATTAGTGGTACTTCTCCATTATACATATCGTATTTCATCATAGTATCACCACTTTGACCAGCCATAACACTTTTAAATGCTGATGAAAGCTGTTCAAGTTTTTTTTGATCAACTGATGACATACTATATAAAAGAACAAAGAATGTTAAAAGTAGTGTTACACAATCTGAAAAGGTGGCTAACCACTCATCTCCTCTTGGCTCATCTGGATCTACCTTTCTCTGTCTTGCCATACCTATGCAACTCCTTCACTAGACTCTGCGTTTGCTTCTAAGTATGCTAATCTATCTGATGGAGATAAATATGTAAGAAGCTTTTCTTCAACTATTCTAGGATTAACTCCTGATTGAATAGAAAGAACACCTTCTAGTATCATATTTCTTATCTCTACTTCTTTTTCACTTTTAGCTTTTAAGTTTGCAGCAACAGGCATACAGAATAAGTTTGCTAACAATGATCCATAAAATGTTGTTAATAGCGCCTTACCCATACCTTGTGCAATTGTAGCTGCATCTGATAAGTTTTGCATCATTTGTACTAATCCTATCAAAGTACCAATCATACCAAACCCAGGAGCATATCCTCCCCAAACTTGGTACATTTTCGCTCCATTCATATGTCTATTTTGCATTTCATCTATTTCTAATTCTAAAATATCTTTTATTGTTTCTGGTTCAATACCATCAATAACCATTTGAAGACCTTTCTTTAAAAAAGCATCTTCAATTTGTGAAATTTCATCTTCTAATGATAAAAGTCCTTCTCTTCTTGCTTTTCTTGAAAGATTCGCAAATTCTTGTATAATACCAACACCTGAAAATGTATTTTCCTTAAATGCTTGTATAAATAAAACTCCCATTTTTTTTATATCACTTAAAGAATATGTAATTAAAAGTGCACAGAAGGAACCGCCTACTGTTATAAATACCGATGGTAAATCCCAGAATATTATTAAGCTACTTCCTGACATCATTGCCATAGTAAGCATACCAATACCAACTGCTAATCCTATGGCCGTTAATGAATCTGATTTTTTCATTTACTTTTCCTCCTATACCCTCTAAATCTTTAAAGAAAAAATTCGATTTTTATATTTAATAACTTTATCTCTAACTTCATCTAATTCTTCTAAAACTAAATACTTCTTCCCATTAGTTAATGTAATAACTGTTTCTGGAACCTCCTCAATCTTTTCTATGTGATCTGCATTCAACATAAAATCTTGATTATTCATCCCTGTTAATTTAATCAAAGTAATACCCTCTTTCTAATTTAGAATTTAAAATGTAAAATTATTATTTCAGAAACTCCCGAAGGAGTTTCCTCCACAATTTTAAATTTTAAATTTCCAATTCTACATTTCTGTTAACTATCTCTTAAGATTAATAATATCTTGAAGAATTTCATCTCCAGTAGTAATCATTTTACCAGCTGCTTGGAATGCTCTTGTTGAAACGATCATATCTGTAAATTGTTCTGATAAATCTACATTTGACATTTCAAGCATGCCTTGTAGGTTGTCCCCATAACCAGCACTATTATCTTCACCTAATGTTCCAACACCAGCTTTAAGTACAGGATCTCCTGAGTTAACCGTTCCACCATAAAGGTTACCACCAAGCTTTGTTAAACCTTCTGCATTATTAAAACTTGCCATTGCAATTTGTCCAAGTGCAGCAACTCTACCATCTTCAAGTACACCGTTAATTACACCACTACTATCAATTGTGTAAGTCTTAACTCTAAGTTCTTGATCTGTTCCTGGTATTCTAACCTTATCTGGAATTCTTAATGTTTTTAGTTCTCCATCATAAGCTTTTAAATCTTGAGTTCCATCAACAAACTGTAATGTACCATCATTATTTATACTTGATACTGGAGTACCTCCTGTAGTTTCACCTGATTCAACTCCACTTATTGTAACTGGCTTACCTTCTACCTTGATTGATTGCATTATACCTTCTTCTTGAAGTGATTTATTAATAGCATTTTCAATCATTTGTGTTGAAGTTGCACCCTCATTAACTAAGTCTGCATTAATTATTATCTTCTTGTTTTTAGAATCTACTTCTGCAGATGTCTTAGTTCCTGAACTAACATTTCCTATTTGAATTGTGTATCCATTTAATGATCCACCTGCTCCAAATATAAAATCCATACCATTTGCTTCTTGTGATCCTGGTGTTGCAAGTTCTAATCCACCCTCAACCGCTGATGATGATAACCCAGTAAATAATTTTGGTGTTCCTGTAACAACAATTTTATCTGCTGCTGTAATTGGGAAACCTGCCTTTTCAGCAGCTTCATTTATCTTTGTATTTAAATCAGCAACAGTTATTTTATTTGCTGTTGTAAAATCACCTGATATATTAAATTTCTTCTCTGCAGCATTATATTCTACTTTTAAGTTTCCATTTTCATCATTATTCTTAACATCTACTATTTCGAAAGCAATTCCATTAAAGGCATCAGTTTTTGGGAAGTTAATAGTTACATTTGCAATACTAACTGGCTTAGCGGCTTTAGCCTCCGAACCCCCCTCAACTTTTAACATTTCATCAGCTTTTGCTGCATCAAATGTTCCTGAAATACCAGCTATTTTATTTGAAGTAATTCCACTTGCAGTAAGTGCACTATTAATTTTGTTTTTTAATACATCAGTATCTGTTATGTCACCCTTTATAAGGATTACTTTGTTACTAGTGTTTAAATCAACAGTTACATTTGTTCCTGCAGTATTATCTGCAAATTTAATAGTATATCCGTTTAATTGTCCACCATCCTCAAAATCAAATGTTAACCCACCAACCGATGGCATTGTTGTTGACTCTTTAGAAATTCCGACTGAATCATAATGTGTAAATTTATCAAAACCTTTTAATTCTGAACCAGACTCATCAGTCTTTCCAGCTATTTGAGAAATACTCATTGGTGATCCACTTACATTAGTTACTTGTTGAGATATTCCCGCTGCAGTAAGTGCTTGATTTATTTGTTCTTTTAAACCAGCTCCTGTTAATGCTCCCTTAGAAATAAAATCACCATTTATAGTAATCTTCTTTGCATCTTTATTTGCTACAACACCTAATGGTGTTCCTGTTCCGATTTTACCTATCTCAAATGTAAATCCATTTAATTCAGCACCTTCACTTAATTGAAGTGTAAATCCACCAATTGTTGTTGCTGATGGAGATGTTGCATCTGCACCTCCAACAACTTTATCTGAAGCTAATCCATCAAAGTTAACAGGTTTTCCACTAACATATATTGATTGAGATATACCAGCTGCTGAAAGTGATTTATTTAATGCTGATTCTATTTGAGCCGTTGTTAATGCTCCAGGAGTTGAAAAATCACCATTTAATACAATTGTCTTTTCAGCTTTATTAACATCTGCTGAAGTAACTGTTTGTGGTCCTATAGCACCTAAAACTACTTTGTATCCATTTAGTTGTGATCCTGGTCCAAATTTAAAGTCTAATCCAGCTGTAGAAACAAGATTAGGAGCTTGTCCTGTTGCTTGCATTGATGAATCATCATTTGTTAATGAATATCCCATTACTCTGTATCCATCACCAGTTAAAAGATTTCCTTCTTTATCAAGTACAAATGAACCATCTCTTGTGTACATTAATTCTGAACCAGAGTTAGCTAAACTTTGAGATGTTAATGTATGCGTACCTGGTCTATGATTAACTTCTAATTCATTTCCAAATACAGCTGGGCCTTTACTTACCATAAAGAATCCATCACCATCTATGGCAACATCTAATGCTCTACCAGTTGGTTGCATCATCCCTTGAGTCATAATTGTATCAATACTAGCAAGTTGAACTCCAAGACCTACTTGGCTAGCATTAACTCCCCCTTGGTTATTTGATGGAGCCATTGCATCAGATACATTTTGACTTAACATTTCACTAAATCTTGCTCTCTGGCTTTTATATGATGTTGTTCCTACATTTGATATATTATTACCTATAACATCTAACTTAATTTGATTAACCTTCATTCCGCTTATACCAGAATACATTGATCTTAACATTTATTGACCCTCCAACTTTTTATATTATCCACATCGATCGTTCAGTGGATTTAGACTTCCTACATTAGGTCCAGCCTATAAAATTACTACACTATCTATATTTGTAAAACAATTATCTTTTGCTCTATCTTTATCTACAGCAGTTATCACCGTTTTATTTTCTATACTTGCAACTAATGCAACATCTTTATAAAGGAATAGAGAATTTCTAGATCCCTTTTGACTTGCAATTTCAAAACCTTTTTCTATAGATTTCATATCATCATTAGTAAAATTTACACTTTCTAATCTTTCTGTTGCATGTTTAGATAATGTGTACCCTTGTTGTCTCTCTATTTTCTCATTTAAAATACTACTAAAACTTTTATCTTTTGTTTTATTTACTGTATTATTAATGGACTTTTGATTATTTAAAGAATCTAGACTACCAACTTGAAAAGCTCTTCCGTTAACTATTCTATAGCTCATTAACGCTTCTCTTCTTTATCATCTTCTTTATCTGTAGATTCAATATCGCCACCATCAGTTATCTTTGTAACCTTATCATAAGTATATTCTTTAATTTCATCGCTTCCATCAAGCTTAACTCTTACTTTTATGTATCCATCATCTTTAATTACACCTAATACTTTTCCTGTTAAGTACTCACCATTTTCGCCCTTTTCACTTAACTCAATATTTTTATTAATAAATGATGATGCTATTAGTAATTGCATATTACCATTCATATTATTTAAAACTGGTATTGAATAATCTGGCACATCGATTACTGTTAAAATATCTTTTGCATCAAAATCTTTATATACATTTTTTCCGCCTTCATTTACTTCAACAGATATACTAGTTACACCATTTTGAACTGTAACTGACTTAACTACCCCAGTATAAGGTTTTCCTTCTGAATCCATTATTCTCATAGTTACACCTTTACCAACTAACTCATTACTTGAAAACTTCTCCATAGTAGTGTTAAGGTTTGACATTTGTTCCATTGAAGCAAACTGTGCCATTTGTGTAACATATTGCGTTGAATCATTCTCTCCAGTAGGGTCTAAATTAGCAAGCTCTGCTGAAAGTATTTTTAAGAATGCATCCTTGTTCATGTCAGAACCTGGCTTCATTATTATTGTTCCTCTATCAGTAGCTCTTGCACCATTATATGAATTTACTGTACTTCTAACATCTGGCATATTACCCCTCCTATGCTAAATAATCTAAATTTGATTCAATAGCAGATAAATTTTCTTCATCTTCTATATCTAAAATTGATTCTGAATCAGACTTATTATTAAATTTTTCCTCTTTGTTATACCCTTGTTTATTTAATCCATCTTCATTACTAAAGAATGTAGTATCCTCACTGTATAATCCAATTTCAACTGATTGAATTTTTATACCTTGATTCTCTAGACCCTTTTTAATATCTTGAATATTAGCATTTAATAAATTATAAGTTTCTTTTGAAGTAGCTCTTATATCTGCCTTTAAAATTCCTTCTTCTGATAGTAACTTTATAGTCATTTCACCTAGTTCCTTTGGATAAATCTTAACCTTAAGTTCAGAAACTGCATTTCTAACCATAAACTTAACATTTTTAATCATGTCCTCAGATGTAGTCCACTTAGTTACAACCTTAGGTTTATCTAATGAATCTGTTGCTCTAACAGCCATTCTATCAGCTACATTTCCAAGCTTGTCCGAAAACTTATCTCCACCGATTAACTTTGATAAAAACTCATCTTCTTGACTACTTTCATTTGAACTATTTCCATCTTCAGAACTTAAGCTTTCATTTGAAGATTGATTAAATGAATGTTTAGTCGATTCAATTTGTATTTCTTCAACTACTGGATCTATAACTGTTAATATCGGTTTATCCTTAGTTTCAAAATTATTCGCTAAACTTTTAACTAAAATATCTTTTAATGTATCTTCAGGATTTGCCTGTTCCATATCCATAACTAGTTTATTTAAAGTTTCATTTAAAACTTCAGCATCTAAACTATCTATTGCAGGTTTTAAGTCCTCAGATCCTAATGTATTGATTATGTTTAAAACCAAGTTTTTCACTTCTGTTGTATCCATATTAGCTATATCAATTACTACGTTATTTAAGTTGTTATGTTCTAATACATTTATTGAATCCACTTTATTTAAATCTAGTGATATTAAATCTGTATTTACTAATTCTTCTGAAGAAGTTAACACGTTATTATCTTCTGGATTTAATAATGCATTAATTATTCCGATTAAAGAAACTAAATCATCTTTTAAAGTTTCTAATTCTTCTTTAACTTCTGGATTCTCTTCATTCTCAATAGCTGCTTCAACTTTTTCAACTACTGAAGTTATTTCCTTTTCAATAGAACTTACTTCATGTTCTTTACTTACTGATACATCTTCATTAGAAGTTCTCTTTGTATTATTCTCTTCTTTATTAGGCCTCTGCTTTATATCTGATTTTATAGTTTTATCTATAACATCTTTGAAATTACTTTGATTGTTGGAAATTTCCTTAACATAAGCTTGTTTATCTAAAGAAGGAACATTAAGATTAATTTTAAAATCATTCACTATTATCTCACCTCCTTTCGATGGTTTCTTATATATGCATAAAGAGCGAATTCATCATTAGCTATTGCTTCTAGACGATTTTGCTCATTTTTAAATGCCGTAAGTTGTTTTTCCTTTAAGATATCAACAGTTTTTCTTTCGACTTGTTTTCTTAGTAAATCTCTTCTTCTAAACTCAAGTTCATTATCTTTAACCTTTAGCTCCTTTGTTGTAGATGTGATTCCTTTTTCAACTGCTATAAGGTAATTTTTCTTAACTTTTTGATAAACTATTGATTCACCCTGACCTATTCCTTTATATTTATCATAGCTGTCTGTTAAATCTTGTAGCTTTTTTTCTGTAATTTGCTTTTCTCTTTGACTTTTAGTAAATAACCTTTTACTTTCTTCTTCTTTTTCTTCTCGTACTTCTAATAACTTTTGCAATCCAAATTTAAAGCCATCACTCATAAAAACACCCTCTTCTTTATCTTA
>JAVWLU010000003.1:148363-161408 GCA_036637795.1 Clostridium sp. | reverse complement strand
TTTGCAATCCAAATTTAAAGCCATCACTCATAAAAACACCCTCTTCTTTATCTTAGACACAATCAAATAAATAATAGACTAGTATGCCTTATCTACCAAACATAGATACTAGGCTTGTCATACTTTCTTCAAAAGAAGTATGCTCATCTACTTTTTGTCTTAAAAAACTAGTTATTGAATCATTGTACTTTATAGCTAAATCTATTTTATTATTGCTACCTCTAACATAAGCTCCTATATTTATAAGATCTTCTGAATCTCTATATGTTGAAATTAAGTCTCTTGCTAAAGATGCTGATTCCTTATGTTCATTAGATGCTATGCTAGGCATTAATCTACTTACACTATTTAAAATATCAATTGCTGGGTAATGGTTCTTATGTGCTAGCTGTCTAGATAAAACTATATGCCCATCTAGAATACCTCTTACAGCATCTGCTATTGGTTCATTAAAATCATCACCATCAACAAGAACTGTATAAAAAGCTGTTATAGAACCTTTTTCTGATGTCCCTGCTCTTTCCATTAACTTTGGTAACATTGCAAATACTGATGGTGTATATCCTTTAGTGGCTGGTGGCTCTCCGATAGCTAATCCAACTTCTCTTTGTGCCATTGCAAATCTAGTTACTGAGTCCATCATCAATATAACTTTCTTTCCTTGGTCTCTAAAATACTCTGCTATTGCTGTTGCTGTTAATGCACCTTTAAGTCTTATTAAAGCTGATTTATCAGATGTAGCACAAACTACAACTGACTTTTTCATACCTTCTGGTCCTAAGTCTTTTTCAATAAACTCAAGAACCTCTCTACCTCTTTCTCCTATTAGTGCAATTACATTAACGTCAGCCTTCGCTTCTCTTGCAATCATTCCAAGGGTTGTACTCTTACCAACACCAGAACCTGCAAATATACCAATTCTTTGACCTTCTCCACAAGTTAAAAAACCATCTATAGCTCTAACCCCTGTTGGTAGAATATCTTTAATTCTTTTTCTCTTTAATGGATCTGGTGGAGTATTTTCAAGTGGATAAGGTTCTCCATTCAAAAGTTTTTCTTCATCTAATGAATTACCAAGCCCATCTAGTATCTTTCCAATTAAGTCATCTGAACATTGTACTTCTAAAGGTATTCTCTTTGGTATAACTTTGCATCCTGGAGCTATTCCTGTAAGTTCTCCTAGCGGCATTAAAATAACTTTTTCATCACTAAACCCAACAACTTCACAGTCAATTGAATTATTATATTGATTTATTATGTTACATAGCTCACCAACAAAAGCTTTTATACCTTCAACTTCAACAGTTAAACCTATAACTCTTTTAACTACACCTTCAGAATATGTTCTATTTATTGTGCTAACTCTTTTAACTATTCCATCAAAATCTATGTTAATCATTTTGACCACCCATTTCTTCTGACAATATTTTTTCAATCTCTTGAATTGCAATATCTATTCCCACTTCAACTTTTCCAGTTTTAGTTTCAATAATTATATTTCCTGGATTCATTCTCATATCATTAACTACAAAAATTTCACCTTTTAATCCATATATAATTTTCCAATTTTCAAGATTATCATTTATCATTTGCATGTGATCTTTATTTACCCTAATGATTAAATTAGCTTCACCTTTATAACCTTCAAGTAAAGGTTCCATCATAGAAACTACCCAATCATCCTTTTCTATTTCTCTAAACGCCATAGATTTAGATAATTCAAAAATAGTATTTTCTATATTCTTTTGTTTATCAATCATATACTTTTTATAATCTTCTTCTGCTTTTCTAACTACATCTAATGCTGTCTTCATACTTTCGTTAATTTTATTTTCTAGCTCTTTACAAGCAGCTTCATAACCTTCTTTATGTCCATCTTCATAACCATTTTGCATCCCTTGCTCATGACCACGTTTATAAGCTTCTTCTTCAATGACTGTAGCTCTCTGTGTAGCTTCAATCATTAAAGAATCTGCTTTCGCTCTAGCATTTTTAAATATCGTTTCTCCTAAAGCTTCATAATCTTTAACTATTAAGTCATAATTAATAGTTTCTTGTTCAACAATATCTTCTTGATTATCTGATTTATACCTATATGTAGTGTTTATTACTTTTGAGGAAGTATCACTAGCCACTGTACTTTTTATAACACTATAAGACGATTGCATCTTCTCCACCTCTAGAAAGTATTATTTCTCCTGCATCTTCTAATCTTCTAATAACAGAAACAATTTTTTGTTGTGCCTTTTCAACATCAAGCAATCTTACTGGTCCTAAGAATTCTATATCTTCCTTTAATGAAGCAGCAGCTCTCTTTGATTGGTTTCTGTAAATAGCTTCCGCAACTTCTTCAGAACATCCCTTAATTGCAAGAGCAAGCTCCTTAACTTCAACTTCTCTAAGAACTCTTTGAATTGAAACATCATCAAGATTAATAATATCTTCAAATACAAACATAGAACTTTTGATTTTTTCAGCAAGTTCAGCATCTTCTCTCTCTAAGCACTCAGTAATATTCTTCTCAGTAGCTCTATCAACTTGGTTAAGTATATCAACTAATGATTCTACTCCACCTAGCTTAGTCATCTCCGTTCTAACTACACTTCTTAGCTTACTTTCTAAAACTTTTTCAATTTCCTTTATAACAACAGGTGATGTACTCTTCATAGTTGCTATTCTGTAAGCAACTTCACTTTGAATAGCCTCTGGAAGCTCCGCCATAACTTGAGCTGCCTTATCTGGTTGTAAATAGCATAAAATTAATGCTATTGTTTGAGGTTGCTCATATGATATAACATTTAAAAGTTGAGTAGCATCAGCTTTCCTAGCTATTGCAAAAGGTCTAAATGATTGAGTATCTTGAGAGACTTTATCAAGTATTTCTTTTGCTCTTGTTGTGCCTAATGCTTTAGAAAGTAATACTTTTGCATAATCAAGTCCACCTTCTAAGATATAGTCCTTTGCTTTATTTATCTCTAAAAACTCTCCTAATATTTCACCTCTTTGATCTGAACTTACCGATGATATATTAGCTATTTCATAAGTTATCTTTTGTATCTCAGCCTCTGGTAACTTTTTCAAAATCCCTGATGAAGCTTCTGGTCCAAGAGTTATAAATAATATTGCTGCTTTTTGTGTTCCTGTTAATTTTGAAGTATCTCTTGCCATTTCACTTACCTCTCATTCTCACTTAACCAAGATTTTATAATATCAACTACCTGCTCTGGTTTTTCCTGAGCATATTTTTTAATCTCTTCTTCTAAAATAATTTTTTCATTTCTTTGCTCATTATCAAATATCCCTGTAGTTACATCATTCATTTTGTCATCTATAACAACATCTAACATGCTCTTTTCTTCAACAACTTCCGTCTTCTTTCTCTTTTTAAGGATAAAGATTATCACACCTGCAATTAGAATTGCTAAAATAGCTACTCCAATAACAATTAATAATGTATTATTTCCACTATATACAAACATATTTTCCATATTTTCTAACTCTTTATCTTTTTCTTCTTTTAATAGAGGATCAAATACCATTCCTATTACAGTTATTTCATCGCCTCTTTCAGTGTTAAATCCTATAGCAGTTCCAACTGCACTTTGAATTGCATTTTGAAGATCATTACTTAAATTTCCATCAACAAAAACTGTTGCTGTCAATCTTTTAACTTCACCTGGTGCTGCAATAACTTGGCTCTCTTTTCTACCTGATTCATAATTCGTGCTTTGCTCTATGCTTGATGAACCAGATTGTTGACCTTCATCATCAATAGAATTACTCATATTGTTATCCACAGTAGAGTTACTATTATCCCCAGTTCCTGAAGTATTTGACTGTTCAATAGTTTGTTGACTTACAATAACCTTATTAGGATCAATTACCGTCTCAGTATATTTTTTAGAATCAAAATCTAATGTTGCTTTAACTGAAACAGAAGTCTTATCCTTACCTAATACAGGTTGTAATAATTTATTTATTGTATCTTCTAATTCTTTTTCGTATTTACTTTCTAATATATATTGTTTTTCAATTTCCTCTGCTCCTACAAATGCTCCATCTTCCTTATTAAGTTCACTAGTTAAAAGATTCATCTTATCATCTATAACCTCAATGTTTTCAGCTGGAGTGTTTGGTAAGCTTCCTGAAGCTAACGCAACTATTGAAGAAACTTGTTGTGTTGAGAGTTTTGCTCCTGCATTAAGCTTTATATATATAGCTGCTTTACCTGGAGTTTTATCCTCGACAAATACAGAATCCTTAGATGGTGTTATATGCACTCTCGCTGATTCAATTTGTGCAAAACTCTTAATTGTTCTTTCTAACTCACCAGTAAGCATCCTTTGTTTCTTAATTTTAAACTCTTCATCTGTCATACCAAAAGATGATGAAGCATCCATTAGCTCATATCCATGACTTCCCTCAGAAAGTTCTGGTGCAAGCTCTAATCTTAGTTCATCCACCATTGTTTTATCAACTAATATTGTATCTCCATCAATCTTCATTTCAACTTCTTTTTCCTTTAATGCAGCCGTAACAATTTGTGCATCATTAGGCTCTAAGTTTGAAAATAGAACTTGAAATTTATTAGCTGATGAATAAAACAACATACATAAAAAAGCAATTAATGTTGTTATAACTGCTACTATTAAAGCTATTCTAATACCCTTACTTAAGGATTTAAATTTTTCTACTAGTTTCCCCCAGATTTCTTTTATCTTATCCATCTACCGTACTCCCTTTACTACTATAACTGCATTCTTGTTAATTCTTGTACTGCCTCTACTACTTTATTCCTCATTTGAACTGCTAATTGTAATGACATCTTAGCTTCTTCAGCTGCAAGCATAACTTCATGAACTTCTACATCTTCACCCATTACAAATTTTTTAGTCATTTCATCTGCATGAACTTGTTTTTCATTTATAGAATCTAAATTTTGTTTTAGTATATCTGAAAAGCCACTTGTACTCTTTTCATTATCCTTTTTATTAAAAGTTTCAAAAACCATTTCATTTGGTGTAAATCCATTAATCTTCATATCTCATATTCTCCTATCTACCGATTTCTAATGCTTTCATAAATATTGTCTTATTCGCATCTAATGTATCTACATTTGCTTCATAAGATCTTGATGCAGCAATCATATCAGCCATTTCATTTAAAATATTTACATTAGGCATAGTAACATTCCCATTTTCATCTGCATCTGGATGTGTAGGGTTGTACACAGTTTTAAGTGGTGATTCATCATCAACTATTTGTACTGCTTTAACACCATTTAGACCTGTTTCTCTATCATAAGCTTCTTTAAAAACAGCTACTTTCCTTACATATGACGTTCCACCTTCACCTCTTGTAGTTTGAAGATTTGCAACATTTGAAGTAATTGTATCCATTCTTAATCGCTCTGCAGATAATCCACTTGCACTTATTCTCATTGCATTAAAAGAACTCATAATTAATTACCTCCGCTTATTATGTAATTTGTTAATCCAAGTTTTCCATTCGCTCTCGTAACTAAAGCATTAAACATCATTGTATTAGCAGCTTGGTCTACTTTTTCTAAATCTAAATCAACATTATTTCCATCTGTTCTCATACTTGTACTTTTATCTTTTTGAACATTTGATTCTAATGATGAGTTATTTCCACTAATATGCTTTTCTTTCGTGTTTTTCAGTGAAAGGTTTTCATTTGCACCTTTCATAACATCTTCAAAATTTATATAATATCTTTTATAATCTTTTGTATTAATGTTAGCAACATTATTAGATATAAGTTTTCCTCTTAATGTTGACATATCTAACCCTTTTTTTATTAAATTATATGTTGAATCATTATTAATACTCATGTTTTCATCATCTCATTTCTCTAATTTTAACCTTATAATTAATCAATTTATATTTTTTTAAATAAAATCGACAGATTATACTTTCATAAATATTATTATAGTTTAAATTTTTACATTTTTCTAGCTTATTTTATCGGTTCAGCTAAATATAGTACTTTAGTCCTATTAGTTTTATATATTTATTAATTATTTTTTAATATTCCTTTAAATTATTTAATTTTAATAAACTTTATCTTATTAATTAATTACATATTAAAACATTTATGCGTTTTTTGTCAAATTAATTTAATCTTATTAACTTATTTATACATCCTTAATAAATAACAATAAAAAAAGCCACAAACTAGTGTGACTTAGTATCTTTCATATTATTAAATTATTTTCAAGTGGTCTATTATGTTAAATACAGCTTCCTCTGTTTCTGTTAATTTATACTTTATTTAACTCTTTCTAAAATACTTAATGCTTCACTTGGCAATCTATTAGTTTGAGCTAACATTGCCATTGAAGCTTCTAATAAGATTGTAGCTTGTGAATGATTAATTAATTCTTTAGCTAAATCTGCATCTTTTACACTTGAATATGCTTTAGTAGTATTTTCAACATTACTATCCATACATTCAGCAGTACTTTCCATTCTACTTTGAATAGCTCCATACTTACTTCTACATCTATTAACATCAATAATAGCAGCATCTAAAGCTGATAATGACTTATCTATATTTTCAGTATTAGTTATATCAATATCTTTAACCTTATTACCATCTTTATCACCTAAAATAGATGTAGTAACATTGAACACTGGAATATCCATACTTTCTCCAACGTTTGGACCAACAGTAGTTTTTTCTCTTAATGGATTATCATTGCTATAAACATGTTCATTTCCAATTAAGTTTACTCCATTAAATTCAGTATTGTTTGCAGTAAAATCTATACTTGATTTCAACTGTTCAATCTCTTGTTGAATAACTTGTCTATCCGCATCAGTTAAGGTTTCATTTCCAGCTTGAACTGTTAACTCTCTAATTCTAACTAAGTTATTCCCTACAGAATCAAGAGCTGAATCAAAAGTTTGAACCATCGAAGCTGAATCCTGAAGATTTCTTTGTGCAGATTGAAGTCCTCTAATCTGCATTCTTAAAGTTTCACTTTTACCTAAACCATTTGGGTTATCCTTCGCAGAATTAATTTTATTACCTGATGATATCTTTTCTAAAGCTGATGATTGAAGTCCTATCTGCTTTTTATAATTTTGATATACATTTAATGATGCTACATTTATATTTAATCTCAATTTAATCCCCCTAATCTTATCTTATATCTTTTTGCATACAAGTCTTACTACCACAGGATTTTCCTCTTTATACACTGCTAAATTATTCGCCTCTTTTTGTACAATTATTTCAAATCCGACTTCTTTTATACTACCTATTAATTCTTCCATTACAATAAATCTTCTACGATGTCCATTATATATAAATACATTTCTATCTACTTCTTCCCCTAATCCATATATCTCATCCTTAACACTACGGGCTTCTATAAAAAACATACCTTTATCACTTAAAGATTCGTACACATTTCTCAACAGTATTTTTTCTTCTTCTGCTGTAATAGAATGCAATGTAAATCTACTGTATATGTAGTCAAACTTCTTATTAAATAATTTAGTTGTAATAAAGTTATCTACAACAAATTCAATATCTTTATGCTTTTCTTTTAGATTTTGTATCGCTATATCAGATTGATCTACAGAACTAACCACCAGGTTGTTACTTCTAAAATATATTGAATCTCTACCATTTCCACACCCAAGTTCCAAAAGTTTTTTATCATATTTTAAATATCCTATTATATCTTTAGCAAATTGTGTTGGTTTTAATGGGGTCTGCTGTTTGGCATAATAGCTATTCCAGTATTTATAATCCATATTAACTTTGCACCTCTTTATCCTTTGAATTTCTATCCTTTTACCTTCTATTATTTATTCAAAATATTATCATTTAAATACTTTGAAATCTTTATTGCACCTGCTTCATTTATATGATCAAAATCAACAAAATCATCTTCTGATAAAATATTACTTCCATATAAATCTACAAATTCACATTTTTCATTTATGCTATTAATAAATTTGTAAAAGTCACCTTTACATGTTTTATTAATATATCTATCATAGTATTCAGTAACCGGTAAATTCAAAAGAATGCACCTTATCCTACTCTTATTTAATAATTCTATTATTTTTAATATTATTTCTTCATTTTCGATTTTAGTTTCAACATACTTGCTTAGAATATTATGTTGCTCCGCTCTCTGACTTGCCATTAAAGATCTTTCTCTTTCCGTGAGATCATTAATTTTTCTTTTTCCCAACATGCTAATATTTTCTCTTTTAACAAATTTATTAAAATAAGTTCCTAATCTTTGGTATACTTCATATTCTAATCTACCTTGAACCTTCTCCATATCAAATATTACTTTTAATATTTCGTTATCAATATAGTCTTGAAGCTTCTCCTTCTTCAATTCATATTTCACTTTAGAATTATGCAAATCTTTTGTTATAGGATAATATATATTTTTTACACGCATATTTGAGTATTCACTAGTTCCCATTGATAAATCATGATATAACAAATAATAAGCTACTCCAACTATACATGTTTTTATATTTTTGTTATTACTAATTATATCTTCTAATAATTTATAGCTATAATATAAGTCTTGACTGGATAACGATAAATTTACCACCTTAGGTTTTAACATATCTCCTTGTATTCCATTCATAATATATGAATTTCCAACTGCGATAACCTCGCACTTTTCTTCTTTTGCTGCAACAATTGAATTTTTTAGGTATTTATAACAATAATCATTTGAATATAACTTCTCACATAAAGTGTACAAATACGCACCTAATTCATTAATCTCAATAGTTATATCAAACTTATTGAATATATTATCATCAGAATTTTTATTGTATATTAAAACTTTTATTTCATCACTATTAAAATTAATATCTTCTATATTATTAACTACATTTATTTCTTTAGTTAAAAAATCAAATAACAAACTATCTTTAGGTCCTCTGTATAATACATTTATCTTGCACATATTAGATAAAATAATTTTAATCTCTCTCATCAACTCTACTAATTTAACAAAAACTTCTCTTATATAACCATCCAAATCGTTACCTTTATTAATATACTCTATTGTATCTACTAATAAGTTTACTAAATTACCGAACGAGTCATATTTCATAAGAAAATCATTTTCTTGCACAAAATCTGCAATTTCATTAATTACATCTAATGATTCATTTGTTTTTTTATAATTATTCAATTGCCATTCTATACAGCTAATTTTTTCTATACTTTGTAATATTTCTCCATACTTATTTAATCTCATTTTCAAACACACCATTTATGAAATCCCAAACTCGTTCTGTTGCTCCACCCTCTAAAGAATTAAAGAAAACAGGTCTAAGTTTTTCCCTCTCACTTCTATAGTAATTTTCATCCATTGATTTTAATAGTTCATTTTGTAAATCCTGTTGATTTTTAACTTTAGGTCCCGCAGTCCAAAAATCATATGGTTCTAGTAATAGCCCAACATCCTCTCTATACTTTTCAATATCAGAATTTGTAAATACAACAGGTTTATTCATAAACAAGAAATCACTATATATACTTGAATAATCAGTAATTAAAATATCCCCTGCATTTATTATTTCATAAAGATCCATATTTTCTTTTTCTAAATTACTATTGTCTATGAAATATATATTTTTCAATTTCATCTTAACTTTATTAATTGATACACTTTTAGCTTCAGCATGATGAACTTTCATAACACATATCATGTTGTTTTTTTCTAAATATTTATCAAATTCGACATAATCAAAATCATTTATTTTCACATAGTTATTTAAACTTATATCGCCTTGTATTACACCACTATTATCATGTTTATGGAATGTAGGCATATTGAATATAATTTTTTTATTATCTAATTTAATTTTTAATACCTTTTCTAAATTTCTTCGACCATCTGTTTTTAATAATGTATCAGTTCTTGGCATACCACTAATTAAAAACTTATCTTCTTGCAAAGCAGTCGCCGACGCCTGAAATATCATATCCATATTAGATGTAACACATACTTTATTTACATTTTGGTATTCATTTTGAGTAAATGCAAAATTTTTATTTTTTTTTGCCATATTTCCTATAGATTTAAAAATCATAGATGCATGTCCAACTTCTAAATTATATGTTAAATTAGGCATTGGGTAATTTAAAAACATACTAAACCCACCTATAGTCATCGGTGATTTTAGTGGAACAGTTATTTTATTTTCTAAACTAAGAACATCATATCCATTAATAATATTTAGTTTATATTTATCCTTATACATCTCTGGAATATATTTTAATAATGCATTTACATTGGAATCTGATGCACTTAACTTATTTATAGTTATAGTTCTCTTATATTCATCTGTCTTTATAGATTCTAATATCTCCTTATCAATCTCTACATACCTTATTTCTTCACCATCTTGAAGCATTATTCTACACGATTCAATATTTACTTTTGCTAAACTCTTCACTATTTCAACATACGTATATGTAAAAGGTATTATAACATGTGCTCTTTTGCTTATAGAATCTGTTATTGCATCTAATTTTATAATTTCCGATTTTCCATGTAAAAAATCTTTATTGCAATAAAAAGTCGTATCGTCCATTCCTTCAACTAGATTTAAAATCCCACTATTATCTAATCCATTAAAATTACTTTGTATATTTTCAATTAACTTATTATAAATTAGCTTTTCCATATTACCTATTTCAATCTCAAATGATTTTACATCGTTAAATTTATTTAACTTTATCGAAACATTAATAAGTTTTTTTACTGACTCCTTATTATATGGATTTATTAATTTTGCTTTAGTATAACAACTACTGGCAGTTTCATACTCTCCTATTAGTTGACAAAGCTCTCCTCTTAGTATCCAATAAAAGTCATTATTTATATATATATATTCATTTTGTATAATTAGATTATACGCTTCTTCTATTTTACTGCTATCAATACATGCTTTTATCTTATGTAACACTTAATTTCCTCCTATTTATTCATTAATGAAATATATTTGCATAGTTCTACATTTTTACTCTGTAAACAAGCTTTATATACTAGACTTTTATCTTCTATATTATTCACATCATACATTCTGAATATAAAAGCAATTACATCTTCAACTCTTTCATACTTTATTAAAATGTTCATTAAAGTCTTTAATGAATTAACATCATCTTTATATACCTTCAGAATATCAATCAATATTTTTAATGCATCATTATCTCTTCCAACTGATAAATATAAATTTGATAATGCAACATAAACTTCTTTGGCTCCAGTTAGAACCCACGATTCAACTTGTGAAGTATAGTTATTCATCTTATAAATACATTTTTCGAAATGTTCAATAGCTAAATCATTTTCATTACGAGTAGCGTAATAATTACCTATTATCGCATCATAATCTGGATAATTTTCATTTCCCTCTATCGCCTCTAAATATATTTTTAGTAACTCATCTAAATCATTTTTTAAGTAGATATGTAATCTCATTAAATGTGCATATGACTTTTCATATATACCTGGTAATGTACCATTATTAAATTTAAATACTTGTTTGCACTCTTCAAATGCCTCATCATACATATTAGCCATTTGTAAGCTCTCAACTAAATAAAAATGTATATTTGAACTTGTAGGATTTTCTATCAATTGTGCTTTTAACATATTTACATTTCGCTCATCTTTATTTCTTTCTTTTATTATTTCCTTAGAGTATCCTACATGAAAAACTTTTAATTCTGAAGCTGCATCATACCCTTTTAGTTTTCCTTTAATATTATATAAACTTTCATGTATATTCCCCTTATACCTAATTGATTTATCATTTCTAAATATTCTAATATTTTTAACTGTACTAATTAAGATATTACTTTTTTCATCAATATTAATTAGTTCAGAATATATTACATTTAAGTTCAATTTTTCTGCATTCTTTATATTACTTCTTATTTTAGAAACTGATTCATCAGAATAATACTCATCTGCATCTAAGAAAATTATCCACTTGCCATTACATTTACTAATACCAAAGTTTCTTGCTGCTGCAAAATTATCATTCCATTTATAATCATATATCTTCGCACCAAGTTCACTTGCAATTAACTTTGTACTATCTTCTGATCCCGTATCTATTACTATAACTTCATCTACAATACTAATAACACTTTTTATACACTTTTCTATTCTTTTTTCTTCATCTTTTACAATTAAACATAATGATATTTTCATAGTTCACCATTTCCTTAATAGTCTATACTTACTTTTCGTACTTTTTTATAAATACTTAATATAAATAAAAAAAAGACTATCGAAAAATCGATAGTCTTTTTAAACTAAATTATCTTAATAATTGAAGAACACCTTCTGGTTGTGACTTAGCTTGAGCCATCATTGATTGTGCTGCTTGGTTAAGAATGTTATTCTTTGAGAAGTTTAACATTTCTTTAGCCATATCAACATCTCTAACTCTTGATTCAGCTGCTTGTAAGTTTTCTGAAGTATTGTCTAAGTTCTTTGTAGTATGCTCTAATCTGTTTTGTAAAGCTCCTAATTCAGCTCTTTGACCTGAAACAGAATCAATAGCAGTTTGTAAAGTTTCTACAGCTGCTGTTGCTTTTTCATGTGTTGAAACATCAACTGCAATCATTTTAGCTGTATCCCCACCTACTGTAGTTGCTGCTAAACCAGCACCAGTTGTTACTATATCAGTATTAGTTCCATCTGCATTTTTTTCTGTTGATGTAAGTACAACTTGACCATCAGCATTTAATTCAGCTGTTATTCCGGCTGCTTTTAAATCTGCATTTGCATTAATTGCTTCAACTGCATCGTCAGCTGTATGTAGTATTGCTGATGAACCTGTAGCAGCAAGAGTTACCGCTGTACCATTAATTGAGAATGTTTGTACCAATGATGTTCCTGTAAATGCAATCCCTGCACTCTTAACAGTGTTTGCTCCGGCACCTAATTGTTCTGTTCCCATGTTTCCAATGCTTAAGTTTAAGCTTTGTTCTTTATTAGCACCAATTT
>JAVWLU010000003.1:0-148263 GCA_036637795.1 Clostridium sp. | reverse complement strand
GATTGATAATCATAATAAAATTCCTCCTTGATTTTAGCGGACATCCTTGTCCTAATTTTTAGTTAATATATTCTACTATCTTAATAATTGAAGTACGCCTTCTGGTTGTGACTTAGCTTGAGCCATCATTGATTGTGCTGCTTGGTTAAGAATGTTATTCTTTGAGAAGTTTAACATTTCTTTAGCCATATCAACATCTCTAACTCTTGATTCAGCTGCTTGTAAGTTTTCTGAAGTATTGTCTAAGTTCTTTGTAGTATGCTCTAATCTGTTTTGTAAAGCTCCTAATTCAGCTCTTTGACCTGAAACAGAATCAATAGCAGTTTGTAAAGTTTCTACAGCTGCTGTTGCTTTTTCATGTGTTGAAACATCAATAGCAACCATTTTAGCATCAGTTCCATTTACCGTAGTTGCTGCTAAACCAGCTCCTGCTACTGTAACATCAGAATTAGTTCCATCTGCGTTCTTAGCTGTTGATGTAAGTACTACTTCACCATCTGCATTTAATTCAGCTGTAATTCCAGCTGTTTTAAGAGCTGCACTAGCATTAATTGCTTTAACTGCATCTTCTGCTGTGTGAGTTGTTGCTGTAGCTGCAAGAGTTACTGCTGTACCATTGATTGTAAATACTTGTTGTGCTGATGATCCTGTAAATGCAATTCCTTCACTCTTAACAGTATTTGCTCCAGCACCTAACTGTTCAGTTCCCATGTTTCCAATGCTTAAGTTTAAGCTTTGTTCTTTATTAGCACCAATTTGGAATTTCTTATCTGTAAATTCTCCGTCTAATAACTTTTGGTTGTTGAATTCAGTAGTGTCAGAAATTCTTTGAATTTCTTTTGCTAATTGATCCATTTCTTTTTGAATTTGTCCTCTATCAGTTCCAGTATTTGTATCATTTCCTGATTGTACTGATAATTCTCTCATTCTTTGAAGAATGTTTTGAGTTTCGTTTAAAGCGCCTTCAGCTGTTTGGATTAGTGAAATACCATCTTGTGCATTTCTTGAAGCTTGGTCTAATCCTCTGATTTGTCCTCTCATTTTTTCTGAGATTGCAAGTCCTGCAGCATCATCTCCAGCTCTGTTTATTCTTAAACCTGAGCTTAATTTTTCCATTGACTTTCCTGCTGCATTGTTGTTAATTCCCATGTTTCTATGAGCATTCATAGCGTTCATATTGTGATTGATAATCATAATAAAATTCCTCCTTGATTTTAGCGGACATCCTTGTCCTAAATATAATTTAAAGCTATTCTAGCCTTATACTTATATATCGATGTGTTTTTTTTATACTTTATAGTTTTTAATAATTTTTTATAATATTTTGTCATATTTCTAAATCGTAAAAAATTAGCAGGTAAGTATCCAATGAAAGATATTTACCTACTATTTTATATGTGTTTATTGAGAAAATGTACACCACTTAAATGATTACTATACGTACTATTAGCTCTTTTTCTAGTATGTATTTCTTTCAACTCTTCTTTAACTTTTTCTTGTTCTTGCTTTATAGCATCTTTTAACATATTATCTATATTAGCTATATTTAATTCATTATAAATTTCTTTTACATCTTTCTTATCTACTTCATTTTCAAAAATAGATTTTAATATAAGTTCTCTTCTTCTCATTAATTCATCTATATCTAGATTATTTTCAATAAGTCTTATAATTTCCTCAGTAATATTTTTATATTCTAAAAATTTTTCTCTAGTATCCATTCTTATTACCCTAATTGTTGAGCTAGATATGATTGTTGAGAATTAAAATTATTCATTTGAACTTCTAACCTTGCATACTTAGAATATAATGCTTGCTCTCTTCTTGCAAAATCTTTTTCTAAATCTGCAATTTTTTTATTATATTTCTCAATACTTTTAGATAATTCATTGTTTCCACTCGTAGATGAATTATCTAATCCTACTTTTTTAATTAATGGTGATGTTATCGTTATTGTTTCATTATAAAGGAAATCCTTCATTCTATGCATTATACCATCTTGACTACCAGTGATACTTGAGTCTTTTTTACCTATAAAAGCATCCATTAATTCTTTGGAATTGTTTTTTAGTCCTTCTTCCAACTTAGTTGGATCTATTTTTAATGTTCCATTCTTACTACCTGAAAAATCTTGAACTGGTTCTATTCCGAACTTTTCTAAAGTGCCCATCATAGAACTCATAATCCCCTTCATACCATTTGCAATTCTAGTTAAATCTGAATCTCTATATAATTGACCTTCTTTAACTTTTTGATTCCAAAGCTTTATTTCATCTTCAGACATTTCATCTTTTTGCTCTTGAGTTAAAGGTTGGTATGTCTTATTAGGTTTCTTTAAAATCTGATCATTTAACTTTTCCATTATTTTATTATAATCATCAACAAATGCAACAATCTTATCTTTTGTTGAAGTTACATCTTGTTTTCCTGATATCTTAATAGGTGTATGTATTCCTACTGTACCGTCCGCATTAGGTTTATGCGTTATATCATTGAATGAGAAAGTTATCCCATCAAACGTTACTGAATTTTTAGAACCAGTATATGTTTGAACTTCTCCTCTTGAATTTGTTATTGATGCAATAGCATCTTTACCAATTCCATTTAGTTCACTTACTTTATTTCCTTTTGAATCAGTAAATTGTAACACATTATCAGTTTTATCTGTAGCAGTTATCTTTATTTGATTTTTCACAGCTGGACTTCCTGTTTCTTCACCTGTGACTTTGCTCTCAAAAACTAATCCACTAGAAAATTCACTATATTTAACTTCTACATCTACTTTTTCTTTTACAAGTTCTTTATTTATCCTGCTAACTAACTTTGATGGATCTTCTAGTTCTGCATCTGTTATATTATTTATTGTTACTTTTTTATCACCAAAATTAAGTTCAAAACTTTTTGTATTTTTCATATCTTCCATTTTATATACAGCTGTTGCTTTTGATGCTATTTGATCAACTGTAACTGAATAATTCCCTTGAATTGCTCCAGCTTCTCCAGCTACTGATACAACTGATTCATTAGATGATGAAAATGATGTTGTTCCCCAGTTTTTTGATGATAATAAACTATCTGGTTTTAATACATCGAAATGCTTATTATAAAATTCTTGTGAATCCTTTAATACATCTCTATATAGTTGTTGTTTCATCTCAATTATATCTTTTTTTTGCTTTGTTTCGTCAACTCTCATTCTATATGGTTTCATAGAATCTTTAACTACTTGATCCATATCCAATCCAGAAGCTAGTCCTGTTATTCTCATTTATAACACCCCTTATCTTTGTTGTTTTGATATTTTATTTGCTTCATGCCATATATCTCTTACTTCATTTATTAATGGCATTGCTTCATGTAAAACATTTACGTCTTTCTTTAAATTAGCTTCTACAAGTTTTTCTTTTATAAAGCTATATACATTGAACATTTGAACTGCCCAATCTCCAGCACTTGTATCTAAACTAACCATAAGTTCTGTTATTATATCTTGTGTTCTCACTAAATACTCATGACTCTTTTTCATATCTTTATTTTTCAAAGCCTCTTCTGATTGCTTTGAAAATCTCACAGCACCATCTACTAACATTATTAGCATTTGGTCTTTGGATGAATGTTGTACGCTATTATTTTTATATACATTTAGAGCATTTGGAAACATTTCGATTACCTCTACTTTCTTACATCGATTATATTATAAGATAAATTATTATCTTCTTTTTCTGCATTTATTACGATTTCCCCATCGTATGGTTTTTGAGCTTCTATAACAATTTTATTAGTTTTCTTTTGCTTCTCTTCCAGGCATCTCTTAAAATTGTTTTTTCTCTCTTTTTCACTATCTTTATAGATACAAATTTTATCTTTGGCATGTACTTTCCCATTTTTTGTACCCTCATAAAGCTTTCTTCTTATGTCAGTATCAATCTTATTTAATAATAAATTCATAAATACTCACCTACCCTTTAGGCATATGAAAATAAATAATAGGCTCACATACTGGTCTATTATTTATTTGATTGTGCCTTATGCTTTATCATCAACTATAACGCCTACCATTTTGCAAAGCTGAGCTACTAAATCCAATATTTTTTTCGGTGGAACTTCAAGTACTACTTCTTTAGTATTTGTATTAACAATTTTTATCATTATATCACCAAATACTTCATGTTTTTCATATGTAGCTTCTAAGTTATCTCCAGTTAAAAACTTATTTAGCTTGTCTACAGCTTTTGCAACATCTTCTTCTTTGTATCCTTTATCTTTTGATGTTACTGGTTGTACACTTTCAATATCAACTTGTTTCACCTGCGGAGCTGAATAAACTTCTCCTGATGATTGTCCCATTTGACTTGACCCCTTTATTTCCATACCTACACCCCTATTTTTTAAAATTCTTAAGCATATCAAGATTCACATTAAGTGCTTGCTTATTTTCGTCTTGAACTTCTTTATATAATTCTTTTCTTAAAATAGTGATTTCTCTTGGAGCATTTACTGCGACTTTTACATTTGATCCATCTATAGCTGTTATTGTAATCTCAATATTATCACCAATTAATATTGATTCCCCTACTTTTCTTGTCATTACTAGCATATAATCACCTCTTTATTAAAGGATGCTTAATTTTATACTTTGTTTTATCTGTTATTAACTGTTCACCTAATTTAGTGTTAGTGTTTATAACTACTGGTGCCTTTAAATTAACTGTCATATTTTCAACCGAAGAATTAATAGTTACTAAACTCACTAACTTAACCTCATTAGGTTCCTGTATTTGCAAGTTGTTTATAATTTCTTCTGTTAACTTTATTTCATAGTTATCTTCAATATCAAAAGGTGATGTTACAACAAATCCTACTTGATTGTTATCTATACTTTGAAGTAATTCAAATCCTTCTATGTCTAGTTTTAACAACAAATACTCTTTGTATTCCTCGAAAGCTGGAATTCCTTTATTAAACTTTATTATATCTTTTAAATCATAGTTAAAATCACCATACATTGTTTTAATTAATTCCATAACTTATTACCTTCCTATCTTAAATAGTCCATAAGTGTTGGTTGTAAAATTTTAGCACTTACTTGAAGAGATGCCATATATACCGTTTGTGCCGTACTAACTTCTATAGTCTTTTCTGTAAGATCTATATCTTCATTTTTTGAAAGAATTTGTTTCATATTAAAATTTTCTTCTTCATTTTGTATCTCTGCTGACTCCATTCTATTTTGCATAGCACCAACTTCTGATCTTACTCTTAAAAGATTTTTAATAACTTGATCCATAGAACCTAGGTTTTCATTTGTAACTTTATCATTATTGTTTGGATTATCTGAATTAATGTTACTAGTTATGTCTGAAATAAGATCCATTACATTTACTTCATTTCCATCTTCATTCTTAAATATTAATACATCCATAGCATTAACATTATAAGCTACACTAACACCTTGTGATATTTCTGCTTCTAAATCTTGACCAATCATCTTGATTTGATTTTGAACAGTTATGTCATCACTATTTCTATCTAAAGTTTCTCCTTCTTTCCCTGCGAAGGCTAAGATATTATTTCCTGTTATAGGATCTTCAAACGATTTAACTGGTTTTGAACCACTCTTAGTTCCACCAAATATGTACTTACCATCAAAACTTGTATTAAGTATTTGAGATACTTCATTTACTTTTTCATTTATCTCATCATTAATTGCATTTCTTTCATCTGAACCATATGCTGCATTTCCTGATGAAACCATAAGTTCTCTCACTCTTTGGAATACATTAGTTAATTGTTCTAGTGCAACATCTGTTGTTTCTAAGTGATTTATTGTATCTGTAATGTTTGTGTTGTACTGAGTATTTGCTTGTATATCTGAATGTAATTGCATGCTTCTTGCAGCTTTAAAAGGATTGTCTGAAGGTTTTCTAATTTCTTTTCCTGATGTTAACTGATCTCTTAGTTTTTGCATATGTCCTAAGTTTCTTTTCATATCTCTATTAAAAGAGTTTGTCATCATATTATTTGTAATTCTCATTATTTACACCACCTATCTCTTTAATCCGTTTATTACTACATCTAAAAGTTCATCTACAGTTGCAATTACTTTTGCACTTGCATTGTATGCATGTTGGAATTCTACTAAACTAGCCATTTCCTCGTCTAGCATTACCCCTGATATAGATTCTTTTGTTTGTTGTAAACTAAATAGTAATTCTTCTTGGTTTATTACCATTCTTTGTGCTTCTTGTGATTGAACTCCAAGCTTGTCTACTATATCTTTAAAGTATGAATCTATCTTCATTCCATTTGTAGCATTTACTATAACCATTCCGTTATCTTGCATCATGCTACCACCTTTTGATATATCAAACATATCGGCTCTTGAAATAATTGTTTCATTAACATCTTGAACTCTTAAAACAGTATCTCTTAATTTTGCTATTGCAAGTGCTCTAGCTCCATCACCTTCACCATCGATATTATTGTTATCAGGATAATCAAACATATTATCATTGGTCTTTGTTTTGATTTTCATAACATTATCTAATAGTTCTTTGTTTATCGTTATATTCTTAGCAGTTATTTCTTCTTCTGCATATAATGTTTCATTTAAATTAGTTAATAATGAATTTGTATCATACCTTGCCATATCTTTATTAACAAAGAAAGGTAGATAATCCTTGTCTGGAGTACCATTATATAATGGATCTGTTATACCACTATGTACTGCATTTACTGAAAATGCGATTGTCTTTGCCAATTTATTTAATTGATCCATATATTCCCGAACATCACTTTGAACAGAAATAATTCCACTTATAGATCCACCGCTTGGTTTAAACAACATTAATTCTGATGCATAAACAGTATCTCCATCTTTTATAGGATGTCCATCTGCTTTTATAGCTTGACCTGATGCATCTCCCCATATCATTCTAGTTTCATTTATTTCTTTTACTTGTTCTTTTGAAAGTCCATTTACTCTTATAGTTTGCTTATTACTTTCACTACTCATATCACCATTTTTGTAGTATGTAATTACATAAGCATCATCCGCTATGCTCTCTTTATCCTTAACTATACTAGATACATAAGAAAATCTTTGTACATCTCCATTTGGCGAATCATTTACTAGTAACGAAGATTTTACTCCACCAACATCAACTGGACTAACTGAAATAGAATTAAATGGTCCTTTATCTACTTTCATATTGAATTTATAACTTAATTCATCTAATAATAAATCTCTTTTATCTAATAAATCATTTGGCATTTGACCTGCAACGCTTACATTCATTATCTCTTTATTTAATTGATCTATTTGATTAAGAAGACTATTTACATCTGAAATACTAGTTCTAATCATATCGTGAGAATTATACTGTAACTCTTCAAGTTTTGTATATGTATGATTTAGAGCATCTGTAAGTGCAGCTGTTTGTTGTGCAACAACAGTTCTTGCATTTGAACTATTAGGTTGTTTTGATAGCTCTTGGAATGAATCAAAAAACTTACCAAGCATAGTTGATATACCTGTATCTGATGGTTCATTAAATATACTTTCCATCTCACTTAATGCATTGCTTCTAACATCATACTTACCAATTACTGAAGTTTCTCCTCTTACTTGGTAATCTAAGAAGCTATCTCTAACTCTTTCTATAGCTTGAACTTGTGCCCCTGTTCCAAGTTGACCTGGTTGCACAGTTGATCCCATACTATTTCCACCAAATGGTCTAGTAGTCTCTACCTTCGCTCTTTGTCTTGAATACCCTGGAGTTTTAGCATTACTTATATTATGAGATGTTACATCAATTCTTGTTTGTTGAACGCTCATACCTCTTTTAGCTATATTAAATGTTGAAAAAAGACCAGCCATGACTTACCTCCTACCTATTAATTTGACCATATGAATTATAAACACCATTTTCTCTTTTAGGGTTTATAATTGCAAGCATTCTATTTGTATAACTTAACCCTTGCTTGATCAACACATCATTTGTTTCTTTTTGTAATGTTATCATGTGTAATATCTTTTGTATTTCTCTATATTCTCTATCTAACTCATCTGAACCTGAATCATCAACTATCATTCTAATACTATTATTCCCTGTTAATTTTCTTCTTGCTACTTCATGTTCAGCAACTTTTTTATTACATAATTGAATTTCTTCAACAATTCCTTCTAATCCAAATATATCTTTTTTCATAATAAGCTTATACTGCTCATCTAGCTTCTCTAGAAGTTCATTTAATGCACTTCTTTGTTCTCTTATCACATTAGTTAATTCAACTATCATAACGAAACCTCTTTTTTTAATTTAAAATTTAAATTTAATGTTGTAATTACTTAAATCGAATTTTCCAAGCTTATTTCTTAAATTTAAGCATACTTGCTGCTGTTAATTTTGCATCTACATTGTAAGTTCCATTTGCAATTCTATTTTTTATATCCTCAATCTTATAACTTTTATCGTACTCATTTTGGTTTATTGAATAGTCACTTAACGCCTTTGCTGTATCTGATAATTCGATTCTATCCCCTTGAACCTTCTTATCATTAGTTACAGTTTTATTTTTTACATTATTACTATAAGCGTCTATAGCTCTAATATTCCCCATACCTTTAATGTTCATGATTTCCCCTCCACATATAAATCTATTTTTAATTTCCTCTATTACTTTAATTATCGGTTTACTTTAATGAAAGTTTAGTTTTTTTATAAAACTTATTCCATATTATTGAATTTATATCAAAATGGGTGAAAGTAGCATTTTATTTCACTTTTAATATTTAAATGGGGCTGTATCATCTCTTGATACAGCCCCAACTAAATTAAATGAATTTCGTAAAAATCCCTACTTTCACGGAACCTATAACGCAACCAAAAGTTGCCCTATCACATTTTCCACGAAGTAGGAAAATCCTTTCACTAAAACTATTTAAGTGATTTTATTCTATCTACATTACTCACTATACTTGTAATTCTAACTCCAAAGTTTTCATCTACTACAACAACTTCACCAAATGCAATTTTCTTTCCATTTACAAGTACTTCAACAGGTTCTTCTGCTAACTTCTCTAATGGAATTAATGAACCTGTTCCAAGTGCAAGTATTTCTTTAATACTCTTCTTAGTTCTACCAAGCACAACTGAAACATCTAGTGGAACATCCATAATTAAATCAATATTATGAGTTGGTTCTGCTATAGTTCTTTGTGATAATGGTTTAAAACTAGCTGTACTAACTTCTACCTTAGGTTCTTCAACAATTGTTTTTGGTTGCACTTCTTCATATATTGGTTCTGGAGTATTAAATACTTGATCATGGTTGTAGTTCGTATCAATATCATTATTAATTGTTGATACAACTTCTTCTTTTGATACCTCTTCTGTTCCCATCATTATTGAAACAATCTTTTTAGATGTTTCATATGGAAGTATTTGCATTATCTTTGATTCTAACATCTCTCCAATTTGCATATCAAAAGTTACTTGAACCACTACTTCATTTTCATCTAATCTATCTGATATTTTATCGTCTGCACCGCTCCATATTTTTGATGTAGGTGGTGATATATTAACTTCTCTTGCAAACATAGTAGACATAGATGTAGCTGCAGAACCTATCATTTGATTCATAGCTTCTTGCACAGCACTAATTTCAATTTCAGATAATTCTTCTGATGGATTACTTCCATCCCCACCCATCATTAAGTTTGCAATTAATGATGCATCTGTAGTTTTCATTGCTAAAATATTTCTTCCTACTATCCCTGATGTATATTCAACATCTAAAAGGATATTAGGATATGTAAATGCTGATTTTATTTCGTTTAAAGTTGATAATGTAACTACTGGAGTTGTAATATTAACAGTATTATTAATAATTTGATATAATGCTGTTGCTGCTGACCCCATCGAAATATTACCAATTTCACCTATTAAATCTTTTTCTATTTCAGTTAATACTCTTTCTTCTTTTACTTCATCCACACTAGGTGAATCACCTTTTAATAAAGAATCAATTTCCTCTTGTGATAAAAAACCATTACTCATCTGTGCTCACACCCTTATCTATAATATCTAGTACTTCGATTCCCATGTTTTTACCTATTATTCCAGGCTTAGCTATAAAGCATTTCTTATTATCAACAAGAACATCTATAGGATTTGTACATAGATTATCTAGTTTTAATACATCGCCAATTCCTAATTTTAAGAAATCATCTACCGTAATAACAGTACTACCAACTTCAGCCACAACAGGAATATCAACTGTTGATAAACCTTTCATTATTGTTTCTTTCGTTTCTTCTCCTAAGCTTTCTTCATCACTCTCAAACTTATATCTAAAGATAAGTTTATCGATTAACTTTTCAACACTTAGATATGGAATGCATAAATTTAAATACGATATTGTCTCATTAAATTCAGCTGAAAAACTTAATAATGCAACTGGCTCATTTGGTGATAATGTTAAATTAACACCTGGATTTGTTTCTAAGTTTTCAAATTCAGGTTCAACTGGAATATACTCTTTCCAGGCTACGCCAAAACATTCAGTAATCCATTGCCCTACTTGAGTTAATATATTTTTATCTATTTCAGAAAATTCCTTTTGGATATTTTCTCTTTCCCCATTTCCACCTAATAAAGTGTCAAGGATTTGATAGCAAAATTTAGAATTCAAATCCATTAGTAAGCTACCTTGTAAAGGTGGCATTTTGAAAAATGCCAGTACAGTTGGATTTGGTATAGAATTTATAAATTCATGATAAGTTATCTGTTCAACACTTTGAATTTCAACCTTTATATTCTTACGAATCTGAGCTGATAAAAAGTTTGACATAACTCTAGAAAAGTTATCATGTATTAATTCTAAAGCTTTAATATGTTCTTTAGAAAACTTTTGTGGGCTTCTAAAGTCATATTTTTTTACTTTCTGTTTTTCTTCTTTTTCTAACAATTCCTCTGGCTCTACATCTCCTGTGGATATAGCTGATAGTAATGCGTCAATTTCACTTTGTGATAAAACCTCTGCCATATGCTATTCCCTCATTTCATTCCTTAGTTTAATAGATCATCTACCTCAATTATCGTTACTAATTTATCCTCAATATTTATAATTCCCCTAATGTAACTTTCCCCTGTATGTGATGATAAACTTTGAATATCAGTTTCTGCTATATCTACAACTTCAATAACATCATCTACAGCTATTCCAACTTCCTCTTCATCAACTTTAAGAATAATAATACTATTCTTTTTTTCTGAACTTGAAAAATTTATTAATAAACTTAAGTCAATTAAAGATTTAATACTACCTCTTAAATTTATAAGACCTATTATATAATCTGGTGCTTTGGGAACCCTAGTAACACTCATCATATCATTTATTTCTCTAACTTTTTCTGTATTTAAAGCAAATTGCTCATCACCTAACTTAAATACCACAAATTGCATGTAAATGCCTCCTTTAGGATATTATCCAAGTACCTTTTGAATAGCCTCGATTACTCTATCAGCTTGGAATGGTTTTACAATAAAATCTTTTGCGCCTGCTTTTATTGCATCCATAACCATAGATTGTTGTCCCATTGCTGAGCACATAATAACTTTTGCTTTTGGATCAAATGCTTTTATTTCTTTAACTGCTTGAATTCCATCCATATCTGGCATTGTTATATCCATAGTAACCACATCTGGTGATTCCTTTTTATATAATTCTACTGCTTGTATTCCGTTAGCTGCTTCTCCAACTACTTCATATCCATTTTTAGTTAAAATATCCTTTACCATCATTCTCATAAATGCTGCGTCATCAACGATTAATACTCTTGCCATAACTAATCCCTCCAAAATTTAATTAAATCCTAATGATTTTAATATTATATTTAATGATCCTGGTTCTGGTATATAGAAGAAATCTCCTTCTATTCCACTATTCAATCCACCTTTAAAGATAGTTTGAATATCTAGAACCTTATCATCATATTGCCCATTTTCTACAAAGGATGAAACAAGTATTGCTCCTGCCATATCCTCTGCAACTGCTGGTACAGATGCAACTGCTTCAACTCCTGTGAAGGAAGCTATTGCATTTATAAATGAACCTGCAATTATATTTCCAACTTCTGAAATTGCTGATAATCCAAATTCAGTTAACTCATCTTCTCTTTTGCCTGTTAATGCTTCTATAAGTCTAACTGCTACATTTTTATCAAATACATACATTGTACTTCCTGGAATATCACCTATAACTTTAACCATAACAGCAACTACATGCCTTTCAGCATTTTCTCCTACTAGTTCCTCCATTGGTGTAAAATTAACGTTCGGTGCTGACATATCCACTTTTTCACCAATCAATATTGATAAAGCTGTTGCCGCATTTCCAGAACCTATATTCGCAACTTCCCTTAAAGCATCTAACTGAATATGGCTCAAATCATTTATATTCATATTTGATACCTCTCTATTTTTTATATTAATGCTCCAACATCTAAAATTAATGTAACTAATCCATTCCCTAAAATAGTTGCACCTATGTATTCTTTTAAAGACTTTAAAGTTCTTCCTAATGGTTTAATAACTATTTCTTGTTGTCCAATAAGCGAGTCCACTAACAACCCTACTGTTTTTTCTCCAACCTTCACGATTACAACAAAACTTTTCTCAGTTTCTTGCTTTTCAATTCTTAACCTTTCATGAAGTCTAATTAAAGGAATTATTTCATCTCTATATACAATTACTTCTTCCCCATTAGTTTTTTGGATTAAATCTTCTTTATAATCTATTACTCTATCAATAAAACCTAATGATATAGCTAATATCTCATCGGATACTTTAACTAATAAAGCTTGTATTATTTGAAGTGTTAGTGGAAGATTTATAATAAAGCTTGAACCAGACCCTTCTTCACTAATAACATCAATAGTTCCACCAAGTGCCGATATTTTTGTTTTAACAACATCCATACCAACCCCTCTACCTGAAACATCTGTTACAGCTTCACTTGTACTAAAACCTTGAGCAAAAATTAGATTTCTAATTTCATTATCATTCATTCCATCAACGTTTATTCCAACCTTTTGGGCTTTAGCTTTTACTCTTTCAACATTAATTCCCGCACCATCATCAACAACTTTTATTATAGCCTTCGTACCTTCTTGGTATGCCATTAACTTAACAGTACCTTTTTCTGGTTTCCCATTAGCTATTCTTTCTTCTCTACTCTCAATTCCATGGTCTGCAGCATTTCTTAACAAGTGAATTAGTGGTTCTCCAATTTCATCAATTACAGTTCTATCTAATTCAGTTTCTGCACCCTCTACAACAAAGTTGATATCTTTATTTAGCTCTAATGATAAATCTCTTATCATTCTAGGGAATCTTGAGAACACAATTTCAAGAGGTAACATTCTTATCTTCATAACTAAATCTTGCAATTCTGAAGTTGTTCTCTCTACTTGTTCTAAAGTTTCAGTTAATTCTTGGGATTGATTGTCTATAACTATTTGTTCTAATCTAGTTCTATAGATAACTAATTCAGAAACCATATTCATAAGCTTGTCTACTCTTCTTAAATCAACTCTAACAGATTGAGGTGTTTTTTTAGTAGCCTTCTTCTCTGTATTAGTACTAGCCTTAATGCTATTCTTAGTCTCAACTACCTTTGGCTGTTCTACAACTGATTTTTCTTTGATTACTTCTAACTCTTTAACTGATTCTTCTTTCCAAACATCTGCACCTAAACTCTCAACTTCGACAGATACTACTTCAGAAATATTTGAAACAACTTTTATTATCTCTTCATTACTATTCTTAGTTAATAATAAAAAGTCTATTTCTTGATCAAACTCTTCAAGTTCAATCTCTTCCGTTGTAGGATTACTCTTTATTATTTCTCCAAAATTCTCAAGTTCTTGATATATTAAGAATACTCTAGCTGATTTTAATAATGTATTTTCACTTATCTTTATTTCAATAGAATAAGCATTAAATCCATTTTCTAAAGCTTGTTTTATTATAGACTCTTCATATTCATTTAACTCAATATTTTTTTCTTTTACCTCTTCATTAGAATTCTCTATTTCTATAGGTTTTATCGCTTCCAAAGTGTTGCTTGGTTTTTTAACTTCATCCAATAATTGTAAAACCTCTGATGTATCAATATGTTCATCATTACCTTCTCCAATATTATTTATCATCTTTTCTAGAGAATCCAGACATTTAAATAATACTGTTACAACTTTTTGATCTACCTTTAAATCACCTTCTCTAAATGCAGATAATACATCTTCCATCTTATGAGTAAGTTCAGCAACTTCATTAAATCCCATTGTTGCAGACATACCTTTTATAGTATGAGCTACTCTAAAAATCATATTTAACTTCTCTAAATTATCAGGTTGTTGTTCTAGTTCTAATAAAGACTCATTTAATGTTTGTAAGTTTTCAAATGATTCTTCTAGGAACATAGCCATATATTGTGAAGTATCCATAGGCCTCCCCCTTTTATATTTTTCTATAAATAAATGTTGTTACTTTTTCAAAACCAAATGCCTTGTAATTATATATACTTTCCGTAGCACCTATAAATAATAATCCACCACTTTTTAATGATTTACTAAATTTATCAAAGATTTTATCTTTAGTCTCATTTTTAAAATATATAACAACATTTCGACAAACAATAATATCTAAGTTACTCTCATAAGTATCGGATATTAAATCGTGTTGCTTGAATCTTACCATAGATGTAATACTAGTTTTTACCTTACACTTATTGTCTTCTTTAACAAAGTACTTACTTTTATAACTATTGTCAACATTTTTAACTTCAAGTTCTGTATATTCTCCGCTTTTAGCTTTTGCTAAGATAGCAGGATCAATATCTGTTGCCAATATATCATGCTTACTATTCGGAGATATTTCCTTTAAAAGCATCCCAATAGTATACGGTTCACTACCATTTGAGCATGCTGCACTCCAAATTTTTAGCCCTCTATTATTTTTACTTAAATCGTTCTTTACTACATCCTTAAACTCCATAAACAATTCAGGATTTCTAAAAAACTCAGTAACGTTTATAGTTATAAATTCTAAAAAACCTTTTCTTTCATTTAAATCTATAGTTAACAATCTCTTTAATTCTGCATAATTATTCAATTTCTTCCTTGTAAGTAACCCTTTTAACCTTCTCTCTAACTGCTCTTCTTTATAGGCAGTTAAATCAATTTTAAGGTCTCTACAAGCCCATTTTGTGAATTCAGTATAATCCAAAATTGGACCTCCTATCTATTCTTCATAATTCTTGATACCATCTCTGCTATTTTACCTAATGGTAGTACATGGTCAATAGCACCTGTTTCAATTGCCGCTTTTGGCATTCCATATATAGCGCTACTTTCTTTATCCTGAGCTATAGTTATTCCTCCAACATCCTTTATACATTTAATCCCCGCTGCTCCATCTTTCCCCATCCCTGTCAATATTACAGCTAAAACTTTATTCTTAGCCTCTTTTGCCACCGAGAAAAATAATTTATCTACAGCTGGTCTAACACCATGAATTGGAGGTTCTTCTGTTAACACTATTCTGCCTTTTGAAATTTCCATATGATAACCACCTTTAGCCACATATACATATCCAGCCTTTAACATATCCCCATTACTAGCTTCTACTACATTAAATCTACATCTTTCATTTAATCTATCCGCTAATCTTTTGGTAAAGTTGGCTGGCATATGTTGAGCTATTAGTATAATTGTATTTTCTACTGGCTCTATTTCACCTACGACTTTGTAAATCGCATCCGGGCCACCTGTAGATGCTCCTATAGCTATTATATTTAAATTTCTTGATTCTCCTACTACAACTCCCATACCTCACCTCACAGATCTTTAATTTCATCCCCCACAACTCTTATAGATACTCTCCCGTCCTGTGGAGTTACAAACATACTCCTTCCCTTGTTTCCGCCTGTAGCTTCACCTTTTACCTCTATTCCCATTTGCGCTAATATTTCTTTTACTTTCTTAGCATTTTGATATCCAATATCTCCACCAATATTTACACTAGTGAACTTAAACATAGCTGCTCCTCCAGCAATCTTTGCAACTATATTCTTTTTTTCGCTTCCATGTCTAATTAATTCATCTACTACTCTTGGTATTGCAATATCAGCATACTTAATTGGATTTGTTATTTCTTTAAATCTCGTACTATCTGGCAATAAAATATGTATTAGTGCCGCACACTCTCTCTTATTATCAATTAGTGCAATCCCAATACACGATCCTAATCCAATAGTCATAAGCTTATCTGGAGATTTTGCTATTTTATAATCACCTATACCAACTCTGATCTCTTTTCCTTCACCCATTATTCACCTCAAAAAATCAATGCTGATTCTTGATTAGTCAAAATTTTATTAAAATCTAAAATTATAATTATGTTTGACTCAGTTCTTACTAGACCCTTCATATAATCCTTAGAAATAAATGTAGTCACATTACCTGGAATATCTGATTGCAATTCACTATTAACATTTAGAACTTCTGAAACATCATCCACTATTACACCAAATTTTCCTTTTTGGTTTTTCACTACTATTATTTTACTTTTAGATACATCTCCTGTAGATTCTAATGAGAATCTATCTTTCAAATTTAAAATCGGTAATACTCCATCCTCATAATCTATAACTCCTGCCAAAAAGCTTGGACATTCTGGAAGTTTAGTTGCATTAGCATATGGTAATATTCTTTCAACTTCCATAATGTTAGTTGCATATTTTTCATTAGCTAATTTAAAGACTAATATCTTCTCTTCCACTTAAATACCTCCTATAGAATTAACTTATCAATAATTAATTCTCCTTTGTTATCTATATATGCTTCTACTAACCTTAGATCATTTTCACACACATATCTTTTACTACCTACTACTATTATCGTATTTTTGTAGCAAGTATTTATAAAAATTCTACCACTTTTTAAAACTTCTAGTATTGTTATGCCCCCATTTTGACTTCCAACTATATTAGCACGAATTAATTTACCAGCTTTTAGGTGACCACCTCTACAAACTGATTCATCGTTATTAAATATAATTTCTTTTCCTGCGAATATATCACATGACACAACACCTTTTTCTTCTACATATATACTTCCTGATGCCTTACAATTACATTCATGTGCAAAACTTATATTTATATCATAAGTTTCACCAACTTCTTGTCTTAATATTTCTCTTTCATTTTTTATATCTTCTGCTAAATTTAATAATTCAAAAGCGTTTGTTATATTAGAAATACCATATCCAAGTAATTTATCTTGTATTAACTTAACTGTAGAGTTTTCTTTACTTTCTTTATATAATTCAACTATATTCTCACAGTTTTTTGACATACCTTTATATTTTGTGTCTAATAATGCTCTAATAATATCATTATCACAAACACCAGCTTTAACTAATTTCTTTTCTTTTATATAACCAACATTCTTATATAAACCTTCTAATCCCTCTATTAATTGAGAGATGTTCTCTAGCTTATTTATAATAGAAACATCTTCACTTCCAGCCCTTATAGTTGATGCTGTAACATTCCCACTAGCTACTACATTTCCATTAGCCACTATCTCACTTCTATAGATCCCTTTAGCTATTGATATACTCCCTGTAGCTAAAATTTTCATTCCTTCTTTTACTTCACCTTTTATATGTAGATCCCCTGTAAAATTTAGATTCCCTATTTTAATATCAACATCACTTTCTACCGTAAGTAATGGATTAACAGTGAAATACCCCCCCTTATATTGAGGTTGTCCATCTATTGTTGCATAAAACTTATCATTTTTGTTCTCACACCCAGACGATGCTTTAACTTCTATTCTCTTTTTCTGCCTTCTAGGTATAGGTTTGCCTAAAACATTCCTTCCATCAACCCCAGTAATACCTCTTTGAATTTCACCAATTTTATCTGAAGCTTTAACAGAATTAATAACATACATCTCTCTATAATTAATACGTTCTAAGCTATTTACATCAACTCTACGTTGTTTCCCACCTGCTAGCACTATAACTTTGTCATCAATACCATCTATAGGATTCATACCCTTAGCAATACAAACACCTTCATTTTCTCTGTTATCTAATACTGATTCTATAACATCATTTTTAATACCATATACAATATTGGCTTGGTACATATACATATTTATCTCTTCTCTAGATAACAATTCTGGGAAATCGGTTTCTTTAAACTCATCAACTATAGTAATAACATTTTCTTTTTCATCAACTTTCAAATAAGTTTCTTTATTTTTAGTATACTTAGTCGTTAAATATGCTTCCGTTTTTTGTGTGTTAAATGAAATAATACACTTTCTTTCCCCTATTTTTACGTTAGGTTTATAAATTACATAATCAGTATTATTTATAGTTACATTACCCTTAACTATCTTATCATTTACACGTAATTCTCCTAACCCATAAAAAATAATTTTTTCTTCATTATTGCTTATGTGTATTCTATTATTCCTTATAGCCACTCTTACATTATGGCTCGAACCCATACCCACCATAACACGACCTCTCTTTTGTTTTTTTGTCTTTATTATATTTAATTTGATTATAACACAACTTTTTCCTAAAATCCCTAAACCTTATTCGTATTTTTTAAAATATATCCTTTTATTTTGTCATCAAATTTACCCATTAATTCTACTAACAATTCATTTTCAACATCCATATGAATTTCATCTATTAATTTTATAGGCAATATTTTAGGTGATGTTCCACAAATAAATGCTGAATCAAATCCTTTAATCTCTTCTTTATCTATTTCAACTTCATTAACTTTCATTCCATTTTCATGTGCTAATTCTATTATCTCTTTTCTTGTAATTCCTGGTAATACATCTTTAACTTGAGATGTATACAATTCATTATTTTTAATAAAGAATATATTTGATTTACTACCTTCTGACACTTTACCATTAAAATTCAGTAAAATTGCTTCAAATGCATTTTTTGCCTCTATTTCATTCGTAACTTTTTCTCTAAAATTATTATCAACAACTTTAGCATTTGGATTTTCTCTTTCCCCTGTGTACAAAATAGTTTTAACTCCATCTTTATACATATCCTTCGTAGGGTATGAATGCTTTATAGCAAATAATTTCAATGTATCATTTGCAGATTCAAAAATTATTTTTATATTTCCTTCAACTATATTGTTAGCTTTCACAAGAGTATCTATATACTCCTTTAACTTATCAAACTTATATGGAAATGCTAGTTGTTCTATTTTAAATGAATTTGCAAATCTTTCTATATGCCCCTCTAAAAATAAAGGAACTCCATCAACTATTCTTATGACCTCATATATTAGCTTGTTATTTTCCGATTCATCAATTTTAAATGCTTCTGCCGTATCTAAATGGCCATCCTCTACATAAAATTTACCTAACACCTTCATTAGTACCTCCTACTTCCAATTGAGTATTTTATATTCATGCTTCTTTTTATAATTTATCAAGTGTGGATTTCCAACTAGTTTCAATAAAGGTAAGTCTGATAATGAATCTGAATACATATGTGAGTTTTCATAATCTACTTCTAAATTATTCTCTTTTATAAATTCATTTAATCTAACTACTTTTTCCTCACCCTTGCAATTGTTTCCATCCATCATACCTACAAATATATTATCTTCAAATTTAAACCTTGTTCCTATTATATAATCCACTTCTTTTATTTCATATAATTTATGTAAATAAAACTCAGGAGAGGCTGATATTAACACTACCTTATACCCTTGAGCCTTTAATTCTTTTAACTTTTCTATTCCATCAGAATATAATATTTGACTTAGTCTATTCTTATAAAAGTCTTCTACGATCTCTTCAATTTGATCTTTTGAAAACCCTTTTATAAATCTTAAAAAACATTGTTTAACTTGCTTTTCATCATAAGCCTTAACTCCATACATCGCACCGCAAAACAATGCTCTTGGTAAATACATAATATTACTCTTCTTAACCTTAATTGAGTACTTAAATAACTCCATTAATGTTTCTTTTCTTGTTAATGTATAGTCTACATCAAATAGTGCTAATTTATCCATGATTTTTCCTCCATTTTACTACTCATTACATTATATAACATTATTATAATAAAATAAAATATTACTCAACTTAACATACTATTAATTTACCTTTTCTAAACCTATTTTCATATTTCATATCTTGCTTATAACACAAAAACTCCTTTCTAAAAATTTATAATTAAATTTCTAAAAGGAGTTTTTATGTTTATATACCTATTACTATAATTTGAATTTATTAAATTCATCCATTATGGATTTTGTTTTTACACTTAATTCTTGAGCTGAATTAGCAACTTCTTCACCGGCTTTATTTAACTCACTACTTGAAGCTGATATTTCTTCCGATGATGCTGATGCATTTTCTGAAACTATTAATACTTCCTCAATATTACATACTATCTCATCTTTTTTCTCTTTTATTTTCATAAACTCTTTATATGTACTATTTAATTCAGGAATAGTACTTTCAACAGATTCTGAAATACCATCAAATACTACGGATACTTCTTTAATATTTTTCTTTTGGTTTTCAAGTTCTATATTAATCTCATTAGTTTTTAACACTATAGATTTAGTGTTTTCACATGACTTTGTTATTATCTTAAATATTTCTTCAGAGCTTGATTTGCTTTGTTCTGCTAAGTTTCTTATTTCATCTGCAACTACTGCAAATCCTTTCCCCATTTCCCCTGCTCTAGCAGCTTCTATTGCTGCATTTAATGCAAGTAAATTTGTTTGATCAGATATTCCTTTAATTAAATTAGTTATAGAACTAACAGTATTCATATTTTGACCTAACTCTGAAATACTATTATTAAATTTATTAAACTCATCATCAAAATTATTTACCGATAATTCCATATTTTTCACTATTTGCTTTGATTCTTTAGTCTTTTTATTTATTTGTTCAGCATTATCGTTAACATTACCTATATATCCAGATACTAAGTTAATTTTATTTGAGAATTCTTCAGTAATATTATTTATTTTATTCATAGAAAATGTCTGATTTGTATTTCCATTTGCAACTTCATTAATTGCTAATGAAATATTACTTGTAGAAGATGATAATTCTTCTGATAAAGCTGATAAACTCATTGCTTCATTATCTATATCATTACCAATATGTTTTATACTTAAGATCATATTCGCAATAGATTTTTTAACTTCTTCTATCGCTCTTCCTATTCTACCAATTTCATCTTCTCTCTCTAATAACTTTTTATCAATTTCTACAGTAAAATCGCCCTTTGAAATTATATTTAATTTCTCTGTTATATTATTTATAGTTTTAGCTAAGCCATTTGCAAAAGCAACTATTACCCCAACACCAATCACAATCGAAATCAACGTTAAAAATATTGCAGAGAATTTAATTGATGAAACTCTATTTAATATATCTTGATATTCTACCATGATTCCTATAGACCAATCTGTACCTGGCACTGGTGCATAGCTCATTACTTTTTTTACTCCATTATAATTATAAACACCTGATCCGACTTCTCCTTTTATCATCTTACTTTCTATTTCTGCTATTTCTTTTAAACCTTCATCTGTTTTTGCTAATTCTATACTATTGTTAAAATTATCTACCAATTCTTGATTAGTATCAGCTATTATAGTTCCATTTGAATCTAACATATACGCGCTTCCAGTTTCTAAAAACTTTATATCATTTATAATCATACTAATATCATCTGCCGGTCTGATATATTCAAGAACTGAAGTTACTGTACCATCATCACCTTTAATCGGTATTGTATATGCACTTATTACAGAACCATCTGAAAGACTTTTAAAAGGTTCAGATGCAGAACTATTTCCATTCATAGCTTCTATAACCCATCTATCTTTACTAACATCTAAAGTTCTACCTGTCGTATATTCAAGTATTCCTTCTTTATTTACAATACCTATGGATCTATGTTCATATGCATCTTTGTTAGCATTTAATATCTTATTTTTTTCTTCAACTGTTGAATTTAAATCTTTTATAACAGGATTCTTAGCAACTGCTATTCCCATTTGTAATTGTTCATCTAATTTAGATCTAACTAAATTCCCTCCTTGAATCGCCATTTCACTCATAATATCTATAGTGTTATCTATATTGGATTTTTTTGCTTGAGCATAAAATAAAATCGAAAATGTAAATGTAATAATTATTAACAAAATTCCGAACTTCTTTATCATCTCTCCTCTTATGCTTTTTGATTCACCTTTAATATTTAATTTCTTTATCATTTAATCTCTCCTTAAATCTAATATGTAAAATACCTATGACTTGCTATTTAACAGATGATTCTTACTTTTTGAAATATATTTTATTATCGTTCTTTTTAATATAATACTTAGTAAATTTTAGAATTTTATTTTTATCGAATTTATACCATTATAATTTTGTCAAATAATATCAAAATTTGATTATTTTTTGCCTAATTCGGAATTAATTATTTTTTTAATAAAAATAAGGCAATAGTCTTATGACTATCGCCTTATACTTTTATATCATTATATTAACTCATTACAAAACTGCCCAATTCTATCTAGCCCAGTCTCTATATTTTCCATTGAAGTGGCATACGATAATCTAATAAATCCATTTAATCCAAACCCTTCACCTGGTATAACAGCTACCTTTTTATCTTCAAGAATAATTTTCGAAAAATCTAATGAACTATTTATAACATTACCATTTATAGACTTTCCATAAAAAGCTTCGATATTAACCATAATATAAAATGCACCTTGAGGTCTTATATATGTTATATCGTTAATATTTTCTAATCTAGATGCCATATAATTTCTTCTTTTTTCAAATTCAATTATCATATTATTAATTTCTAACTGAGGTCCTTCTAACGCTTCAATAGCAGCATATTGAGTTATTGAATTAGTGTTAGACGTCATATGACTTTGGATACTCCCCATAGCTTTTGCTAACTCAACCGATGATGCAGTATAACCTATTCTCCACCCAGTCATTGCATATGTTTTAGAAAAACCATTAATAACAATTGTTCGTTCATATGCATCTTTTGATAATGAAGCAATACTAACATGTTCCATTTCATCATATATTAACTTTTCATATATCTCATCTGAAATTATGAAAATATTGTGTTCTTTTGCAAATTCAGCAAGTTCCATCAATTCTGCTTTAGAATATATAGTTCCTGTAGGATTATTAGGACTATTTATAAGTATAGCTTTAGTCTTAGTTGTTACCTTCTTAGCTAATTCTTTCACATCATACTTATAGCTATTTTCTTTTAAGTTCTCTACCGTAACAGGAACCCCACCAGCTAATTGAATTAATTCAGTATAACTAACCCAATATGGAACTGGAACTAAAACTTCATCTTCATCATCAAGTATAGCCATAAAAACATTAGCTAAACACTGCTTAGCACCTGTAGAAACCACTATTTGATTAGGATTATAATCAAGTCCATTATCATAGTTAAGTTTTTTACATATTGATTTTCTTAATTCTAATATCCCCGGAGTGGCAGTGTATTTTGTTTTACCTTCATTCATCGCTGTAACAGCTGCACTTAATATATTGCTTGGTGTATTAAAATCTGGTTCCCCAGCACTAAAACTAACTACATCTACTCCCGAATCCTTTAACTCCTTAGCCTTAGCTGTAATTTCTAATGTTATTGAAGGATTAATATTTTTTGCTTTCTTTGATAACTTCATCTTTTTTTGCCCCCCATTTATCTTTGTTTAATATTTATTAATTTATTTAATAATATATCATTTACACCATAACTTCCAAGCCCAGTATCGTGAAGCGACTGTCTCCCATGATAATCACTTCCACCAGTTATACAAAGCTTATACTTAACTGCTAAATTATAAAAACTATTTATCTCACAAGTTGAATGACTTGGATGATAAACTTCTATCCCCTTTAATCCATAACACTTAAGTTCTCTAACTATATTTTCTATCTCTCTTTTTTGATAAATTTGCCCTGGATGTGCAAGTACCGGTACTCCTCCAGCATTTATTATCAATTTCAAAATTTCCTTATATGATATCTTAACTCCATTTACAAATGCCGGCTTACCTTTTACTAAATAAGCTGTAAATGCAGTTTTATAGTTATCAAAATATCCTTTTTTCACCATAGCATTTGCTATATGACTTCTTCCTACTGTTAAATTTTCACTAATAGCAAGTTCATCAATAGTAATATTAATTTCAAATGCCTTTAACTTATTTAATATCTCTTCTACCCTTTTCAATCTGTTCTTGTTTAATTGTTTAACTGCATCCTTCAAGGCTTTATTTTCTATATCAATAAAGTAACCTAATATATGTAACTCTAAGTCATTATATTCAGTACTAAATTCAATTCCAGGAATTATCATTAAATTACCATTATATATCTTAGTAACATATTGAGATGATATTGTGTCATGATCTGTAATAGATATGCACTTAATTCCTTTTTCTTCTGCCTCTTGTATGATTTCTTCTGGCGTCATTGTGCCATCAGATAAACATGAATGCACATGTAAGTCTGCATATTTCATGTAATCACCCATTTCCAAAGTTTCTAATAAAAATATATCATTCTTGCATATAAATGTAAACCGAGATATATAATTTATAATTTAAAATGTAGAATTTAAAATTATGGTTGAAACTCCTATGGAGTTTCTGAATAATATATTTTCAGTAATTCTTTTAGAATTACATCCTTAATTTTAAATTCTAAATTCTCAATTAAAATAGGGATGCATCAAAATGAAAAATCATTTGGATACATCCCCACAAAAAAACTTCTTATTCTTCGTTAGCTAAAACATCACTATAGTATGCTGCAACTTTATCGAATTCTGCTTCATCTGGAACAGTTAATTCGCCTTCTTCATCTGATTTAAATAAGTATACAGAATCATCTTCTTCATTTTGAGCTAAAACGTATTCTGCTCCTTCATATTCAAATGCGTCAACAATTGGACAAGAGATTACGTTACCGTTATCATCTTCTAAGTCAACAACATAGTTTTCTAATTCATGTTCTGCACATCCACAACCTTCTTCATCATGGTCATGACCACCACAACATCCTTGTGAGTTTGAGTGATCGTGTCCACCACAACATCCTTGTGAGTTCTTTTCATCGTGCTCTCCGCAACATTTGTTCTTTTCGTTATCCATTATAGTTCCTCCTTACATTCTGATATAATTCATTTTACCCTTATTTAGCAAAAAATAAAAGCGAAATTTAAATAAATTATATTTTTATTGAAAAAAGATATATTTTAACTTTATCTTTAATTTCATTATCTATTTAATCATGTCTATAGAATTAAAGAGGATGTATCAAAAATATCTAGAAATCTTGATACACCCTCTTCTCTATTCACTCTTAACTTTTTTCTTTTAACTTAAAGACTATTCTTGATTAGCAAGCTTCTTATATCCTTCTAATCTTTCCATTGCATCCTGTTCAGTTTTAGCAAATAATGCTTCTGCTTCTTCAGGGAAAGCCTTAGCTAGTGAGTTATATCTAACTTCACCTTGTAAGAACTCTTGGAAACTAGTCTTAGGTTCTTTTGAATCTAAGCTAAATGGATTTTTAGTACCCTTTAATGTTGGGTTGTATCTGTAAAGTGCCCAGTATCCACAATCAACAGCCTTCTTAGATTCTAATTGGCTGTTTGCCATACCAGCTTTAATTCCATGACTGATACATGGAGCATAAGCGATAATTAATGATGGACCATTGTATGCTTCTGCCTCTGCAATAGCTTTAAGAGTTTGATTTTTATCAGCTCCTAATGCAATTTGAGCAACATATACATAACCATAGCTCATCGCCATCATACCAAGGTCTTTCTTCTTAGTTCTCTTACCTGAAGCAGCAAACTTAGCGATTGCAGCAGTTGGTGTAGATTTTGAAGATTGTCCTCCAGTATTTGAGTAAATTTCTGTATCAAATACAAATACATTTACATTTTCTCCTGATGCTAAAACGTGGTCAACTCCACCGTATCCGATATCGTAAGCCCAACCGTCTCCACCGAAGATCCATTGTGATCTCTTAATGAAGTTATCTTTTTCTTTTAAGATTGAATTAGCAGCTTCTGTATTCATTGCTGTTAAGCAAGCTTCTAAAGCTTCTGCTCTTTCTCTAGTACCTTCTGATACTTCAACATTTTCTAACCATTCGTTGATTACAGCTGCTTGTTCTTCTGAAACTCCTGCTGCTACTAAATCCTTAAGTTCAGATATAACTCTGTTCTTAATTGCAGTTGTTCCTAAGAACATACCTAATCCGAATTCAGCATTATCTTCGAATAATGAGTTAGCCCAAGCTGGACCATGTCCGTTATGGTTTTTAGTGTATGGAGTTGAAGGAGCTGATCCACCCCAGATTGAAGAACAACCTGTAGCATTAGCTATCATCATTCTATCTCCATATAATTGAGTTATTAACTTAGCATATGGTGTTTCACCACATCCTGCACAAGCTCCTGAGAACTCAAGTAATGGTTGCTCGAATTGGCTACCCTTAACTGTGTTCTTATTCATTGGATTCTTCTTAGCTGAAATTTCTTTCACTGAGTAATCCCATGCTTCAATTTGAGCATCTTGTGATGCAGCTGGCTTCATTACTAATGCCTTACCTGGTGCTGGACATGCTTCTGCACAGTTTCCACAACCAGTACAATCAAGTGGAGTTACTCCAATTGTGTATGATAGTGGTTGTTCAGTCTTAATTCCCTTAGCAGGAACAAACTTGAATGATTCTGGTGCGTTATTAGCTTCTTCTTCTGTTGATAAGAATGGTCTAATAGCAGCATGTGGACAAACGTACGCACATTGGTTACATTGAATACATTTATCTGTATCCCACTCAGGAACGTTAATAGCAATTCCTCTCTTTTCAAATGCAGCAGTACCTGCCATGAATGTTCCATCTGTCATTCCATTTTCTATGAAAGTAGATACTGGAATGTCGAAACCTTCTTGTCTGTTAATTGGCTCAACGATTTCTTTAATGAACTTTGGAACTTCTTTTCCTTCAGCTTTAACAGCTTCTGAAGCATTAGCCCAATCTGCAGGAACTTCAATCTTAACGATTGACATAACTCCCTTATCAATAGCAGCATTGTTCATGTTAACAACTTTTTCACCTTTTTTACCGTATGATTTAACAACAGCATCCTTAAGGTATGCAACTGCTTGATCTACTGGTATGATATCAGCTATCTTGAAGAATGCAGATTGCATAATCATGTTGATTCTTCCACCAAGACCGATTTCTTGTGCAATTCCTACAGCGTTTAATGTGTAGAAGTTGATGTTGTTTTCAGCGATATATTTCTTCATTGAAGCTGGTAACTTTTCATTAACTTCTTCTGGTGACCAGATTGTGTTTAATAGGAAGTTTCCACCCTTCTTTAATCCTGCTAAAACATTGTATTTATATACATATGCTTGGTTGTGACAAGCAATAAAATCTGCTTTATTTACTAAGTATGGTGACTTAATTTGTTTCTTACCAAATCTTAAGTGAGATACTGTAATACCACCTGACTTCTTAGAGTCATATGAGAAGTATCCTTGAGCATACATATCTGTATGGTCTCCAATAATTTTGATAGCACTCTTATTAGCACCAACTGTACCATCTGATCCTAATCCCCAGAACATACAAGCTTTTGTTCCTTCTGGTGTAGCATCGATATCTTCATGAACTGGTAATGAAGTGAAAGTAACATCATCAACAATTCCGATTGTGAATCCATTCTTTGGTTCAGCTTGAGCTAAGTTTTCGTAAACTGCAGCAATGTGACCTGGGTTTGGATCTTTTGAACCTAATCCGAATCTACCACCAACGATAACTGGAGCGTTAGCTTTTCCATAGAATGCACTTTGTACATCTAAGAATAATGGTTCACCAATTGAACCTGGTTCTTTAGTTCTATCTAAAACAGCAATTTTAGTAGCTGTACTTGGAATAGCTTTTAATAATCTTTCTGTAGAGAATGGTCTGTAAAGTCTTACTTTAACAACCCCTACTTTTTGTCCATTAGCATTTAAGTAATCGATAGTTTCATCAATTACATCTGTAACAGAACCCATTGCAACTATTACTCTATCAGCATCTGGTGCTCCATAGTAATCGAAACAGTTGTACTCTCTTCCTGTTAACTTAGTCATTTCCTTCATGTAACCTTCTACAATTTCTGGAATAGCATTGTAATAAGTATTTACAGCTTCTCTAGTTTGGAAATAAGTATCTGGATTTTGTGCTGTTCCTCTAGTTACAGGATTATTTGGATTTAAAGCACTATTTTTGAATCTTGCTAAAGCTTCTTGATCCACTAGTCCTTTTAATTCATCATATTCTAAAACTTCGATCTTTTGGATTTCATGTGATGTTCTAAATCCATCAAATACGTTCATGAATGGAACTCTACCCTTAATAGAAGCTAAATGAGCTACTGCTGATAAATCCATAACTTCTTGAACTGATCCTTCTACAAGCATTGCAAAACCAGTTTGTCTTGCTGCCATAACATCTTGATGATCTCCGAATATGCTTAATGAAGATGTAGCTAATGCTCTAGCTGACACATGGAATACTGTTGGTAATAATTCACCAGCAATTTTATACATGTTTGGAATCATTAATAAAAGACCTTGTGATGCAGTATAAGTTGTTGTTAATGCTCCAGCTTGAAGTGAACCGTGAACTGCTCCAGCTGCTCCACCTTCTGATTGCATTTCCATTACATGTACTGGTTGACCGAAAATGTTCTTTTTGCCTTGTGCAACCCATTCATCAACATGTTCTGCCATTGGTGATGATGGTGTAATTGGGAAAATAGCAGCTACTTCTGTAAACGCATATGATATATGTGCTGCAGCCGTATTTCCGTCCATAGTTTTCATTTTTCTCATCGTCTTTTGACCTCTCTTTCAATTATATAAATTATAAAGGTTCCGAATTCTCTTAGATGAATATTCATCTTTAAGAATACAAATTAAGATTTATAAGAAAAAGATTCAATCAATTTGTCTCAAGTCCCCTAGAACTCTTGACGCTTCCCCCTATGGTTAGATTAAAGTTATTTTTAATAAACTTTACTCTTTACTTAGGAATGAATTAAATCTACTTACAAATGGTTCCATCTGTAGTTTCTTTAATATGTAGTTTCCCCCCCAGGAATCTTGCAAAAAATAGTCTATTTTACAATTACCTACATATACTCCTTCTGTTACCTACTTGGTAAGTAATATATTCACTTTTCCTATATTTTACTCACATTTTTATTATAGCTTTTATATATTTTTTTGCAAGTAAATAAAATCTTATATTTGCCCATATTAGGATTGATTAATAAGAGAAGCTTAATTATTACTTATTTTTCTCTATACTGTGCATTATTACTTTAAATATCGCCTCTACTCCATTACTCATCTCACTTAAATGCATATTCTTTGATAATTCAGCCTTACTATTTCTTAGTTTTTCCACCATCTCTACTAAATTATTCTTTTCAATCATCTCATCTTCATCTAAAACAAGTGAAAAACCTTCTTTATCAAATGAATTCGCATTTAAAATTTGATCTCCTCTACTACTTTTCTTAGATAAAGGAATCAATAATGTTGGTTTTCTTAATGCTAATAATTCAAATATAACATTAGCCCCAGCTCTTGATATTATAAAATCAGCAGCTGTTAATAAATGTGTTAAATCTTCTTTTACATACTCAAATTGTACATAACCTGATTTCTTTCTTAATGATTCATCTACATTACCTTTTCCACATAAGTGAATTATGTTAAATGTTTTTAATAATGTATCTAAATCCCTTCTAACTGCATCATTAATATTTTTTGATCCTAAACTTCCTCCAATTATAAGAAGTATTTCCTTATCATCTCTAAAAGCACATATACTTTTACCTTTTATCTTGCTGCCTTCAAAAATTTCTTTTCTAATTGGAGTTCCTGTTAAAACTCCTTTTCCATCTTTTACATACTTTAAACTTTCTCTAAATGTAACACATAGCTTATCACAAAATGGTGATGATAATTTATTTGCAAGCCCTGGTGTTAAATCAGACTCATGTGATATAACTGGAATTTTCTTCATTGATGCAGCTATAACAACAGGCACAGCAACAAATCCACCTTTTGAAAATATTACATCCGGTTTTTCTTTAGATAATATTTTCTTAGCTTGTATAACACCTTTCATAACTTTAAATGGATCAGAAAAGTTTTTCATATCAAAGTATCTTCGTAGCTTCCCTGATGATATTTCATAATATGGGATATTAGCATCATTAATTATTTCTTTTTCAATTCCATCTTTACTTCCTATATATTTAACTTCAAAATTGTTTTCTTTTAATTTAGGTACTAGTGCTAAATTAGGCGTTACATGCCCCGCAGTACCTCCACCAGTCATTATAATCTTATATTTTTTCATACTTACTCTCCTTAATGAAATCTATCAATATTTATATGTATAGCATTTCCTTATATTCCTGTAATTATATAATATATTATTTTCAAAATTACACAAGCTATAATTACAAAGATACAAGGAGGTGAAACACAATGAGTCAACAATTAGTACCAGAAGCTAAAAACGGTTTAGCAAACATGAAAAACCAAGTAGCTAATGAAATGGGAGTACCATTCACAGACTACAACGGAAACTTATCATCTGCACAATGCGGAAGCGTTGGTGGAGAAATGGTTAAAAGAATGGTTTCTTCTTATGAACAAGGAATGAAATAATAAGAATTAACCACATCTTACTGCATAAAGTTGTACTGCAGTAACTAAAGTATATGTTTTGATAGCTCTGCTTTTGAAACTTACAAAAATAAAGGTCTAGGGAAACTTTCCCTAGACCTTTATTCTTTACATAACCGTATATTCTTAATCATTAATTGTATGTTTTTTTGTCCTCTAAATTCATTTATATCTGGATAAAAAATCAAATCAACTTTTAAATTACTATAGCTATTCATTATAATCTGATTAAATTCTGATTCTCTATTTTCTTCTACTAACTCATCTTTTAAAAACTCTAATTTATCAAAGGATATTCCATCTATGCTTAATCCATTTTTAAGTTTGAATCTACATTTCAATATATTTTTTTCTTTTCCGATAGCCCAAATTCTTTCCATAAAAGCACCTTTTACAGCAAATCCTGGTGTACTATTGCCTTTACCAAAAGGTCTTAACCCATTAATAAGTTCAAGTAACTTAAAATCTATCTGTTCTAATGTCAATGGCGAATCTATTGGAACGATTGGAATTATATCATCATCCGTCAATGTACACTTCTCATTAATCATTTTTCTAAGCTTATCAATATTCTCCTCTTTTAAGGATAACCCCGCAGCCATTGGATGCCCTCCAAATTTGAATAATACTTCTTTGCACTTTGTTAATTCCTCAAACAAATTGTATCCATCTATAGATCTAGCTGATCCTTTAGGCATATCTTTACCCTTACTCAAAACTATGCACGGCAAGTTAAATTTTTCTCTTACCCTTCCCGCAACTATTCCTGCAATACTTTCATGTATATGCTCATCATAAACTACAATAACTTTTTCATTTTTATCTCTCGTTAACTCAATATTTTCTATTATTCTTTCTGTACTTTCTTGTGTTAACTCCTGTCTTTTTTGATTAAGTTCATGAAGTGTATTAGCTAATCTGGTAGCCTCCTCTTCATTCTCTTCTAAAAGCAGTTCAACAGATAATGATGCTGATTCTAATCTACCTGTTGCATTTATACAAGGTCCTATAACAAATCCTAAATGATATTCATTAATGCACCCTTCTTTAATATTAGTTACTTTTATTAACTCTTGTAGTCCTTTATTTTGAGTGTTATTTAACATCTCTAAACCTTTTTTAACTATAATCCTATTTTCATCTAACAAATCAACTACATCACATACAGTAGCTATTGCTGCATATTCAATTAAATCAATATACTTTTCCTCATTTATTCCAAACCTTTGGAATAAAGCTTGTGAAAGCTTTAATGCCACTCCAGCACCACACAAACTTTTAAATGGATAAGGACAATCTTTTTGCTTATGATTAACTATTGCATCTGCATTTGGAACTATATTTGGTATATCATGATGATCTGTAATTATAACTTGCATTCCTAAATCTTTAGCTAATTGTACTTCTTCTACCGCTGCAATACCATTATCACAAGTTAATATTATATCTATACCTATATCCTTTAACTTTTGAACTCTTCCCTTATGCATACCATATCCTTCTTCTTCTCTATCTGGTATATGGTACATATAATTTGCATTTACTTCTTTCAATGCTTTATTTAAGATTACTGTGCTTATAACACCGTCACAATCGTAATCACCATAAATAGCGATTTTCTTATTATCTTTAATTCCCTTTTCCAATATATCTATAGCCTTATCCATATCCTTTAACAAAAAAGGACTATAAAAATCTTTATAGTCCCCAGTTAAAAACTTTTCTGAATCACTAATAGATGATATTCCCCTATTAGCTAACAGTCTTAGTATTAACAGTTGTTTGTATGGATCTTCATTTTCTAAAGACTTTGGAAGTTTTACTTTTAACTTTTCAAAGTTATCTTTATTATTTTTTAGAATCCATTTTTCATTCATTTAATTCACCTATTTAACAAGTCTATCAAAAAGCATTCCATTAATTATGTCATCAACTTTTTCATATCCTAATATTTTTAATATTTCATAAGAGAAAGGTAAAGTTACAGCAGGACCTCTTGCAGTTAATAAATTTCCATCTCTAACTATTAAGTCTTCCTTAAAATCGCACCCAGTAAGTTGTTCTTCAAATCCTGGATAGCATGTAGCTGATTTACCTTCTAATACACCTGCTTTTCCAAGTGCTATAGGAGCTGCACATATCGCAGATATTAATTTATTTTCTGAGTTGAATTTCTTAATTAAAGATATAACTCTTTCATCATCTCTTAAATTAGCTGATCCTGGCATACCACCTGGTAGTACAACCATATCATAATCATTTATTTCATCTGAAAATAACTTATCAGCTTTTATCTCAATTCCATGTGAAGTTGTAACTCCAATTGAACCTATTGAAAAAGTATGACACTCTATCTTAGCTCTTCTTATTACATCAACAACAGTTAATGCTTCTATGGTTTCAAATCCTTCAGCTAAAATCACTGCAACCTTACTCATATGTTTCCTCCTAATCTATAACTATTTCTTTCACTTCATCATCTAAAGCCACCGTTATAATAGAACTTCCTCTTCCTGCTCTATTTTGAACTTTTAGATTTGTAACTAGAACATCTTCTTTGCTCTTATTCTTTGTCATAAATGATAATATTGGAGAATCTATTTCTGCTGATGTTTCCCCACCATCATCTATTATATTTTCTTTAACTAAATCTGCAAATATAACAACATCATCTTCCTTTAAGCTAATACCTGTAACTCCTGATGTTGCTCTACCCATCAAGCTAACATTTTCAGATGCAAACTTAATAGCCATGCCCTTTTTAGTTGCCATTATAACACTGTGCTCCGTTTCATCAACAATTACTGTTGAAATAACTTTATCATCATCTTTTTTAAGCTTATATGCTAATGCTACTGAATAATCACCTTCATATTCACTAAGCAAGCTCTTTTTAACAAGACCTAAAGAAGTAAAGCTATAAACAACCTTGCCGGCATAATCTCCTTTTATTGAACTCATACAAACTATTTTTTCACCCTTAATCATTCCATCTAATACACTATTTAAAGCTAAGTCTTCTTGTAAAACTTTTTGAAGCATAAATGTCTTCACTTTAAATACTCTACCTAAATTAGAGAAGAATAATATTTCTGATAAAGTATCTGTTGATGTTTTAAGTCTATCAAAGTTTTTAGTTTTTTGGAATGTCTTTAAAGTATTCTTTGCAGTTATTCCAACATTAAACTCAACATATTCTAACGTATCAACATACTCAGCATCAATAACTTCATCACCATTAGGAAGATTAAATAATTGAGTACCTAAAAGATTTCTTTGAGTATCTTCAAGCTTAGGTAAATCTAATGTGAAATCTAAACCCAGTTTAGTCTTGACTCTTAAGAAGTTTGTTTTTGCACTATCACCAAACTTTCCAACTTTTAATACTTCATCTTCACCTTTTAGCTTAGTAGCCTGAAGCTTAGAATAACTTGTTTGGAACTTGTCTAGTGAACATCTCTTAATTGTTCCACCTGTAGTTATAATTTGAAGGAACCTATTTGGCATAAAGTTATTAATAGAAAGAACTTCTACTATCTTCTCATTATCAACATTAAGGGTTTTAATTATTCCATCAATCTTCTCGCCTTTATCTTTCCACTTACCTTCAGGTATATTTATTCCCTTAGTTTGATACATATTACCCTTATTAGTAAATAACAATAACGAGTCTATAGTATTGGATTTAACTAAGTACTTTAAATAATCTCCTTCTCTATAGTCAATATCATCAGCATTAACATTAGATCTATTGTAAGTTTTTAATGGCATTCTCTTTATAAATCCATCATTTGATACAGTAACCATTACCTCTTCAACTACAATTAGTTCTTCTAAGTCAATCTTAGCTTCGCTATCATCTTCTATTATTTGAGTTCTTCTTGGGTTTCTGTACTTATCAGTTACTTCTATTAGCTCTGACTTAACAACTCTTAAAAGTTCCTTTTCTTCTGCTAATATTTTTCTAAGTTTTTTAATTATTACTGTCAACTCTTTATATTCCTTTTGGAATACTTTAATCTCTAGCCCTGTTAATCTATATAGCATAAGTTCTAAAATAGCATCTGACTGAGCTTCAGTAAATCCAAATTTAGCTATTAAGTTTTCACCAGCATCTTTTTTAGATTTAGATTCTCTAATTGTTTTAATTATTTCATCTAAAACATCTATACACTTAATAAAACCTTCAACTATGTGGAATCTCTTTTCCGCTAAATCTAATTCTTTTTTAGTTCTTCTTGTTATAACATCTTTTTGATGGTTAACGTAATGCTCTAATATACTCTTTAACCCTAAAGTTAACGGCTTACCATCAGCTAAAGCTACCATATTAAAACTTACGTTACACTGTAAATCAGTTTTCTTAAATAAGTATTTTAATATTTTATCAGCCTGATCAAATTCTGTTGCCTTTTTAAATTCAATAACAGAACGAATACCTTCTCTATCTGATTCATCTCTAATATCAGTTATTGCATCTAATACTTTTTGATGTTTCTTATCTCCAGTCATTTCAGAAATAGTTTGAAGTATTCTAGCCTTATTTCTTCTATATGGGAATTCAGTAATAACTATTCCTAGTCTTCCACCATCAAGCTTCTCAATTGAAGTCTTTGCTCTTAAAGAAACCTTACCTTCTCCTGTTTCATAAGCAGCTTGCATAGAATCAATACCAATTAAAACACCACCTGTTGGAAGGTCTGGTCCTTTAATATAGTTCATCAACTCTCTTGTAGTTATCTCTGGATTATCTATATAAGCTAAAACACCATCTGTTACTTCACCTAAATTGTGAGGAGGTATATTGGTTGCTAGTCCTACTGCAATACCAAATGCTCCATTTACTAATAGATTAGGATATCTACTTGGTAAAACTTTAGGCTCCATTAAACTATCTGAGTAGTTAGGAACCATCTCTACAGTGTCTTTATCGATATCTTTAAGCATCTCCATCGCAATTGGTGATAATCTTGCTTCTGTATATCTCATTGCGGCTGGATTATCTCCATCCATAGAACCCCAGTTTCCTTGACCTTCAATAAGTGGTTCTCTTGTTGAGAATTCTTGAGCTAAAATTACCATTGCATCATAAACTGATGAGTCTCCATGTGGATGGAACTTACCTAAAATATCTCCAACTATTCTTGCTGATTTATAATAAGGTCTATCAGGATATGCTTTTAATAAGTATGATCCATATAAAATCCTTCTATGTACAGGCTTTAAACCATCTCTTACATCTGGAAGCGCTCTTTCTTTTGCTACCTCGATGGCATATGGTAAATAGTTATCTGGCATAGCCTCCTCAATAGGAACTCTTATTATGTTATTATCCCTTGGGATAGGTTGAACTTTTTTTGCCATAATAAATCTCCAATCTAAATTATTCTAAAATTCTCCATACTTATACATATAATTTCTTCTTGGCTCTACTATATCACCCATAAGTAATGAAACCATTTTTTCAGCCTTAGATGCATCTTCTATAGTAACTTGAAGAAGAGTTCTTGATTCAGGATTTAATGTTGTATCCCAAAGTTGATCTGCATTCATTTCTCCAAGTCCTTTATATCTTTGAATCTGCGCTGTTTTACCTATTTCTTTTTTAACACCTTCTAGTTCATCCTCTGTATAGGCATACTTAGAAACTTCTTTACCTTTTACTATTTTATAAACTTTATATAAAGGTGGTTGAGCTAAATATAGATGTCCATTAGTAATTAATGGTCTCATATATCTATAAATATAAGTCATCCAAAGTGTTCTGATATGATATCCATCAACATCAGCATCACTCATAATAATAATTTTATTATATTTTAAATCTTCTTCTTTATAGTTATCTAATGTACCTGTTCCAATAGCTGTGTTAAATATTTTCAGCTCTTCAGAAGCTAAAACATTCTCAAGCTTTTGTTTTTCTGTATTCATAATCTTACCTTTAGAAGGCATTATTGTTTGGAATCTTCTATCTCTAGCTTGTTTTGCTGATCCACCGGCTGAATCTCCCTCAACTACTATAAATTCATTGAAAGATCTATCTCTGCCTGTACAAACAGCAACTTTACCAGCGAGTGGTGCAGTACCCTTACCTATTTTCTTCTTTTCTGCATCATTAATTTTCTTTATTTTTTCTCTTCTCTGAGCTGCTGCTAATGCATTGTTAATTAGATTAGTAGCAAGTTCTTTATTATCTTCAATCCATTCACAAAGTCTTGTGTATGCTAAATCATTCATCATTGTGTAAGCTTCTGTACTTCCAAGCTTTGTTTTAGTTTGACCTTCAAAGACAGGATTAGTGATTTTAATTCTAACTATTGCTGTCATACCTTCTCTTAAATCGTCACCTTCAAAATCCTTGTCCTTCTCTTTAACCAAACCAAGTTTCTTAGACCATTCCTTAAACGCTCTCGTCATACCAGTTTTAAATCCAGTTTCATGAGTACCAGCTTCTGTTGTTGGAATGTTATTAACATAACTCGCTATATATTCTGTAGTTGAATCTGTAAACTGAATACAAACTTCGCCATACATTTGAATGCTATCTACTGATCTTTCACCTTCAAATAATATTGCATTTTGATGAAGTATTGTTTTACTCTCATTTAAGTATTCAATAAAATCTAATAATCCTCTTTCAGAGTAATATTCTTTTCTTACTTCTTCATCTTTTCTTTTATCTATTAATTCTAGTCTTATCCCTTTATTTTGGAATGCTAACTCTTGTAGTCTTTCATCTATAACGTCAAATTTAAAATCAACCGTAGAAAAAACTTCTCTTGATGGCATAAATGTTACTCTTGTACCTGTTAGTTTTGTATTTCCTACTACTTCAAGTGGAGTAACTGCTGTACCTGGCATATCCTTTTTAAGTTCTTTATCAAATGCATATTCAAATCTTTGTTTGTATATGTTTCCATTTTGATGAACCTCTACTATTAGGTATTTTGATAAAGCATTAACTACTGCAGCTCCTACACCATGTAGCCCTCCAGAAGTTTTATAGTTTTTATTATCAAATTTTCCTCCAGTGTGAAGTTCTGTAAATACCATTTCAACACCAGTTTTTTTCTTAGTCGGATGCATTCCCGTTGGAATACCTCTACCATTATCAATTACGGTAATGCTCTTATCTTTATTTAAAATAATAATTGCTTTATCACCATACCCATTTGATATTTCATCAATTGAGTTATCTAAAATTTCCCATATACAATGATGTAGTCCCTTGCTTCCTGTGGAACCTATGTACATACCTGGTCTGACTCTAACAGGTTCTAACTTTTCTAATGAAGTTAGGTCCGTTACGTCATAAGTATTCTTTTGAATATCGCTCATTAATAACCCTCCATATCGTTCAATACAGCTATTATTTAATCTTAACACAAATAATATTCTATCATAAATTTTCTACTTGTAAAAATATACACTTAAAATATTACCTTGTCAAACGTACGTTCGTAACTTTTCTTCTATATTATATAGTTTGCTTTAGTTTAATAAATTTAAACTATATAAAAAAATCCAGCTAATTGCTGGATTTTTTACTATACATCACAAATTTCTACACTTCTTACATGTTTTGTTGGATTCCATTCTTTATCATGCTTGTTTAATATACCTTGAATCGTAATTGGTATCCAAGTTAATGTATATACTGCATACAGTAAGAATCTAAAGAATAATATAAGGCTCTTCTTTCCTAAGAATACTAATACTGCTAATAAGAAGGCAGCATTAAATACGGCATTAATAGCAATAACCTTTATTAGTTCTACATCTCCTGTTAACATTGCAGGTAATATAAATACATTTAAAGAATAGAATGCAAGCATTACAAAGAATCCTTTTGAAATCTTTTTGTCTAACATCATTATTAACGGTGTTAATAAGAACTGTGTAACTCCAAGTATTTGGAATACCACATTTCCTAACAAATCTGGCATTATAAAGATATTAAGTCCACTTTCTGTTGATATTTGCATAAATGTTAATATCATAGAAAGACCTACCATTAAAGTTAAGAACGGATTCATTACATAAATTGCACAATCTATTATAAACCATTTTCTTTCTTTAATACCTGTCTTTAAAAGCTTGAAGAAATATCTAGAAGCAACATCTGAGAAACCTCTCATCCATCTTCTTCTTTGTACCCATGATTGATTTAAAGTTAGAGGCTTTTCATCATAGATTATTGCATCATGTGCCCAACCTACTTTTTCGCCATTTAAAATCATTTTACATGAGAATTCTAAATCCTCAGTTAAACAAGTTGCACCCCATCCATATTGCTTAAGTATATCTAGTTTAATTGCAAACCCTGTTCCACCAATTTGATTTGATAGTCCTACGTTAGCTCTAGATAATTGGAACATTCTATTTTGTGCCCAGAATGCTATAGAATATGATGCTGTAATCCAAGAATCATTTGGATTTTTTGAATCTATGTATCCTTGTACAACTTTGTATCCTTCTGACATCTTTGAGTTAATTTCTTTTATCCAACTCTTATTTACTAAGTTATCTGCATCAAATATTGCAATTGCATCATACTGAGTGTTCATCTTATAAATCTTAGAAAACATCCACTCTAATGCATAACCTTTTCCTCTTTTTTCAGTATTAAATCTTTCATATACCTTAACTCCATAGCTTCTAGCTATTTTGGCAGTATTATCATTGCAGTTATCTGCAATAACAAAAATGTCATAAAGTTCTTTTGGATAATCCTGATTTTGCATACTTTCAATTAATCTACCTATAACAACTTCCTCATTGTGAGCTGCTATAATCATCGCGAATTTATTTTTTGGAGTATAGTCTTTCTTTTCATGTCTTCTTCTCAGACCAAAAATAGCCAAACCTGCATAATAAATAGTTATGGCAAATACAAAGATCTGAAAAACTCCAGTAATAATAAATATAAAGTCACCCATTACATCCACTCCTAATAACTTGGAATTCCCCACTAAAACAGAATTTCTCTTTTTTACGTCCTTATAAATATATTCTAATAGGCCTAAAAAAGCAACCCTTCATTTCTTAAATTTTAATTAATATTGTGTGTACGTATTCACTATTATTTTACCCGTCAACCATCTTATTAATCAACCATATTTTACTATTTATACACATTTTATTCAAGACTTTTATATTCTCAGTATTCTTTTATCACTTTAATAATAGCTTAATTAAATAATCTTTTTAAAGTATTTACAATAAAATAACCAATTAACAATACTACTTAAAACACATAAAACTCTTACGTTTAAACACATTTTAATGTATATTGTTAATTGGTCATCACATAAATATAATATCTTTTTTTATAATTCTAAGTAATTAATTATACAATCCCTTGAGCTAACATTGCTTCTGCAACTTTTAAGAAACCAGCAACATTTGCACCTAATAATATATTTCCCGGTTGATTACAATCAACAGATGCATCCTTAGCATTATGGTAAATATTTACCATAATTCCCTTTAATTTTTCATCTACTTCTTCAAACGTCCAAGCTAATCTCATGCTATTTTGAGACATTTCTAAAGCTGAACAAGCAACTCCACCTGCATTAGCAGCTTTTGCTGGTCCAAACATTACACCTGCTTTTTGAAGGATTTCAATTGCTTCTAAAGTTGTTGGCATATTAGCACCTTCTGAAACTACTTTAGCTCCATTTTGAATTAAAATCTTAGCAGATTCTGCATTTAACTCTCCTTGTGTAGCACATGGAAGAGCAATATCACATTTAATATTCCATATATTTCTGCATCCTTCAACATATTCTGCTGTAGGAACTTGATTAACATATTCCTTTATTCTAGCTCTTCTTACTTCTTTAATATCTTTAACAATATCAAGATTAATACCATTTTCATCATAAATGTATCCATTTGAATCACTTAATGCGACAACTTTTGCACCTAATTCAGTAGCTTTTTGTGTTGCATAAATAGCAACATTTCCTGATCCTGAAATAACTACAGTTTTTCCATCAAATGATGAACCATTATCTTTAAGCATTTCTTGAGTGAAGTAAACTAATCCATAACCAGTAGCTTCTGTTCTTGCTAAACTACCACCGAAAGTTAATCCCTTACCAGTAAGAACTCCTTGATCAACAGTTCCTCTTAATTTTTTGTAATATCCATACATATATCCGATTTCTCTTCCACCAACTCCGATATCTCCAGCAGGTACATCTAAATTTGGTCCAATATGTCTGTTTAATTCAGCCATAAAGCTTTGACAGAATCTCATAACTTCCATGTCTGATTTCCCCTTAGGATCAAAGTCAGAACCACCTTTTCCACCACCGATTGGTAATCCAGTTAATGAATTTTTGAAAATTTGTTCAAATCCTAAGAATTTAACAATACTTGCATTAACTGATGGATGGAATCTTAACCCACCCTTGTATGGTCCAATTGCAGAATTAAATTGAATTCTGTATCCTCTATTAACTTGAACCTTGCCATTATCATCAATCCAAGGAACTCTAAAGAATATTTGTCTTTCTGGCTCAACTATTCTTTCTAAAATTCCAGCTTCCATGTATTTAGGATACTTTTCAAATACTGGTACTAATGAGTTTAATACTTCAGTTACAGCATCTAAAAATTCATTTTCCCCATTACTTCTTTGTTTAACCTGTAATAACACGTTATCTACATACTCTCTTGCTTGCATAAATTCTTCCTCCCATTTCCATTATTTATATTTTATTTATATAATACATTATCCACTTTAATATTACTATATCTTTTTTTAACTTGTATAATATTTAATACTTTTGTATAACAATGATTGTTTTTTTGATAATTAGATAAAACAGGTCTATTGTTTGATTCTTTTGAATTATCAACACACAACACTTAACAATCTCTTATTGATAACGTTTGTTTTTTTTCAATTTAGTAAAAGCATATAATTTTCCAAAGTAATACATACTATATTGACTAACTAATTCAAAGGAGAGAATAAATGAAAATAGGATATGCTTGTATTCCATTAACAATTCCATATAGAACAAACAGAACTTATAGACTTTCAACTTATACTAATAAAAAGGCTTCTGAAGTAATCTCTAATAACTTAAATGATTTGCTAGAAATATTAAAATATAATAATTTAAATAATATTAAACTCTTCAGAATAAGCTCTGATATTATTCCACTAGCAAGTCATCCTAACTTCGATTTAGATTGGATTTCAGAATTTAAAGATATATTATCAACAATAGGCTCCTTCATTAAAACAAATAATATTCGTGTTTCTATGCATCCTGGACAATATACAATATTAAATTCTCCAAAAGAAGAAGTTGTTCAAAAAAGTATTGCAGATTTAAAATTCCATGCAGATTTTTTAGATTCTCTTGGAATAGATTACTCACACAAATTAATACTTCATATTGGTGGAGTTTACAACGATAAGAATTCTGCCATCAATAGATTTATAACAACTTATAAATCTTTACCAAAAAACATAAAAGCACGACTTATTATAGAAAATGATGAGCGTTGTTTTTCTTTTGACGATGTTTTTTACATAAGTACTCAAACTGGTGCTCCAGTTATATTTGATAACTTGCATCAACAATGTTATCTCAAAAGGACTTTATCTAATGTAGAAACTAAAGAAATACTAATTAAGGCAGCATCAACGTGGGATAATTGTGTACCTAAAATTCATTATAGCCAACAGGCACCAGATAAGAAAATAGGATCACACTCTCCAACTATTCGTATAAAAGAATTTTTGGAATATTATAATCTAATTAATGAAACAAATTTAGATATAGATATTATGTTAGAAGTTAAAGATAAGAATTTATCCGTACTAAAGGTTAATAACATTATAAATAAGCCTCCAGATATTGAAATAAATAACTTACTTCATAATCAACTACATATATATCAATACTTTTTAATATCAAAAGGATTTGATTACTATACTCAAGCTTCTGAATTTAGAGATAACTCTAACATTAGTGATTTTTATAATTTGATAGATAACTTAATACCCACTTCTCCAGATATATATGGTAATAAATTTGTTGTTGATAACTTTTTCTCCATGATTAAAGATAGGCTTACTTCAAAAGAAATTAACTATTTCAACAAATTATTTAAAGAAACTAATTATGAAGAATGTAAATCATACTTATTCAAACTTTGTACTAGATATAATACTAATTTACAATTTAATTATTATTTTATATATTAATATAATAATTTATTTAGGTAAAATATAAGGGCAGTATCAAAATCATTTAATAATTTTGATACCGCCCTTATCAATTAACTTTTTACTATTAATCTAGCATTTCTTTAATCATTTTATCTACAAACTTAATTTTCTTACCTTTACTATGTAGGAATATTGGAATTGAAGTTAATATACCCATACCAGTTCCACAGATAATATCCCACATTGTATCATGCAAACTATTATTTTGTGATAATAATCCCATTAATTGATCCGTAGTAAACTCAAATATTTCCCATACAGCAGCCGCTCCAGCAGCAAATACAATTGCGAAAATAGCTCCCATATATGGGCTTACTTTATCGAATCCATCTCTTTTTACTAGGCTTAAGAAGAACATATATCCTATAATTGCGATTATCACTCCTGAACCTAAGTGAAGAATTTTATCAAAGTATGGTATTCCATACCAATTGAATACATTACCTAAATACATAGAAATAAATATAAATATAAGAATTATATAATATGATGTTTTAGATTTTTTTAAAAATGTTATTCTATATGCAAAGTAAGCTCCCCATATAGTTGCAAAAATCAATATACCTCTACCTAATTTACTTCCATCTCTAGCCATTACATCCCAAACCATTGTGATTGCTAAGACTATATTAAATATAATCGTCACTGTTAACTCTTGTTTTTTCTTCATTGTCATGCTCCTTTTAAAATACTCTACCCATATTATACTAGAAGTTTTATGATTTTACAGTTTTAAAATATATCTTAAGATAATATTAACAACTTTATAATTAAAATCTTTGCTAAAGTTCACTTTCAGTGAGCAAAAGTGAAATCATATATTTCGATATAATTGGAATTCTTCTAATTTCTTTAAATTAAATTTACAAGGGATATCAAAATGATTAAATCATTTTGATATCCCACTTTTAATTTAGAATTTAATCTTAAAACTATTTATATAGAACTTTCTATCATATCTAAAAGTTCGTTAAATTTCTTTATAGTCACTTCAAGTGGTTCTGATGACTCCATGTCAACTCCAGCTTTTCTTAGAATTTCAATTGGATAATCACTTCCTCCACTCTTTAGGAAGCCAATGTATTTATCAACTGCACCATCTTCTTTATTTAAGATTGAATTTGCAAAAGCTGTTGCTGCTGCATACCCAGTTGCATATTGATAAACATAATAATCATTGTAGAAATGTGGAATTCTAGACCATTCAATATCAATTTCTTCATCTACTATCATGTCAGGACCAAAATATTTAACATTTAATTCATGCCACTTAGAATTAAAATCTTCTGAAGTTAGTGCATTTCCACTAGCTAAACTATCATGAGACCATAGTTCAAATTCAGCGAACATTAATTGTCTAAATACTGTTGTTCTTATTTGCTCCAACTCTTGATTTATTAGATAAAGCTTTTTACTCTTATCTTGTTCTTTTTCAATAAGATAATTTATAAGCAAAGCTTCATTTGTTGTTGATGCAACTTCAGCACAGAATAATGTGTATGAAGCATAATAGTATGATTGTTCTTTTCTTGAATAATATGAATGAAGTGAGTGACCCATTTCATGAGCTAGTGTTGATACATCATTTATACTGTAGTTATAGTTTAACAATACATATGGTTTTGTATCATAACCTCCCCATGAATAAGCTCCGCCTCTTTTGCCTTCATTTTCATAAATATCTATCCACTTATCTTTAATACCTTCATTAAATACACTTAAATAATCACTACCTAAAGGTTGTAATGCATCATTAATAGTTTTTACACCATCTTCAAAAGCTATTTTTTCCTTTGGAACATCAAAAATTGGTGCATATAAATCGTACATATGAATTTCATCTAATTTTAATAACTTCTTTTTAATACTTACATATCTATGAAGTGATGATAAATTCTTATTTATTGTATCTATAGCATTTTTATATACGTCTAAAGGAATATTATTAGGCTTTAAAGATGCTTCTAAAGGACAATTGTATTTTCTTATCTTACTACCAACATTAAAACATTTAATAGAAGATGATAATGTAGTAGCTAAAGTATTTTCATACTTTTTGTACTCTCCAAATAAAGTTTTAAAAGCTTGTTCTCTAACCTTTCTATCCTTACTTCTAACAAAGTTAGAGTAGTTCCCTTCTGTTAAAGTAACTTCTTCTCCATCTTCATCAGTTATTTTTCCAAACTTCATTTCTGCATTTGTAAAAATACTATAAATTGAAGATGGTGCATCTAATGCATCTGAAAGTGCTGCTAACATTTCCTCTTCTTGTTTTGTAAGAGTATGTGGCTTTTCCTTTAATATATCTTTAAGTAAGAATTCATAATCTTTCATTTCAGGAACTGTATTAATTAATTCTTCTATAAATCCGTCTTTTGTAGATAATATCTCAGGTACAAAGTATGCTGAATATGTTGCAAACTCAGCCATATATGCATCTATTCTATTTCTCATATTTTGATATTTACTATTAGCCGTATTTTCATCACTTCTTAGGTGAGCATAAATATAAAGCTTTTCTGCATCTCTAGATATTTTTTCATTTTCTACTAAATATCCTAAAATCCCTTCTTTAGTATTTAACTTTCCCTCGAAATTCTTAAGGCTTGGAGCTATTTTCTTAAGCTCTTCAAAATCCTTTTCCCATACTTCATCATTAGCATAAATATCTGTTATTTGCCACTTGAAACTTTCATCAATTTCTTCTCTTTTCTTTAAATGCTTGGTATCTTCCATAAAAATACTCCTTTCTATTTATAGATATCTTCTTTCCCCGCAATATCTGCAAATGCTTTTTCCATTACTTCATCTATTATAGATACTGCATTTTGTATCTTTTCATTCGTATCATTATAATCATCTACGTAATTAAATTTAACTAAGAATGTTGGATTGTATTCTTCATCTATATCTTCGATATCAAATCCCTCTTCTTTAAATACATCATAATTAAAGACATCATATATTGCAGAGTATTCCCATTCTTCTACATCTTTATTTGTATCAAATATTAAATTTACAATATTATCTTGAACAAAAAGCTTCTTAATATATAAAGCCCCTTCATTTACAGGGAATGATCCTAACTCCTTTGTGATATAACCTTCATTATCTTTTTGCATTAGTACTAAACTTGAAAAATCCATTTTTAAAACCTACCTTTGTTTATATAATAAGTCTATTATATGTTGTCCTATCTAATTAAATCAATACATATCCTTCATATCCATTTTATAGTAACACAATATTGCATTCTTATTATTCCTAAAGAGATTGAATTATAGGTAAAATAAATAGATTTTTTTCTTTTTTATTCTTAAAATGTAGTATTTTTCTCAAATGTGTTATACAAATAAGTTATTTTCCTCTTTTATTATTCTAAAAACTAGTGTATATTAATATATAGTATAGTATAAAAATAAAAAGTATATCACATTAGATAAAGGAGAGTTTTTCATGGCTAATTGTATAATTGCACAATCTGGGGGTCCAACTTCAGTTATTAATTCAAGTGTTGTAGGGTTATTTGATTCAAATAAAGAACTTAAAGCATTCGATAACGTATTTGCAGGTTTAAATGGTATTGAAGGAATTTTAAATGGAGATATTATTAATTTATCAGAACAATCAGATGAGGATATTCAAAGATTTAGAAATACTCCATCATCAGGACTTGGTTCATGCAGATATAAAATGAAAAAAATTGAAGACTCAACAGAAGAATATGAAAAACTTATAGATATATTAAAAGTTAATGATATTAAGGCATTTTTCTATGTTGGTGGAAATGATTCAATGGATACTACTGCTAAATTAAGCAAGTATGCTAAGGAACAAAACCTTGATATTAATTTTATAGGAATTCCTAAAACAATAGACAATGATTTAATGCATACAGATCACACACCTGGTTTTGGTAGTGCCGCTAAATTTATTTGTACAAGCATTTTAGAAACTTACTTAGATGCTTCTGTTTATATAAACAATGGAATCTTTATAATTGAAACAATGGGAAGAGATACAGGATGGCTTGCAGCTTCAGCAATGCTTGCACGTATTGATGGAAAACAAGTTGCAGACTTCATTTACTTACCTGAAGCTGAATTTAGTATTGAAAACTTCCTTGTAGATGTTAAGAAAAAATTTAAAGAACAAAATAAAGTTTATATAGTAGCTTCTGAAGGTTTAAGAGATGCAAATGGAAACTTCCTTGCTGAAATGAATATTTCATCAACTCAAGACAACTTCGGACATGCTCAACTTGGTGGAGTTGGTTCTTTCTTAAGAAATAAAATTATTGAAGCAGGAATCACTACTAGAGTAAAATCTCTTGAACTTGGGGTTTTACAACGTTGTGCTATGCACTGTGCTTCTGAAATAGATTTAGATGAAGCTTATCAAGCTGGATATAAAGCACTTGAATGTGCTATAGAAGATAATACTGGATATATGGTAGCAATCAAAAGAGATGAAGCTACTGAATATAATACATCTCACTTCTTAATAGAGGCTGATAAAATTGCTAATAACGTAAAGTATTTCCCTACCGAATGGATTAACAAAGATGGAAATAATATTTCTGAAGAAGCTTTTAATTACTTTGCACCTTTAGTTGGAAGTTTACCTGAATATAAAGTATTCCATAAAAGATAAATTCAATAAAAATAATGATCAATGTTTATCTAAAAGTTATTTATACCAAAATGGTTTAATTCACTTTTAATTAACATTGATCATTTTTCTATTCTATAATATAACTCATCATTAACATACATTGATTTTCACTTAAATTCATTTATTATCCATTTTAAAATATTTATTAAAATATCGACTTCTTCTTCAGTATTATATATTCCAAAACTTATCCGTACCATTCCTGGCATTTTAAAATCTTTATTTTTCATACCTTCTAATATTTCATCATCTGAAACATTCATTAACCTAGCTATATATGGATGTGCACAAAAACCACCTTGTCTTACAGCAATCCCCCTAAACTGAGCTAATGCTAATGCAACATCATGATTATCTACACCTCTTATATTAAACACTACAATCCCAACTCTATCATTTATAGAATCACAATCTGCATATAAAATAACATCCTCTATTTCGCTTAACCGTTTTATTGTTTTTGTCATTATTTTTTTCTCATGATTTTCAATATAATCATATCCAACTTCACTAAGAACCCTCATTGACTCTACTAATGCCACTGCGCCAAAGAAATTTGGACTTCCTGCCTCATCTTTTTCTGGAAGGTCTAATAAAGTTTCATAATAATCTCCAACTATATCTACCATACCTCCACCATATAATGCTGGAGATAATCGTCTCAATTCACTTTTCAACCCAATTATTGCTCCACCACCAAATGGTGCGTACATTTTATGCCCAGAAAAAACAAAGTAATCTATATCCTCGTCTGGATTTACTCCATTAATACTCACTTTTTTATGAGCAACTATCTGAGCTCCATCTACTACTATCTTAGCTCCATATTTATGAACTATTGTGGCTATCTTATGAATATCATTAATATAACCTGTTACATTTGATGCTGCTGTAATTGTTAGATATTTGACTCTCCCTCTATACTTCCTTAACAATTCCTCTATCTCATCGAAATTCAATCTACCATACATATCTACTTCCACATAAATAACGTTACTTTTATGCCTCCAAGGTAAATCATTTGAATGATGTTCCATCCTTGTTGTAATAACTATATCGGTTTTATCAGTAATCAGTATGGATGATAGTTTATTTATACCATCTGTTGTATTATTAACAAACACAGCTGTATATTTATCTTTATTTGCATTAAAAAAATCTAAAACATATTCTCTACAATATTCATACATTTTAGTAGACATTTCTGATTTTTGACCAAGGCCTCTTCCTATAGATCCATAATACTCACTTACTTGTTTTATTTTATCAAATACTACCTTTAGAACGGGAGTTGTGGCTGCATTATCAAAATTAATTGGAACTACTTTATGTCCGCCTTGTATTGTTACTTGGCTATCAAGCCCAACAAACATACTTCTAATCTCATTTGAGCCTATCTCATTCATATTCATTACCTCCAATATACATGATATTCAGTTACTACTTATTAGGTGAGTTATTTCACATAACTTTCTGTTCTATAAATTAATACTCACACATATTTATTTAGTATCATACTAATATCAAAGATATAAATTTATATATAACAATATTCAATGGAGGTTAAAAATGAACCTAAACGATAATAAATATATCAATAATGATGATAATTTAGAGTTTGAAACACTATCCACACAAATTCCTATTGCACATAATGTGTTTCCAACATTGCGACACAATACTCAATTTAGAACAGGATTTGTTGAACTAAATAGCTTGCAAATAAATACAGCACCTTTAATCCCTGTAAATATAGAACAGCTTATTGGTGATGAAACTGAATATTTAAACTATCCATCTGAAACTACACCGGAAGATCTATATCAATATACTCAAAAGAACTATCCAAATCAAAAAATTGCTACAACTCAAAGTAATAAATATGTTTCTCCTCAACAAGGAGATCTTATGCCTCAGGATATTTTAAGAGAATTTGATTTAAATTTAGAGATTAATGATAGCTTTTTAAAAAGAGGTTGTTCTCCTGAAAAGATTGATGCGGTATTCTCTTATATAGAAGAAAATGATAATGCAATACTAGGAACTTTAAACTCATATAGAGCTCCATACCCTATTTCTAAAGCTATGATAAAAAAAATAATTAATATTACTCTTGAGTATGTAGATAAGGAGTGATAAATAATGAATGTTTTTACAGATGCCCCTGAGGTATTATCTATTGAAGTTAGGATCCTTCACGCACTTCCTGATGCTCCTAATGTAGATGTTTATGCAAGTGGAACTTTAATCGCAACAAATGTTGAATTTGGACAGATATCACTTTATAAAAAAATGCCTTATGGAGAATATGAAATTCAACTATATCCTGCTGGAAAATATGATAAACCATTATTTACAGATAAGATATATTTTTCTCCTAAATCATCTAACACAGTTTCAGTAATAACATTAAATAATTCAATAACATTTTTACATTTAAAAGATGCCTCTGCTGTGTCAGGTGGATCTACTCAATCATTTATTAGATTCATAAATCTTTCACCTAATTCACCACTATTAGCACTTGGACTACCTAATGGTGAAGAATTATTTACTGGAGTTGAATATGCTGAAACAACAGGGTATTATCCACTTTCTTCTGGAATATATGATTTTAAAATTACTATATCATCAGCAGAAGCAATCTATAAATATTTAAGAGGAGTTCAATTAGAAAACGGAAAATTTTATACAATTTATATAATTGGCTTGTATAAAAAATCACCACGACTTGGTTATATATTAATAGAAGATGGAAAATAATATAATTATTATTTAAAATATAGATCAATTATCAATACTCTAGTTATTGCTAACAGTTTACTAAACCTGTTTACTTTAACCTAAATTGATAGTTGATCATTTCTTTGTTCTTTTTCAATAAATTACTTATTAAATTGAGTCCCTTTATATTTTGTCATCCTAATAGTATAATAGTCTATATTATAGTTTATACGGAGGCCGCGAAATGATTATACTTAGTTGTAAAGATATATGTAAAAGCTACGGCATTGATGATATATTAACAAATGTTACATTTGCAATAAATGAAGGTGATAAAGTTGGTATTATCGGTGGGAATGGAGAAGGTAAATCAACCTTATTTAAAATATTATGCAAAGAAATTAGAGAAGATTCTGGTGAAGTATTTATAGATAAAAACAGAAGTGTAGGTTACCTATCACAAACATCTGATTTATCATTAGATTCTAATATATATAGTGAAATGCTTAATGTATTTATTGATATTAGAAATATTGAAAATAAAATGGCAGAATTAGAAATCAAACTAAATGAACCTTATGATGAAAATAATTCTGCATATCATGATAAATTAATTAAAGATTATACACTTCAACAAGACTTATATACAAACAAAGGTGGATATACATATAAAGGTGAGATTTCTCGTGTACTTAAAGGTCTTGGATTCTTAGAAGAAGATTATGATAAAGAAATACAAACACTTAGTGGTGGGCAAAAAACTAGAGTTTCTTTATGTAAGTTATTATTAAAACAACCTGATATAATTCTTCTAGATGAACCTACAAACCATCTTGATTTAGAAGCTATTGAATGGCTTGAAGATTATTTAAAGTCGTATAAAGGTACTGTACTTGTTATATCACATGATAGATTTTTCTTAGATTCAGTTACTACACATACTTTTGAAGTTATAAATGGGCATGTTAATTGTTATAACGTTGCTTATACAAAATTTATCGACTTAAGAAAGAAGAAATATGAGTCTGAATTAAAAGCTTATAACCTTCAACAAGCAGAAATCAAAAGACAAGAAGCTATTATAGAAAAGTTTAGATCTTTTAATAGAGAAAAAAGTATTAAAGCTGCTGAAAGTAGAGAAAAAGCTTTAGATAAAATGGAAGTAATAGATGCTCCTGATCAAGATAAAGAAGCAAGTAAAATTTCATTTGAAACATCAGTTAAGAGTGGTCATGATGTTCTTAAGCTTGATAAATTAAGTAAAAGCTTTGGAGATAAAAAACTTTTTGCTAACCTTTCATTTGAACTTCATAGAGGAGAAAAACTTGCCCTTATTGGAGAAAATGGACGTGGTAAAACTACTTTATTTAATATAATAATGGATAAAATAAAGGCTGATTCTGGATTTGTATCTGTTGGAACTAATGTTAACATAGGTTACTATGACCAAGAGCAATCAAACTTAGATTTATCAAAAGCGATCATAGATGAAGTTTGGGATGACTTCCCTTCTCTAACTACAACAAAACTTAGAAATGCTTTAGCATCATTCTTATTCTCAGGTGATGATGCATTTAAAACTATAGATAAACTTAGTGGTGGAGAAAAGTGTAGAATTAACTTATTAAAACTAATGTTATCTAAATCTAACCTACTTCTACTTGATGAACCAACTAACCATTTAGATATCATGTCAAGGGAAGCATTAGAAGATGCAATCTTAAGCTATGATGGAACTTTAATCGTAATATCTCATGATAGATACTTCTTAAACAAAGTTATAAGTAGAATACTTGAACTTCATGAAGATGGTGTTACTGACTATCTTGGTAACTATTCTTACTACATAGAAAAGAAAAGTAATCCAACAAGATTTGACGAATTAGAAGATATAAAAAATGGAAAGACTAAAACACAAGTAAAAGATGAGAAAAGAAAGAAAAGAGATGCTGAAAAAGAACTTAAAGCAAAAAAACTTGAATTCAAAAAACTCGAAACAGATATATCAACAACAGAAGAAAAACTTTTAAACTTACAAGAACAATTATGTCTTGAAGAAGTTTATTCTAATCCTACAGAAAGCGAAAGAGTTAATCGTGAAATTAGAGAAACAGAAGAAGCTATTGAGGTTCTTTATGAAAAATGGGAAGAATTAAGCGAAGAAATAGGCTAAAGGGCAAAACCTTTTGTTTTACGCTAAAGTGGACCTTGCTTTGCTTGGTCCGCGAAAGTATACTTCGTACGTGAAAGTGCAGGCAAGCTGCTATAAAATTGTAATCCTTTCAGAGGATTACTAACAAAAAAGGGATGAAATCATAGATTTCATCCCTTTAATTAAAAATTCTATAAATCTGAAAGATTTATTTCCTTATTTCCCTGTAGATCCGAATCCACCTTCACCTCTAGAAGTTTCTGATAAAACATCAACTTCCACACTATCTACATACCATATAGGTTTTATAATCATTTGAGCTATCTTCATTCCCTTTTCAACTGTAAACGCTTCTTTTCCATGATTAATAAGTATAACTCCAACTTCTCCTCTATACCCCTCATCAATTGTTCCTGGAGTATTTAAAACCGTTACACCATGCTTAAGTGCTAATCCACTTCTTGGTCTAACTTGTGCCTCAGTTTGTTCTGGAAGCTCTATTTTAATTCCTGTTTTAATAAGAGTGAATTCTCCTGAATTAATAACTTTTTCTTCAACTGAAAATAAATCTAATCCAGCATCACCTTTATGTGCACTGAATGGAACTACTGCATCTTCATGTATCTTTTGAACTTTTAATGTAAATTTATTCATAACTTTTCCTCCGTTATCTTTTTTCTTATTATATTTTACCATAAAAATGTGGTAGACGATTATTTGTTATATAATTTTCTCTATATTTTTATATAGTAAAAAGTCACAGACAAGAATTATTCTGTGACCTTTAAATTATTTTTATTTAGTTCTTAAGCCTGCCCTTATTTTATTAACTACTATAACTGAATCTTCCTTATTTGTACAATCTATAGTTATTTCATTCCATCTAAAATATTCTGGTCTTTCAAAGTATCTTTTATCAACAATAGCAATAACTCTATAATTTCCGTCTTCTAAGTCTGAAAATATAACCTTCCCACATGAATCTGTCATCTTTGTAGATACTGGTTTAGGATTAATACCAGTTAATTTATAGAGATTAATTTGAGCGCCTTCAAGTTCCGTACCATTTATATGTCCTAGCTTATCATATACTATTATCTTCCCTAATGACTTATTATATGTTTCACTAGAACTACTATCCTTACATTTCACTTTCTTATCTTCTACAGTAATATTTTTAACTCTAGGCTCTTCCTTGCATACTTCCTCATATTCATTATCAATACATCCATTAAGTAAATCATCATCCTCATCATCTGTTACATCTAAATTAAGCAAATCCTCATCTTCATCACCAGAAACATCTGGAGATTCATAATAAAATTCCCCACTTGTACATTCTACAAACTCATCATATTCTTTTCTTTTTACATTTAATGTACCATTTGAAGCTCCATCTAGCTTCACTGTAAAACCATCAGACATAGATACATTTATATCAGAAAAATCTTCTGATTCACACAGCTCCGGTGCCGCATCCTTTGGCATTGCATCTATAAATTCCTCATCATTTATCCCTTGTATATATACCTTAATAGGGTTTTCTTCTGTTGAAATATGATCATCTATAATTACCTTCATTTCCTCTCCTCCCAGTTACATATATTTACATAATACGGTTTAGCATTTAAATTTGTGATTATTTTTTTAAAAAGAAGGTTATGTAAATGGAACTCTTTTAAATTACAAAAAATAATGACCACCTATAAAAGTATTTTTATTACTTAAATAAGTGGTCATTATTTATAACTTAATTTTTATTTTTTCAATCATTTATAAAATCCAATTTATAATTTTTGTTAAAACCCAATTTGATGTAATCCCAACTAAAGCAGCTAAACTTAATCCTGAGAATACTATATCTGATGTTATTTCAAGGGTAATTGGTTTTGCAAGGAATATTCCTGATAATCCAATACCTATTATTAAAATAATAACTATAATATTTTTAATTAATATCGCATTTTTTTCTGTATTAAATACTTCCTTATCACTTCTCAATGTCTTAACCCCGATTAATGCTATCATTGAGAATAATATTATACTAATTCCACCCATTACTGATGATGGTATATTTTTAATTACTTCACCAAACTTCTCAATAAAGCTTAATCCTATTGCAAATACTGCTGTAATTCTTAAGATTGATGGATCATAGTTTTTGGTCATTGCTAACACTCCAGTATTTTCGCCATAAGTAGTATTAGCTGGTCCACCTATTAATGAAGCAAATAATGTAGCTAGTCCATCTCCTAATAATGTTCTGTTAAGACCTGGATCTTTAATAAAATCTTTTCCTACAACTGCACCATTTGTTGTTACATCACCTATATGTTCCATAAATACTGCAAGTATAACTGGTACTATTATCATTATTGCCCCTAAATCAAATAGTGGGAATGTGAAGTTTGGTACTGCAACCAAGCTTGCCTCTTTTATTGTTGTAGTATTTACTAATCCTAATGCCATGCTAGTAGCATATCCTATTGCAACTGCAATTATTATTGATAATTGACTTATAAAACCTTTTCCGAACTTTCTTATTGCTAAAGCTAACCCTAATGTTAATGCTGCTATTGCAACATTTTTTGATGCCCCTTCAACGCCTGCCATTAAATCACTTATTCCTGCCATTCCAAGTGCTGTTGGTATTAAATTAACACCTATAACAATTATCATTGGCCCAACAACTTGTGATGGTAAAACTGATTTCATTCTATCTATTCCAATTTTTTGAACTACGAATGAAAATAATACATAAATAAGACCTGCGATCATCATACCGCCTTGTGCATATCTCAAATCACCATATTGTTCTGCAACCGTTAATATAACTGGTATAAATGCAAATGATGAACCTAAAAATACTGGAACTTTTCCTTTTGTACATAAGTGGAAAATAAGTGTACCCACACCTGCACTAAATAATGCTACTGATGGGTCTAAGCCTGTTGTGATTGGAACTAAAATCGTTGCTCCAAACATAGCTATAAGATGCTGTGCTCCTAAGATTCCTCTTAAAAGTGCTGTTTTGAATGAATTTTTTGTGACACTAGCATTAGCGCCAACTTCTGTATATTGTGACATAATATTGCCTCCTTATTTTTTGGTAAGGAGAAATCTCTTTCTCCCTTTTCTAGCCTCTCTGGACTAAGTTTAAAAGGTATAATTTATAAAGATTATATCATATATCCCCAAAATATCAATACATTTTTCGACAGGTAAAAAATACCTTCTTATAAATATATTTTTTACACATACTATGTATGAATAAATAAGGAGGCAGTATTATGAAAAAATTTGTTAGATTAACTTCAATCGCTTTACTTTTTATGATGATTTTTAGTTTTAGTAAGGTTTCTGCAAACGAAGAAAAAATTATATACCTTACATTTGATGATGGTCCAGGCGGTAAAGTTACTCAGGAAGTTCTTGATATTCTAAAAGAAGAAGGTGTACCAGCTACATTTTTTGTAATTGGTGAACAAATTAAAGGTCAAGAAGATTTAATCTTAAGAATGAAAGATGAAGGGCATGCAATAGGATTACATTCATTTAGTCATAAAGCAGCTACATTATATAGAACTGAAAATGGATTTAAAGAAGAGATGTTAAAAGTTCAAGAAGAAATAGAAAGAGTTACTGGTGAAAAAACATTTATACTTAGATTCCCATTTGGCTGCAATAATAACTATTGTAAACTATCACAATCTAAAGTTGATGAATTACATAAAGAAAACTTCAAAATATATGATTGGAATGTAGATAGCCAAGATGGAGCAAATCCAAAGCAATCACCATCTTTCTATATAAAAAATGCCACAAGTGAGAAACCATATATAACGTTATTAATGCATTGCTCAAATGTCCATAAAAACTCACCAAAGGCATTAAGACCATTAATCAAACATTATAAATCTCAAGGATATACCTTTAAAAAAATTGATTATGATACACCTGAGGTTTATAGAGTTAAGAAAAAATAAGCTAGAGGAGGTATCAAAATGATTTATCATTTCGATACCTCCTCTATTAACTTAGAATTTAGAATGTAAAATTAAGGTAGTAATTCTAAAAGAATTACTGAAAACATATTATTCTAGAAACTCCTTTCGGAGTTTCATCAGTCATTTAAAATTTTTAATTTTTAATTCTAAATTATTATATAGATACCTTAGCATATCTACCTGTTTTTTCTATTAATCTGTATAATGCTATTCCTACTGGAATATTGATTATAACTGCTGGAACTACTACTGTTGCTATTAATAATCCAAATGAAGCTCCTGCTGGTAATCCTACTAAAATTAAGGCTGAACCTAAGAATGTAGCTCCACTTACAAATGTACAAACTCCAAATATTATACCTTGTCTTAATGACTCACTCATTCTACCTTCTGTTACTTTCATAAGCATATATGCTACTTGTATAGTTACTACCTTATCTATTATATTAGGTAACTGTCCACCTGGAAATTTGGTAGTTAATGCTGTAAACACTCCAAGTATTATTGCTGAAATTAATGATGTTTTATAATCTTTATTTATGAACATTATTATAAATAACATTGCAAGTGCAAAGTCTGGTTGCATTGGTAATCCCAATGCTGGTGTCACCTGATGTAGTATTGCACCTAGTGCTATTAATATTGCATTTATAACTAATTTTTGTGTTTTATTATTTCTCATTTTTATTTCCTCCTAAATCTTTTTTATTTTTTAACCATTATCACATCCAGACCTTCAAACCATCCCAATCACTCCTCGAAAATTTATTTTTGAGTATAAAAAAACTCCGTCCTTAATCAAAAGGACGGAGATTATCCGCGGTACCACCTAAATTGCACATAACATGCCACTCTATCGAATACTTACATATTCTATTGCTATAACGTGCAATCACGGGTCAACTACTCTTTTATGTTAAAATTTCGTATCCCACCTCAAAGGCCCATTCACTAAAATCTTAAGTACTGGATTCACACCATCGCCAGCTCTCTTAAACTTTTAATTCTTAGTTACTATTCCTTATCTTCGGTCAATTTATAATTACTATATTTATATAATATGTCCTATCCCAATTTTTGTCAACAGTTTTTAGATATTTTTATTCATAACTAATCTTTTTATATTTCTTTATAACCATGAAATAGAATAATCCAAATATAACAATCCCCTTAAGTACACTACTTATACTAATACTCCACCATACGCCATCAATCCCAAGCATAGGTAAGCTAGATAAGAATAATGCTGCTGGTATTCTTATTGCTGTTAATATAGTTCCTGCTATTGATGGAGTAACTGTATTTCCAAGACCTGCGAAAGCTCCTGCTGTTGTTATCTCTAAACACATAAACAACTGAGAGTATCCTAATATCTTAAGATAATCAGTTCCTTGCATAACAGCATCTGGTTCATTGATAAATATTTTAAATACTGAATCTCCAAAGAATACTAATAATACTGTTGCAAATATTCCAACTAAACTTGATATTAGAATTGTAGCTGCATAACCTTTTAATATTCTATCATACTTCTTCGCACCATAATTCTGACCTATAAATGCTGTTAATGCTGTTGAAAAACCTTGTGCTGTCATCCAAGAAATTGATTCAATTTGAGAACCAACCTTTTGAACTGCAATTGTAGTAGGGCCCCAATCTGCTATTATCCTTCCTATTATCATTCCAAACATAGCAAATAATCCATTTTGTATTGCAGCTGGAATTCCTAGCTTACATATTTTATTTATAATATCTCGATCTATGTATTTTTTATTTGATAGATTAAAATTATATCCTCTTTTTATAAGTGCAAATACAAATATAGCTGAAACTAATATTTGTGCTAAAACTGTTGCAAGTGCTGCTCCTACAACACCCATTGCTGGGACTGGACCAAAACCAAAAATCAATAATGGGTCAAGTATTATATTAGCAACAAGCCCAACTGCATTAATTAAAAATGGAGTCTTACTATCACCACTACCATTAAATATCCCTGTAAATAATGGGTTAATAAAGTTAAATACTATCCCAAATGCAATTATAACTAAATAGCTAATAGCCATTTGGTTAATTTGTTCATCTCCAAGTTTAAAGAATTCTATTAATTGCTCTTTAAATATTAATAAAAACAAAGTATATGCTACTGCAATTACTATATTAATTACAATACCATTATACACATATTTATTTTTAGCCTTTTCATCTCCACGCCCTATAGCTTGTGATATTCCAACTTCTGTTCCAATTCTAGAAATAAATATAAATGCTGATCCAAACCAAACAAAGAATCCTGCCGTTCCAACTGCTGCTACAGCCTCACTTCCAACTCTTCCAATCCAAATCATATCTATCATGTTATAAGCCATCTGTATAAATGACGTTCCTAATATGGGAAGAGATAAAAACACTAAGCTTTTAAATATCTTACCATGAACTAAATCTTTTTCTTTCATCATTTCCTCCTTCTTTCGTGCACAGAAAAAAGAGAACTTCCTATAGAAATCCTCTTTAAACTACTATTATTATAATACTATTATACTAGTTTTCTGAATTAATGTCATTAGCAGCTTCCTCTTTTTGCTTCTTGTCATTTAATAATGTAACAACAAGTGCAGCTGATGCAGCTAATATTACGCCAATCTTTGCGGTTTTCTTAAAGTTCATAACTGATCCTCCTAACTACCTAAATGCATTTTGATCCTCATTATACTCAAACCCTACACTACTAAGCTTTGTAATTATTACTTCCTTTTCAACTCCCATATCACTACATAAGGAATCTAATGACGAGTAGAAATCTCTAAGTTTCATATTTACCATGCTTAATAATATCATAGGATCCATTGATAAAATTTTCTCTTTATCCATAGCTTCTCCCTTTATTATAAACTAGAATAGCCTACTATTTCTATATTATTGTCTGAAATAAATTTCTTTAATCTTTCTGAAGTATATATTTTTAGTTCTTCTGCTCTTGGTTTAATATAAGAAGATAGATTTCTAAGTTCATCATCAACATAAGCAGGATGTGCCATAAACTCAACTATTTCATAACCTTCATCTTGTAATCCCTTTATTCTATTAATTAAATACTCCTCAGATATATTTTCATCATAAAAATCTGTAACCATATAATCTGGACATATAATACCGTGCTTTTTAAATAATGGTAAATCTCTATTAAATGCACATCTTACAGGAACACCATATTCCTTACCAAATTCTATCACTTCGAATAATATAGCTGGAACAATTGCATATAAATGATGATGTCCATCAATATGATTCATCTTCATTCCTGTTGCTAAGAACTTTTCAATTTGAGCTTTAAGTTCTTTCCTAACTTCATCAATATTATAAGTTCCTTCTTTATAAACCTTTTTTGTAAAGTATCCATTTTCATCAACTAAAGATTCTACTTCTTCTCTAGGTAACACTGGTTTTCCACAAGATAAAGTTAAATGAACTCCCATTTCAGTTATGCTATTTTCTAATGCATATTTAATTGATTCTTCAAAAGCTGGCATGTTAGCCATTGCTGTAGTATCTCCCATTATTCCATTTTTCATAGATTCAACTATAGCCTTCGATACTCCCATTGTTAATCCATAATCGTCACCATTAATTATTAATTTCATAGGTGTTTCCTCCCTTTATATATTATCTATACTTTTCTCTATTATATTTACTAATCTAGTTAAAAATTTTTCTTCTACTTCTGTAAATCTATTAAAGCTTGGACTATCTACATCCAGAACTCCAAAAACTTCATTTTTTATAATTATAGGTATAACAATTTCTGATTTTGATGCACCATCACAAGCTATGTGACCTGGAAATTCTAGAACATTGTCTACTCTATATACCTTTTTATCTCTAACTGCTGATCCACATACTCCACTGCCTATTTTAATTCTAGTACAAGCAGCTTTTCCTTGGAATGGTCCAAGAACTAGTTCACCATTTCTCATAATGTAAAATCCAGCCCAATTAATATCATCTAAATATATATTAATATATGATGAAATATTAGATAAATTTGCAATTATATCATTTTCAATTTCAACTTGAATTTCTGCACATTCCAGCATCATTTCTAAGTTTTCTACCACATCATTAGAACGTTCTTTTACCTCTTGCATATTTTTACTCCTTAGTTTGTAATTGCCTTTAAATATTGGTATTAATCTATAAAATATTCATAATTAGGGGATGTACTTCTAAAAGAATTACTAACAATATATTTTTTTAGAAACTCCTTAAGGAGTTTCATCAATCATTCTAAATTCTAAATTTTCAATTTCAAATTATGATATACCCCTACTTCTATCTACATTATAACATAATCCATATCACTTATAATTCAAAAAATTCGCAATTAATTTTCAAATTTTAAAAATACATATACTAAACAACATATTTTCTGTAAAATTAATGTAGACAACATTTAGGGGGAGGTACTTATGAGATTAATAGCAAGTGATTTAGATGGTACATTATTAATTTCTCACTCGGAAATCGGTGAGGAAAATTTAAAAGCACTTAAATATGCGAGAGAAAATGGCGTTACTTTTGTTGCTTCAACAGGTAGGACATTCCCTGGTGCAAGTAGAGTTTTTAAAGATACAGATTTCTTACCTGATTATTTTATTTCATGTAATGGAACATTAATATTCACGGGAGAAGGTGAAGAAATTAGAAAAACACCTTTAGATAAAACTCTAGCTACACAAGTTCTAGAATACTTACATAACAATAACTTTTCTTACTCAGTTAGTTGCGAAGATAGAATGTATGTAATACGTTCATCTTATGACATAATTAAGAATGAATATGAAAATTGTAGTTCATATGGTACAAGTGAAACTACTGGATCATTAAAAGATTTCTATGATTTATTCCAACCACGTTCTGGAATTGAAGCTGTAGATAGTTATCATGATATGCTTAAAAGTGGTAAAGATATATTTAGTATAATCTGTATCTCAATAGATAAGAATAGATTAAAGGAAGGTCAAGAAGGTCTAAAACATATTGAAGATATTACATTAACGTCATCAGCATCTAACAATTTTGAGATATTCCATAAAGATGCATCAAAAGGTGCTGCACTTGAATATCTTGCTAATAAAATAAACATCTCTTTAGATGAAACAATGGCAATTGGTGATAATTTCAATGACTTACCAATGCTTGAAAAAGCTAAAATTAGTGTTGCTATGGGTAATGCTAGAGATGGTGTAAAGGAAAAATGTAGTTTTGTTACTAAAAGAAATGATGAACATGGGGTTGCTCATGCTATTTATCATTTTATGGGGGCTAAAGGGTAAACCCTTTAGTCATCCCATCCATCAAGGTAAGTATGTTTTTCTCCATCTTTTTCCCATCCAATAATAGAATTCATATTCACATTACAAGCTGATTTAAAGATAGATTTTTCAACATCGTTAAAGTTCTTTTTAAGGTCTTGTATCATCTCTTTAATTTCATGTCTCTTTCCACCAATCTTTTTAGCTGCAACCATGCATGCACAGTTTAATGGCCAAAGCCCAGTGTACTTAATCCATCTCTTTATGTTTTCTTCTTCTACAAAGTATAATGGTCTAATTAATTCAATACCTTCAAAGTTATCTGCCTTTAACTTCGGAAGCATTGTTTTAAAGTTCCCTGCATATAAAACATTAAGCATTGTAGTTTCAATTACATCATTAAAGTGATGTCCTAAAGCTAGTTTATTACATCCCATTTCTCTTGCTTTTGCATATAAAGAACCTCTTCTCATTCTTGCACACATATAACAAGGATAATCTTTTGCAATCTTATCAACTACTTCAAAAATATTTGCATCATATATATGAACTGGTATGTTTAAATGCTCACAATTTTCTTTTAGAAGTTCTTTAATTTGTGGATGATATCCTGGGTCCATTGCTATAAATTCAAGTTCAAAATTTATTTGACCATGTTTCTTAAGCTCTTGGAATAACTTAGCCATTATAAGAGAATCCTTCCCTCCTGAAATAGCTACAGCTATCTTGTCACCCTCTTCAACTAAATTATATTCCTTAATTGCACGTACAAACTTTGTCCATACATTCTTTCTATATCTTTTAACTAAACTTCTCTCTATCTCTTGAAGGGTCTTTTTTCCTTCTTCAGGAATAATAACCTCACATCCGTTTCCTGCTACTCCACTCATATGTAAAACCTCCTAGTGTATAATTGACTTTTATTATTATATCAGAGATTTATTATTTTTTATACTAGTTCATGTTGTAATCTACACAAGCTCTAGATTCTGTAACTAACTTAACAAATCCCCCTGCTTTAACATGTGCTGGATGTTTTTGATATATATCTAAATCTTCCATAGTTTCAAATTCACTATTTAAAACCACATCATATACATTGGAATCATTATTATTTATTCCAACTTCAATAAATTTAATTACACTTATTTCATTTTTTAATGCTTCTAAAGATTCTTTTATCTTTTTTGCATTTTCTTTTTTATCATTACCTTCTGCAAAATCTTTTAAAGTCCACATTACAATATGTTTAATCATTTAACTCTCCCCTTTGATGTATATTAATTTTCAACTTTCTCAGTAATAGTATCCTCTTTTAAATTAGATTTAATAAGTTACTAATAGCTTATTTCTATTATATCAAAAAATCTTATCATATATAATTCAAATGTTTTTAATCCATTAAAAGTTCTAAACACCTGATGTTTCCCGCATATTCTTTTATTCTTTTATTCTTTTATAGTAATACTCTTCTAGGGTTAAGATACTTCACCTACATATTCTTCAATAATCATAATAACTTACTTATTATAACTTCTTATTTATATTAATTTTTTCATGAATCCTATTTTCTTTTCTGTTATTGATTCCATAATGCATTTTTCTAGATATGATGCATTTATAACACCTGGAACAAATGGTGATATGCTTCCTGTATCATTACATAATATTATTATATGCACTCCACTTTCTTTGTAAAATGATAACTGCGTACTTATACCACCTGGAACAGATCCACTATGCCCAACTGACTCTTCTCCGAATTTATTATTTATCATAAATCCATATCCATACTTCATCATTTTATTTTCACATTTTATTTCTTGCATTATCTTTAATGTATCTAAACTAACTACTTGTCCATTTTCTAATCCAATAGAAAATTTCAATAAATCACTTGCTGTTGATACTATATCTCCACAGCCATAGAAAGATGATGAATGTAACATCCTACCTTCTTTTCCGTTACTATAACACTTAGCAAATTCCGAAGTTTTAGATGTAAATGTACTGCTATACATATTTAACTTTTTAAATATATTGTCACTTATATATTCTTCATATGTACATCCGGATACTTCTTCTATAATAAGTGCTAACATTAAGTATCCACTATTATTATAAGAAAGTTTATCTAATGATTTATTCTTATTTCTCATATCATAAGCTAATTTTGCTATATCCCTAGGACTGTTATATTTATATAAATCTAATTGCTTTCTACACATTATGAAATTTTTAAGATTTGAAGTGTGATTCAATAAATTACCAATTTTAATATCATCATCATATACTATGTCACTTAAATATTTACTAACTGGCTCATTTATATCTAATTTTCCCTCTTCATAAAGCTTCATAATACCTAATGCTGTAAACATCTTTGATACTGAACATATTAAAAACGTCGTATCTTCAGTATTAAGTTTATTATCTTCTTTGTCTGAATAACCATATCCATCTTTGTATATAATGTCATTATCCTTACATACTAAAACTACACCATTAAATTTTTTCTTATTTTTAACTACACATTCTATTCTATTTCTCATAAACCCTCACAATTAACAACACAAGTGTCTTTTTATTTAATTATAAAGACACTTGTGTCGTTTTGCAAGTATTTATTTTTTGATTCCTAATGAAAATTCTAAAAATACTTTTAAAGTATTTAATTGTTCATCTATATCAACAGATTCTCTTCCTAGTGACAATGATATGCTATTTAACCCTTCTGAAATTGTAACTATAAATTTACTTATCTCTGATGGATCTATAACAGGTTTAAACTCACCTCTATCAATTCCTTCTTTTATTAATAAGTTAAAATAATCCGTTGCAGATTTATACCTCTTCATAGCTATTTCGGATCGACTCGGTTCTCTCCATGCAGACATTAAATATTCATATGCAATAGGAATTATTTCATCACAAATATATTCATAATGTTTTTTATAATTATCTATAAATAAATTTATTTGACTCCATACAGACGAATTAGAATCAATTGTCATACGCTCATCCGCCCCTAGCATATCAACTTCTAATATATTTAAAAACACTTCTTCTTTTGTTGCAAAATACATATATAAACTACCTGTACTTATCTTAGCCTCTTCTCTAATATCTTTCATTGTAGTTTGTTCATATCCCTTACGTCTAAAAACTGCTTTAGCTCCAATACGTATTTTTTCTCTTTGTTTTTCTTTTTGCTCATCTGAAATTTTAGGTGCCATATTATATCTCTCCATTTACTTTTAATTAATTAAGTTTATCTATTCTTATTATATTACATCATTTTAATATATTAATAACATATTTCTACCTTTATAATTTTTTAATTATTGAAATATTTACCTACAAGTGATATCTTAGTGTATATACAGTTGTATGTACTAATCAAAGGAAGGTGTATATTTTGAATTATAAAAATGAGATTTTGAAATTAAAGAAAGAAAAAAACGCGTTAATATTAGCTCACCTTTATCAACGTGATGAAATCCAAGAAATTGCTGATTTCGTTGGGGACTCTTATTACTTAAGCAAGATTGCTAAAAATAATCCAAGCTCTTTAATAGTTTTTTGTGGTGTTAAGTTTATGGCTGAAAGTGCAAAGATTCTTTCTCCTGACAAGAAAGTTTTAATACCATCAAGCTCTACTACTTGTCCTATGGCAGATATGGCTCTTACTAATAGAGTTGAAGCCTTAAAAGAAGAGCATCCTAATGCTAAAGTTGTTACTTATATTAATTCAAATATAGATGTTAAAGCTATTTCTGATGTTTGTGTAACATCATCATCTGCTGAGCAGATTATTAATAATATAGATTCTAAAGAAATAATCTTTGTTCCTGATAGAAATCTTGGAAGTTACCTTCAAGAAAAACTACCAAATAAAGAATTCATTTTATATCAGGGGTTCTGTCCTACTCATGAAAGAATTGAAGAAGATGAAATTCTAGCATTAAAATCTGAGTATCCAAACTATGAAGTGTTAGTTCACCCTGAATGTAATAAAAAGGTTAGAGACCAAGCTCATTTTATAGGAAGCACTTCCGAAATAATTGATTATAGCGCTGAATCTAACTTAAATGGATTTATAGTTGTTACTGAAGAAGGGGTTTTATATGAAATGAAAATGAAAAGCCCAAATAAAGAATTCATAACTACAAAAACCTCAATGATCTGTCCTAATATGAAGAAAATAACTCTAGAAAATCTATATAATTGCTTATTAAATGAAGAATTTGAAATTAATCTTGATGAGGAGCTAAGAGTGAAAGCATTAGAATCACTTGAGAAAATGCATACTCTTTCAGGAATGTAAAATGATTAATTGCGATGTATTAATAGTTGGGACAGGTATTTCAGGGCTTTTTACAGCCTTAAACTTAAACTCAAGATTAAATATTGTTGTTTTATCTAAAAGTACAATTAGAGAATGTAATAGTTACTTAGCTCAAGGTGGTATTTCAGTTGCTCGTAATGTAGATGACATTCCATCATTTATTGAAGATACTTTAAATGCTGGTAACCATAAAAACTCAGTAGATTCTGTTTCTTTGTTAGCTAAACAATCTTTAGATGTAATTGATGATTTAATCTCACTTGGTGTTAATTTTGATAGAGATAAAAGTCACTACTCTTACACCAAAGAAGGAGGACATAAAATAAATAGAATTTTACATTGCAAAGATGAAACTGGAAAAGCTGTTATGGAAGTTTTAATATCTCAAATAAATAAAAGAGATAATATAACTATTCTTGAAAATACAACTTTAGTAGATATATATAAATCTTCCCACTCTTTAGGTGGAATTGCTAAACAAAATGGACAAGATTTATTTATAAATTCAAAAACTGTTGTTTTGGCAACTGGTGGTATTGGTGGACTATTTAAGTCTTCTACTAACTTTGAAACTTTAACAGGTGATGGACTTTCAATTTGTTACAATAATGATGTTGAGCTTAAAGATATGGAATATCTTCAATTACATCCAACAGTATTATTTGAAAATAGCAATAAAACAAGACGTTTATTACTATCTGAATCTTTGAGAGGTGAAGGTGGAATTTTAAGAAATTTAAATAGAGAAATTTTTGTAGACTCACTATTACCAAGAGATAAAGTAAGTGCTGCAATTTTATCTGAAATAAAAAATCATCCAGATAACCCTTATGTTTATTTAGATTTAACTCATCTGTCAAAAGAATATTTAACTACTAGGTTTCCATTCCTGTATAGTGAGTGCTTAAAGCATGGATTTAATATGGAAAAAGACTTAATTCCAGTTTGTCCTGGTCATCACTATACAATGGGTGGAGTTAAGGTAGATGAAGATTCAAGAACATCACTTCCACACCTTTATGCTGTAGGTGAAGTTAGTTGTACAGGTGTTCATGGATCTAATAGACTTGCAAGTAATTCATTACTTGAAGGACTAGTATTTAGTAAAAACTGCGCTATTGATATTAATAAAAATATCGAAAACTTAGATAATTCAAATGTAGTATTTAATCGTAATAATACTATATTGGAAAATAAAGACTTTATAAATTATATAAAGAGAAAGGCTGATAGTCGTTATGATAGATTATTTAATTGTTGATGAGATAATAAAAAATGCATTTAAAGAAGACATGCCATTTGGAGATTGTACTACCGAGGCTACTATCCCCGCTAACGCTAATGGTTCTGCTGAATTAATTTGCAAAGATACTGGAATATTATGTGGAATAAATATTTTTGAAAGAGTATTTACCTTACTTGGTAATGTTACTTTTTCAACAACCTTTAAAGATGGATATTCAATTGAACCTAAACAAATAATAGGTATTGTATCTGGTAATGTAAGAAATATTTTAATGGGTGAAAGAGTTGCTTTAAACATTCTTCAGAGAATGAGTGGTATTGCAACTAATACAAGATTATATGTTGATAAACTAGAAGGATTAAACACAAAACTTCTAGATACAAGAAAAACAACTCCAGGACTTAGAGTTCTTGAAAAGTATGCAGTAACTATTGGTGGTGCTACTAATCATAGACATTGTTTATCTGATGGAATCTTAATTAAAGATAACCATATTAGCTTAGTTGGAGGAATAAAGAAAGCTGTAACTCTAGCTCGTCAAAACTCATCTTTCGTAAGAAAAATAGAAGTTGAAACTGAAACTATTGAAGATGTAAAAGAAGCACTTGAAGCTAAGGCTGACATAATTATGTTAGATAACATGTGCCCTTCTATGGTAAAAGAAATGGTAGAACTTATAGGTAATGCTGCTATTACAGAATGCTCAGGAAATGTTTCGCTTGAAACAATAAGAGCATATGGTGAAACAGGAGCTAACTTTGTATCATGTGGATCTATAATTTATAATTCAAGACCACTAGATTTTTCACTAAAAAACCTAACCTTAAACTAATTCATTCGAGGCTGTATAAAAAAATAATACAGCCTCTTTTTCATATTAAAAGTTAAATTAATGATTTCATATCGACACTTTCACCAGATTCGATATAATTCCATTTGTTAAATATTGTATATTGAAAATCTATGTGATACTATTTTTTTATAAACTTTTAAAAAGGGAGGAATCTTATAATGCTACCTTTAATACTTATTCTAATATCTATATTATGCTTACTTTTATGTTCTGGATTTTTTGATAAACTTAAGAAATAAATTAACTTTAAATACTAAGTAAAGCTAATAACCTAGTAATCATATTTAGTCACATTAATAAATTTTATAAATATACTATTTATGAACAAATTAACTAGGAGTAATAGAAAATGAGTGATAAAAATAATATTTTAAATGAAAGTTTGTTAAACGATGAAGAACACTTTGAGGAATTTGACTTTTCCTCTATTCAACATACAAATATAGACCGTATGCCTCCTCCACCATTCCAACCACCAAATTTCCCTGGTGGTGGATTTAATCCTAATTTCCCAAACAATGGATTTAATCCTAATTTTCCTTATGATGGATTTAAACCAAACCATCCCGATAATGGATTTAATCCTAATAAAAATCCAAACATGCAACTTGGTGCACCTCCAAATTATACTCCATCTAAAAAAGATAAAGGAGTTCAAAGCTTTGAATCTAGCCAAGGAGGACCTCAATCAAAATCCGTAAGTCCTAATTCAATACGTTTTTGCTTATTTCAATTTACTTATATATGGGAAGTTAATGGCAGAAGTTATTGGTGTTATATAATCCAAGTAGATAATCGTACAGTTACAGGTTTTAGATGGTTCGGTAGAAGCTGGGCTTACTTTGGAATTGATTTAAGAAGAATAGATTCTTTCATATGTTATAGAAATGAATGTGCTACCTGTTCAAATGGAACTAGGTTTATTGATTCAGATGAAGAACAACCTAAAAAAGAATACTCAACTTCTTTAGTAAGAGAAATATATTGCAAGACACTTTTTTCATTATCTTTACCCGAAGTAAAGAATGAAACAACTACAAAAGAAGTAGGCACAATAGATGACATATCTATTGAAACTAATTTATCTTGTGTTAAAACAAGAAATACTAACTATAACCTAGTACTAGAAGTTTCTTACCCTGAAACTTTTGATAATGAAACTAAAAATACAATTATAGAATTAGCCGATACAATAAGCGATGATAGTTTTTCTTCTATTTTAAATTTAAGAAGTAACAACCAGTATGTGAACCCTTTAGACTTGTTCAGTAGATCATCAACTACAATTGAAGAATCTCTAAGAGAATTCTCATCAAACTTTATATTAAAACTTCAAACGCTTTCAGTATGGGAAGATCACAACAGAAATATAAGCTTTACGGTTAGACAAGAAAAAATTAATGATGAGTGGACAACATCTTATTTATAAACTTCTTAACTTCCTGGTGATGTTAAATATGAAGGGTTCTTTGTTTGTATCCATATCTCTCCTGGACCTTGGAACTTACATACGTACCCTTCTCCACTTACTAATGAAGTCATTTCGCTTCTTACATTTTCTTATTTTTATGTAAAATATATACATATTATTAATTGTGTATTATTATATAATTAACAATATTTTCAAGGAGGTTTATATAATGAAAAATAAGTTTTTAACAAAAATCTTAACTGCTTCATTAGCAATGGTTATGTCTGCATCATTTATCTTGCCGACAACTACTGCTATGGCAGTTACAAATGAAAAATCTACTAGTACGCTTATGCAATCATCACCTATTCCTAGTAAAGTACTAGTTGGTTATTGGCATAACTTTGATAATGGTACAGGTACTATCAAATTGCGTGATGTATCACCTGATTGGGATGTAATTAATTTATCCTTTGGTGAAGGTACTTCTGTAACTTCTGGTGATATTAGGTTCAAACCAATCAATGCTACTGATGATGAATTTAGAGAAGATGTAAAATATCTTCAAAGCCAAGGAAAAAAAGTACTTATCTCTATTGGTGGAGAAAAAGGACAAGTTAGACTAGAAACTACTGAAGCTAGAGATAAATTCATTAGTTCTGTTTGTAACATAATTGATACTTATGGTTTAGATGGTTTAGATATTGACTTTGAAGGACATTCTTTAAAGTTTGATGCAGGAGATAAAGATTTTAAAAACCCAACTACTCCTGTAATCGTTAATTTAATATATGCTTTAAAAACAATCACAGCTAAGTATGGTAAGGACTTTGTTTTAACAATGGCTCCTGAAACATTCTTCGTTCAAATGGGTGGAACTTTTTATGGTGGTCTAAATAGTAATGTTGATGCTAGATGTGCAGCATATTTACCTGTAATTCATGCATTAAGAGACGAATTAGATTGGCTTCAAGTTCAATACTATAATTCAGGCCCTATTAATGATATTAATGGTAAATCACAAAACATGGGTAGCCCAGAATTCTATGTTGCTCTTGCAGATATGCTTCTTACAGGGTTCCCAATAATGGGTGATAAAAACAACATCTTCCCAGCACTTAGACCTGATCAAGTAGTTCTTGGTGTTCCAGCTGCCTCTGGTGCTGGTAATGGATGGGTTAATAATGATGGTGTTAAACAAGCTATGGATGCTCTAATGAATGGTGGAACTGTTGGTGGATACACTATTAAAGAAGGATATCCAGATCTTAGAGGATTAATGACTTGGTCTATCAACTGGGATAAACTTAATAATTATAGTTGGTCTAAATACTTTAGAGAGTACTTTGATTCTATAGTGCCTCCAACTCCAGTGTTAAAAGAAGCTAAATTATCAAGTACTGCTGTTAGCAAAGATGGTGCTTATTCTCTATCTATTAATGTCCCAGCAAAGAACCTTGCAACTTCATATGAATTATTTGAAAATGGAGTATCTATTGATAAAGGTTCATTACAAGCAGAAATGACATCATCTCAAATAATAAAGAAAGATTTTACTAATAAAGGTTATGGAACTTATGCTTATACTGTTGTAGTTAAAGATGCTGCTGGAAATACTGCAACTTCAAAAGAATGTTTAGTTGAAATTGTTGATCCATCTGATGATCCTAATAAAGAAGATGTTAATAATGATGGTGTATTCGATGTTTTAGACTTATCTGAAATAGCAACTAGATACAATGCTATGTCAGGTCAATCTAATTATTCTATTAAATATGATCTTACTAAAGATGGAATAATCGATTTATTTGACTTAGTTAAAGTAGCAAAAAAAATTGGTCAACCTATAACCCCAATCATTGATGAATGGAAATCTGGTACCTCTTATGTGATAGGTGATAAAGTAACTTATAAAGGTAAAACTTATTTATGTACCTATGCACACGTTTCACATGAAGGTTGGTTACCAGGAAATGTTCCAACTTTATGGCAAGAAGTAAAATAATATATTCTAAACTATATGTGTAAACTTATTGTTACAAAAAAATTAATAATTCTTATGAGGCTTTAAAATATGCTTATATTACTTTATAATGTTATTTAATGATAGATTATTAAGGAGAGATTTAAATGAACTTTTTATATGGAACTTATGGATTCGACTGGCTATCTATCTTTTTATTATTTGTAAGTATGTTGCTTAACTTTAGCCACTATACTAATATTTTAGGATTATTCTGTACCGGACTAGCAATCTTTAGAGCTTTTTCAAAAGATATACCTAGACGTACAGCTGAAATGAATAAATTTATACTTATAGTAAACAAGCTTCTTGGCAAATTTGGAAAAAGACTACCTTCAGTTCTACCTAGAGTTAGTCTTGAATCATTACCTATGTTATTTCAACACTTTAAAAATTATCTAGCTCAAAAGAAGCAATTTAAAATAGTAAAATGTCCTCAGTGTAATCAAAAACTTAGATTACCAAGAGGTAAAGGTACTATTGTTGTTACTTGCAAAAAGTGTTCTAATAAATTTAACTTAAAAACTTAATTAGTATAAATTAATTAAATACATCCTATTAATTCATAATTAGGATAAAATAAAAATGATCAACATTACAAATTAGAAACTAAAGTTTTAATAACACTCTTAGAGATATTATTTACTTTACTTCTTAATTTATGTTGATCATTTTTTTATCATAACTCCACCTAAGTATCTATATATTTAAGTACATTTAGCTTATTATAATATATTTATAAAGAATGTTATTACAGCTGAATTAACAAAATCTATAAATAAACATCCTACTATTGGTACAACAAAATATGGTGTTGGTGCAAATCCAAATTTAATTGTTAATGCATCCATATTAGCTACAGCATTAGGTGTTGCTCCCATACCAAAGCCACAATTCGCTGATGCAAATACTGCTGCATCATAATCCTTACCCATTATCCTAAATGTAATGAAATAAGCAAAAGCTCCCATAAGTATAGCTTGAGCTACAAGCATAACTATCATTGGAAGTGCTAAATCAAATAACTCCCAAAGCTTTAATCCCATTAATGCCATTGATAAGAAGAATGAAAGACTAATCCCACCAATTGTTTCTATCTCTTTATCTTCAAGTTCTTTTTTTCTAAAATCACATATATTTCTTATGATTGCAGCTGCAAGCATAGCTCCTATATATGAAGGGAATGTTAATCCTAAATTCTGAATTAACCCAGATATAATTGATCCTACACCCATTGCAAAGAAAATCCATGAAGCTCCATTCATTAATCTCTTATGACATAAAATAGCTTGATCATCCTCATGAAAATCACTTACTGGAATTGATTTATCCTTTGACTCTTTTGGAGTCTTAAGATTATGTCGTTCAATTAAGTTTTTAGCAACATATCCTCCAATAAAACTTCCCATAACTAATCCAAATGTTGCTGATGCAAATGATACTGATGTTGCTCCTACAACCCCCATACCTTCTAATAGAGGTCCAAAAGAACCAGCTGTTCCATGTCCACCAACCATAGGGATTGATCCCGTACAAAGACCTAATAGTGGATTTAATCCAAATAACTTTGCTAAAGATGCTCCAAGTATATCTTGTGAAATAACTAATAAAATTGCTAATACTAAGAAAATACCAACTTTAATTCCACCCTTTTTCAATACTTTTAAACTAGCTGTATATCCTACACTTGTAAAAAATGCAGTCATAAAAATATTTTGTAACGTTATATCTAAAGTAATAGTTGCTATATTACTAATTCTTAAAATAAGAGTAATTAATGCAAAAATCAGACCCCCAATAACTGGTGCTGGTATGCAATATTTTTCTAACACCTTTATTTTCTTTCTTAAATATAATCCTAAATAAAATACTACTGTTGCTAATGCCATTGTTTGAAATATATCAAATTTTAATTCCATCTAGTCACTCCTCTTGTTGTATTTACTCTCTATACCTCCACAATCCCCACAAATCTCATTTATACATTTTACAACATCTATAATATTTTAACAAATTTCCTATTATTAGTTTTTACATCAAAATTTTTTCTATTCATTAATAATAAGCTTCTCCTATGATTGATTTTTTATTTATGGGTAGTATAATATCAATAACTGATATAAATTCACAAGGAGTAATAAAAAAATGAAATTTTCAAATAAAGATAAAGATTATAAGGATAAAGTTGATTTAAAGTGTCCCATCTGTGAAGAAATGATGGAAGAATATAAATATGGATATGATAATCAAGTACATGGAAAAGTTTATTTTAAATGTATGTATTGTGGTCATAAAACTGCTAAAATTTTATAATTTTGGGCAAAAAAAATGTGGGATGTATAAACTGATTTATCAGTTTAATACATCCCAACTAATTTATAATCTTAAATTCATATTTTTTAATTATGCTATGTACATTCTTTATTATTTATTCACTCTTAATGGATTGTGAGAAGTTAAAGATATTTTCTGGATCATATTTCCCTTTAACTTTTCTTAATTTCAAAATATTTTCTCCACAATATTCTTTTTCATAATCCTCATATCCATCAATAGGGAAATTAATAAAAGATCCCTCTGTCATTAATTTTATATGATTAAATTTATCTTTAGTCCACATTATATTTTTAGTTGCAAATCTAGAATCATCCCAAACAGATTGGAATCCCATAATAAACTTTGCATCTCTATAATAAAATGATGTTGAATCTTTTTGTTTATCTGAAATAGCTCCACCTAACCCATATAAAGTTATTGCAGTATATATTGACCCTTCTGCTCTTTCTCTTATTAAACCTATAAGTTTCTTAATATCAGATTGGTCTAAATCATTATAAACAAATCTACCTCCAGACTTATAGCTTTCATAATCTGGGTGACTATCTTGAATCTCTCTATTAGCTTCTAATACAGACATACATTCCATATCTAACTTCATTTTTGTTACTACACTTTTTAATGGCACAATAATATTATTTGCCTCATCCTTACTTCCATAGACTAGTCCTGTTAATTTTGCGCCCAAGCCTCTTTCATTTGAATTATAAATAGATAGCTTAAAGTTAGCTCTTCTATCTAAAGTTTTAAATTCATTTTGATATGTTAACACTAATTTTATTATCTCTTCAATATCTAAGTGAGGACAATCCATATTTATTAAAGTTGCTATCTCTCTTTTCTCTGGTATTGCAAATGTCATTGATGTAACTACTCCAAAATTGCCACCACCAGAACCTCTACAAGCCCAGAATAAATCCTCATTAAAATTCTCATTAGCGATAATAGTATCTCCCTTATAATCGATAAGTTCAACTTCAACTAAGTTATCGCATCCTAATCCAAATAATCTGCTAGAGTAGCCCCAGCCTCCACCTAATGTAAATCCAACAACACCTACAGTTGGACAGCCTCCACCTGAGAATGGATATCCCATGCCATTTAAAACTTCATATAATTCTCTATTTCGAGTTCCACCCTGAATTCTAACAATCTTCTTATCTTCATTTATAGCAATATTATTCATTCTACTAATATCAATTACAACCACATCATTTCCTATTGAATAACCTTCATAATGATGTCTACCTGACCTAATTCTTATAGATAATGAATTTAATCTTGACCATGCTATTGCATTAATAACATCACTTTTATTATGACAAAACACAATAACTAATGGATATTTTTCTATAGCTCTATTCCAGCATTTTCTTTCCTCTTCATATCTAAAGTCATCCTTAGTAACGACATCTCCACTTAATCCATTAAAATCAATCTTTATCATCGGTATCACCTACTGCTTATTATTTTATACACATTATAACTATATTTCATTAAATATAATAGTATTAATTATATTTAACCTATCTAAATAATTTCCAATAAATAAACTCACTATCCCTATCTATCTCCAGCATTTCAATATACTTTAATAACTTAATTGATGCTATATTATCTATACCACATTCTGCTGATACATTACTAACCTGCTTGTCTCTGATTAACCAATCCACTAATGCCTTAACAGCTTCTTTTGCATATCCTCTTTTTCTACAATCAGCATCTATTTCATATCCAATCTCAACCTCATTATTATCATCTGGCTCACCATGACATCCACAATTTCCAATTACTCTATTATCTCCCTTCAGTACAATTAACCAAGGAGAAAATCCATCTATATTCTTTCCTTTTAGTTGCCCTTTAAATATAGGTAAAATCTCTGCAAGTTCAGATTCTTGCCAGTAATTATTATTAAATCTAATTCCATTTCTCTCTAACTCAGTTTCTTTTCCTGATATTTTATCACATACAAATTCATAACTTATAGGTATCATAAATAATCTTTCCGTTTCAATCCTCATATATAGATATCTCCTTACATAAATTTATGTAAAAACAAAGTGCCCCGTAACTAAACGTAAGCACTAATTTGAAATTATTAATCATATTATAATTCATTTTTTCTTATTATAAAACTTATTTGTATTAATAAGACTAATGTTTCTATTTTTATTAAAATTAAAACAAAAAGCCTATGGATATCCTTCAAAAATATCTCATAGACTTTTATAATTATGTATTTTTATCTGAAATTATCTATTTTTTATTATTAAACAACCTCTGTAGCTGGTTTCGTTCTACGGAAACTATGCTCAGCTTGTCCTGTATGAAGTTGCCACATGTGCCAAAATACAAATGGAATTATTAATACAAGGTTTATTACTCCCCAAACTTGTAAAACTTCAGCATTAAACCATGAACTTGAATCCATAAACTTTAGAATAACACTACCAAAACATGATCTAACTATCATATGTGTAGCTAAAGTATATACTCTAGCAGTAATATATAATTCATGTCTTCTTTTAAATACTGGGTATAACTCAGCAGCTAATAATATACACATTGAACTAGCAAAGTAATTTGGACTTTCTCCATATACAAAGCATAAATTCCATGTAGTATATAAAAAGTTCCAAGCAAAAGTTGTATAAACTATTAAATCACCTTTACCTGTTTTTTCATATTCCCAGAACTTTGGTGCAAAAGGAATAGTAACACATAGTAAGAACCCACATGCTGCATTAGCATAGTTTCCTAATGCAATATCTTTCATTGTAGCTTCTAATATATTTAAGAATAAAATACCATATGTAAACCATAGTATCCAAGGTTTTTGTAACGCTTCCCAAACCTTCCCTTTTCTATTTTCTATATTTGCAACTCTTGTAAAGCACACAACTATAGTTGGAAGAATTACGCTAAGAATTTTAGCCCAACGGAACCATCCTTCAACTCCACCCATTATCCATAATGGGAATGTTAATAATGACATAATCCAAATAATACCTGCCGCACGATATTTAGTACGCATAAATTCAACAATTAATATAAGTACTCCAAAATATGCAAGCATAGCCATTGCATATTGAATAAAACTAATATCCATAAAGACACTCTCCTTTAGTAAAATAAAAAACATAACACCTGTTATCTTTATATAGTATAGAAAGTTGATCCTTTATTGTCAATTAAATTAACCTATAGCAATTAGTTAAATTTTTATCTAAAAAATATAATTGAAGTATATATATGTATTTCCTTTTAACTTTTAGATTAAACCATATATTGTTTAATAATATTGAAGTATACTAGTTTAAAATTTATAATATTTATAATAAGGAAGTGATTGATAGTGAAAAGTACTGGAAAAGATAGAATTTTAGAATCTGCAAAACAACTAATAAGTGAAAAAGGTATAGCTCAAACATCCGTAAGAGAAATTGCTAAAGTTGCAGGGGTAACTACTGGAGCTATATATCATCATTATAAAAACAAAGAGGAACTTTTATATGCAGTTATGAATACTTCACTTAGTGAATCTCATAAGATATTAGAAAACTGTACTAATAATTCAACTAACTACGATATTTTAGAAGATGTAATAAAAAGTTTTACTGATAGATTTAATAAAGAATCTGAGAATAAAATACAACTTTATCTAACAGTACTCGGATTGGAAGGTAATGAAGAAGTAAAAAATAAAATTTCTTGTACATATACTACATGGATATCAGATATAGCAAAGCTAATAACATTAGCCTACAATGATATAACATTAGATAAAGCAGATACTTTAGGTACAATTTTACTTGCTACAATAGATGGTTTAGTTTTACAAGAATTAATCTCAGGTAATGTATCGAGTAATAAAAATATCATTGATGTTTTTGATGTTTTATTAAAGAAAGCAATTCCTGAAGTTATTAAGCACATATAATTCTACAAAGTTGAAGGGAGTTAATCTTTGAAATTAACTCCCTCCAATTTTATATTTAATTATAATTTCCCCTTATGGCTTACTTGAAATTTATTACTTCTACTTCTCCTGTTTTATCATAGTCAAAATAGTAATTAATTCTATTATAATCAACTAACTTTTTTGATGCTCCAACAGCTACTTCTGTTACTATTAATGTAACTCGTGCATCTTTTGATACTATATCTACAACTTCCATGCACCCTTCAACTAACTCATCATCTCTAGTTATTTCTAATTCAGTTTTACTAGCCAGCTTATAATTTTTTATTTCTAATTCAACTCTAGCTTTGTATTCTTCCTCTGTAGTATATAATCCTAAGACTTCAGCTTGTTCTTGATCTATGGCTTCAGTTTCTCCATCATAACAATATTCAATTAACTCTACTAAGTATAATTTATTCATCTATAAGTTCTCCTTTATTTTGTTGTGTATCACTCTAGATATAGGTTACACATATCATCATTCTTATTTTATGATTATAACACTTTACTCAAAATATAGTTATTATAAATCTCGCTCACAAATAAAGAGCGTAGATTAATTTAAAATCCACGCTCTTTTAATATCTCTTTACTTAAACTTCGAATTGTCATAATTATAAGGTATGCTAGTACCTACAAGCACATCTTCTACCTTTTCAACTATTAACCAATCATCCATATTCCCTTGGTGTTCAAACTCTAAATCATTAAGTTTCTCAATATTATCAAACTCTACTAAACATAAACACTTTTTGTTCCATCTTATCATCTGTTTTTCAGATAGATTCAATTTATCTTGATTTGCTTTAATAACATCTAAGGATTCACCTAACGTAAGCTTAACATAATTATCTACTTTAATAATATTTGCCTTTGCAGATATTTTTACACTTCCCTTTTTCATAAAGTATAAAGTTTCACCTTCAAATACTCTACTATGTGGAATTTTTCTACCTGCTGCACCTCTAATAATCATTGTCTTTGTTCTATCAATTATCTTCTCTAAAACTTTTTCTTTGTCATCACAATAAACTATATGTACCATATTTCCTCCACTAAGTATATTTATTTACAATTTTATTATTGTAATAATAAATCAATACTAATCTTGATTCATACACTTTTAGTTTCTACATCTAAATTTACTAATAAATAAATTATATATCCCTACCCATAATTTGTAAATAAAAAAAAGAGCTAGCTTTTATACTAACTCTTTCAAACTTTAACTTTTATCTCTTAAATGTTACTTCTTTTTCAGTTCTTCAATCCTATCTCAAAATTCTGTACCTTCATACTTGAACTTAAAAAACAAATTTTTTCAATTTATTGTTTATTACCTCAAGTAATGATGGAAGTACTCTTAATATACTTGGTAAAAATAGCGAAACTATAAAAGCTAAAGCACTTAGTATAAATATATTATTCTGAATAGGCTGTCCAATATAAATCTGATATCCATGAATAGCAGATACGGAAATTGCTGCTATCATTATAACTTTTGCCGAAATCCATGATATTAAATTTACTATCTTACATAAAAATATAATTACTGATAATACCGCTATTATAGGTAATGCTAGTATTTTAAATGGCACTTTAATCAATGTACTAAATGATGATGACTCCTCTTTTAGATTAGCTTGTTTTTTAGTAACATCTCTTTTGGTTTTTTGTCTACCTGTATTCTTATTACTACTTTTTGATGGTTTCTTTTTATTGGTTTTTTGTCTCTTCATTGATGAATTCTTTGAAGTTGACCTTTTTTCGCTTTTGCTAATTCTCACTTCCTTGTTATATTCATTGGAATGCTTATCTTTAAAATCGTCATATTTATCCCAACTACCTCTATCTATGTTATTTTTTGAAGACTGTTTTAAATTCTTCTCTTCACTTTCAATAACTCTTTTCGGTTTATTACTTGCTCTTTCTAACAGTATTTGTTGATAAGCTTTATCAAATACTTTCACAAACTCTTTCAGTCTTTTTTCATCTTGTATATCTACTTTGAATTTATTTACTTTACTTTCATATGCTTCTTTTATTTCTTCCATTGATGCTTTTTCATTAACACCTAAAACTTTATAATGCTCCATATTTCCCATCTCCATACTAAAACTATACTTTATCTTTTGTTTAGCCACTATTATATCAACTATCTCACATTAAACAAAAGGTAATTATATCCTTTATCTTAATCTCATTTTCACTTAAGTAACTTCTTTATATCTCTTTATACTTTTATAAGTTGCACTTAACTAAATTGCCATTTTTTTCAATTTATTATATAATACTTTTATTATTATTCGAGGAGAATTTATTTTTATGAATAAACTAAAAAGGTTTTCTATTATAGTTTTATTATTATCTGTAGCAATAACAGTATACTGCTTTACTCCTACTAGAATTACTCCTAAAGAAGATCTATCCCAAGATGATATAAAAATAAAAGTTCATCTACAGGTAACAACAGGTCCTCTTTATTATTTAAAAGGGGATAAAGATAAACTTTGGAACACTATTAAAGATACTTACCCAGATGCTAATCCAAAATATATACAACTTACTGGTAATACACCTAACTATGCTGTAGATAATCCTGTATCATTAGGAGATTTCTATGTATATGGAAAGGTTATTGGAACATATACCGACTCTACTGAGGGTAAAATTCCACTATTTGATGTTAAATATTCTGATGCAGGTCTTTCACCACTATTTAGAGATGATACGTTTATAGGAAACTCCCCAATACTTATTATAATAGTTTTACTTCTTCCTATTATAATTTTAATTTTCTTAATAGTACTCATAATTATTCTTTTTAAAGAACGTAAAATTAAAAAGAGTTAGCTTTTACACTAACTCTTTTTGTTCTAACCATTCTATACTATTTTAGTTGTCCACTCTTCACAATTCCATATTTCAGTTACTACTTCTCTATAAAATTCTGGTTCATGCGATACTAGTAAAATTGATCCTTTATATTCTTTTAATGCTCTGATTAATTCATCTTTAGCATCTTTATCTAAATGGTTTGTAGGCTCATCTAGGATTAGTATGTTTGTTTCTGTATTTAGAATCTTACATAATCTAACCTTAGCAGCTTCTCCCCCTGAAAGAACCTTTATTTTTGATTCTAACTGTTTATTTGTTAATCCACACTTTGCAAGTGCAGCTCTTATTTGATATTGAGTAAATGAAGGGAACTCTTGCCATACTTCATCTATACAAGTATTATCATTTCCTGTTCTATCTTCTTGTTCAAAGTAACCTATATCTTGATAGTCACCTCTATGTACTTCTCCACTTAAAGCCTTAATTTTTCCTAGTAAACTTTTTAATAGTGTTGATTTACCAAGTCCATTAGCTCCAACTAAAGCAATTTTTTGTCCTCTTTCCATATAAAGATTTAGAGGTTTTGTTAACGGCTGATCATATCCAATTACTAAATCATTAGTTTCAAATATAACTTTACCAGCTGCTCTTGAAACCTTAAAGTTAAACTCTGGCTTTGGTTTATCTTTTGAAAGCTCAATTACATCCATTTTATCTAATTTCTTTTGTCTAGATTTAGCCATGTTAGATGTTGCAACATTAGCTTTATTTCTAGCAACAAAGTCTTCAAGTCTTGCTATTTCCTTTTGTTGCTTTTCATAAGCTTGCTCTAATCTCTTTTTCTTTTCTTCATATAATCTATTGAACTCATAGTAATCACCAACGTATCTTGTTAGCTTTCTTTCATCTACGTGGTAGATTAAGTTAACTACTGAGTTTAAGAATGGAATATCATGTGAAATTAAGATAAATGCATTTTCATAGTTTTGAAGGTATCTCTTTAACCATTCAACATGCTCTTCATCTAAGTAGTTTGTAGGCTCGTCTAGTAGTAATATATCTGGATTTTCAAGTAATAACTTACCTAAAAGAATCTTTGTTCTTTGTCCACCTGATAAATCATCTACATCTTTATCTAATCCTAAATCTAACAGTCCAAGACCTTTCGCTACTTCTTCTACTTTAGGGTCAATAACATAGAAACCATTGTTGTCTAATAAATCTTGGATTATCGCTGTTCTCTCAAGCATTTTTTCAAGTTCTTCTGGAGTACAGTCACCCATTTTATCATATAATCCATTCATTTCAGCTTCTAAATCAAATAAATATCTAAAAGCATCTCTTAATGCATCTCTTATACTAAGCCCTTTTGATAATGCAGCATGTTGATCCATATAACCAACTCTAACATTATTTGACCAAGTAACAGTTCCTTCATCTGGCATTAATTTATTTGTCACTATATTCATAAAGGTAGATTTTCCTTCACCGTTTGCTCCAATTAAGCCAACGTGCTCACCTTTTAAAAGTCTAAATGAAACATCTTCAAAAATCGCTCTATCCCCGAATCCGTGGTTCATATCTTTAACTAATAAAACACTCATATTATCCGTTGCATAAACTTTATAATAGCCTATAAAAACCTTATATAACTTTACTTTATTTCCTTATTCACAGAACTCTATTTCAAAGCTATTTCTAACATTCTACTTTAGTTTGGTGTAGCTCTCCAAAGGCTTAAATTCGGGTACAACGAACCCTACATATTAGCATAACTCTCCAAATTACCATTATGCTAATTTATACTCAGCTAGATTAAAACTAGCATTTCTGTCCCTATCTATCCCTAATCCGCAATAATTACATTTATAAGTCCTATCTTTTAATTTCAAATCTTTCTTTATTTCTCCACAACAACTACATTTTTTACTTGAAGGGAAAAATCTATCAACTTGAACAAACTCTATACAATTAAACTCACATTTATATTTCATCTGCCTTATAAATTCATAGAAACTTTGTTCTTGAATAGCCTTTGATAAATGACGGTTCTTCATCATACCTTTGATATTCAAATCCTCCATTACTACTCTATAAGGTTTCAATTTTATAATTTTATTAGTAGCTTGATGTATATGGTTATTCCTTATATTAGATAGTTTTCTATGTAGTAACTTAATTTGCTTTTCTAATTTTATAATATTATTAGTTTTAACAAATTTATTACCTTCTCTATTTGCTTCATATTTCCTTGATACTTGTCTTTGTAATCTTCTTAATTTCTTCTTTAACACTCTTACTGTTTTTGTTTTATTAATATTTTTAATAGGCTTATTTAAACAATTTACACTAGCTAAATCCTTTATTCCTAAATCAATTCCTATAGATAAATCTTTATTTAACTCAACTTGGTTTTCGTTGTGTTCAAATGCAAAGCTTAAATACCAATACTTCCTATCAAAACTACAATAAGGATTGTTATATTGGCACTCTCTAGGAATATTGTAATTAGTCTTAAATTTAACCTTTCCAATCTTTTCTATATTACATATATTATTTACAAAATATAATCTATCATATCTAACATAAAACGATTGTTTTAATTTTCTTTTAGATTTAAATTTAGGATATTGTTGCTTCTTTTTAAAGAATAATTTAAATGCTCCGTCTAAATTTCTCATTGATTCAACGAGAGTTGTATTAGACACTTCACTTAACCATTTAAATTCTTCTTGTTCCTTTAATTGAGTAAACTCTTTCCTGATATTCGCCATTGAATACTTCATTCCTTGTTTGTGTAAATTATCACATTTATTCAATGCCCAATTATAAGTAAATCTACTACAGCCTATTGATTTAAACATTAATAATTCCTGCTCTTTTGTTGGTATCAATCGTATCTTTATAGATTTTTTCAACTTCTCACCTCCTCGATATATACAATATCTTATAGATAATATAATTGACAAAAACCTATATATTAATACCAAACCCAGTATGTGTTTCCACTAAGATTAAAAGACAATTTAATAGGGTGTTATTTTTATAAAGTTATATAAAGTTTTCAAAGATCATATATAAAGTTTATTTTTATTTACCATAGAACGCCACTTCTATAATGCCATTTCGCTCACGCTAATGACCTCGACCTTTCGGATACGAGCGTAGACTATATCATTACCCGCTATACATTTTGTATAGCTTTGGGTATCCTCCACTTCCACCACCAATAGCTTGTGATGTACTCCCATTATGGGATAGTCGTTGAGCTTTACTCTATTCGAGTCTTAGTTGCTGATTATCCATTATTATAGCACTTAGGATTTAACCTTATGCTATCTAATCAATTTTTTCTACTTTCGTAACATTCACGCTTAGGCTTATTTCATCCTTACGTTGTAGTTTGATTAGCTTTAGGAACTTCCAGCAGTTCAAAGGATTTTGGATAGTTTTAAACTATCACTCCATACTCTTTACGAATATGGGAGGCTCTATTATAAAAACATTATAAATTTTTCTATTCTTTTATAATATTTTTGTAACAGTTAAGTTACCTCCTAAGATTAACAAAATAAGGTGTGACAATAACATCACACCTTATCTATTATAAACTATTCTAAAAATTTTTAAATACTTAAATTTTAACTTATTTAGTATTGATACTCCTTACTATTATCACAAATTGATATATTTAAAGAATTATCATCATTTACCTTTTTATATGAGCATAAAAATTCATTTAACTCAATATCACTTAAATCAACTGTTTTAACAGATGACATAATTACATTTAGTCCTTCTATTATAATTTTTACGTCATTTTTATCATTTTTTATAAAGTATGTTGAATATAATTTAGATTCTAATCTTGATTTATACTTATCATGGAAACCTAATGCCTTACGAGCTGATTCATAATTTGCAGGACCAGCTTGCTTATCTGGGAATATCCCAAATTGATTTAACTGACCTTGTAAATTTGAAGCATCAAACCCATATCTCTCCATCATTTTAGTTTGTAAGTTTAAAAATTTATCTTGAGATATATTGTTTTTTTCAGCATATGATAACATTTCTCTAGTGAAATCATTCATTGTTATCTTGCCTTCCATCATTTCATAGTATAAAGAATACATACAAGATTCAAACTTATCTATATCTTCATCTTTCACCCTATTTTTTAACTCATTAAAATCAATTACTCTATCCATAGTATCCTCCTAAAGTAATTCTTACTCTATATATACTTATTATACATTATATTTCTACTTAATTCTATTCACCAATACGTAATTCATTCCATGTATTTTGATATAATTCAAGATTTTTTCCTGTTAAGCTCTTGTATACTTCACATAGCTTGAATATATCTTCTGGCATGTATGCATTTGGGTTATCTTTAACTTCAGTTGCTTGAGCTTCCATCGCTTCTCTTTGTGGCGTTGTATATCCTATTTCATCAGCAGTTCTAAGCGCAATATCTCCTGAACTTACAAAGTCCATAAACATTTCTGCACCTTCAATATTTCCTGCATTGTTTGGAATAGCCCATGAATCAAGCCATAAATCACAGCCTTCTTTAGGTATAATATACTTAAACTTACTATCTTCTGCTTCAAGATTTAAACCTTCACCTGACCAAATCATAGCCACTGTCTTTTCACCAGTTCTCATTAAATCTAGAACTTCATCAGCCCCATATATTGGACTTAATTCTTTTTGTTTAATTAATAATTCTTTAGCTTCATTAAGTTCATCTGGATTAGTTGAATTTAATGAATATCCTAAAGTCTTAAGAGCCACTCCTAGTGTATCTCTCATATTATCAAACATAAATATTTCATTTTTATACTTTTCATCAAATAGAGCTGTCCAACTATCTATTGGTGCATCTACTAATTCAGTATTGTAGATTAATCCAACTGTTCCATTCATGTAAGGCACAGTATAATCATTGTTCACGTCATATGGTTTTCCCATATCTTGATCATTCATATTCACTAAATTAGGTATTTTATCTTTATTTAACTTTTGAAGTAATCCTTCTGATATCATTTTTTCTGCCATATCATCATTAACTAGTATTACATCATAATCAACCTTTCCAGTTGAAACTTCTGTGTACATATATTGCATATCATCAAAAGTTTTTTCGTTAACTTTAATTCCTGTTTTCTTTTGGAATTCTTTTTTTACACCTTCTGCAATATTTTCTCCATAATTTAATATGTTAATTTCCTTTGAACGATCTTTAGAACCACATCCTGCAAATAGTCCAATTGTTAGAACAAATATTGATGCTATTGACATCAACTTCAATGACTTTTTCTTCATTATTTTAGTCTTCCCTTCTTATGTAAGTATTTTGCTATTATTATATAGCTATACTTTGAAAATTAAAAGAGGAAGTTACATTTTTTGTTTTTAATAAAAAAGTAGTTGATACAGCTTAAATTGTATCAACTACTTTTGCTTATTGACTATAGTACGTAAAATATCCTTCTCTTTTTAACTTACTAATTTTATTAAGCATCACTGCCCAAGCAACCATGTTAAATCCTGGTATAAATACACCTATATTTAACCATACAGGTGTAGTATCTAACTTCTTAGATATAACCTTATATGCTTGAACTCTAACAACAATCCACCAAATTGTGACTGCTAATATTATCATACTCATAATCCTCATCGCAACTAATGATGTTGAGAATGCTCTTACAATAATCAATATACTTTGTAAGATTGGAAGAAATACATATACACTCCCACGCTCACCTATATCTAAAAGTAAATGATAATTATACACAGGTACCCATGCTACCCATTTTTGATCTTCCATTCCATAGATATCACATAATGATCTTAATGCTAATGCTTTAAGTATATAACTCACAATAGTATCAACTAAAGCGATTAAATATATAATAGTTAAAATAAACGTAAAAGCAAGTAATACTTCCATAATTCCCTCTAAGTCTCTCCCCACAATACCCCTCCTATAAATTCCCCCCATACATTATAATAAGAGTAATCTTATAGAATTATGTTATCATCATTTTACATAACTTACCATTTATTTCATTCCAAATATTATTACAAGGAATACTGTCTTTTTTTGATGCTTTGTGAACTAAATTAATTTTACTATTTAACTATTGCAATTGCTTCTATTTCTATAACTGCATCCTTTGGAAGTCTTGCAACTTCTACTAAACTTCTAGCTGGTGGATTTTCTGTAAAGAACTCAGCGTATACTTCATTTATAGTCGCAAAATCATTCATATCTTTAACGAAAACTCCCATTTTAACAGCATTATCCATGCTAGTTCCAGCTTCTTCTAAAATAGCTTTAACATTATTTAAAGATTGTCTTGTTGCTTCTTTAATATCTGTAACTAATTCTCCTGTAGATGGGTTTATTGGAATTTGTCCTGATGTAAATACCATATCTCCAATTCTAACTGCTTGTGAATATGGACCTATTGCTGAAGGTGCCTTTGATGTTGAAATTATTTCTCTGTTCATATTAATCTCTCCTTTTGTATTATCATTATATTACCAATATATCTCTTTTTAATTTATAATTCAATATTTTAAGCGATATATGACAAAACTATATGTAAACACTTGTAAATAAATATATTAGTGGTAAAATTTAATATTATATACCATACAAAAAAGGGGCGATTAATATGACAAAAGACGTAAATATAGACTGGGAAAACCTTGGGTTCAGTTACATAAAAACTGATCTTAGATATGTATCAGTTTGGAAAGATGGAAAATGGGATGAAGGTAAATTAACAGAAGATAACATGTTAACAATTTCTGAAGCATCAACTGCACTTCATTATGGTCAACAATGTTTTGAAGGATTAAAAGCTTATAGAACTAAGAAGGGGCATATTCAACTTTTTAGAGCTGATAGAAACTCACAAAGAATGAATGATAGTTGTGATAAAGTTTTAATGCCACATGTACCAACTGAAAAATTCATAGATGCTTGTGTTCAAGTTGTTAAAGCAAATGAACATTATGTACCTCCATATGGAACTGGTGGAACTCTATACTTAAGACCATTTGTTATTGGGGTTGGAAATAACATAGGGGTTAAACCTGCACCTGAATATATTTTCTGTGTATTCTGTGTTCCTGTAGGACCTTACTTTAAAGGTGGGCTTGCTCCTTGTAACTTTATAGTATCTGACTACGATAGAGCTGCACCACATGGAACTGGCGGACAAAAAGTTGGTGGTAATTATGCCGCATCACTTCAACCTCATTTAGATGCTGCTGATAAAGGATTTGCGGATTGCATTTATCTTGATCCTGCAACTCACACAAAGATTGAGGAAGTTGGAGCTGCAAATTTCTTTGGTATAACAAAAAACAATGAATTTGTAACACCTCTATCACCATCTGTGTTACCAAGCATAACTAAGTATTCACTTTTAGAAATTGCTAGAGACTACTTAAAAATGCCTGTTTATGAAAGAGAAGTATTTATTGATGAAATCGATGAGTTTAAAGAAGCTGGTGCTTGTGGTACTGCTGCTGTTATAACTCCAATTGGTGGAATTCAATATAAAGAAAAACTTCATGTTTTCCACAGTGAAACTGAAGTTGGACCAGTTGTTAAAGAACTATATGATATATTATGTGGTATTCAATTTGGAGATATTGAAGGGCCTGAAGGTTGGATTACTGTTATTGAGTAATTTTAGTTTTACGCTAAAGTATAATTTCTTTTGCTCAATACGTTAAATTTTAACTATAATCTAATAAATAACTAGTTCATATTTATCGAAATAGCAAGAGGCTAAATCAAAATTAACAATAATTTTGATTTAGCCTCTTTTTTTACACTTTAACCTTATTTCATTAACTTATCAAAGTCATCTTTAGGAAGTGGTCTACTAAAGTAATATCCCTGAATGTTATCACATGATAACTCCTTTAGTATGTCAACTTGTGCTCTCTGCTCTACACCCTCACACACTACCTTTAAATCTAAGCTATGACATAATTTAATCATAGTTTCAACAATAACCTTATCTTTATTATTTGTTTCAATATCAACTAATAAACTTCTATCAAGTTTTATTATATCTATAGGCAAAATCTTGATATGTTTAAATGATGAATACCCAATTCCAAAATCATCTAATGAAACATTAATTCCTAATGCTCTAATCTCGTTTAATAACTCAATAGTATATTCAAAATCATCAATTATTTCATCTTCAGTTATCTCTAACTTAAGCATTTTATATGGTATATTTGCATTATCAAGCTTATTAATAAGCATATTTATAAAATCCTTTTGTTTTAAAAATCTCTTTGATGCATTTATTGAAACATAAAAATCGGTTACTCCTTTATCTAGATATTCTCTACATGTTTTTATAGCTTGACCCAATACAAAGTTATCTATACTTACAATATCTCCACTCTTTTTAGCAACTGATATAAACTTATCTGGAGGTATTACCCCTGATGCTGTTTTCCATCTTATTAATGCTTCAGCACCTATTATTTTTTCTGAATCTGCACTAAATATAGGTTGATAATACACTTTAAATTCTTCTTTTTCTAAGGCAGATTTCAACCTACTTTCAATTTCTAATGGTTCTAACATTTCTTTATCAAATATATTATACGTGTCTCCACCCTGATTTTTGCTATTATACATAGCTATATCTGCATATTGAAGTAAATTAACATCATCATCAGAATGTTGTGGATAGAAACTTATTCCCATACTAGCCTTTACTTCATATGAATATTCCTCAATTTCATAAACTGACTTAACTTGATTTAAAATTTCTTTAGCAAGAATCTTTATTTCATCTATATTATTCTTACCTATTCTTACTATAATAAATTCATCTCCACCAATCCTACTAACCTTCATATTTTTATCTTCACTATATTGATATAATTTTGAAGCTACTCTACATAATAATTTATCACCATTATTATGGCCTAATGTATCATTTACACCTTTAAAATTATCTAAATCAATAAAGAATATAGAAAAATCTTCTTCTTCATATTTTAATAACTTAATATATTTAGTTATACTATTTCTATTTGCTAAATCTGTTGTCAAATCATGATTTCCTATATATTCAAGGTTATCCGAATAATCTTTAAGTCTATTAAACATATTACCTATATCACAACTTAATACAGATATCTCATCACCTTGTCTATCATCCTCCAGCTCTATCGACAAATCTTGTCCAGCACTGACTTCATTTACAACCTTATTTATATTTATAATTCTAACTAATACTTTCTTTTTTATAAACATATATATTATTAAATTAGCTATCATTGTCATACATATTATAGCTACAACTAATATCCCTATACTTTTAAGTGCACTATTTCTTACAGCTCTATCATCAATTAATCTAATGTAATATTTAGGACCATTACCTAAAGACTCAAATTCCGTATTGAATTCAATAGTATTTGGCTTTCGTAAACATAAAAATTCTGCATTATATAAATTAACTACTTCCATTTCTGATATGTCTTTTTCAACTTCATCAGATTTAACCATGCTAACATCTCTGCCTGTTAGTTCTGCCATATCAGCCATATAATCTTCATCTATTGGTGTTATTACAACTGTATATGATTTGGGCATCGGACTAGACATATCTATTGTTTTTACACCCACAATATATGGAATTTCATCTGAAGTTAATATTCCTCCAAAAAAACCTCTCCTAGAATTTTCAGGTCTATTAATTAATTCTTTAGCTTCATCTAAAATTTTATTTAGCTCAACTGAATTAATATCTACATTGCTTTGCTTTATGATTTCTTTAATTTTAAAATTATTATCAACAATAATCATATTACTAATTGGAGCTTTTTCTATCTTTTTATCTAACCTGAGAATATCTACAGCACTCTGACTACCATGTTTATCAGATATTATCTTTGCCATTGAGAAGTATTCCCCAAATTCTCTTGCCTGTGCTGTTATTCTATTTACTTCCCCATTTATTTTCCCTATAGCACCATTAGTTCGCCCTGGTCCACGCTCTAATTCTCCTTGGCTTGCAATCTCTATAATTTTATTCCCTAAAACTACATAAGCTATTGAACTAACTAGTGTAACACTAATAAAAATTAATGCTATCCTCTTCATAAGCTTCATACCCTATTCTCCTTTATACCCTCTTTTGTTATATAATTCTATATTTATACATATTATACCTACACTAATTATATATTTTTTTCTGAAAATAGTAAATATAATTAAAATTTATATTAAACTTTATATTTTAAATATAAAAAATAGGTTATATTGAACTAATTATCAATAAATAGTAACTATATTAAATAAAACATTATTATTTTACCTAATTAAACTAATAATTAATAATTTGATATAACCTAATACTTCTATATTGTCATAATATTTAGAATATCTTTTTTATTTTTAATAAACTCTTCAGATAGTATTATACTCCCATCTCTATCAATAGGTAAATTAACATCTATTGTTCCTTTTATCATAGCTGGACTCTCTGATATAACATAAACCTTATCTGCTAAGAAAATAGCTTCTTCTATATCATGAGTTATAAAAAGTATCGTTGATCCCATTGATACTCTTAAATCTAAAAGCCACTTTTGCATATGTCTTCTTGTTATAGAATCTAATGCTCCAAACGGTTCATCTAACAATAAAATATCTGAAGATGTTAAATATGTTTTTAAAAAGTTTGCTCTTTGCTTCATTCCACCTGAAAGTTGCATTGGATATTTATTTTCATATCCATCTAGTCCAAAAGTGTTCAAATACTTTTTAACTTCTTCTCTTGCCTCTAGTTTACTTTTACCTTTAAATATATATGGTAAGCCTATATTATCTATTATCTTTTTCCATGGAACTAACATATCCTTTTGATACATATACGCTATTTCTCCATTTACAGTAACTTCACCACTATCTGCTTTAATAATATTTGTTAAAATATTAAATATAGTGCTCTTCCCACTTCCTGATGGACCTAGGATTGCAACAAGCTGATTTTCTTCAACTTGGATATTAATGTCCTTAAGTATTTGCTTATCATCAAAACTCTTACTTACATTTTTAATCTCAATTTTATTTTGGTAAGAACTCATTTGTATATGCCTCTTCTGCCTTCATATTTTTATCGATAAGCTTATTATCAAATAGTAGTTCCGTATAGCTATTCCATATACTATCTTTCATTTCTCCCCATCTAGCTGCTGAACCCTTATATTTATCTTTTAAGTATTCTTGGCTCTTTATAACTAATTCTTCATCTAACTCTGGTGCATATTTTAAAAGTATCTTAGCTGATTCTGATGGATTTTCCATTGAGTATTCATACCCTTTTGTTGTAGCTTCCATAAACTTCTTAGCTAAGTCTTTATTGTTATTTGCAATTTCATCTGTAGTTGCAATTATTGGAGTATAATAATTTAATGCTGGGTGTAAGTCTTTTAATGGAATATAGTTTATTTCTTCCCCTTGTAGATTTAACTTCACATTTGTCCAACCTTCAAATACCCATTCAAAATCAATTCCATTCTTTGTAGCAACTTGGAAATCTTCTGTTCCCACATTAACCATTTTTAATTTATTAAAATCTGCCCCTGCATTTTCCATTACAGCTTTTAACACTAACTCTTCTGAAGGGCCACCCCATCCACCATAAACTTTATCTTCAAAATCTTTTGCAGATGTAATTCCTCTGTCTTTAGGTGAAGCAAATCCTGATGTATTATCTTGAATCACAGCAGCTATCGCCTTAACTGGTAATGGACTATCAGAAGTTCTTGCAAAAGTTAAATCTTCTTGATAACTTATTGCAAATTCACCTTTACCTGCTGCTAATAATGAAAGTGATGTCCCTTCTGCTGGTTGAATTATTTCAACATCTAATCCTAATTCCTCATAATATCCAAGATCTTTAGCTGCATATAACCCAGTATGATTTGTATTAGGCGTCCAATCTAGTATTACCCTTACCTTCTCTAGTCCATTCTTATCTTCCGCTTGTCCTTTTGAACATCCGCTAACTAAACCTGTCACCATCAATGTACTTAATATTATAGAGATTATCTTTTTTTTCATATTTTATTTCTCCTCTCAACGTTCCATGGCATAGCCACTTTTTCTATTAAACCAACTAAATAAAAAATCACAATGCTTAGTATTACAATTACTAATATGGCTGCAAACATCTTATCTAATGCATATGAACCTCTAGCTCTTACCATATAAACTCCAAGACCTTTATCTCCTCCAAGCCATTCACCAACTACAGCTCCCATTATGCTATATGTTGCTGCTATCTTTAACCCAGAAAAGAAACTTATCATTCCATAAGGTAATTTCAAATGTATAAATCTTTGAATTTTAGATGCCCCCATTAATTGGAAATGATTTTCTAAATCCTTATCTACAGATTCGATACCATTTGTAATGCTTATAACAATTGGGAAGAAACAAACTAAAACTACAACTATAATTTTAGGTAATGTTCCAAATCCAAACCAAATTATAAATAATGGTGCTAACGCAATAATTGGTACAGTCTGTGATATAACTAATACAGGATAAAGCGCCTTCTTAATTAATGGAACTAAATCCATTATAACTGCTAAAAATAATGCAGCAAAAATTGCTATTATAAATCCTACAACACCTTCATATAACGTTGCCATAATATGTGGCATCAATACATCTATTTGATTTACTAACGTACCAAAAATCTCACTTGGCTTTGGAAGTATATAATCTGGAATACCACCAATATTAACTATAATCTCCCATATAGTTAATAATAAACATGTAAAAATTAAAGGTATTAACTTATCTTGTATGTTTTTAAACTTACTTTTTATATTTTTCACTCCTTTCTGATTCAATAAATACTAACGTACATACTCATTTTTTATTTATAAAATAAAAAAAACAGTATTACCATCTATAGTAATACTGCTAAAATCCGCTTTAAATAATATTATAGCTTCCTACGTTGGCATTATCCACATCAGGTTATTGGTCGGAACTCACTAGTTCCCTCTCAGATAGTTACACTAACTCCCATGCTTTTTCATTTGTTGTTTCCTTCATTCTATATTGATAATTATTTTCTGTCAATATTATTTATCAATGTATAATAATTCATGTATATTATTTCTTTTAACTCTTTATTAGAAATATTCTTTCTCTCAGCTATATAATCTACTATATCAATAATTTTATCTGGATAAGCATATTCTCCATTAACCCATTCTAAAGCTGTCGGACCATCAGTCTCAGTTAATATTTTATCTATACTTATACTATCAATTATTTCATCTGTTAACTTAGAATAACCTACATCTACACTTATAGTTACATAGCATCCCTTATCTATTAATTCTTTTAAAATATCTAAAGGTCCACTATACCAATGAATTATACATCTATAGTAATTGTACTTACTTAATATTTCTAAGATTTCTTTCTCGGCACCTTTAGTATGAATATTTACTACTTTATTGTATTTTTTAGATTTCTCTATAAAGAATTCAAAAACTTCTAGTTGTTTAGGGTATGAACTTTTATCCTCTTCCCAGAAAAAGTCCAATCCTATTTCTCCAACCATTTTGCATTCTTTAATATACTCAGTTATCTCTTCCTTATTAAATTCTACCTTTTTAACACTCCAAGGATGAATTCCAAAGCAAGGTACAATATACTGACTCTTTTTAGCATACTCTAAATTTAATAAATAACTTTCTATATCCATACTATTTGCTAATGTTATTATCTTTTTATCATTTATAATCTCAATAGCTTTTTCTATATTATCTTTAAACCCCTCTAAGTGAGTATGTGCTTCTATATACATTTTAAGATTCTACTATATAGCAATTTAAAAGCGCTCTTGTATATGCTATATATTTTTGATTCTTGTTCATATTTTCAGTTATAACTAATACTGAGTCAAACTCAAGTCCCTTAACCATATCAACTGTATAAACATTGATTTTATTAGCTACAGGGAAGCTATTATAATCATCTACTATATTAATTTCATCTGAGTATGAGAAGTTATCAAATAACTTTCTTAAATTATCCTTAGGTGATCCACTTATAATAACAGCTTTTCTCTTACTATTATCTTTTTTGTAAGTATCTATAATGTCCTCTATATCATCTTCTGTACCAACAATTACATTACCATCATCTACTCCAATTGGAATCATTTCATATCCAGTTTGTTCGTGACAATACTCTGTAATCTTTTTAGTATTTCTATAGTTTTCATTTAGTTCATACATAGTAAAATCACATATATCTTGTATTTTACTCCAATCATCTGTACCTCTTTTAAGATCAGTTAATTGATTTGTATCTCCTAAGATATTAAACACCATGTCTTCTCTATTAAGTCTCTTTAACATTCTATATTCTTGAGGACTAATGTTTTGACCTTCATCAATTAATAACATTCTATCCCCTGTTCTTACTTTACCTTTATGCATGTATAGTAAATATAGTATTGAATATAAATCTATTCTAAGTGTTCTAACTCCTAGTTTAAAGTCAAACTTTCTACAAACCTTAGCTCTAATATCTTCATAAACTCTATTTCTTAAGAACTCTATATCATCAAGTTTAAAATCACCTATTTTAAGATCACTTACTTCTTTATTCACTGTAAATGTTCCTGAATTTTTAGCTTTTATTAAACCTAATAAATGTTCAAGTTCTGAATAATCTTCTCTTGGTGAATCTTTTCTAGAGTAGCTTATTTCTAACTTCTCAGCTACATCTGTTATTCCTCTAGATTCTGCTCTTTTCCATAAAGTTTCTACATACTTTCCATATCCATCTTCAAGTTCTTCTAGATACTCATCTGAATAAACATACTCGTACATATCATCAGGCATTCTCATGTATGAAATATTTTCTCTTTCATCTTCATCAAGAACTAATCCATAGTCTTCAATTTTATCAAACATATAATCTTCTAAACAAAGCTTTTCGATTTCATCTAGTTCTAGTTGATTTGATAAGTTTCCCATAACTTTAATAAATAAATCATTTGGAGTTATGATTTTAATTCTACTCTTATCCATTTCTCTATTGTTATAAACAAGTCTTGAAATTCTATGGAATAGTATCATAGTTTTACCTGAACCTGCACAACCTTGAACTATCATATTTTCACTTTTATCTTGAATTATTATTTCATTTTGTTTAACTTGAATTGAGCTTATAATATCTGTAATATCTTTTGCATTTCTTTTACTTTTTAAAATCTTAAGTAAGAATGCATCCGAAACAATATTAGCTGTTCCATCCCCAGTTCTAATATACTTATCAACAACTTCTTGCATAATAGAATCTTCTATTACATAATCTCTAATTAAATTAGTATTGAATATTTCTTCTCCTACCATGTATTCCAATTCATTTGTATTATAGTATCTTTGTGCTATTGGATTTCTCCAATCCTCTACATATGCAGTTGCGCCATCTACTAAATTTTTATGTCCTATATAAGTTCTTATTATTTCGCCACTTTCCTTAGCTTTAATTTCAACCATTCCAAAGTATGGTTCTTTAGCTATTTCTTCGTACTCATTATTTTCATATTGAGCTCGTCCCATGGCTTGTCTTTCACCAGAGGTCATATCCATTTCTGATAGTGAAGGTGAGTATGTAAACTCATCTCTTAGTTTTTCTACTCTCATTAAGTTTTTATAAATTAATTTATTCAAGTAATTTATTGTTCCACTAAGATATATACATTCTTCTTTATAATCTTCACTTTCTAAAGCCTCTTCGGAAACTGCACAGTCTTCAAAGTTTATTACTTTTAAAACTACTTCTTTAGTTGTAATTTCCTTTGCATTTGGATCAAAGTATAAAATAACTTTTTCTAAGTCATCATTCTTATGGAAAGTAATTTTATCATCCATATCCTCTGGATCTTTTTCGCATTCAAATTTAAACCCATTTTCTGATATAGAAATTACCTTACCCCAACCTCTATATTTGCAAAATAGTTTTGTTCCTATCTCTAAATCTTGTATCATCTTCCCACATCTCTCTTTTTCAAATTTACTGTAATGTTTATTATACCATTTGTTATTTGAATTTATACAGTATATTTTTGTAAGTATATTCTACTTAATGTATAATAAAACTAGATAATTCTAGTTAATAACTTATATTTGTATACGGTTATTAATTATTAAACTAGTCAATAAATTAAATGATGTAATTTATTTTTACTATTAATATTATGATTTGAGGTACCAAAATGAAAAACTATTATGGACTTATAGGTGGTTATGCCACTAATTCACAAGAAGGCATCTTCTCATTCAATTTAAAAGATTCAAAATTAGATAATATAAAATTAAAAGCTGAGATCAATAATCCTACCTATCTTTGTAATAATGACAGATTATTTTCTGTATGTTCTAAAGATGAAATGGGTGGAATTGCAATGGTTAATCTTATCTCTAAAAATAATCCTATAATTGATTCTAATTTAAGTGAAGGAAGACAACCGTGTTATATTTCAATTGACCCTAGAAAAAAATTTATCTTTTCATCAAACTATCATACTGGTGAAATAAAATTATATTCTTATACTAGTAATAAGATTAATTTATTAGATACATTCAAAGGAAATGAAAACTCAAAAATGCATTTCGTTAGTTCTATACCTAAAACAAATAAAGGTATAGCTATCGACCTTGGAAATGATGAGATAATTATTTTTGATTATGCTTATGAAATAAGTAAAGATATATCAAAATCTATAAAATTAAAATCTGGTTGTGGTCCAAGGCATTTAGTATTCCATCCAAGTATGAAGTTTATTTTTGTATTTACTGAATACTCTAATGAAGTTATTACTATAGAACTAACTTCTGAATTAGAACTTAAGGTAATTTCATATACAAAATCTTTACCTGAGGGCTTTGAAGGTGAATCTTCCGGAGCTGCTATCAGAATTTCAAATGACGGTAATTATATATTTGTATCTAACCGTGGTCATAATTCTATTGGAGTTTTAGAATTTAATGAAGATAATAAGTCACTTACTTTAAAAGATAACTTTAGTACATTTGGTGACCATCCTAGAGATTTTAATTTAACACCTGATGATAATTACTTAGTTATAGCCAATACTTTTTCTAATAGCCTAACCACCTATGCACATAACTTACATGGTGGGTTAACTCTACTTGAAAAAGATATTGCAATTAATAAACCTACTTCAATATTATTTCTATAGTTAGGAGGGATTTTTTGAAAATTAATTATTCTGTAATTGTTGGTGGCTGTTCCCATATAGATATAGGTAGTAGCATCTCATTCAAAAGTAATATATTAACACTAATAAGATACTTATCTTTAGCAATAGTTTCTATATCTTTACTTATGAATCATAGGTCTATACTTCCAACATTTCAAATAATAATATTATTATCATTTATAATAAATAACCAAGTTCGTTATTTTACACTTAGGGATTATAGATTACTAATATTTATTTCATTCTTTATTGAAGTACTTATAATCTTAACTCTAGTTAAGCTATATCCCACTAATATTTACTTTTACTTTTTACCACTACTTATTGATATAACTTATATTTTAAAAAGTAATTTCAAATATATATTAGTTGCTTTTCTATTAGTTACTCAAGTGATTACTAGTTATTTCTTTAATTTTAATGAACTTGTAACTAGCTTCTCTATTTTACTTATATTTGGAGCTCTCTTAATCTATGGAGATATGGAGCATAAATCTAAAAGAGATGCACAAAAACTTTATGATAAACTAAAATTATCTGAAGAAAAATTGCGAAAAGCTAATATAGAATTAGAAGATTATTCACATACAATTGAAGAGCTTACTCTTCTTAAAGAAAGAAATCGTATTTCTAGAGATATTCATGATTCAGTAGGACACGCTCTTAGCACAACTATGATTCAGCTTAATGCTATACAAGCCTTAGCTGCTAAAGATAGTTCTCCTATTGAACCTATTGCTGAGAACTTAAAAAACTTTGTAGGTGAATCCTACCAAGAAGTTCGTAGAGCAGTTAGGGAGTTAAAACCAAGTGAATACTCTAACTATCAAGATGTTATAAAAATTCAAGATTTAATAAATAACTTTACGAAACTATCTGGAGTTGATGTTAAGTTAACTGTATCTGAAGATAAATATGCTTTAGATGCAAAAGTAAGTTTAGCAATATATAGATTAGTTCAAGAATCACTTTCTAATGCATCTCGTCATGGTAAGGCAACGAAAGTTATAATGACCATGATTTATAATAAAAATGATTTAACTATTACAATAAAAGATAATGGTATAGGATGCTCTAATGTTGTATACGGGGTAGGTCTTACATCTATAACTGAAAGATTTGAAGAATTTAATGGAACTGTAAATTTTAATACTTCTGAAGGAAATGGATTTGTTATTAAAATTACTGTGCCAAAGATTGTGGGGGATCAATATGTCAACTAAAATTAACCTAGTATTAATTGATGATGAAAAATTAATCCGTGAAGGACTTAAAATAATGCTTTCTATATTCCCAGATATTAATGTAATAGCAACTGGCGATAATGGATATGAAGCCTTAGAAATATGTAAAAACAATAATGTAGATGTTGTTCTTATGGACATAAGAATGCCAGAATGTAATGGTGTTACTGGAACTAAACTAATTAAAGAACAGTTCCCTGGTGTTAGAGTTTTAATTTTAACTACTTTTAATGATGAAGAATATATTCATGAAGCATTAAACTATGGTGCATCTGGCTACCTTTTAAAAGATAGTTCTCACGATGTTATCTATGATGGAGTTAAATCAGCATTTGCTGGTAACGTAGTAGTTCACCCTGAAGTTTTAAGCACTATGATTAGCCATGGGATTCCAAAGCCAAAGGAAGAGTCTAAAGAAGATTTACTTAAAGACTATGAACTTACCCCAAGAGAAATTACTATAATAGAAGAAATTGCAAATGGTCAAAGTAATAAAGAAATTGCTGACAAACTATTTTTATCTGAAGGTACTGTTAAAAATAATATAACTAACATACTTTTAAAGCTAGAACTTAGAGATAGAACTCAAATTGCTATCTTTGCTTACAAAACAAAGCTGTGTCAATAATTGAGAATTTTAAATTTAGAATTATGGATAGAATTCTTTTTACTTAATGACTTAGGTCATTTTAAGTTGTGACTTTGTATATTGTTAAACCTCCTAATTTTTCTATATTATATAAATATAGAATATATTACGGAGGTTTTTTTATGAATATTGTTGATGTTAAAAATGTTACTAAAAGATTTAATGATAAGCTTGTTCTTGATAATATAAGTTTCCAAATTAAAGAGGGTGAAATATTTGGTTTAATTGGACCAAACGGAGCTGGTAAATCAACTCTTATAAACATAATCACTACTCTACTTACTTCAAACTCTGGAGAAATATCTATCTGTGGTTATGACATACAAAAAGATCCTTTAAAAGCAAAAGCAAATATAGGTTTAGTTCCTCAAGAACTTGCCATTATAGAAGAAATGTCTGCTTACGATAACTTAGAATTCTTTGGTTCATTTTATAAACTACATGGAAAAGTTTTAAAAGAAAGAATTAAAGAAGTTCTAGATATAACCGGTCTTTACGATAGACGAAAAGAAAAGGTTAAAACATTTTCTGGTGGTATGAAAAGAAGATTAAACATCGCTGCTGCAATAATGCACCATCCTAAAGTTTTAATTATGGATGAACCTACTGTTGGTGTTGATCCACAATCAAGAAACCTTATTTTTGAATTTACTAAAAGAGTATGCAATGAAGAAGGTATGACTGTTATTTACACATCTCACTATATGGAAGAAATTGAAGAGCTATGCTCTAGAATATTTATCATAGATTTAGGTGAAGAAGTTTCTTATGGAACTAAAGATGAAATTTTAGAAACTATTAATATAAATACTAAAGTTAAAATTGAAGCTACTGGTGTAAATGCTGAAGCTTTATATAAAATAAGTAAATTACCTTCAGTAGTTGATGTTACTGAAGATGATGATAAAAGCTTATTAATTGAAATAACAAACAATTTTAGAATATCAGAAGTAATATCTCTTTTAGAAGAAAGTAATGCAATTTTAAATAAGATTTCTTATGTGGAAGTTAAACTTGAAGATGCATTCCTTTTACTAACAGGGAAATCATTAAGAGATTAAGGAGGTACTTTTATGCAATCATTCTTAGTGTACTTAAAAGCTACTTTAAAATCATTGATTAAAAGTACTCCAATTAATTTGGTATTTTTTATTGGACTACCTGTATTTTTAACAATGGTTATGGGCTTTGTTAATGACAGCTCAGAAAATCCAATTGAAATTGAAGCTAGAAATGTAATTATTGAAGATAATGATAACACCCAAAGTTCTTCAGATTTAAAATCTTTTTTATCTAGTACTAACCTAAGTAGTTTAATCACAATTACTGATAATAAAGAAGAAGCTTATGCATCTATCATAATTCCTGAAGGATTTGAAAAATCACTAATAAATAATACCAATTCAAATATTGAAGTTGTTGAATTAAAAGATAAGTATCTTTTAGTTATGACTTTAGAAGAAGTATTAAAAAACTATTTAAATAGTTATTACTCTGGAGACTTAACATCTATACTAAGCACTCAGTCTATTACAACAGAATATATAGAACCTGTAGTTGCTGAAAATTCATATGCATTTTACTCTTCAAGCATGATTGGTTATTTAATTGCAATGCTTATTATGACTCTTGCTGGTGGTGGATATAACTCAGAAGAATTAGGACTTTCTAAAAGAATATATGCTTCACCTAAAAGTAATTTGCAAATATTCTTAGAGAGCTTTATTGTTTCTTTAATACAAAGCTTTGTACTCCTTATGGGATATTTATTATTCTTTAAAATAAGTGGTATATCATTCTCTGGAAGCTTCCCACTACTTTTACTAATCGCTGTTGTTTGTTGCTTTACTGTAACATCTATTTCCACTGTAATTACAGCATTTTGTAAAAAGAAGTATGGAATGATTATAGTTAATTCACTATTCTTCTTGCATATTGCTGTTGGTAATGTGTTTATAGATTTTGGAGATAACCTTTCTAAGTTATCTCCACTATCATCTTCACAATCAATGTTCCATAACTATGTTTATAATGGAAGCCTTGAATCTATTAAGTCATCACTATTAATTACTTTAGGTATGGGTATTGTACTATTTGTACTTTCGCTAGTTAAAGAATGTAGGTACAGGAGGGAAATATAATGAATAATCTACTTAACATTACACTTGCAAATATAAAACGATTATTAAAAAGACCATTAGTATTAATAATGGCTGTAGCACTTCCTCTTGGACTTATAATATTAATGTTTAGCCATGATGGTGGACCTGCTAATTCAGCACCTACACCAGTTGCAATAGTTACTGAAGCAAAAGGTGGCGAATATGAAACTAAGTTGTTAGAACATCTTGGTGATAATGCTGACGTTTATGCAATTGATTATTATGATGATGCTATTAATGCATTAAAACAAAATGAAGTCACATCTGTTTTAGTTTTAGACAAGAATTTTTCAGAGGATATAAAAAACTCTGTTAAACCTACAATTAAATCAGTTAAAACTGGAAAAGGTGGCGGTGCTCTTCTTGTTGAAAGCCAAATAGAAAACTTTATAAATGATTCTATAAAAGAAATTAATGATATACCTACAAATAATATTAGTGTAGAAATAGATAGGTTTGAACAAGTTTCAGATCCAAACATTGCTATGTCAATTGCATTTGTTGGTTACTTCCTACTTCTTACTTCTACAGATATTTGTAGAGATTTATTAACCTTGAAAAAGAATAAAGTATTAAAAAGAACTTTAAGTACTGCAAATAGTAATAGAACAATCCTTGGTGGAATATTCTTATCAACATTACTTGTATATGTAATACTTGGTGCTCTCTCAGTATTTGCAGTACACTTACTCCTTGATATCCCTATGAGCATGTACTTTAATAACTTTATTTTAATATCATCTATGGCATTTTTAGCATTAGCATTTACCGTATTTGTTACAAGAATATTCAACAATGAAATTCTAGTTATGATGTCATTAGTAGTTTTAGCAATTGGTACATTTATCCCTGGACTTATGCTATTCCAAGAAAAACTAATAGGCCCTGTATCTCCATTCTTTGAAAATATAGTTAAGCTTACACCTTTCTATTGGTGTATAGATGGAGTATATTATCAAAACCTATTCCCTAATGTATTTGTAATAGTTCTAATAGGATTAGTATTATTTACAGCAGGATCATTTAAACTGACTAAATACGTTGAATAGATTAAGAGGCTGTATCATAATTGAAAATTATAAATTGAAGTAGGGATGTAGCAAAATGATAATCATTTTGCTACATCCCCTTTTATTTAGAATTACTAAAAATACATTTTTAAATGCTTTTTAGAGTTTGATATACTATTTAACTAAGACTGTTGTTTTGTATGTCTTATACGTGGCTACAAAGTATATTCCATATATAAGTACAAATATTATTCCACTAATTACTGCTGTTGAGTAAATTGATACGGTTCCCATGTGAAGTAACCAATCATTTACTAATATTGTAGTTACTACACTATGGCATATTGCAAGGACTAATGGTAGGAAGAAATACACTGCAACTTGTTTAAATATCATTTTATTTAACATTCTTTCTTCTGTTCCAATCTTCTTTAATACTTCAAATCTTCTTCTATGGTCTGCTGCATCTACTAGTAATTGTAATGCTAATATTGTAGCTGATGCTATTAAGAATACTATTCCTGAATATAATCCTACAAATACCATTATAGCTGCCATACTAAAGTTTGAATCCTCTGCTTGTTTTAATGTATCAACTGCAAATTTTAATAATTCATCTGATTCACTTTCAAATTCTTTTTCATGCTGTGCATAGAAATAACTATATAACTCTCCATTATCAGCAACTGATAATTCCTTAGTTAGATTAGATACATATCTTTTTCCCACAACTTCAAAGCTTTCTGCTATTTCATCATTAACTATTATAACATTAAAGTGGTTTAGGTCTGGAAGTTGAAAGTCTAATATTACTTCACTCGGCTTTAACTTATTCCCAGCTACATCAATAGCTTCTCCGCCTTTTATTATTGCTTGTATAGATTCCTTTGATAAATTGCTACTTAAAATATATTCATCTTTTTCTAATGATACCTTTTTATCCCCTTTAGCTTCTAATGCACTATTTAAGTTTGATAATGAAATAACTGACATCAATGTATATTCATTATCTTTATGCCAATTATTATAAATTGCATTATCATATTTTTTAATTTCTTGTAGTACATCATCATTAACTAAAGACATAGTGCTTAAATCTGATGTTCTTGATTCTAATAATCCTTTTCCTACTAAATCATATCCTTTTTTATCAAGCATATCATATATAATATCTGTATGTTCTTCCCCTGATTCTTGATAAACTGAAATCATTACATCAAAAGGTGCTGCTGATCTTGCTGCTGTCTTTGCCCATTTATTAATGCCAAATCCCATTGAGAATGATGTTAATGTTATTGTTAAAAGAAGTGAAATTGTTGCAAGTAAAACTATGTTAGTATTAATTTTGCTTGAAATTTGTCTTAAAGCAAACATGTTAACACCTTTATAGTAAACTTTTTTGTTTTTTGAAATTACACCTATAAATAAAGCTGAAATTGTAAAGTATATTGTAAATGTACATACTACCATTAATAACATACCAACTATAAACTCAAGGCTTCCTGCACCTAATAACCCTTTTTTTACAACTAATACATATCCAATACCAGTTAGTATTATTGATGCAAAGAATATTACTATTGAAGACTTCGAATCCTTAAATGAAACCTTCTCATTTTTCTTTTCTCCATATAATAACTCTATTAATGTTACTTTTGAAATTAATTTCTTATTGAAAACTGCTACTACTAAGAATGTTATGAAAAATATTGCAACTGTTATCATTGCTGTACTCATTGAAAATACGAATTCTAATTGCTTCATATCCATTTCGAATATATTTCCTATTACCATTGAGAAACCTTGTGATACAAACACACCTGTAAATATACCAACAGCTAATGCTATTACACCAATAATTATTGTTTCAATACAAAACATTGTTGCTATTTTATTTTGTTCCATACCTAGAGTCATATATATACCTAGTTCATTTTTTCTCTTTTTAATTAAGAATCTATTTGCATAAACTATTAATCCTGATAGCAATATAGTCATTACTAATGATAATGCTCTTATCATCCCTATTACCATCTCCATATTTCCTTCTTCATTTGAGAAAGCTGGTTGATCTGCTAATGAGTTAAATGCATAAAATAATGTTACTGAAATTACTAATGTTAAAAAGTATATTAAATAATCTTGATATCCTCTTTTTATATTCCTTAGTGCAAGTTTAGCGTACATCTGTTACGTTCCCTCCTAATAATGAAACTATATCTAAAATCTTATCGAAGAATTCTTTTCTTGAATAACTTCCTCTTTCAAGTTCTGTAAAAATCTTACCATCTTTTATAAATACAATCTTTTTACAGTAACTTGCTGAAAATGCATCATGTGTAACCATAATAATCGTAGATTTTAGTTTTTCATTTAAATCTTGGAAAGTTTCTAAAAGCATTTGAGCTGACTTTGAATCTAATGCTCCTGTTGGCTCATCTGCAAGTATTAAGGTTGGATTAGTTATTAATGCTCTTGCTGATGCAACTCTCTGCTTTTGCCCACCCGAAATTTCATATGGGAACTTTTTAAGTATCTTTTCTATTCCTAATTGCTTGGCTACATTTTTAACTTTTTCATCTATTGCATTTGGATTATCACCCATGATAGTAAGTGCTAAAGCAATATTTTCATTAACTGATAATGTATCTAATAAATTAAAATCTTGGAATACAAATCCTAACTGTTCTCTTCTAAACTTTGCAACTTCCTTTTTCTTAAGTTTTGTTATATCATTCCCTCCAACTAGAATGCTTCCTGCCGTTGGAGCATCTATTGTTGATATACAGTTTAAGAATGTTGTTTTACCACTTCCTGATGGTCCCATGACACCAACAAATTCACCTTCCATTACATCAATTGATATATCATCTATAGCTTTTGTTAAGCTACCTTCATTACCATAATACTTTTGTATATTTTTAACTTCTAAAACTTTTTTCATTTTATTTTCCCTCCACACATTGTTTTATCTTATGTATTCATTTTACAATCATTAAAGATTCCTAACCATCGATTAAACTAACACTTTCACAGCTTAACTTACACTTTTGTAAGTTTTTTTGAACTAAGAGATAATAGTGAAAAGTTAAGAGATTTCTTTTAAGTTAAGCATGTTTTTTGAATAATAAATTAAGGACAGTAGCTATAATTGTTTTTACACAACTCTATCTACTGTCCTCACTCTTCACTCTCAAATTTCTGTCATTTCACCTTTAGGGAATAGTACTTTTACTCTAGTATACTGTCCTACTTCTGATTCAATTTTAATTCCATGTCCTAAGCCTTCACATAATCCTTTTATAATATATAATCCAAGTCCCGTAGATTTTTCCTTTATCCTACCATTAGCACCTACAAAACCTTTATCAAATACCTTATCAAGCTCATCTCTATTTATACCTAGCCCATTGTCTTGTATTATTAGGGCAATTCCACCACTATAATGCTCTGAATATATTTTAATTTGCTTATCTGTATCTTTTGTGTATTTTATAGAGTTACTCATTATTTGATGAATTATAAATTCTAGCCATTTTTCATCTGAATAAACAATTTCATCTAAATCATTCAAATCAATGCTTATTTTATTATATATTAGTAACCTTGCATTTCTTTTAATCACATTTCTTACTACATTTTGCAACTTAACTTGTTTTACATAGTAGTCTTTACTTAACTGATCACTCTTTGCATAAAACAATACTTGTTCAATATAGTCTTCTATTATAGTAAGCTCATCTAAAATTTCCTTTTCTATCTCTACGTTGTGATTTTTAAGCATTATATTTATTGATGCAATTGGATTCTTTACTTCATGGACTATAGATTCAATATACTCTTGGTAGCTTTTTCTATCTAAATTATGCTTAAGCACTTCATTTGCCATAGAAGTATGTGCTTCTTTTAATACAGTATAATAAATCCCCGATTCAATAGATTGTGGTTCTTCTATTATTTCTGTTATTAAATACTTCATATCTAACATATCCATACTTTTCTTTAATGTATTATAATACTTTCTTTTTTTATTAAATTGTATGTAATTATATAAAACTAATACACCTACCCACCCAACAACAAAAAACTCAATTTGCCATGTTTGAATATTAAGTACCATTAAATATAAAATAAGTGCACTTATCCCCATTATATTAAGAAGTATTGCTGATGCACAATCCGATAAATATTCTTTTAAAGTCATGAACTCAACTCCTTACTCTATAATATAACCTTGTCCTCTTTTGGTTTTTATGAAATCTTCACATCCAATTTCATTAAGATTCCCTCTTAATCTATTTATATTAACAGTTAAAGTATTATCATCCACAAACATGTCCGATTCCCACAAAAACTCCATTAACTTTTCTCTAGATACAAGAGTTGATTTGTTCTTTAATAAACAATGTAATATCTTAACTGCATTTTTACTTAACTCAACTTTCTTATTTTCATAACTTACTTCTGAATTAGCAAGATTTAATTCTATTCCCTTATGCTCTATACAATCACTAATAATTGCACTGTTATAATGCCTTCTCACCAGTGAATTCACCCTAGCTAACAATACATCTACATTATAAGGCTTTCTAATATAGTCATCTGCCCCCAATGTTATTCCCATTACTTCATCCATTGAACTATTTCTACTTGTAACACAAATAATTGGAACGTGTGATACACTTCTTATCTCCCTACAAAAATGGAACCCATCATATATAGGTAAATTAATATCTAAAATAACTAAACTAGGTTGTATTTTCTTAAACTGATTCATAACATCATGAAACTCAGTTATCACTACCCCCTCATATCCATATCTAGCAAGTGCTGTCTTAAGCTCATTTGCTAAATTAAAATTATCCTCAACAATCATTATCTTCATAATCAATCCCCACTTTTCTTATGTATTCAATATTCTGTAATCATTTTTAATTGTAACATCACTAGATATATTTTCATATTTATCCATGTAAATATATTCATAATTAACGTTTTGTTTACATTTATAAATAAAGTTAGAAGTGTAGAATGATTGATGAAACTCCTGAAGGATTTTCTAAAATAATATATTATTAGTAATTGTTTTAGAATTAAATCCTTAATTAAAAATTTTATATCTTAACTTCTAAATTAATGGGGATGCATCAAAATGATAAGTCATTTTGATGCATCCCCATTATAATCCTATTTAAATAAATTCGAACAATTTCATACCTAACAAAATCTCTTATTTCACTTTAGCGTAAACTTAATACACTATCTAATTTCATATCACTACTAATGTTTTGGTGTTGATTTGTTTATTAAATAATATGGAATAGTTAAGAATAAAACTCCTCCAACAAAGTTTCCTAGTGAAACTACAATTATATTATATGCATATCCTGCTATACTAATTGCTTCTGGATGTGGAACCATAAGTCCCATAGCAAGCATTCCCATGTTTGCAACACTATGTTCAAATCCTGCTGTTATAAATGTGAATAAACACCAGAATATCATTATTATTTTTGCTGTTTCTTCTTTTAGTTTATAGCACATCCAAACTGCTAAACAAACTAATATGTTACATAAAATACCTTTTGTAAATAGAGGTACTAAAGGTGTAGTCATTTTAGCTTCTACATTTGTTAAAATAAACTCTCCAACATAACCTTGCATTAAACCTGCTTGAACAAATAAAAATGCTCCAAGTACTCCCCCTAAGATATTACCAGCCCAGCTACCAAACCAAATAGTAACTGCATCTTGCCATGTAACCTTCTTTTCTAAAGCTCCGAATGTCATAATCATACTGTTTGATGTAAATAAATCTCCACCAGCCATTAACACTAAACTAAGTGCAACACCAAATGATAGTCCCATTACAATCTTATACATCGGTGATCCACCATGATGCATAATTCCCCCGATAGTATAAATAAGCATAATACCTAAGCTTACAAATAAACTTCCAAGCATAGAGCTTAAAAGATATCTAGTTTTACTGTTTCTATATAACCCGATTTTAAGCTCTGCCGAGTGGGTTATATTTCCTATTGCGTCATCATACATGTTTTTTATCTCCCCTCAAAAGTGATTATATCACCTTATAATTGATAAATTTTTAACCTACTTTATATATAATACTACTATCACTCATTTTTTTCAATATTATATAACATTTTTTGTAAACCATAATATACACTAATATCATTTTATTGTATTTTTTACTATTAGTTTGGTAATACTTATACTATAGAATAAAACAGAGGTGAAGAATAATGAGAATTCCAAAACATATTGGTATAATTCCAGATGGCAACAGAAGGTGGGCTGAATCTAAAGGTCTTACTAAAGATAAGGGGTATGCTCTAGGTATAAATCCTGGTCTTCTAATTTTTAAACTTTGTCAAAAATACGGAATTAAAGAATTAACATTCTATGGATTTACAACTGATAATGCTAAAAGACCAAAAACACAAAAGGATGCCTTTATAGCTGCATGTATTGAATCAGTTAAGCTATTGTCAAAAGAAGATGCTGAATTATTAGTAATAGGTAATAGTAGCTCATCTGTATTTCCGAGCGAGTTACTTCCTTATACCTCAAGAAAAGTATTTGGAAAAGGTGGAATTAAAGTAAACTTCTTAGTTAACTATGGCTGGGAATGGGATTTAAATTCACTAAAAGCAGCTGATATTAACAAGAAAAACTTAAGTAAAGAATTAAAATCAAATGATATATCTAGAATTGATTTAATAATAAGGTGGGGTGGTCGTCGTAGATTATCTGGTTTCTTGCCAGTACAATCAGTTTACTCTGACTTTTATATAATAAATGATCTATGGCCAGACTTTAAGCCTAGCCACTTAGATGAAGCTCTAGATTGGTATGCAACACAAGATGTAACATTAGGGGGCTAATCAGCCCTCTTCTCCCCAATCATCTCTATATCAAATGGTGTATTTTGATATACACAGTAGTTTAACCAATTACTAAACACTATATTGGCACTACCTCTCCATTTAACTTGTGGTACTCTATTAGGGTCATTCTCCGGGAAATAATTTTTAGGTACATCTATATTTAGTCCCTTATCAATATCCCTAAAATATTCATCTTTCAAAGTACTTCTATCATACTCTAAATGTCCTGTTATAAAAACCTGTCTCATATCTTTCGTCGCAACTATAAATACTCCGGCATCCTTTGATTCTGAAATAATATCTAATTCCTTTACTCTTTCTATATCACTAGCCATGACCTCTGTATGTCTTGAATGTGGAGCATAAAATATATCATCTAATCCTCTAGTTATAAGTGAGTTTTTATCATTTACCCAATGAGAAAATACCCCAAACTTTTTACCGTCTAATGGATATTTATTAACATCATAATGATAATATAGTGCTGCTTGAGCTCCCCAACATATATGTAATGTTGAAAATACATTAGTTTTAGTCCATTCCATTATTTCTTTTAACTCTTCCCAGTAAGCTACCTCCTCAAAAGGTATTTGTTCAACTGGTGCACCTGTTATTATTAATCCATCAAACTTTTCATTTTTAACATTTTCAAAATAAGTATAAAACTTTTTCAAATGTTCTATTGGAGTATGATGAGATGTATAACTTTTAGTTTGAATTAGTGTTATTTCTATCTGAATTGGTGAGTTTGATAAATATCTTAAAAGCTGATTTTCAGCCTGTATCTTCATAGGCATTAAGTTTAAAATTCCAATTTTAAGAGGTCTTATATCTTGATGATCTGCCCTTTCCATGTTCATTACAAAAATATTTTCCTCTGATAAAACTTTATATGCTGGTAATTCTCTTGGTATTTTAATCGGCATATTATCCCTCCTATCTAAAGTATATTAAACCATATTTTTCAATATTTTTAAATAAATAGATTCAAATTCTCTCTATAAAACTTTTAAACTTAAAACAATGCACAATTATCACTGTAAAATTAAAATTAATAAATAGTATTGTCTATTTACTTATTATTCTATACTTGATAATCGTGCACTATTAAATTTGAAGTATTTATTTATTATATTTTTCAATTAATTCATCAAATTCCTCTTTAGGTACCGGCGGACTAATTATATATCCTTGAATCATATTACAATTTAAGTTTTCTAAAACACTCAATTGACTTTCTTGTTCCACACCTTCACAAATTACATTAAGACCTAAGTTATGACATAACTTAATTAAAGTATCAATAATTGATCTAGTCTTACTATCATCTTCTAATGATGAGAGTAAACTCTTATCAATCTTTATAGTATCTAATGGCAATGTCTTAATATAGTTAAATGATGAATACCCTGTACCGAAATCATCTAATGATACCTTAACCCCTATTGTTCTAAGCTTACTTAATGCCTCAATAGCCGCTACTATATCATCTATAATTTCATCTTCAGTTATTTCTAATTTAATGTTATGAGGTAAAATCGCATTTTCCTGTAATACAAATAAAATTGTATTAACGAAATCCTCTCTCCTTAAAAACATATATGATATATTTATAGAAACTTGGAAATTTTCCAACCCTTGTTCCACCCAATATTTACAATACTTTGCTGCACTGTTTAACATAAAGTAATCTAAATCCATTATATCTCCAGTCTTTTTAGCAATATTTATAAATTTATCTGGAACTAAAATATTCTCTCCATCATTCCATCTAGCTAAAGCTTCTGCTCCTATTATCTTTCCTTTAACTACATCATATATAGGTTGATAATAAGGTATTATCTCTCCATTTTTTATAGCTTTTGAAATCTTTGCTCCTAATAATAATTCTTCATACATCATATTATTAAATAATGCAAAACCATTTCCACCTTCACGTTTTGAATTATACATAGCAATATCAGCATATTGTAATATTTCTTGAACAGATTCACCTTGTTGAGGGAATAAACTGGCACCAATACTTGCCTTTATATCAAACTTGATAGATCCAAATGATACAGTTTTTGATATACATTCATTTATTCTATTACCTAGTTCAATAATTTCATCTACTTTATTTATACCTACATTAATTACTATAAATTCATCCCCACCAAGTCTTCCAACCATTATTCTTTTACTTTGAAGCTTTCTTAATTCATTAGCTACTAAACATAGAACTTGATCACCATCATTATGCCCTGCTGTATCATTTATAGTTTTAAAATTATCAATATCAATAAAGAATATGCTAAACTCTTCTTCTTTTTTGGTTAATACATTAATATATTGAATCAAATAATGTCTATTAAATAATTTTGTTAACGTATCATAATTCGCGATAAAACTCAATTGTTCAGTATTTTCTTCTAACTTAACTTTAGCATCATCTATATTAATTAACATCTCATTTATATCCGTTGCTAACACTGTTATTTCATCCTCTAAATTATCACACTGTAACCTATGAGTTGTATTATTAGTATTTACTATATTGCTAACTGATTTATTCATTTTTACAATTCTATCTACTATTTTATGTTTGATTAAAGTATATAAAATGAAATTAATTAAAACTTGACCTAAAAATAATAAAGATATTAATAGCATTATATTTTTTATTGACTGATCCCTTACTATACGATTATCTATTTGTTCAGCATAATACTGCTTAGACCCTTCCATTACTTTTATTTCTCTATATGCTCTTATAATATCACCTGATTCAACTATAGTTGTATGAATACCATTTTCATTATCTTCTGCTATTCGACCATCTAAATTCATTTCTGAAACTATATTTAATTGTCTATTTATATCAACTTCTACAGATTTTATATACTCCTCATCCATTGCATCAATAGTTAGTATCGCCCCAACAATATCATTATTTTCTCCTCTTATATGATCAGATGAAACTATGTACGGAAACTTTTCTCCACCGTAAATACTTCTCAATAAATTTTTCTCATCTTTCTTTATATTCTCTTTAAATATATCAACAATTTGATCTACTTCTTTGCTCACTTCACTATCTAAAGCTTCATTATTATGCATACTTTCAATTTCAAAGTTTGAATCAAATTTTACTTTAGTCATAGTTTTATCTCTGTCAAATTTCTCATCAATCTGTAAAATATCTTTAACACCTTCTAGTCCATATATTTGTTCAATTTTAAATATATTAGAATATAAACTAGCATAAGATGTTGCATTACTATTTTGCTTACGTTGTTCCCCTTCTATTCTATACACAAATGCATTTATTCTTCCTGCATTTCTACCTAAGTCACCTTTATCAAAATAATCTATTACAAAAAAACCTATTACCATAGATAAAAATAATCCTAATAAAGTTGTTAATATAAATACTCGTAAAATCCTCATAGTAATTTTCATACTTTTTACCCCTCATATCCATCCCACTACTATAATTCTATAATAAATATCCATTTTTTTCAACAAAATGTATAATATTGTAATAAAAAATAGTAAAAAGCTTCTATCAAGAAGTTTTTTACTATTCATATGTTGTATTAATATTAATTTTTTATTAATGATATTATAATTCCATTTCTCTTTTTTAGTATTATATATATCATTACTGATATAATAGTGAAAATTGAAATGTTAATTAGTCCATTAACAACAATAAAGAACGTCACTTCTATAAATATTGTTACAAACATCGTTATTATAAAAGATATAAATGTTGATAATATTACCAGTACTATTCTTCTATCAAAATTCACCACAAAAAAACCATTCATATTTTCAACCTTTATTTTACTAATTAAGAATCTTGAAGCAGCTAAGCATATAATTCCTAAAATAAGTATTATAGCTAGCGGTATTACAAGATCCTTGACTATATCGCTATAGAGAAATCCATCAAATATAACTCTAAACCATATAGATAATCTATTACTCAAATTATGGCTATATAAATTTATATTTAAACCCTTATCAAACACACTATAAACTACAACTGATCCAATATAGAATGTCATAGATGTAATATATACTATTGAAAACCCTAATAATCCAAAACATGAAATGTTATTTATAACTAGGCTATCTATTAAAAATAATCCACTAACAGTAGTAAATCCAATAATTATAATTTTAAACAAATCTACCAATACATATTGGTAAAACACCGTTGTATATTGTATCCAAACATAATTTTGTATTATATATATAATTGCACTGATTAAAAATATTGCTGAAAATAATAGTACTAACCCATACATTAATATCATTTCTCTATTTCTTATATCTTTTCTTGTAAATCTATCAGCTAATTGTAATCTCCACTTTTTTCTTTTATTCCCTGTTAAAATAAAAAATGTCACCATAATTAATATTATATATAGCATTATATACAGCATCCCTAAAGGCAAAGCATTATAATAATTCTCCATATAGTATAATATATCGATTTTATGACTAGACCAATCTAACAATATCATATTACATACCATGCACCAGACACCAGCAATTGCTATAAATAAAGGTGATAAGTTAATATCTCCATGATAAAATATACTCTTATTTAAATATTTCTTCATAATTATCCCCCTTATCTAACTTATGAATAAACGCCTCTTCTAAACTTAAATCTATTTCTTCTACAAATAATGGATTAAATTTATTTAGTTCAGCCTTAAACTCATCATCATACTTATCTGTTACAATTGTAAATACTCTCCCTACAGTTGAAATACTAAATATTCCTTCAATATTTAAATCTTCCTCATAAACTGGAGCTTCAAAAGCAACTTGTAACTTTTTGATGTTTTTCTTCATATTCTCTAAACTACTTGAGTAAGCTATTCTAGCTTCATCTAACATTATTATCTCATCACAAATTCTCTCTAAATCAACAAGTTGATGTGAACTTACTATTACTATTACATCATTATCTATAACTTCTCTCATTAAGATTTTAAATAATTTTTCTTTTAGTATAGGGTCTAAACCTGATGTAGGTTCATCTAAAACTATCATTTTAGGATTAGATGCTAATGCTACCATTATACTTACTCTTGCTTTCATCCCCTTTGACATATTAAAAAATCTTTTATTTATAGGAATCTTAAATATTTTATTTATTTTATGGAATTTCTCCTCTGAAAAATTATCTAATATACTTTTATAATACTCTATAATATCCTTAATTTTTATAAACTGAAAACTTGGATGTTCATCTGGAACATATGAAATATACTTTTTTAATTCTTCATTTTCATATATCACTTCATCATTTAGTGTTAGAATTCCTGAATCTCCACTATAGAGCCCAACAAGAGCATTTAATAATGATGTTTTCCCAACTCCAGATGGTCCTACAATTCCTAGTACTTTTCCTTTATCTAATGTAAAGCTTATATTATCAAGAATTTTCTTATCTCCTAAACTTAATGAAAAATTCTCCATCTTAAGCATTATATTCACTCCCCTTTAGCAACTTATAACAACCATCAATCAGTTCTTGTATCTCCATTTTACTGATCCCTGCTGATTCTGCTTCTACTATTACTTTTCTTAGTTCTTCTGTTATTTGGGTTACTTTAAACTCCTTATTTATCCCTATACAGTCTTGTGATACATAAGTCCCCTTACCTTTCACTACATGTATAACACCCTCTTGTTCTAATTCTCCATAAGCTTTACTAATAGTGTTAGGATTAATAACTATCATAGATGCCAGTTCCCTAATAGAAGGTAACTTATCTCCTGGAACTATAGCACCCTTTATTATAAGTTCTTTAACACCTAATATTATTTGCTCATAAATTGGTGTGCTTTTTGTAGGATCAAATTTAATCATATTAATTCCTCCTAACCCTCAGTAGTATTGAATACTCTAGCAGAATCTATTACAAGACCTTCACCCTCATCAACTACTATAAAATAGATTATATATGTTGTGTAATATTCATAGCTTTCATTATTTTCATAGTTTTTCTTTTTACCATTATTCTCTGCATTAACTTTATATACTTCAACATTCTTAGGTCTTTCATATTTTGATATTTTATTATAACTATCATTATACTCATCCATAAAAATCTCTAATCTCTGTGTATAGTCTTGTTTTCCCACTTTATTAATATCTATAATATCAATGTTATTATAATCTGAGTTTGAGCTCCCAATCAAAAATTCATTAAAAATATTATTAAGGTTACCAGGTGCTATTTTATTAGCATCTAAATACTCTGCCTCATCATCATATGCTAATGCTCTATTTCTTTTAGAAATTGTTTCACATAACTTAGAAATTTTAGCCCTTAATACCTTTACTCGATTATCATAACTATACCCATAATCAGAATAGTTTATATCATTCAACTCTTTTAAATATGTAATATACTCAGTTATCAATATTTCTGGATCATCATACACTTTGCTTTTCTTAAACTCTGGTTGTATTCCACTTATAGTGTATAAGCATATAGCTATTATAAGTAAAATCAAACTTGCCATTTTAGTTGAACTCTTCATAATATCCCCTCTTTAAATTATATTTAATTTTTATATTCATAGATTTTCTTTAATGTTTTTATATTCTTCCTTTATATATTTCCATACTAATAATAATAAAGGTGTACTACTTTAAGTAGTACACCTTTATTGTATAGTTTTTCTTTATTTTAATCTATTAATATTTCCTTAAAGAACTAATGTTATTTCTTAATATTTCCTTAAGTAGTTACTTTCGCCTCTACCTCTTTCTTTAAATTTTCCTCTAAACATAATGAATCTAACTTTCTCAAAACCTCTGCATATCCTTCTTTTATTAATTCATTATTATATAAATCCTCATATGATAATCTATCTATATCTATATTAATTACTTTATCTGCGTTATCACCAAATATTTTAATTAATATATCTTTAAACCCTTTTAAAATAAATCCATAAGCTTCTTTATCACCATATTCCCAATTATAAATATCATTATTGACCTTTTCTATAATTCCATATAATTGATAAATATAACTTAAATCTTTCAATGTATATTTATCACTTAACGATGCAACAGCCTTATGATACTCCTTGCTAATAGGTAATATATACAAATATGATACCTCTTTATTGTTTTTAAGACTTCGTATAGATTGAAAAATAGCTGTACAAATATCCAACCTTATTACATTTGCACAAGTGCATACTTCTTTCATTTTATATCTTTCCTGATACATTAATTTGGCTTCTTGAAGTCTATATTGATTAGCTATATTTTTGCTAGTTATTTTTTGACTAATCATTCCACTAAAAATGGCACCAATTAGTGAACCCAATACTATCGCACCTGCCGAAATCAAGGTTGGCCAAATAGCATTTGGCATAAAGTTCTCCTCCTTTCTATTTTTAATTAGTATTCTCTTTTTTATATTTTTTTATAATAATTATAAAAACTATTTAACTTTTCAGAATATTTGGTATAATATAATAATATGTGGGTATAAGGGGGAATATGGATGAATGATAAATATAAAATAACAGAAATGAGCATTGTTAATAATAAATTAGTCTTAAAATTAAAAAATATAAATTTGTCTATATATTGTGATGTCGATGTATGTTTGAAAAATATAAAAACAAAAGAAATTTTTACTGCGGACTCATTTTTAGGTGAAGATAAAATCTTAATAAACCTAGATTCTGTTCGTGACTTATGTACTGATAATGAGTATAATCTTATGATAAATTTCCAAAATGAACATAATAAAGAAGGATTATCGACAATAATTTCTAGTGAGCTCTTAGAAAGTAAAGACTTAGATAAGCTAGACTTACATTCTTTAGGTTGGTTCTTAAGAATAGCTGATAAAAATACGCCACTACTTTCTTCAATTCGTAACTAAAAGATTAATTGTTTTGAATTTCTTTTAATATAAAACTGCGATCTAGCAAGTTAGGTGAAAGTATAACTTTGTTCCGTGAAAAATCACTACGCTCTATTTAGGATATATTTCAATAAAAATAAGGGGATGTAACAAAATGACAAATCATTTTGATACATCCCTATTAATTTTAAATTGTGATAAAACACTATTTAATTTCAAGAAATTCTGAAAGAATTATAACTCTTATAGGATCCAGTGACCAATTTCACGTGCTGATATAGCACCCTTTCACGAACCGAGTGAAACAAGGTTCCATCTCATGTAAAATCAAAGATTTTACCCTTTAACCTCTAATATTACAAACTCTTAAATATTTTTTCACCTTTAGTATTTAAGAATATCCAACTACTAGCTGATAATATCCCTAGTAATACAAAGCAAATTATAAAGTAAACATTTATCTCAACACTTAATAATGTGTATAAATAAGTAGGAATACCTACTAATGCCATTCCTAATAACATAACTACTATTACACTAGCACTTTGTTTTACTACTTGAGTATCAGTTGTAAAATCAAATCTAGGTAAGTATAGGTTAACTATTAATCCAACAAGTGACATTAACAATACTACTAAGTTTGGAATTAATACTATGATAATTGTTTGAACTATGCTAAATTTTAATATAAAACTTAGTAATATAGCGTTAATAAGATTTAGTGGTACTAATACTGTTATATTTACTAATGATTTACTTATTACTATATCTCTAAACTTTATTGGTGATGATTTTAAAATCCAAAAGTTTTTACCTTCTAATGATATAGATGAAGCTGTTGTTGTTTGGAATGCACTTAATAATGTTAGTGCTACAATAACAATATTTGAAATCATGCTAGAATCCACATTTACTCCTACCATTTGACTTATCATATCTTCTCCAAAGAACATCAATGCAATAACCATTATAGTTGAAAGTATAGGCATTATAGCTGTGTTCATAACATAGATTGGTGATGATAAATATCTTTTAAATTCTTTTTTTGTTAATGCCATAACTGGTGATGATGTCTTTAAACTCTTCATCTTATAATTATTTTTTTGGTATGTTTCACCTAGTTTCATATTTATTGAAGCAAATGTTCTACTAAATAACACTAAGAATGCTCCAAATATAATAAGTGATACTACTATAAACATTAACATCGATAAGTAATTTTCACCCTTAATTCCTTCAACAAACCATACTGATTGAGGAAGTACCTTTCCAAGAACATCTGAAATTTTAGTACTATTCGCAGCTAAATTATTAATATAATCTCCTGCAAATGATGGTATTACCAAAATTGATAATGTTAATAATAATGATCCTAAAATCATAACCAAACTTTTACTTCTCATCCTACTACTTATATAAGCTACTATTAGTCCAAGTAAACTTGAAATAACTATTGGTATAAGAGGTATAAATAATAATAAGATAATTAAATTAACAAAAAATATTGGAGATACATCACTATAGTTATAATATACAATTGATGTTGGTACTATAAATATTCCCATAAAGAATACATTTGTTATTACCATATCTAAAATCTTACTTGCTAAAATTTGTGATTTCTTTAAAGGAAGCGACATTAACATATCGAAATCCTTCATTGTAAATAAAGTCCCTTGAGATTTATAAATAGTTGTAAATACTACTATAGCAAAGGCCATTAAGTATGATTGATACAAAATTGTATCTAACATATCTAATTTATTAAGTTCTTCTGCCATTAATGCAAATCCACCAACAGCACTAACTAATAATACTATTGCTGCCCATAGAATAACTAAACCCATTCCTAAAATTTTAATCTTGTCACCTTTTGAGGATTTAGTAAGTTGATTAATCTTTAATTTATTAATATAGCTTGTTTTTAATAAAACTATTATCTTATTCATTTTCAGTTAGCCCTAAGAAAATATCTTCTAAAGAGCTGTCCCCCTTTACTTTATCAGTATTGCCACAAGCAACTATTTTCCCACCTTTAATTATAGCTACTTTATTACATAACTTTTCAGCAACTTCAAGTACATGAGTTGAGAAAAATACAGCTGAACCTTCATTGCAAAGTTCCTTCATTATCTCTTTTACTTTATGAGCTGCTTTAGGATCTAGTCCTACAAAAGGTTCATCTAAAACTAATAACTTTGGTTTGTGTATTAATGCTGAAATCAAAGCTAATTTTTGTTTCATACCATGAGAATATGAAGATATTAAATCTCCTAATGCCTTAGTTATTTCAAATGCATCTGCATATTTAGAAATAAGTTGTTCTCTTTGAATCTTTTCAACCTCAAAAATATCTCCTATAAAATTAAGGTATTGAATTCCTGTAAGTGATTCATATATATCTGGATTATCTGGAATATATGAGATAATCTTTTTACACGCTTGTTCATTTTTCTTTATATCTAAACCATTTATTGTTATACTTCCACTATCAAAATCATGAATACCAACTACTGCTTTAATTGTAGTTGTCTTTCCTGCTCCATTATGCCCAATAAACCCATATATATCTCCAGCTTCAACCTCTATTGATATATTATCAACAGCTTTTTTTCCACCCTTATAAGTCTTAGTAAAATTCTTAATACTTAACATTTTTGTATCCCCCTAAACATCTGTTATATTTAATATATAACAAGAGATTTGCAATTGCAATAGTTTTTTAAAAATTCTTCCAATTATATTTATTTGCATATAAAAACCTGCATCAAAACTATTATTAGTTTATTCAGATGCAGGCTTAAACATTCACATTTTTATATTTTTACTTTATTTACTAGTAGATTTTAATTCTTGTGCCTTAGCCTCATTCAATGCTCCAACTATATATTGATCTATCTTTTTAATGTGTGCTTCTTTAAGTTCCTCATATGTCTTACCACCTATACTACCTTTATCTTTCAACTCCTTAAAACAAGGTGCATATTCCACATGTAATTCAAATATTTCTAACCAGAATGCTTTCAATAAATCTATAACTTGAGGTATTGAGAAGTCATCTGCATCATCATATATTTTTTTCATTACTGAATTTATATCTTTTGCAATTTGTATTTTAACAGTTAATAACTCCGCATCTGATACCACTTTCTTTGTTGAATTAATTTTTTCACAACTATATGCCTTCATATGTTTTGCATAAACTTTTTCAAACATATCTGTCCATTGCTTTACATCATTTTTTAAATATACCAATCTTAATGGAGCTAAGAAATCTACTCGCTTAATTGTCTCTACAAAGATTTCCTTCATAATGCCTACATGTACTTCTGCAATTTGCTCAGATGTAAGCTTCCCTCCTGCTATTTGATTTATTCTAACAAATAAGTCTCTAGTTGCACTCTTTGCACTTTCAATTACTGAATTAAATTCCGCCATAGGAACATCTATCTTTACTTCACTATAATCATCATCATCATCACTACGCATTAATTTTTCAAGATTATCATCAAAGTAAACTGAATTTACTGGAACTATAAATTTTTCAGGTTTATTTATATACATTTTCCTCTCCCTTTTGTACTAAACAATATTATTAAAGCTATTATCGCCTTACCTATTACAGTATATATATGAAAGCTTAAATATGTTTCTACATTTTTTTTAATAATTCAAATCTTAGTAATTAAAAATCTGAATATATCAAAAAAAAATCAATTACTAGTTAACAATTTATATCTGTTAGCTAGTAATTGATAATTAAATACTGTTTATATTACTTCATTTTCACTGGTTTATCATACTTTTCACCCATAGTATCAACTTTAATACTATTTATCTTAACATCTTCTACAGGCTTATCACCTCTTGCAGTTTTAACTGCATTAAGTTTATCTACTACATCCATACCTTCAATTACTTTACCAAAGGCAGCGTATTTTCCATCCAAACTTGGATAATCTGCTGTCATTATAAAGAATTGACTTCCCGCTGTATCCATCGCATCTGTTCTTGCCATTGATAATATACCTTTTTTATGTTTTATATCATTAACCTCAAATCCATTGTTAGGAAACTCTCCTGCAATTGAATAACCTGGTCCACCAGCTCCAGTTCCTTGTGGATCTCCACCTTGTGCCATAAATTCAGAAATAATTCTATGGAATATTACCCCATCATAAAAGTTTGAATTAGCTAAATCAATAAAATTATTTACTGTATTTGGTGCCTTATGAGGATATAATTCTGCTTTAATAACTCCAAATCCTTCAATATCAATAGTTGCTATTGGTAAGTTTTTAGGTTCATCTGGAACTGTTATAAACTTCTCTGCTTCACCTTGATTATTTGTACCACTATCTGATTCACCCTTACCACAAGAAACTAATAATGTTATTGAGAATATACATAACATTAATTTTGTAATTGTCTTTTTCATAATTTACCTTCCCCTTCTCATATAATTTCAACTTTATTAAATACCTATCTTGATACTTTTCACTTTAATTGTAACAAATATATACAATAGTTTCACTAATATAATTAAATAAGAATATCTTATCTTATAATTTTTAATTAAGGAGAAAGTCATGTCAACATTTAAAATTGTTACATTTGACGGAGGTGGAGTTAAAGGTGCTTTATCTATTCGAATATTTAAAAGACTATGTGATAGATATCCAAATCTTTTAGATAATGTTGATCTATTTGCAGGTACATCAACAGGTTCACTTATAGCTCTACCACTTGCCTATGGTTTATCCCCTATTGAAATAGATAATTTCTATAGTTATAAAAATACTAAATATATATTTTCTCCAAAAAGAAATAATCTTTTTAGGCCTAAATATTCAAATAAACATTTAGCTAAAATATTTTTAGATTATGTTCCAAAAGAAACAACATTAAATGATTTGAAAAAATATGTGCTAATTCCAGCCTTCAACGTTAAAGGATACACAAAGCCCGTTTGGGAAATTGTATTTTTTAATAACTTACAAGATAGTGCTATTTCTAAAACATATGCCTTAGATGCTGTTCTTGCAAGTTGTGCTGCACCAACATATTTTCCATCTCATAAAGGTTTTATAGATGGTGGAGTTATTGCTAATAGCCCAACCACACCCTCTATTATTTTATCAAAATCTATATTTAAAAATATAGAAAAATTTGATGATATAAAGCTCTTATCAATTGGAACTGGTGATACTCCTGATTATATAAAATCTAATACAACAAATTGGGGTATATTACAATGGGCAATAAATTCTCCATTTAAAATTAAAACAATGATACTAGATGTTGCACTTGAAAGAAAAGTTGATTTAGAAGATATGTATTGTAATGAATTACTTAAAAATAACTATTTTAGAATTAACCCAACACTTCACTCTACAATAACACTAGATGATTATAAACGTGTCCATGAACTAAAAGAAGTTGGAGATTCTATTGACTTATCTACTGCATATAAGTTTATTGAAAATATCTTTTTAAAATAAAAAAAGTGGGGATGTATCAAAATGATTTATCATTTCGATACATCCCTATTAATTTAGAATGTAAAATTTAAAATTAAACATGCAATTCTAAAAGAATTACTATATTACAATACTAATCCAAATATATATCCAATTGAAATCAATGCCGTATTCCATATTGCAATTCCAATTGCAGAATAGAATACAAATTGTTTTATGTCTACTTTAAATATTCCTGCTGGTATAGGTACTATTGTTCTAATTACAGGCATCAATCTTGAAATTAAAAAGCCCTTGTGTCCATACTTTTCAAAAACTTCCATGGACTTATCTATACTATGCCTCGACTTAGGAAATTTATTATATATAAAATCAATTATTGGTTTACCAACAAAGTAAGAAATATAATATAAAATAACACTTGCTAGTACGCCTGCGGCTACTGATATTGCTAATATAAATATCAGACTAACATCTAATCTCTTTGCAATAATCCCAACTCCCGGCATTACTATACCAGCTGCCAATCCTGGGAAATTCATATATTCTAATAATATTATTACAAAAATAAATATTACTCCGTACTTTGAAAACAATTCCATTAACCATTCTAAAGACATACCCACACCTCATTTTTTATGATATATTTTATAATACCATTCATTCCTTAACATAACCCAATATAAATTCTGAATATTTCCTTAATATCTATTAATAAAATATTACCACGTTCTTATTTTGTTTACAATTACATTTTTGTAATAAACCCTTTCATATATATAATTTAACAATTTAATTTCATATAAAACAAAAACTACAAGGTATAAGTTTTACTTTATCAAAAGTATCACTTGTTTCCTTGTAGTTTTAAATCCTTATTTACATTTCTAATTCTTCAATTTCTATATCAAAAGTTCCACATTTTTTACAAGCTATAACAGACACAATATAGCTATTATTAACTTTACCAATTGAATAAAGTCTATCATAACTATTCTCTTCATGATCTTTATCAATTGTAGTAGTTACTACATCTCCATCCTTTGTGTAAATATAAAAATGGAATTCTAAAAACTCATATGCTTTCTTTTTTTCAAAGTTCTCATCTTTACAATCTTCACATGCTAAACTATAAAAAGACTTAGAAAAATCCACACCTTGACCATCATTAAGAATTTGTAATATATTACTTTCATCTATTGCATTTATTGGATTAACTTCATCATTAAAAAATCCATTAAGCTTATCATCATTTAAATCATATTCTTGTCCATCAAAATTAAATTTATAACTCATTATCTTTCATCATCCTTTTCAACTCTTATTTGTATTTCAGTATAAAATTCACTTTCTAAAGAAGTTTCATGTATGTCAACTTTATATATTTCTATAGGGTTGTCTATTATTTTATATCCCTTTTCTTTTATATATTTATTTATCTTATTAAAGTGTTTATAATTTTCCCTATAAGCACCTCTATAACTATATTGAATATATTTTCCACTCTCTAAAATTAAGTTATAATTATTTTCATAGTCATCAACTAAGCAAAATACTGATTTATATTCATTATAAATATTATTCTTTATACTTTCGTAATTATAAATTGCACCTATATTATTATTACCTAATATATTAAACTTACCTTCATATTCTTTATTTAATTTTTTCACTAAAAAATCAACATCTGAATCACGAGTAATATCTCCATTAAGCATTATAGCCTTTCTTTGACTAATATATTCTTCTTGTATAATAAATAGTTCAGTATCATTTAATACATTCATTATTGACTCTAACCTTGTTTTTATATTTTGTTTATGATGATTCAGTTCTGATATTTTTTCATCTATTAGTTCAACTTCATTATTAAGCATATTAACTGTTGTTTGAATATTTCTATTATCCACATATTCTTTTATAGTGCTCATAGGTAAATTTAGAGCTCTTAGTTCTTTTATGAGATTTAATTTCCATATATCACTTATGCTATATAACCTATATCCATTCTTATCTCTAATAGGTCTTAATATCCCAATTTCCTCATAATACATCAAAGAATCCCTGCCAATTGAATATATCTTTGAAATCTCACCGATTTTGTAATAATCCTTCATATATCTCCCTCTTTCAAAATTACCTTTGACCTTGGTATTATACCATACTTTATGATGACCTTAAAGGAGTGATATTATGAATACCGCTGTAGCTGACACTACAAAAACTACGTCGTCAGCTCTAAAAAAGAAATTTATTAAATACTTACTACCCTCTGTAGCTGCAATGTGGGTGTACTCGATTTACACCATGGTAGATGGAATATTCGTTGGGAGAGGTGTTGGACCAACAGCCCTTGCTTCAGTAAATATAGCTATGCCATTTATCAATTTTATTTTTGCAGCATCTATTTTATTTGCTACTGGTGCATCAACACTTATTGCAATTAATCTTGGTAAAAAAAATTATAAAGCCGCAAATTCAATTTTCACAATAAACTTATTTTCAATTTGTGCATTTTCAATAATAATTATGCTTTTTACCTACTTCAATCTAGAAAGCATATCTTTAGCACTTGGTGCTACCGAAAATACATTACCTTATGTAATGGACTATCTTAAAATAATCTTATTCTTCAATGGATTTTTTATGGTTTCGTATTGTTTAGAGGTATTAGCAAAAACAGATGGATTTCCGTACCTTTCAATAATAGGTGTATCTCTATCTGCTATAACTAATATTCTACTTGATTATATTTTTGTACTTGAGCTTGATTTAGGTGTTAAAGGGGCTGCATATGCTACTGGAATATCTCAACTTATTGCTACTATATTCTTTATAGTTCACTTTACACGCTCAACATCTAATTTGAAAATCATTAAGGTTAAATATGATTTTTCTATTTTGAAAAAAATCTTATCAATAGGATTTCCTGACTTTATTACTGAATTAACTGCTGGTGTAGTTATTTTACTTTTCAATAGTGCAATCCTTAAATATATTGGTGAAAATGGAATAGTAACTTATAGTGTTATTTGTTATGTTAGCACATTAGTATTAATGACTATGATCGGTATAACACAAGGTATGCAACCATTAACTAGTTATTATTTCGGTAAAAGAGAAAAAAAGACAATACACCAATTATTAACGCTATCATTTAAATCTATACTTATTGCATCCATTGGTATATTTGTTATATGTGTTACTATAACTCCATTTATAGTTAGTGCTTTTATCAATCCAAATGAAACTGCTTTGTTTGATTATTCTGTACGAGCATTTAAAATATATTCATTCTCATTTTTATTAGTTGGAATCAATATACTTATATCTGGTTTCTTTGCATCTATAACAAAGCCTGCTATAGCAACTGGAATATCAATACTTAGAGGATTTATTATAATTACCCTATGCTTATTTACATTAATCTCTGTATTTGGTGGAGACAGCATTTGGTATGCAACAATAATTTCAGAAGCTATTTGTGTTATCATTTCACTTTTATTAATAAAATACAAATACTTAAAATTTAAAGACAACTAGCTTTTACAAAAAGTCTTATCCTCTAATCAGGTAAGGCTTTTTTATATTTCTATAAACTTTTTATTAACATTAATTAATTTTTATATTATAATTAATTATATTTGTTTTAAAACTAGGGGGATACTATGGGAGAAAGAGATGTTTACTTAGTCTTATCTAGAACAGGAACATTACTATCAAGAACTATTGGATACTTTACTCAAGATGAATATACACATCTATCTATTAGCTTCGATGACAGCTTAGAAACAATGTATTCATTTGGTAGAACTAATCCTACAAATCCTTTTTCAGGTGGATTTGTAGTTGAAAATATATACGAAGGTGTATATAAAATGTTTCCAAATTCTAAGTGTTTAGTATACAAGATTAAAGTAAATGATACACAATATAAATGTTTAAGAGATGGAATTAGTTCATTTTTAGAAAATAAAGAGTTATATAAATACAATGTACTTGGTCTGATTGGTATAAAATTAAATTATCCTATTGATAGAACTTATTATTATTTCTGTTCTCAATTTGTTTTTGGACTTTTAATTGAATCCGGAATATATAATGGTGATACTATAGCATCATTGTCCAAGCCTACAGATATATTTGACCTTAAAAATTTAGACTTCTATTATGAAGGTTACATAAGAGAATATCAGCCTAGGAAACAATCCGTTTTCCAAACAGTATAGATAATTTTACTATACTGTTTTTTTGTATCATAAATTATTTTTATACATATATTGAGTATAAGATTAATTATAAGGAGATTATAATGAGAAGAGATCTAGATTCAAAGTTCTCAGTAGGATTGCCCTATCCTCAAATTCGAGTTGATGGTAAAAATGAAAGGTATGCAAAACTTATGATGCTTAATCATGCTGGAATGGTATCTGAATTCACAGCTGTTACTCAATATGTCTATCATGAAACAGTTCTTATGGAAGAAAATCCAGTAATATCAGATGCCCTTAAAGGTATTGCAATGGTTGAAATGCATCATTTACAAATACTTGGAGAGCTTATAGTTTTACTCGGTGGAGATCCAAAATATATGATTTATAAAAAGAAAACACCTGCACTTTGGTCCCCTAAGTTTGTTGAATACGGTAAAACACCTAAACTTGCTCTTATGCAAGATATTGAGGGTGAAAAGGAAGCTATAGCTCAATATGAGAGTACGATAAATCAAATAGATGACGAAAACATAATCGCTATCATTAAAAGAATTATTTTAGATGAAGAATTTCATATAAAAATATTAACTGAACTTTATCAAAAATATGTTAAGTAGATTGTTTTTAATATATCAAAGCTATGCTGAAGTGTAAAACCTATGGTTTTACGATAAAGCAAACATTGTTTTACTAGGTTTGCGAAAGTGTACTTCGTACGCAGAAGTGCAACTCCGCTGCGTTTAAGTTAGAATTCTTTTAGAATTTCTTTGGAAATAAATGGACTGCATCAAAATATGATACAGCCCATTTATTACCTTATAATAGGATTTGCCTACATTTTCACGTAAGCTCAGCTTACACTTTAGCCATAAATCTGAAAGATTTACCCTATATCTCATTAAACTTTAATACATATCAAATTCGTTTGTGTCTTCGCCAAAGAATCTATACATAATAGCAATTACCATTCCTATATTAAGTGCACCAGCTATAACTATACCAGCTATCCAGCCTAAAATAGGTACACTTGCAATTATTCCTGTAACAATTGCTCCAATTATATTTATTAAAAGAAGCTTTAATCCAAATAAAATATTTTCTTTAAATCCATCCACGCTTTTTCTTGCTGCATCAGTTATAGACTCTATGATTCCCATATCATAAATCACAAGATTTGCAACAGCTATAGCTAATATAATATACAGATATCCAACTATACATATCATAGCTGGTACAATTACAATAACTCCAATACCTAGTGTTACAAGCGTTAACAATCCAATTATCATTCCTAATGGAATCCATAATATTAACATACATGCTATTAATAATAATCCAAATACTACCAATTTACCAAGTTTGCTAAATCCAAATCTTAAACATTCAGATGCTGTTGGTAAATGTCCCATATGTATATCTGCATCATTAATACATTTTACCATTGCTGATATTCCAACTAATCCAAGTATTACTGAAAAAATTCCACATAATAAACTTATAATAGTTCCTACTCCAAACATAATACTACTTCCTGAAAGTGCAGCAAATGCTATCATAGATGCTGGAATAAATGCTAATACTGCTGGCAATACAGTTGTAAAAATCATTATAATTGCGTATGGTTTCCAAGCAAATTTTATATTGTCAAAAACACTTTCAACAAAGGAAAATCCACCATCTCCAAATTTGTAGTTATTCATTATTTTATCTCCCCCAAAATTATATTCTATAGTATTATACCATCACGACACCAAAATGTAAATTTTAAACTTATTTTACATAATAAAGAAGCCAATCAATTATTAAAATTGATTGGCTTTTCTATTATTTAAAATCTTCTATTCTTACTATGTTATCTACTACTTTTACAGCATCTAGTTCATAAATAGAATCAATTGCATCTATTACTTTCTTTTCTTGAGTGTAATGTGTAATTAATACTAATGTTACTGAATTATCATCACTATTTTCATCACCACGTTGTATTACTGATCTTAAACTAATTCCTTGTCTTCCAAATGAAGAAGTTATTTCTCCTAATACTCCTGGCTTATCTATCACTGTAACTCTAATGTAGTATTTACTTTCTATATTTCTAATATCTCTAATTTCTTTTTCCCAAAGATTATTTTTAACAACTGGTACAGTGTTTTCAATATCAACATTACTTCTTAATATAGAAATTACATCAGCAACTACAGCACTACCAGTTGGTAAGTCTCCAGCACCTCTACCGTAGAACATTAAATCGCCTACAGCATTACCTTTAACAAATACTGCATTAAATGAATCATATACATTAGCTAAAGGATGATTTTCTGGAATCATTGTAGGATGAACTCTAAGTTCAAGCTTACCATTATTATCCTTAACAATAGCTAATAATTTAACTACTAGTTTAAATTCTTTTGCATATTTTAAATCTATTGAAGAAATATTTGTAATACCTTCTCTATACACATTATTAACATCTATCTTTGTTCCAAATGCTAAAGATGATAAAATTCCAAGTTTATATTGAGCATCGAAACCTTCAATATCAGATGTAGGATCTGCCTCTGCATACCCCATATCTTGAGCTTGTTTTAAAGCCTCATCAAAAGCAAGACCTTCAAGTTCCATCTTAGTTAAGATGTAGTTTGTTGTTCCATTTACTATACCATATAATTGCTCAACTTTGTTAGCTGTTAAACTTTCATTTATACCATTAATAATTGGTATTCCACCAGCAACACTAGCTTCATAATGGAACATCACGCCCATTTCATCAGCCTTTTCAAAAAGCTCATCCCCTTGAGTTGCAAGGAGCATCTTATTTGCAGTTACTATATGCTTTTTCTTAGCCATAGATTTAAGCATATAATTTCTCGCTGGTTCTATTCCTCCCATAACTTCTACAACTATTTTTATAGAATCATCATTAATGATATCTTCAAAATTTGTTGTAACTATTGAATCTGGAATATCAACAGCTCTCTTTTTCTTAGCATCTCTTACTAAGACTTTTGCAACTTCAACTTCATAACCTGAACGCTTCATTATTTCGTCTTTATTGGATTCAAGTATCTTCCATACTCCACCACCGACATTACCAAGGCCTAAAAGTGCTATTTTTACTTTTTTCATAGTTTTTCCCCCTTTTCATTATGATCCCCAATACTATCATTATAATGGTAATTTATATATTTTTCCACTATTTAATGGATAAATTATACGCTTTCTGTAATTAAACTATTTAATTTTCATTTAAAATCTCTTTAATTACATTACCATCAATACCATCCATCTTAAATCCAAACATAGCAGCCATTGTTGGTGCATGATTTATAAGACTTCCCTTTTCAACTGTAACCCCTTTCTTTATACCAGGACCACATGCAATAAAGAAAGTTCCATAATCTAATTTGCTAGGGCAGTACCCATGCGTTGCAAAAGTTCTATGAGACTTTTTACCTACATCTTCACTTTTCATATTTTCTATTACATCACCTTGAATCTCATTAATAAAATAATATCCAACGTTAGCTTCTACCATGAAGCTACATTCACCATCGGCTCCATAACTCCTCGCTTCATTACTATCTAAAATAAAATCTATAGGTTGTTTTTCATCTTTCTTTAGCTCTTCTAAAAGTTCTTTTATTTTTAATTTGCTTTTGGTATCATTTTTATCTTTTAAATATATGTATGCTGAACCATCACAGCTTTTAGCTATTGCTCTATAATTTTTAATCTTTCCATCAGAATCTAGATCTATCAATCCATTCTTTTCTAATAATACATTAAGCTTTATTATTTTATCTCCATCTAACTGACTATGATCACCTAACGCAACTATTATGCTATCATCAAATATTTCTGCATCTTTAAGCGACTGAATTATTTCACCTAGCCTTCTATCCTGCCTCTTCAATGATTCATTAGATTCTTTACTTCCATAACCAGTATAATGTCTATGAGTATCTGTATCTATCAAATGAAGTAATACTAAATTAGGCTTATATTTTTTTATTGTATGTTTCATTGCCTCTGTTGAAAAATCATCTAACTCTGGCTCACTTATACCTCTTCTTATATGAGAGAACTTTTTATTTATATCTAGTTGGAATAATAAATTCCCACCTGTACCTGACATTATCATTTGATTATGCCACTTTTTTGTTGGGAATATTTCTGGCATATTATATTTTATCGAACTCCTAGCAGATACTGGCCAAAATATACCTGCAGTACTTAATCCATTTTCACTAAATACATCATACAATGTTTTACCTTTAATATTTTTTCTATACCAATACCAATCTGGCTTAGGCTCATTTATTTCTAATTTTGTATTATTTATAACTCCATGGTTACAAGGATATTTCCCTGTGACTATTGTTGTATGAGCTGGGTATGTTAACGATGGGTATACCGAATCTACATTTTTTATAACAGCGCCATTACTCATTATGTACTTAAAATTAGGATAATTCTTTAATATTTCTAAGTCCTTTGACGATACTGCATCAAAAGAAATTACTATCAAATGTTTCTTCATACTACTACACCATACCTTCTAAATTTAGAATCTAAATTGTAATATTAACGGAATAATTCTAAAAGAATTACCTCCAAATATGTTATTTTAGAAACTCCCTAAGGAGTCTCATTAATAATTTTACTTTTTTAAATTGTATTATAAAATCTTATTTTAACTAAAATCATCTAATATATTAGCTAATACTCCAATAACTTCTCCAAGTCCATCAAATATTATATTCCAGATAGATGAATTATCTTTGATCTTAGTTTTTCTAATCTTTACTTCCTCATCTTCTCCAAAATCCATAACTCTAAACTCATTACCACCAAGCAATTCAGCAGCATCATTTTCTGAATTATATTTGTATGCCTCTTCATAAGATTTAACTTCTCTATATAAAATACTACAGTTATTCATGATTTCTCCCCCTTACATAATTACAGTTAATAAAATCGGTAATAAAATGGCCGGCAATAAATTTGCAACTTTTATGTTAGTGACTTTTAGCATATTCAAACCGAGCCCTAATATAAGTAAACTTCCAACAGCAGTCATATTTACAATTACCTCATCAGATAAATATACTGATATTTGATTTGCAAATAATGTTATACTACCTTGATATATTAATACAGTTACTACTGATAACATTACTCCATATCCTAATGTAGATGTAAAAATAATAGATGATATTCCATCTAACATGGACTTAGCAAATAAAGTATCATGATTACCACTGATTCCACTTTCTAATGAACCTACAATCGCCATTGCTCCTACACAAAATAAAAGACTTGATGTTACAAATCCTTCTGCAATAGTTACCTTACCATTCCCTTTACTAAATTTCTTTTCTAGATATTCACCTAGATTATTTAACCTTTTATCTAAATCTATTATTTCTCCAATAAATGCACCTACCGCTATAGATATTATTATAAGCATTGTATCTGTTCCCTTTAAAGATCCCGATATACCGATATAAATAACACATAAAGCAAGCCCATTCATTATTGTTGTAGAAATTTTTTTCTGATATCTTACCTTTAGCTATTCCACCAATAAGACACCCAACTATTATACTTATACAATTAACAATTGTTCCTAACATTATTCTTCCCCCAATCTCTTAAGATAATATTACAACAATTGTTAATTACAGTAAACATTAGAATAAACTAATAAACTTCTCAATTTCATCTCCTTCTAAGTAAATCTGGCCTAATGTTCCATGTTTTAAATCTAGTTTTTTATTTGTATGAAAATCTGAACCTGCTGTATAAATTATATTTCTTGATCTTGCAGTTTTTATAAAATATTCAGTATCATCATCATTATTTCTAAAATATTTTGCTTCTATTCCATCAAAGTCATATTCTATAACACTCTTAAATATCTCCCTTTTTAATGATACTGGATGTGCTAATACAACTACACAATTAAAATACTTTAAAAATCTAATTCCAGATTGAACCGTAGGTTTTCCCCCTTCAGATATTAAACTAATTTCATGATTTAATAATTCCATAGTCTTTTTAACATTTCCCGATACTAAGTATTTTAATGACTTTTTAAATAAATCGCTTTCATATTCCTCACCTCTAAAATACCCTAATATATGAACTCTGTTTCCTTTATATCTAGTTGATAATTCTATACCTGGTATAACCTTCACTTCATGTATCTTTCCTACACTAATAGCTTCATAATTTCCTAACGTAGTATTATGATCTGTTAATGCAATAATATCCAATCCCCTTTCTTTAGCTAAAACCACAATTTCTCCTGGACTTAAACATCCATCAGATACTTTCGAATGCATATGAAAATCACCCTTATTAAACATAATTATCCCTTGTTAATTGATTCCCTATAGTATACTCACATTTTTTGTATTTAGATAACTTTTAATATAATATATTCTAATTCATATATATTATGGTAAAATAAAATTGACTATTTATTAAAGGGGTGAATTCATTGCAAAAATTTGTTATTGCTTATATAAGAGATAATGGACTTGCAACAATTACTAAGGAAGAATTATCAAAGCTTACTCATTTATATGTGGCTTTCGGAAAAATTAATGATGGACAAGTTTATACTAAACTTACTAACTTACATCATATAAAAAGAATTAAAGAAATTGCTCCACATATTCAAGTTTTACTATCAATTGGAGGATGGGGAAATGGTGGTTTCTCAATAGCTTCTGAAACTACAGAAGGAAGAGAACTTCTTGCATCTTCTGCAATTAAACTTTTAAAAGAACATAATTTAGATGGACTAGATTTAGATTGGGAATATCCTTGCTATGGAATCTCAGGAATAGATTGTAGCCCAAATGATAAACATAACTTCACATTACTACTTCAAGAATTCAGAAATAAACTAGATGTTATTGGCAAAGAAGATAATAGACATTACTTACTAACAATAGCTACAGGTTCAGATAAGTACTACTTAGATGGAGTAGAAATTAAAGAAATTGAAAAGGTTTTAGACTATATACTTCTAATGACATATGACTTAAGATGTGGATTCCAAACAGTTACAGGACATCATACAAACCTTTACTCTGCAACTGGTGATCTATATAGACAAAGTGGAGATAATACAGTTAAATTATTTGTAGATGCAGGTGTTCCAGTTGAAAAGCTTATTTTAGGAGCAGCCTTCTACTCAAGAATGTGGAAAGATGTGCCTGCACAGAATAATGGTCTTTTCAGAATGGCTCCATCAGCAACATTAGAAGGACCAACATTTGCAGTTCTTCATAACGAATATATAAACAAAAATGGCTATATCCGTTACTGGGATGATGAAGCTAAAGCTCCTTATCTTTACAATGGAACAGATTTAATATCATATGATGATCCAGAATCATTATCATGCAAAGTTGATTACATTTATGATAATAATTTAGCTGGAATCATGTTCTGGGTTTATGATAATGATCCTACTGGAATATTAATAGATTCTATCTCTAAGTCATTAAAGTAACTGTGATAGTTTCATCTAATAGACTCAATGAAAGGAAAATCATAGATTTCGTTGATATCGAAATTCTTTGAATTCAACTTAATAAAAAAAATAGGGAATTAATGCATTATATCATTAATTCCCTTATTATTTTCTTTTAGCACTCTTCTAATATACACATTCCAAGAGCTCCCGGTCCAGTATGTACTCCCATACCAGCTCCAATTTGCTCTAAAGATATTTCTGTTATATTGCTATGTGCCTTAAAATCTTCAAACAATGCTGTTGCTTCTTCTAGTGCATGACCACTAAGAACCCACACTCTACATTTTCCTTTATCTAAATAATCATTTAATATTTCTTTCATTTTAGAGATTGCCTTTTTTCTACCTCTAGCTTTTGAAAAGTTGTAAAGTACTCCCTCTTCATTTGAAGATACAATCGGTTTTAAGTCTAATACTTTTCCTATTGTTCCTGTTACTCTACCAATTCTTCCACCTTTAATTAGGTACTCTAATGTACTGAAAGTAATATATCCATGTACTCTTTCTCTAATTGATTCAAGCTTTGAAACTATTTCTTCAAAACTTTCTTTAGCTTCTATTAACTTTGCAATTTGTATAGCTATAGCTCCAACAGGATATCCTAATGTTCTTGTATCAAAATAATGGAATTTTAACTCTTCAAATTCTTCACCTATTAGTCTTAAACTATTAAATGTTCCAGATAATTTACTTGAAACAGTTGCCACTATTACATGAGTATATCCATCCTTAACTATTTCTTCTAAGACTTTATGTGAATAACCTACATCTGGTAATGATGTTGTTGGCACCTCTTCAGGTAATCTATTATACATTTCTTCCGATGATAACTCTATTTTATCTAGATATTCAGCATCTTTATATACTATTCTTACAGGAAGCATTTTAATGTTAAATTTTTCTAGAGTTTCCTTATTTAAATCACAGCTACTATCAGTTATTAATGCTATCTTTTGCAATCGTTTTATCCCCCTTAACATTTATACCTATATAATAACACAAATATACAATTTTCGTCTTATTTAAAATTATATTTTCATCTATAATTAATTTATTTTAAGTATACTGTACTATTATATATTTTTCATTATGATTTTTCTAGAAATTTAGTAAATAAAAAACCATTTTTTTTGCTATTATCAATGCATAAAAAAATGATCAATCATCTAACAAAAATACAATAAATAATACTAATTAACTTATTGTATTTTTATGATAATTGACCATAAATCTAATTTTACTTCCTACCTATGCCTTAGTTTCATCTAAAACATTATCTACTTTTTTAAACATCTTTTTCATAAAGATTACAAAGCATGTTAATGTAGCCATAGCTGCTACGATATCTGCAACCGGCTCAGCTGTTAATACCATCTGAAGCTTTAAAGCATTGCCTTCTACAAACATTGGTAATATAAATACTAATGGAATTAGTAAAATTACTTTTCTTAATAATGCAAGAACTAATGAAACCTTTGCCTGTCCTAACGCTAGGAATGTTTGTTGACAAGCTATTTGTGCTCCAAGTATAAATGTTCCTGCAAAGAATATTCTTATACTCCATGAAGTAATTTCAACAAGTTCTTTTTTATTATTGAATATACCAACAAAGAATTCTGGTACTATCATTAATAAGCCCCACATTGTTACACTGTAAAATAAACATGCCATTAATAATAACTTAAACGTCTTTTTAACTCTATCAAAGTTTTTTGCTCCATAATTATAACTCATAATTGGCTGTGATCCTTGAGTTAAACCTATGATTGGAAGCATTAATATTTGAAGAATACTACTCATTATAGTCATTGCTCCAACTGCTAAGTCACCACCATATGAAGCTAATTGATTATTTAATGAAATTAATACTAAACTTTCTGTAGCTTGCATTATAAATGGTGATACACCTAAAGTAACAATAGGTATAATAATTTTTAAATTTGGTTTTAAGTACTCTTTTCTTATTTTTAAAATACTCTTCTTTCCGAATAGGAAGAATAGTACCCATATTGCTGATACCATTTGACCAAGTAAAGTAGCTAACGCAGCTCCCTTTACTCCCATATCAAGACCAAAAATAAATATTGGATCTAATACTATGTTAATAACTGCACCTATCATTACTGTAGTCATTCCAACTTTAGCAAATCCTTGAGTATTTATAAATGGATTCATACCTAAAGCTATCTGTACAAATATTGTACCTATTAAGTATAGATTTAAATATTCTTTTGCATACCCTATAGTTGCATCACTTGCTCCAAATGCCCATAAAATTGGTTCACTAAATATTAAAAATCCTACTGTTAATAGAATTGCAATTATGATTAGAGATGAAAAACTATTACTTACAATCTTCTCAGCTCCATCATTATCTTTCTCACCCATTTTTATAGCAGCTAATGGTGCGCCACCCATTCCTATTAATGCACTAAAGGCAGATACTATTAAAATAATAGGAAATGCAACTCCTACTCCTGCCATTGCTATATCTCCATTAGGTATTTTACCTATGAATATTCTATCTACTATGTTATATAGAACATTTACTATTTGAGCTACTATAGCTGGTAGTGCTAAAGTAAATAACAACTTACCAATAGAACCCGTTCCTAAATCCACTGTTTTTTTTGACATAATTATACTCCTTCTATTAACGTTCTTATTATTATTACATAATAAATATAATATCATAAATAATACAAAAAAGAATCTACAAAGTAGATTCTTAAAAGTTTATTTATATTTAGAAACAAATCTTTCTATTCTTTTTAATGATTCCATTATATTTTCCATTGAAGATGCGTAGCATACTCTAATAAATCCTTCTCCACAATCTCCAAATGCATTTCCTGGAACTACAAGTACTTTTTCTTCCATTAATAGCTTTTCACAAAATTCATCTGAATTAAAGCCAGTACCTTTTATACAAGGGAACACATAAAATGCTCCTAGTGGCTCAAAACAGTCTAAACCTAATTTTCTTAACCCATCAACAAGCACTCTTCTTCTTCTATTATACTCTCTAGTCATTTCATTAACACTATCATCAGCATTCTTTAAAGCTTCAATTGCAGCAAATTGTGCTGTAGTTGGTGAGCTCATTATTCCATATTGATGAATCTTCGTCATTGCAGATACTAATGTTTCATTTCCACAAACATATCCAAGTCTCCACCCAGTCATTGCATATGCTTTTGAAAATCCATTTATAACAAGAGTTTTATCCTTCACTTCATCGAAAGAAGCTATTGAAACGTGATTTTTATCATATGATAATTCTGCATATATTTCATCTGAAATTATAATTACATTTTTATCCTTTAACACTTCAACTATTTCAGCTAATTCTTCTCTAGTCATTATTGCCCCTGTTGGGTTATTTGGAAATGGAATAATAACAACTTTTGTATTTGGCGTTATTGCTTCTTCTAACATCTTAGGAGTTAACTTAAACTCATCCTCTTCTCTTAAGTTTAAAACCACAGGTGTAGCGCCAGTAAATGCTGTACATCCTTTATAAGCCACAAAGCTTGGCTCAGGTATAATTACTTCATCTCCAGGACCGACTAAAGTTCTTAATGCTAAATCTATCCCCTCACTGCCGCCAACAGTTACTAATATTTCATCTTCCGGCCTATATTTTAAATTAAATCTTCTATTTAAATAATTTGAAATCTCTCTTCTTAACTCTATAAATCCTGCATTTGAAGAATAATGAGTTTGTCCTTTTTCTAAAGAGTATATACCAGCCTCTGTTACATTCCATGGTGTAACAAAATCTGGTTCTCCAACACCAAGTGAAATTACATCATCCATTTCATTTATCATATCAAAATATTTTCTTATGCCAGATGGTGGCATATTTCTTACATTATCATTTATCATATTTTCTAAATTCATCATATAAATATAGCCTCTCTTTCATCTGTTTTATTTTCCTTAAATATTCTTCCATGCTCTTTATACTTCTTTAATACGAAGTGTGTTGCCGTACCTACAACACTTTCTTGAACTGCTAACTTATCTGATACAAACATAGCTACTTCTTTCATAGTTTTACCTTCAACAATCACTGTTAAATCAAAACCACCTGATGACATTAAATAACATGCCTTAACTTGTGGAAATTTATATATTCTTTCAGCAACCTTATCAAATCCAACACCCCTTTGTGGAGTTATCTTTACTTGAATAAGTGCTGTAACTATCTCTTTCCCTGTGTTTTCCCAGTTTATTAAAGTTGTGTATCCAGCTATAACATTTTGTTCTTCATATGATTTTATAGCATCCGTTACTTCATCTTTAGTTTTACCTGCCATTACTGCAATTTCTTCATTTGTATATCTACTGTTCTTCTCTAAAATCTCTAATATCTCTTCCATAATCTATTCCTCCATTTATTTGAATTTTAAATTTTAAATTTAGAATTGATGATAGAATTCCTTAGGGAATTCTTTCAATAGATTTTTTTATAAACTCAACTATGTGCTTAGCTTATTTGTTAATTATAATTTTATATATTTTAATATAAAAAAACCTTCGTCACTTGCAAAATACAAGGGACGAAGGTCAACTACGCGGTACCACCCTAATAGGTAAAATTTCTTTACCCACCTTAATAGAAATTAAAAATTTCTTCCCCTATAACGTGAGGAGCACGTCAATATCTACATTAAGATTTCTCTTAGTTCTCAATATGAGATTCAAAGGCTGCTTCATTATTATTTTCTACTAAGTCCCACCAAACCTTAGCTCTCTTTAAGAAATTATAATAATTACTCTTCCTTATCATTATCTTTTGAAAATTATATTATTTCTATTTATTATAATAGTATTTTATTGGTAATTCAATAGTATATTCTATTTTTTTATAATAATTTAATATCTTTTTCTATTATTAATTAGAAGATACTTAAATCAAGTTCTTCAGATAGATCTTTTAACACATGCTTACCACATATTGAATTTCCCTTTTCATCAAGTGATGGTCCATATATTCCAATTCCATATCTTCTTGGAACTGTAGCTAAAATACCTCCACCAACGCCTGATTTTGCTGGAATCCCAACATGAACTGCAAATTTACCTGATGCATCATACATTCCACAAGTAACCATAATAGTTTTTACAATTCTACAGCATTCTCTTGATAATAATCTCTCTCCACTCCATGGAGTTACACCATCATTAGCTAGTAATGCACCAAACCTAGCAAGATCTTTTGCAGAACATTCTATAGAACATTGTTTAAAATAGACTTCTAAAATTTCTTCTATATCGCCTTCAAGCATTCCTACTGATTTCATAAAATATGCTAATGCTCTATTTCTATCCCCAGTTTCCTTTTCACATTCATACACTTCTTCATTAATTGTAATATTATCATTATTTGTTGCCTTTTTTACAAAATTAAGTATTCTATTAATTTTATCTTCTTTATCTTTCCCATATATTAAAGAAGTTGTTACTATGGCACCTGCATTAATCATAGGATTATATGGTCTATCTGAATCAACTGATTCTAAATTTACTATTGAATTAAATCCCATTCCTGTAGGTTCAACATTTACCTTTTTAAATACATTATCTCTCCCATTATCACTTAAAGCTAAAATCAAAGACACAACTTTTGATATACTCTGTATTGTAAATTTTTTATCACAATCACCTGCAAAGTATTCAGTTCCATTTAAGTCAACTACGCATACACCTAATTCTAATCGATCTGCTTGTAATAATGCCGGTATATAATCCGCTAGTTTACCTTGATTTCCATACTCCCTATTCTTATCTACTAAACTTTCTAATAGTTTAAACATATTTATCACCTTTTCTTTTGTATTCTTACATTCTTAATCTTCTCATTTTCTCATTCTAATATAATATCATAAACATTATTTCAAACCAAATATCTGTATTAATTTATTTTATAACTTTCATAATTATTTACTTAAATACTAATGATATATTTATATTATTTCTTAACTTTTCTATATATAAAAAATAACCAATTATATTTAATCAATGAAAATACAATATACTCTTTTGAGTTATTAATACTTTTTATTGATTATTAATAATTGATTATTTTAAAATACCTAATCTGATCTTATATATATTTTTCTATTATTGCCTTCATTTCAGGCATTTTATTTTCTATATCTTGAGCTAGTCTAAATTGACCTCTAGCTCTATCTAAATTGTGATTTTCTCTATGAACCTTAAAATAAGTATCTCCATTTATGTGATCCATTAGGAATCTCATACCAAGTTCTAAAGCTAAAAGTTTAACTGAGAATGGTAAATACTCTATTTCTACAGGCGTCAATGAATCTTTAACTGATTCTAAATAACCTCTTGTGAAATATTCATATAGATTCAAATCAAATGAAACTTTCGATAAATCTTGTTCATCTTCAGCTGCTGTATTAGCAGATGAACGTATACAATCACCAAAGTCATATAAAGATACACCAGGCATAACAGTGTCTAAATCAATAACTGCAATACCTTCTTCAGTTTCATCATCAATCATAATATTATTAAACTTAGTGTCATTATGAGTAACTCTTAAAGGTAATTTACCTTCTTCAATCATATTGACTACTAATTTTGTTTCTTCTGCTCTTGTCATTATAAAATCAATATCAGCTTGTACAGATTCAACTCTACCTACTTTATCTTCATTAACAGCTTCAACAAATGCATCATATCTTTTTGCTGTATTGTGGAAATCTGGTATTGTTTCAAATAAAGTTTCTACTTTAAAATCTGATAAATGCTTTTGGAATTGTCCTAAAGCTTTTCCTGTAGTATAAATATGTTCTGGTTTTTCAACCATATCATATGTTTTTGCACCAGTTATGAATACAAAAGCTCTCCAACAATCATCTTCTGGAGCTTGATAGTAGTATCCGCCATCATTAGTTTCTATAAGACATAAGGTTTCTCTTAATGGATCTCCATTAGCTTCCTTTACCTTATTTGCTATATGATTAGTTACATTTTTAATATTTTCCATTAATTCATCTGGATTTGTGAATATATCTGTATTTATTCTTTGTAACACATATTTACAAAGTGTTCCATCATTTTTCTTGTAATTAACCATAAACGTATCATTTATATGACCACAATCATGATAATTTGAACCTACATATTCCCCTTCAAATTTAAAGTTTTGCACAATATTATTAAAGCAAACATCTTTTCCCATTATATTGACATCCTCCCACAAGCTTCTTTGCTAGTTCTTTATATAAATTTTAGTTAATTTCATAGTACAATCAAAATTTCTCCACAAAGTGTATATATTATCACATTCCTTCAAAATTTTAAAGGTATTATTTCAAACAACGTTTACATCGAACCTATTTAAAAGCCTTATTAAAGTACCCCCACTAACACTCACATTTATACTTAACATACTTTTAACAATAAAATTATTATAATACAATTTCCCTAAATATTCAAACCTAATAATATCTACAAATTTAAACATATTATTACAAACTTCAAAATAAAACCTATTATTTTCTTCTATTATATTAAGCTTTTAATCACCTACTTTTAAATCTTAAAATTAATAGAGATGTATCAAAATGATTTATCATCTTGATACATCCCATTAACTTTGAATATAAAAGTTAAAATTAAGGATGTAATTCTAAAATAATTACAAAAATTTATTATTTTACAAATTCTATTTCGCCCTTTGAAAGTCTAGCTATTCTTGCTAATGAATACACATCATAACCTTTTTCTAAAAGCATTTGTCTTCCTGGTTGGAATGATTTTTCAATTACTATTCCAATACCAGCAACTGTTGCTCCTGCTTCTTCTACTAACCTTATTGCACCTAATGCAGCTTCTCCATTAGCTAAGAAGTCATCTATAATTAGAACCTTATCATTTTCATTAATATAATCTTTAGATAACGTTAAGTTATAGTCTAATCCCTTTGTAAATGAATGTACCTTTGTTTGATACACTTGTCCATTTAGTATTTTTGACTGTTGTTTCTTTAATGTTACCATTGGTAAGTTCATTTGAAGTGCTGTCATTACTGTTGGAGCAATTCCTGAGCTTTCTATTGTAAATATTTTAGTCACTCCTTTGTTTCCAAAATACTCTTTAAACTCTGTTCCAATTTCATACATTAACTCAGCATCAACTCCATGATTTATAAAAGAATCAACTTTTAAAACATTCTCACTTAATGCATTACCCTCAGCTAATATTTTATTATGCAACTTCTCCATTGTTTACTCCTCCATTAACCTCTGTTTTTTCTTCTTCATCTTTTAATATAGCATTTAATACTAATGCTACTATTGTACCAGTTGATATTCCTGATGCAAATATCATTTTTAAAGCTTCTGGTAACTGTGAAATAAATTCTGGTCTAAATGTAATTCCAAGACCTAATCCTATTGATGTTGCTATTATTAAAAGATTTCTATTATTTATTTTTACTCTGCTTAATGTTTTAATTCCTGATGCAGCAACAGTTCCAAACATTACAATACCAACCCCACCAAGTACAGGTTGAGGTATTATGTTAATCAATGCCGCAAATTTAGGGAAGAACCCTAATATTATTAAAATAACTCCAGCTACTACCGCTACATATTTACTAGCAACCTTTGTTAATGGTATTAATCCTACATTCTGACTAAATGATGTATTAGGGAATGATCCTACAGCCCCTGCAATCATACTTCCAACTCCATCTGCTAAAACTCCAGGCCCAATTCTTTTTTCATCTGGTTTTACACCTGAAACTTCACAAATAGCCGTTAAACATCCAACTGTTTCTATAGTAGTAACAAAGTATGCTGGAATAAATGGTAATAAAAGCTTCCAGTCAAATGTTACTCCATATTCAAATATGTTCGGTAAAGAAACCCAACTTACCTCTTTAACTATTCCAAAATCTATCATTCCTAAAGGAATACAAATAATATAACCTATAACCATTCCGATTAATATTGATGCACTACTTAATAATCCTTTTCCATATCTATTTAATAAAAGTGTTATTATCATAACTGTCATTGCAATTGAAACATTTCTTAAACTACCATAATCAGCAGCTCCAACCCCACCTGCGGCCCAATCCATTGATACTGGCAGAAGTGTTAATCCTATTAAACATACTACTGTACCTGTAACTAATGGTGGAAAGAACTTCATTAAAGGTTTAATAAAGTAACTTAGTATAACTTCTAAAAAAGCACCTAATATAGTTGCCCCTATTATACCAGGCAGTCCCGCTACCGTTCCAACCGTAATTGATGGAGATACAAATGTAAAATCTGTTCCCATAATACATGCAACTCTTGAACCAACTCGTCCAATACCTCTTGATTGAATTATTGTTGCAATTCCTGATGCTAATATAGTAGCACTCATTATTGCTGTTGCTGTTTTTGCATCAAATCCTAACGCACTTGAAATAACCATTGGAACTACAATTATCCCACCAAAAGCTGCAAATATATTTTGAAACCCTAGTAAAATTTGAGTACCCAAATTAGGTCTTCCATCGATACCATAAAGTAATTCGATATTTGAGTCATTCTCGTTTTTCATATTCTTTTGTCCCCCTAAAAAAACTATTATCATACTCGAAGTGACTTCAAATTTCCTACTTTAAATTGAAAAAGCACCTCAATTATAAAATTGAGGTGCTTTTGTATTACAATAAATAAAATCTATCTATAAATAAACCAATTCACCTCGTAGTCTGCTAATTTACGGTTAGCAGGTAGAAACTTTCGGCCCATATTGCCGACTATATACGAGTCATATTTTGTATGATATAGACAGATTATATCACAAATCTGCATAAAATCCATATGTTTTCGTCTATTTTTTGAATAATGTTCGAAAAAAAGGTTACACATAAATGTGTAACCTTTTAAGAAAAAACTATTCCACTGTTGCAACAGCATTATAATAAACTGAATCTGCAATAAATTGTTTTTGATCATTTATAGTTGCAAATAATCTTTGATCAGGAATAAATCTAATACTATTACCTACTGCATTTTTGTTAAATCCTACACCTACACCTAGATTAATTATTATTTCAATTTCAGCTGAAGGTTTAATATTTAAGCTAATTGAAACAGTCTTACTATTGTCTATTGCGATATCGGTACTATCAACAAATAGTCCAACTGTAGTATCTTCAGCATTAGCCTCAATTATAATCTCTCCACAACCCATTTCAATAATATATTCAAATCTTTTTGGTACTACGTTTATTGTATTAACAATATTACTTTCTATTGGTAATACAACAGGAGTAGTTATTATAGTATTAGTTCCACCTACTATAGTTTTAACATCTGGAAGAGTAACTGTTGATACTAAATCAAAGTCACTATTTCCGTAACTTGCATAGTTATAACTTATAGTATCTATATTTTCAGTAGCACTACTTGTATTTACAAAGTTAGCAGAAATGCTATTAACTAACATTGCATTTGTACTAGATATTTTTGATATCTTAACTCCATTTTCCCCTTCAGTAATTATATTGGTTGCATTATTAGTTGCAACACTTAACCTTAATTGAGTAGGTTCAATACTCTTATCTACTTTACAGTATATATCTATACTATTCTTCATTGTATCATTTATTTTAGCATGAACTACTGGACAGTTGTAATTTATTGCTGGTTGTAATAAACTAGTTGCTAAAACTATGAAATCACTCTTATTAGTCTTAACTATATTTCCAGCAAAGCTTAATCTAATATTAGCTATCTTAGAACCACTAAGAATACCATCTGCACTTACTAAATCTGTTAATGATACAAAGCTAATAGATTCTAATTTAGATGCAATATTATTAACTAGATTACCAACTACTTTAGTAAATTCTTGTGGATCTACTGAAACCCCGCCTGTTCCTGAAGGAGAAACTTTTCCACAATAAATATCTCTATCGAATATATCTACAGTATTTCCTGATAGATTTATTGCAACTTTAACATCTGCTGTTTCAGCTGTTAATACATCTGCTTGTACCTTGATGACTATATTCCCACTATTTGTAGGGTCAATATATACATCTGTTATAACTAGTGGTGTGTTTACAGCTCCATTAATAACCACTGCACTAAAGTCCTTCTTATCAACTGCAAAAACTTCATTATTTACAGGTGTTATAGCAAGTTTAATAGTTTCACTATCTTCAATAATAGCTTTACCTAATTGATAGTTTATTCTAGTTCCTAATAGTCTAACCGGCATTCCATCACAGAATGGTAATACATTACCTGCAGTATTAGTTATATACCTAAATCCCTTTAAAAGATTATAACCACAGAATAAAGTATAGTGTGGTGTGTCCTTCGGATTTGATGTTACATTTCCACTAGCATCAGTTAAAAAGAATGGTTTATATTTCTTAATAGGTTCATCTAAAACATATCTAAACCATCTATTATCTTCAGTTATAGATGTTATTTGTGCACTAAGTGAGTTTCCTAAATCTGAAGGCAATAATCTATAATTTTTTTCATTATCTGCTGCATTATCTGCTGTTAATGTTCCGTCAGCCTTAACCCTCATAGGAGTCTTGAATTTTACTACCATTACATTATTGATATTATTCACATAAGAATCAGATTTTTTTGGGTCTATAGTGTCATCCACATCAAAATTATAATTAGTTGCTATTATCTCTTCAACTTCTGGAATTGTTATATCTTCAACATATACCTTTATAGGATTAGGTAAATCTAATTCTCCACCAATTGTATCAGTTACATTTACTACGTTTAAAGTGTACCAACCTGTTGGAAGAACCTCATTAGTTGTTATAGAAGCATAACTCTTATCCTTATTTTTTAATCCTACATTATTTATCTTAACAATATCTCCATTAAAATCTGTTAATGTGTAGTTATCCATATTTATTATTGATTGTTTTGAATCATCGACAACCATATTAGTTGAGTACTTAACATCAATTACTGTATTATCAATATTTAATGGATTTTGATCTTGTTTAACTTTTATTATAGTTGGTCTAACAGTTGGAACAAATATATTTTCCATAGTGCATGATTGTACAACTATACCCCATGCATCATATAAAGCTCCATCAGTAACTGAAGGACTAGTTCCTACTGTTATATTAGTTCCTGTACCTATTGTCAATGCTATTAAATCAGTACCATCTTCTGATGGTTTTAATGCTGTTGATTCATCTAGGTATATTAATACCTTTTTAAAATCATTAGTTGCTCTAACTGTCTTAACTACTTTTAATGTTTGATTTCCAACACTCAAGAATTGTGCATGATTTAATTCACTCTTCAATGGCTCCATTATTGGATTATTGAAAGTAATGAACATACTTAATGGTGATAGTACTTGTATAGCTATTGGTTTAGTTATAGCAGGTCTATCTCCAACTGAAAAAGGAACTCTCATTGAAGGTACAACTGACTTCTCTTCATTAAAATTAACTAAAGCTGACTCTTTATTAATTACTGAATTACCTTCTGTACTACTATTAACTTGATATCTTTGGTCTGCAATTGCTAATATATGATTTCCATGAGGCATTGATCCAAAGTTACTTTGAATAACTAATGTCTTTCCATCATCAGAAACACTAAATCTATTTGAGTTTTTATATAAGATAAATTGTATAATCAAGTGCGACATAAAAAAAAGCCCATATTTGAACCAAATC